>QWII01000215.1 GCA_021405325.1 Caldilinea sp. CFX5 | reverse complement strand
CCGGGGGCGATGGTGCCGCGTCCGGCGGGGAACCCGCGCGACATGGACATCGTCCATCGGCGGATGCCGGTGCTTGGGCACACCGACACGCTGCTGCTGCACGACACGCTGCACGGATCGCTGCACGCGTTTGAGGTCGATGGCAACCTGGCGGCGACGGGCGTTTTCGCTTCGATGCTTGACAGCCTCGCGATCGCCAACCCCGATGCCGGCGACCCCGGCTTCAGAGATGGGCGAGTCGATCACCCGCTGGGTGCCAAATTCATCGACCAGGCCCAGCAGCACTTTGAAGGGGGTGCCGGCCTCGGCTACATCTTCGCCGATGATAAAGACACGGCTGTCGCGGCGCATCTCTTCGGCAATGGCTTCTTTGATCGCTTCGCCATAGGTCATCATGCGCGTCGGCTGGCCGTTTGCGCCATTAGGATTAAGCGTAGACATGTTGATCCACCTCTTCTGGTGCAGGGTAGGGGGCGTTTAAGGCAAAATCGACGGCGGCGGTGACTTCGCTGCGTACACCCGTTTCAATCTGTTCAAAGATTTCGGCCTCGGCCAGTCCCTGTTCGACCATCCAACCGGCTAGTTGCTTTAACGGGTCCCGTTCGGTGCGCCAGTAATTTTCCTCTTCTTTGGAGCGGTAGTAGTCGCGGTTGACATCGCCGACATGGTGGCCCAGAAAGCGGTAGGTTTTGCAGACCAGAAAGGCCGGCCCTTCACCCCGCCGCGCCCGTTCCACCAACTGGCGCATGGTCAGGAAGACCTGGCGAATATCCTGCCCATCCACCTCGACCGAATGGATGCCAAAGGCTTGGGCGCGCCCCAACAAGGTGCCGGCGCCGGCCTCTTGCTGCTTGGTGTATTCGCCATATTGGTTGTTTTCACAAACATAGATCACCGGCAGCTTCCAGAGTTGCGCCATGTTGGCCGATTCATAAAACAGCCCCTGGCCCATCGCCCCGTCGCCAAAGAAGCAGACTGCCACCTGATCGGTGCCGCGCATCTTGATCGATAACGCCGCACCGGTCGCAATACCGGAACTGCCGCCGACAATGGCGTTGGCGCCCAGGTTGCCCGTGTCCTGGTCGGCAATGTGCATCGAGCCGCCCTTGCCGCGACAGTAGCCCGCCTCTTTGCCCAACAACTCGGCAAACATGCGGTCGAGCTTGGCCCCCTTGGCGACACAATGGCCGTGGCCGCGATGGGTGCTGGTGATATAGTCGTCTGTCCGCAGCGCCTCGCAGACGCCAACCGCCACTGCCTCCTCGCCGATATAGAGATGGGTCAGGCCAGGCATCTTGCGGCTAAGGTAGAGTTCGTTGGCGTTCTCTTCAAAGGCGCGAATCTTGCTCATCTGTTCGTACATGTGCAGCCACTGCTCGCGATCAACCGACGCTAGTTCTGCCGCGCCGGCTGCATCAACGGTGGCCGCTGCTGTCACTTCTGTCACAGTTGCTCTCCTGCTTGGTTATGCGTGAATATAAGAATGCTGATCGTTACCTGCGTGATTATACACAGGAAAGGGAGGAATTATCAAATGGGGTTCATGGGGCAACAGGTCGGGAGCAATAGGGCACACCTGAACAGAGTTAAAGAGGCAAGCGTTGGATCTGGTTGATCCATTCAGCAGCGGTGCTACAGACGAGCCAGCAAGCGTTCACGAAAATGCTGATACTCCGTCTTGGCTTCGACCTGCGCCCAAAGTTTTTTTGCTTCCGCTTCTTGGCGTCGTAAGTAAGTTCGCACTTCGGCGCGATGATTCAGGTAATAAGCGATGACCGCGTAAACATCGGCCAATTGCAAAGCTGGGTAATGACTGACAATTTCTTCCGCCGTATGGCCCTGTTCAAATGCGTGAATCACCGTATCAAGCGTGACGCGCGTTTGACCTACCCGTATCACCTTATGTTGGTCCTCTGTGAGAGGAATGATTTGTCGTTCAATGGGTAACGTCATCAAACTCACCTCCTTGGTCATAGTATAGCACAGCTATTGCTTTCTTCAAGATCAAATGCTGCTCATCGCTGTAGGTTGTACCCTGGCTGATTTAATGGCAAAGCGGTAGACCCAAATATCCGAAATATCCAGGTGGATTGACAAATGGATCCTGTTTTGTTATAGTACCAGGCAAGAGGGTCTCTCATACAAAGCGAGGACAACTGATGAACAGCGTAGTGAACCGTAGCATGGAAGCGCAGCCTAAAGCAAACCTTGTGACTGAACTGGTTGGCGGCGAACCTTATGAGTATTATCCGCTTGGCGACCATATTGTGCGCGCAGTGGGTGTTTGCGGCGGACGCCCCACCTTCAAATACACGCGTATTGATGTTGACTTTATCCTAAATGAGCTTGCGCATGGCTGCACGGTGAGCTATTTGGTTGAAGCCTATCGCGATTCACACTTAACTGAAGCTGCAATCCAAGAAGCGATCACACTTGCGCGGTCTGCCTTTAAATTATCGGTAGCCATGCAAAGGTAGTGATAATCAGACGATAGGTAGAGAAGCATTAGAGTGATGAATAAAGAACCCAATGGCGCCGATATGATTGGCGAGCTT
>QWII01000165.1 GCA_021405325.1 Caldilinea sp. CFX5 | reverse complement strand
AGGCGCACCCCACGCGGGCCGATAACCGTCGCCAGCCCCGGGTCGAAAGTTGCCAGGTCTTGCTCGAAGACGGCGGCATGAAGCGCATCCGGTAGCTTGCTCTGGGTTTCATCCAGCCCCAGGAGAATATTCTCGCGCAACGAGTCGCTAAAGAGGCGGGGCGCCTGGGGCGTATAGGCGCTGCGCGGCGGGACGAAGAAGTCATCCAGCGCCGTCACCACCTGCCCATTCCAACGCACTTCACCGGCGTCCTTGGGTAGCAGCCCCAGCAACACCCGCAACAGCGTCGTCTTGCCGGCGCCAATCTGCCCGGTGATAACCGTGAACGAGCCACGCGGCAGGCGAAAAGAGATGTTGTCGATGCCGCGCCCACCATTCGGGTAGTGATAGGTCAGCCTGCTGACGTGCAGACTTTCCAGTCGATCCGCTGTGGTGCGCACCAGCGGCGGCAACGGTGGCAGCGCCGTGCGCAGATAGACCGGGCGATGCTGCACCAGCATGGTCGCCGGCGTCGGTTCCAGTAACGCCTGCAACCGCTGCAAGGAGACGCCCAGTTGCCGATAGCTGGTGAGCGCCCAGACCACCGACCCCACATTGCCGGCCACAAAGGGCATGACATAGACAAAAAGGGCAAAGTCACCTATGGTAAAACTCCCTACCCGGATCGCTTGCGCCATAATCAGCAGAATGACAGCAGCGCCCATGTCCCCTAGGTTACTTCCCAGCGCATCAAGGAGCTCTGTGGTCAGCCGATCCTTGAGCGCAGCCTGCCGCCGGGTTTCATTGACGCTTTGCAGATGGGCAATGACCGGCGTTTCCGCATCAGCCACCTTGATTGCCTGCACCGCGCCAAACATTTCGCCCAACAACCCCGTCACCCGCCCGGTGGCGACCTGATTGGCTTCACGAAAGCGGATAATCCGCCCGCGACTCAAATGAATGGCAATGGTGATCGCGAGCAGCGGCAGCAGCGCCACCAACGTAAGCAGCAGATTGATGCGCACCATCGTCCCCACGGCCAGCAGGACAAAGACACTGACGCCGACCAGGTTGAAGACGCTGCCGAAGAACTGGTTAATGGTGTTGACATCATCGCGAAAACGGCTGATCGCTTCCCCGGTTGATGCTGGTGTCGCCTGGGGATCGGGGCGCTGCAAAAGCCGCTCCAAGAGATTGGCGCGCACCACGCCGTTGATCAGGTTGAGATAGAGAATTTGACCCGCCGTCAGCGCAACATAAGCCGCCTGTCGTCCCACCGCCGTCACGATATACAAGGCGACCAGCGTCCCCAGCCCCAGCCCTGCCGGCGCCGCGCCCGTTAGCCGGTCAAAGAGGGTGCTGACAATCAGCGGCGGCGCAAAGTTCAAACCATAGAGCGTCATGTAGGCCAAAACGGTCAACAACCACGCCCAGGGCTTGTAGCGGAGCAGTTGCCAGAGAAAGTATCGTGTCGTCATTGGTCGCGAGGTCGTTGGTCGCGAGGTCGTTGGTCGCGGAGTCGGCGGTCGCGGAGTCGATGCTTGAGTTGTCATAAGGTCACCTCGTCAAAGTCGAGACCGGTTTTTAGCAGTTGGCTGAAACGGGAGGCCGGATCCGCCGCCAGTTGGGCGCGTGGGCCATATTCTTGGATGCGTCCCTGTTCCAGAATCAGAATGTCATCCACCTTTTGCACCGTGCGCAGGCGGTGGGCGATGATGATGGCTGTGCGGTTTTGCAACAGGGCTGTGATCGCCCGGTCGAGCCGCCCTTCGGTCACGGGGTCGAGCCGAGACGAGGCTTCGTCCAGGATTACCACGCCCGGATCACGCAGCAGCAAGCGGGCAAAGGCGAGCAGTTGCGCTTCGCCGGCGGAAAGTGCGCTGTTGCCGCTCAACACCGTATCCAGTCCCGCCGGCAATTTTGCTACCCAATCCTGCAAGCCGACCGTCGTCAACGCGTCTTGCAGTGCGGCATCAGCCATACGCTGGTCAAAGAAAGTCAGGTTGTCGCGCACGCTGGCGTTAAAGAGTTGCACCTCCTGCGTCACAATTCCTACATGGTGGCGCAAGGCGGTCAGTGTCAATTGGCGCAGATCGACATCCCCTAGCGTGATGTCGCCGGCCTGCGGGTCATAGAAGCGCAGCAGCAGACGGGTCAAGGTTGTCTTGCCGCTGCCGGTGCGTCCCAACACGCCCAATGTGCGTCCCGCCGGCAGGGCCAAGGTGAAATCGACCAGCAGCGGACTGCGTTCAGCGCTTTGTTCGGTTGCCGACTGGTCATAGGCAAAGTGGACGCCGTTGAAGGCTACTGCCAGCGGTCCGTCGGGGAGCGTGTTCATGGCGCCCGCAGTGATGGTGCTGCGTTCCGCCAGCAGCGCCTTGATCCGGTTGATGCTGGCGCTTGCCGCTTGCAATTGTTGCAACTCGCCGGTCAAATCGAGCAGCGGGCCGGTGAGCTGACGAATGTAGGCATAGAGCAGGTAGAGGACGCCGATGCTCAATGCGTCGCGCAGAAAGAGGAACGCCCCCAGCGCCAAGACCAACGCCGTCCCCACTTCGTTCCAGACCACGATGATCGAACCGAAGATCGCGCCGCGCACCCGCGCCGCCATGCCGGCCCGCCAGTAGGCGCGCATGACCAGAAAGAGGCGCTGGAGAGTATACGGGATCGCCCCGTTGGCGCGCAGATCATCGCGTCCGCCCAGTCGCTCTTCCAGAAAGCCAAAGAGATCGGCGCTGGCCGCCCGTTCCGCTTCCATATAGGGGGTGGCAAAGTTGCGCAGCCGGAACAAGATCCAGAACGCGCCGATGAGAAAGACGAGAAAGCCCACCATTAGCCGCCAATCCTCCCAGGTCAGCACGACCAGGATGCCTAGTAGCAACAACAAATTGCTAACCAGGCGCAGAAAAAGTTGGGCAAAGAAGCGGGCCAACTGCCCCACATCGCCATCGACCCGCTCGATGAGCGCGCCGGGCGTATTTTGCTGATGAAACCGCATGTCCAGCCGCAGACAGTGCGCCGCCAGATCAGTGCGCAGCGCGTTCGTCGTGCGCCAACCCACATCTTCGCTGAGGTAGGTCAGCGCCAGGGTGAGCAGATAGTTCAAAAAGGCCGCGCCGAGAAAGAGCAGCGCCAAGCGTAGCAGCGTCGCCAGCGGACTGCCGGCCTGGGCGGCGTCGATAAAGCTGCGCACCAGTTGCGGGTTGACCAGTTGCAGCCCAATGCTGCCCAACAGGAGCAGCGCCAATAGGAAAAACTTCGCCCGTTGCGCGCGCAAATAGCGCGCCAGCAACGACCAGTAGTCGCGGAGAGGCAAATGCATGAGGATGCCATCCTTGTTGATGTAAAGTAACGGACCGGCTACGAGCGGGTTTGGTCGCTATGATTTGTTTGCTAATTTTGGGAAAACACAAAAGCGCCTGACCAGACCAATCAGGCGTTAGGAACAGATATAACCAACCGGCGCCACCGGGCAACAATGCCGAACGCAGCCGTGGTTAGGCGAGGATCTGCTTGGGTTCCATAAAACTCGTCAGGATGAATGGTTGAAAGCGACGCCGTTGTTTGACAGCAACGGCAGTTGGGCATTCTACGGCAGCCTGGTCGCTTCTGTCAAATCGCGATACTGATGTACTGGAAACAGCAGTTGACAAGCAATCGAGAAGCACTACAATAAGACATAACCATTTTCCCTATAACCACTCAATATGACCGAAAGAGAAACCCATCCATGAAAATCACCGAAATCCGCACACTGATCAGTTGGGCTGGTCTACGCAACTGGGTTGTCGTCAAAGTCTTGACCGACAGCGACCTCTACGGCTGGGGCGAAGCGACCCTGGAAGGCAAGGAGCCAACCGTCGAAGCCGCCGTCCATCAACTAGGCGAACAGTTGATCGGCCAAGACCCGCTGGCCGTCGAACATCACTGGCAGGTGCTCTATCGCCACGGCTTCTGGCGCAGCGGCGTTGTTCTCAATTCAGCGTTGGCGGCGCTCGACCAGGCGCTCTGGGACATTCGGGGCAAAGCGTGGGGCGTCCCCGTCTACCGGCTGCTGGGCGGCCCAACACGCAACAAGCTGCGCCTCTACACCCATGTCGGCATCTACCAGCCGGAATTGATGGTGGAAGACGCCCTCCGCGATATTGCCGACGGCTACACCGCCATGAAAACCGGCGCTTGGGCCGGTGACGCCGCCCTGCCCGAAGCCGAGCGCATCGACGCTTTTGCCGAACGCATTGCCCTCTTGCGCAACACCGTCGGCCCCAAAATTGACATTATGGTCGATGATCACGGGCGTGGTCGCCCTTCCAGCGCAGTGCGGTTAATGCAGGCGTTGGAACCGTACAATCTCTTCTTCCTCGAAGAGCCAACCCAGCCCGATGACATTGAAGGCTTGGCCCGCATCCGCGCCGCCGGCCCCAAGATGGATCTGGCAACCGGGGAACGGCTCTACTCCAAATGGGACTTCCGCACCTTGTTGGAGCAACGGCTGGTCGATGTGATCCAACCCGATCTCTGTCACGCCGGCGGCATTAGCGAATGCAAGAAGATTGCCGCAATGGCCGAAGCATACTATGTCAAGATCGCCCCCCACAACCCGCAAGGGCCAGTGGCAACCGCGGCAGCGGCCCATCTGGCCATGGCGATCCCCAACTTCCACATTCTGGAATATGTGCGCCAGGAACCCTATCGCGACCAGGCGCTGCGCGAGGCGTGGGTGGTGGAAAACGGTCATCTCCTTGTGCCGGATCACCCCGGTTTGGGTGTAGAATTAAATGAGGAAGTCCTGTTAGCCAGCCCACCCCACTATCACCGCGGGCCACGGAACGCCTTCATGGCCGACGGCAGTGTCTTTGATGTCTAGCGCCAGGTGCGTGCGTTGCACCGGTCAACTGCCGTTTCCCCAACCGGAAGCGTTGTGACCGGTGCGACGCACGCACCGCCCCCTCACGCGCCGACTGGTCAAAAAAAATCGTCTTTGACATTTTGTTTTGGCTTTGCTACACTGTTCAGGCGTTGCAGTTTCCGCTGTACCGTACGACTTGCCCTTGTTACGCATTTAACCTATTGAACGCTGTCAGCGCGCAATCCTTTGCGCGCACATCTGGTTGGCAATTGCACTTCTTACCAGAAAGGAGAGTTTATCGGTATATAAAACCACTGCCACTACCCTATCTTTCCCCCTGCTTTGGCCCCGCCTACCGGGGCATCCAACAGCTTCAAACCTTTATACGTTTGCCTGATCAATTTGTTCAAGGAAAAGATCTATGAGGAAGAAACAGTTGTTCCTGGCAGTAACCGTGATTGTAACGCTGTTGTTCAGTGCTTGTGCCGCTCCCCAAGCGCCCGCTGCTGATGGCGGCGGTGCGGCTGCCCCGGCCCCAGCCGGTGGTGAAACCTTTGTTGGCACCCCCAGAAATGACACCTTGATTCTCGACAATTTGGGTGGCGTGGTCAGTCGCCCCGATTTCTTCAACCCCTATGCGCCAGGGGTAGATATGGGCCGCGGCTATCATGAGCTTTGTTTGGATAACCTGTGGGAGATCAACACTGTCACCGGTGAACAGTACCCCGCCCTGGCCGCCGAAATGCCCAAAGCGCTCAATGATGACTTTACCAGCTTTGAGATCAAGCTGCGCGAAGGCATCTTCTGGGACGATGGCGTGGAGTTTACCGCTGACGATGTGGTCTTTACGCTGGAATTAGGGCTAAAAAATGACAAACTGCCCATTCATGGTTGGTCGGTGGACTTCCTCAAGTCGGTGACGGCCCAGGACAAGTATACGGTTATCGTCGAGACGACCCGTCCACAGCCGCGCTTCTCTAAGGCATTAGGCGTAACAATTTGGGATGCCACCCGCTTCTGGCCGGTGCCCAAACACAAATGGGAAAAAGAAGATCCCACCACCTACACCGCCTTCCCGCCCACCTGTCTTGCCCAGTACAAATATCACAGCCATGACCCGAACGGCAACTGGACCGTCTGGGAACTGCGTGACGACTGGCAGAAGACCAGCGTCGGCATGATCACCGGCAAATCCGGCCCCAAGTATGTCATGTGGAACTTTGTCGGCACTGAAGAGAAGCGCATTCTGGCGATGATCAACAACGATGTGGACATCTTGCAAGACATTACGCCGGAATCGATGCAGGTGTTGATCGACAAAACCGATACGGTGCGCGCCTGGCACGCCGGCTTCCCCTACGCCGACTTTGATGACCCCTGTGAACGGGGCATTGCCTTTAACAACTCGCAACCGCCCTATGATCAGTGGCAGGTGCGCTGGGCTTTAGCGCTGGCGACCGATATTAAGAATGTGTCGCTCGGCACCTTTGCCGGTATGTTGCGCGTTTCGCCGCTAGGGGTGCCGCCGGTGGCAGCAGTACAGAATACCTACCACAAACCGTTGGTTGAGCGCTTGCTGGCAATGGAACTGCCCGATGGCTACAAGCCCTTTGACCCCAACTTTGCCAAGGACATGGCGGAAATCTTCAACCAACAGGGCGTCGGCGGCGACTTGCCAACCAGCGAAGAAGCGTTGATCGATCTCTTTGGCGTTGGCTGGTGGAAGTATGATGTGGAACAAGCGGCCAAGTTGTTGGAGAGTGTGGGCTTTAGCCGCAATGCCGACGGCAAATGGTTACTGCCCGACGGCACCCAGTGGACGATTGCCATCAACGCGCCGGCGGACTTCGAAGTACAATCGGGTCGCCTGGCCTTTGCCGTAGCCGATTCATGGACAAAATTTGGCGTCGATACCACCGCCAGCCCCATGACCGGCGGCACCTTCTGGAACGCTAGCTCCACCGGTGAGTATCAAGCCGGCTCCTACTGGCCCGGTTGCGCCATCGGTCCCGACATCTACCCGAATGTCAACTTCTGGCACCAGAAGTTTATTGTGGACACCGGCACGCCGGCCCCCGGCAACCAACACCGCCACAAAAGTGATGAGTTAGCGAAGATTCTCGACGAATTAGAGAAGTTGACCTCGGATGACCCCAAGAATGTGGAACTGAGCAAGGATCTCTTGATGCAAATGGCAATGGAGATGCACTGGATCCCCATGTTCGGCACCTCCAAGTTCGTGCCGGTTAACGAGACCTACTTCACCAACTACCCCACCGCCGATAACTACTACGAAGGGCCGTGGTGGTGGTGGTCGAACTTTAAGTTTATTATTGCGAATATTCAAGCGAAGTAGTTGACGGTGAGACAGTAGGACAGTAAATCAGTGAGACAGTAAGACAGTAAGACAGTTGCACAGTCGGCGGCGTGCTAACCCACTGACCCACTGACCCACTGTCTTACTGTCTTACTGTCTTACTGTCTCACTGACCCACTGTCCTACTATTCGCTTCACCTTAAGGAGTTGTCGCCATGCAGTTTGTCCGCTTCTTGCTCACCCGGATCTTTACCTACCTGCTGGTCGTCTGGCTGGGGATTACGATTGTCTTTTTTGTGCCGCGCTTTATTCCGGGGAATCCGGTGGAGGCGATGCTGGGCAAGTTGATGTCGCAGGGGACGACGATGGATCCGCAACTGGTCGAGTCGATGCGCCAGACGTTGACCCAGTTGTTTGGCTTGGAGGGGACGCTCTGGGAGCAGTACACGGCCTTTCTCAAACGGGTGGTGTTGACCCAGGATTTTGGCCCCTCGCTCTCCTACTACCCGACACCGGTGAGCCTGTTGATTGCGCAAAAGCTGCCCTGGTCGCTGGGGTTGATGTTGACGGCGTTGGTGATCAGTTGGTGCTTAGGCAACTTTATCGGGTTGCTGGCCGGTTATCACAATCGCAAAACGGCGTCAAAGATCATTGAAACCGTGGCGATGATCATCTACCCGGTGCCTTATTACATCTTTGCGCTCTTGCTGGTCATCCTCTTTGCCTACATCTGGCCGGTCTTTCCCTTTGTCTTTCAAGTGAGCGGTGAGCCAGGCACCTGGCCGTGGTTCCGCAGCGTGGCCTATAACTCCTTCCTGCCCTTGATGGCGATTGTCACGGTCAACCTAGGCTGGTGGATCATCAGCATGAAAGCGATGGCGATTGACACCAAAGAGGAAGATTTTGTCCACTATGCCCGCTTCCGTGGCGTCGATGACAGCAAGGTGATGGTCGGCTATGTGGCGCGCACGGCGGTGCTGCCCCAGATCACTGTCCTCGGCTTGAGTATCGGCGGCGTCTTTGGCGGGTCGCTCATCACTGAAATTCTCTTTGGCTACCCCGGCATCGGCACCCTGGTCTATAAGGCGATCATCGGCACTGACTATAATCTGATCATGGGTGCAATTAGCCTCTCCATTGTCGCCGTCGCCACTGCTACGCTGGTGCTGGATATCGTCTATCCTTTTATCGACCCGCGGATTCGGTATAAATAGGTTCGTTGGTTCGTTGGTTGGTTCGTTGGTTGAGCTTGTCGAAACCAACGAACCAACCAACGAACCAACGAACAAATATAAATCGAGGTGTCCTTTGCGTTTGATCAAACCACGGCTGGTGGTCGGCATCATCCTGGTGACGATTTTTCTGATTTTGGGGTTGGTAGTGCCACCTTTTGCCCCCGAAGACCCGACCGGGTGGAATACCTATATCCGCAACTTGCCGCCCAGTTCGCTCCACTATATGGGGACGAATAACCTGGGGCAGGATATTTTTTGGCTACTCACCTGGTCGATCCGCAATTCGTTGTGGATTGGGCTGGGGGTGGCGGCCCTGGCGACGTTGATTGGGGTGCTGGTGGGGTTGCTCTCCGGGTTTATTGGCGGCTATGTCGATCGCACGTTGACCTTGCTCATGGACATTGTGATCGCCGTGCCGTCGCTGCCGATCCTGATTTTACTCTCGGCGCTGCTGGGGGGCAAGAGTTCGCTTTTGATCATTGCGGGGGTGCTGGTGGTCTTCAACTGGCCGTGGCCGGGGCGACAGGCGCGGGCGATGGCGCTCAGTTTGCGCGAACGGGAGTTTATCAATGTCGCACAAGCCTCCGGGGAAAGTACGCTGAAAATTGTGGTCGTGGAGATTATGCCCTTTGTGCTGGGCTGGGCGTTGGCGAACTTTATCAACACCATTCTGGTCGCCATCTCGGCGGAGTCGGGGTTGGCGATCATCGGGTTGTCCAGCCTGAAAGATGCCACGCTCGGCACCATGATCTACTGGGCCATGCAACATCAGGCGCTGCTGCTGGAAAAGTGGCTCTGGATCTTGTCGCCGATCTTCTCGATTATGTTGCTCTTTATCGGGTTGTTTCTGGTCTCCACCGGCTGGTCGGATTACTTTGCCACACGAAGAGGACGCCAATGATCCGCATTCGCAATGTCAGTCTCTTTTATGATACCGTGCAGGGGACGGTCAAGGCCGTGGAAGATGTCTCCTTTGACATTTATGACGGCGAAATTGTGGGCGTGGCCGGCGAGTCGGGCTGTGGCAAGACCACCCTCATGAAGGGGATCTACGGCAATGTCGAGCGCCCCATGTATTTTGCCAACGGTTCCATCGAACTGGAAGTCGAAGAGAACGGCCAGCGCACCGTCATTCCCAACGCCGATTTTCATCGCTACTGGTGGAAACATCTTTCCTACATTCCCCAGGCGTCGATGAGCGTAATGAACCCGGTGGTGCGCATCAAGGATCAATTTCTCGATTCTTACTCACTGCAAGAGGTGCGCAACTATGGCAAGAAGGTGCTGTTGGAGTCGATGGCGGCCTATCTGCAAGAGTTGGAACTGCCCGCCGATGTCCTCAATGCCTATCCGCACCAGTTGAGCGGCGGGATGCGCCAGCGGGTGATTGTGGCGCTGGCGACCTTTATTCAACCCAAGTTTGTCCTGGCCGACGAGCCAACCACGGCGCTCGATGTAGTGGTGCAGCGGGGCATTTTGACCATGTTGCGCAACTTGCAGAAAAAGCTCAACAACACCTTTGTCATGGTCTCGCACGACATGGGCGTCCACTATCAGATCACCGACCGCATGGTGATCATGTATGCCGGCAAGGTGGTCGAGATTGCGCGCACCGATGTCCTCTTTGATAATCCGCTGCACCCCTACACCGAAATGTTGATCCGTTCGCTGCCCCGCCTAGGCGATGACACCCAGCGCACCGGCATCAGCGGGCGTCCGCCCAGTTTGCTAAACCCACCCAAAGGCTGCCGCTTTGCCGACCGCTGCTATCTGGCCGATGCCGGTTGTCGTCAAGTACAGCCGCCGTTGATTGAAATTGAGCCGGGCCATTGGGTCGCCTGTGTCAAACGGGAAGCGACGAATTGGTCGTCGTCATCCACAGCAAAGAAATGATGTAAGCATGAATAGTGTTGCGTTAGCGTTACGAACGGAAGTGATCCGCTTTAGCAAAGAAGTAGCGGTGCGCGGGCTGGTTCCCAATACGCAAGGCAATGTCAGCGTGCGCGACCCGCAAAGTGGGCTAATCGCCATTACACCACATGATCTGCCCTATGCAGGGATGACCCCCGATGACCTATCCATTGTCGATGTCAACGGCCAGCAAGTGGCGGGGCCGCACGGGCCATCGTATGAGACGCCGGTGCATTGTGTGGTCTACCGGCAGCGGCCCGATGTCTTTGCTATCATCCACAGCGAGCCGATCTATGTCAACACGCTGGGCGCGCTGGGCAAGCCGATTGAACCAGTGGTAGCGAGTTTGTTGACCAACTTGGGCGGTCGCGTGCCGGTGATGCCCTTTTTATTGAGCGGCTCCGAACACTTTGGTAATGCGATGATGAAGGTGTTGCAAGGAGGGGCCGGTGTCATTTGGGCCAATCATGGCTTGCTGACGGTGGGGCGCACGGTGGAGGAAGCCTTTCGCCGCACAGTCATCTGTGAACATGCCGCCCAAATCTATTACAACGCCCTGCTCTATGGCGAACCGACCCTGGTGGCGAGTGACCAAATCGAAAAAATTGTGGGTTGATCATGAGTGAACAATTTCTCGAAATCAAGAACGTAAGCAAAATTTTTCGCATCGGCGGGTTGCTTGGCGCGCGCAAGCTGGCCGCCGTGGACAGTGTCAACATCACCATTGCCAAGGGCAAACCCCAAATCCTCAGCATCGTCGGGGAGTCGGGGTCGGGCAAGACGACGCTGGCGCGCATGATCTTGCGGCTGATGCAGCCGAGTAGCGGCGAAATTGTGATTGACGGGCTGAGTACCGTGGGCCGCTTGCGTGGTGCGCAACTTCGCGAATTCCGGCGACGGGTGCAGCCGATCTTCCAGAATCCCTTTGAGAGCTTTAGCAGCCGCAAGACAGTGGACACCTATCTCTTTGAGACGGCGCGCAATGTCTGGGGGGCCAAGAGCAAAAAAGCAGCCCATGAGGCGGTTGACCAGGCGTTGGTCAATGTCGGGCTGTCGGCGGAACGGGTGATTGGGCGCTATCCCAACCAGTTTTCTGGCGGTGAGTTGCAACGCGTCTCAGTGGCGCGCGCCATCATTCCCCACCCCGAACTGCTGGTCGCCGACGAGCCGGTCAGCATGATCGACGCCTCGTTGCGCATGAATGTGGTGAATCTCTTCAAGAAGCTGCGCGATGATTTTAACATCAACATCCTCTACATCACCCACGACCTCTCGACCGCCTATTATGTCAGCGACTTGATTGCGATTATGTACCGGGGCAACGTGGTCGAATATGGCCCCGCCACCAAAGTGCTAACCCAACCGGCCCACCCCTACACCGAACTGCTGCTCGACTCAGTCGCCAAGATCGGCGAAAAGTGGCGTGACCTGGTGCGCCTGCCCGATATGGAGACGAAAGAATACGGCTATGTTGGTTGCAAGTTTGCCGGGCGCTGTCCCTATGTGCGGGATGTATGTCGCCAAGTGAAGCCGCCGCTGGTGCAGACGGCGGATCAACGGGAGGTTCTCTGTTTCAAGTTGACCGACTATAAAGCAACGTAACATTACACACAGCGGTGCGCGGTAGGGCCACTAGGCCGAGTTATGAAGGAGCAAGGAAAGATGCAAGCCATACTGAAGTGGGCGTAGAAGAAGCAGAGCAAATGCAAAGATTAGTTTGGAAACAGCAGCGTGATAAACTGAGTGTGCGTGAACAAAAACAAGCGAAAAGACTTTTACAACAATTCAACCGCACAATGTTAGTGCGCGCCAAAGCCGCTGTCCTTTTAAAGGAGCGTGGCTTCGATATTTCCTCACTCAATCCTGCGCTGACCCGGTGAGCAAAACTTACGAGCATTCTATTTTTGCTATTGACAACCCACAAATTATAGCTATACTGTAGCTATAAATCATACAATTGCAGTTGGGAAGTCACTACCTTGCGTTATACGATTCTCTTTTCACCCCAAGCCGAAGACGATTTACTATCATTGCGGGCGCATGAACGGGCCAAGGTGTTAGATGCCATCGAAGTTCATTTAACCCATGAGCCGGAGAAGGAGAGCAAAAGTCGGATTAAACGCTTGCAAGGGTATCGTCGCCCACAATATCGACTGCGCATTGATGAGATACGCGCCTTTTATGATGTTCTCTATCAAACCGAAGGTGGTATGGTTGAGATTCTCGCCATCCGTGAAAAAGCGGACGCGATGAAGTGGTTAGCCGAATATGGGATAAGTGACCAATGATTCGAGTAGCTTTAAACGAAGTCAAAGATGAGCTATCACGCTACCTGCGCATAGCTGAAACGGAAGATGTGATTATTACCCGGCATGGTGTACCGGCGGGGTTGTTGGTCGGTTTTGCTGACCCTGAAGATTGGTGGGAAGAGTTATTACTGCGCAATCCACGCTTTCAGGAACGCATTGACGAAGCACGACAGAGTCTGCGCGCAGGCCAGGGCATTACGCTGGAAGAGTTGCGCAAAAAACATAACATTCCTTCTAGCATCGCACAGGAGCAAGAAACGGGTTCCGCTACGGGGAGCAAAGAGGCAAATCAATAACGCTCCACAAGCAAGAAAGCATAAAACCAATGACAACCTTTAACGGTCTCGGCCGCAATCTCGGCAATCTTTCCTGGTTGAGCGAAGCGGAAACCCGCTCGATCAGTGCGGAAAATCCCACCGGCGGCAAAGGCATGGGCGCAATGGCCGACCCCGAAGGCGACGATCATCCGGCGCGCGAGTTAGGGCGCGGCTGGAAATGTCGCCCCTACGTCCTCATTGCGCCGAAAACGACAGCGGTGCTGGCCGACATTACGGGCATGGGTGCGATCCAGAGCATGTGGTTTGGCGGCAGCATGATGGATCGCGACTTTATCTTGCGCATCTACTGGGAAGGGCAGGAGCAGCCGTCAGTCGAATGTCCGCTGACTGATTTCTTTGCCATGCCCTACAGCTATCAGAACCCGGAGCGCCCCACGCAAGGGCCAAGTGCGTTGGTCAATTCGCTGCCGGTAGCGGTCAACCCAAACCGAGGGCTTAACTGTTTCTGGGAGATGCCCTTTCGCCAGCGCGCCACCATCACCTTAGAAAATCGCAACCCGGTGCGCAGTGGCGCCTGTTTTTATCAGATCAACTACTGCCTGACCCAGGTGCCGGAACAGGCGGCTTACTTCCATGCCCAATTCCGCCGCACCAACCCGCTCCCCTATCTGCAACCCTACGTGATCCTCGACGGGGTCAAGGGGCGCGGCCACTATGTTGGCACGGTCATGGGCTGGAACATCAACAACAGCGGTTGGTGGGGCGAAGGCGAAATCAAATTCTACATCGACGGCGATGGCGACTACCCCACCATCTGCGGCACGGGCACCGAAGACTATTTCGGCGGCGCCTACAACTTCG
>QWII01000045.1 GCA_021405325.1 Caldilinea sp. CFX5 | reverse complement strand
ATCACCGCTGGGAGCGAGCGTAACAAAATGTGCAGATCGAGCGCCAGCGTCCAGTTTTCCACATAGTAAATATCAAGCAAGACCATCTCATCAAAGGTGAGATCGCTCCGTCCGCTCACCTGCCACAGCCCGGTAATCCCCGGGCTGACACTCAAGCGCTTTTTATGCCACTCCTGATATTGTTCTACCTCATGGGGTAGATTGGGCCGTGGGCCGATCAGGCTCATCTCGCCGCGCAACACATTGTAAAACTGGGGTAATTCATCCAGGCTATAGCGACGCAGCCATTGCCCCACCCATGTGATGCGCGGGTCGTTACGCATCTTAAAGAGTGGGCCGGTGGCCTCGTTCAGCTTTGCCACCAACTCCTGTTGCGCGTCTGCCCCCATCACCATCGAACGAAATTTGTAACAGGTAAAGGGTTTGCCATTTTTTCCAATGCGGGTCTGTTGATAGATCACTGGTCCGGCTGAATCGAGCCGGATCGCCAGGGCAATCAGCGTCGCCAACGGTATGGCGACTAGCCCCAGCAGCGCGGTCAATGTTAGGTCAGCGGCCCGTTTCAAGACCAGATTCCACCCTTGAATCGAAAGATCGCGCGAACTGAGCAGCGGAATGCCGTCCAGTTCTTCGACCTGTAACTGGTTTTTGGTCAACTGGAAGAAATCCGGCACAATTTGCGCGCGCATTTGTTGCTGTTCACACACATGCAACAGGTGTTGCACCATGCGGTGGCTCTGCCAGGGCAGACAGATGATCATCTCGTCGATAGCATGTTGGGCCAGGACTTCATGGCAGTTTTCCAGCGGCCCCAACGCTTTGAACGGCCCGATATCGGTTTGCCCTTTGGTCACATTGTCATCGAGGAAGCCAACCACCTGGTAGCCCAGTTCCGGGCGCGCCATCACTGTGCGCATCACCATCCGCCCCACATCGCCGACACCGACCAATAGCACGCGCTTGACGCCGATCCCGTAGTGACGCAAATGCAGGCGCCCCGCAACAATCAACAGGCGGCTCAGACCGAGAAAGAGCGTAATGAGAATGGCTGTGTAAAGATAGAGCAAACGACTATAGGAGAGTGGTTCATAGACCAGGTTGATGCCGCTTAGGACAACAACCGCCAGCGTTGTGGCCGTGCCGATCATGTAGGTCTCTTCGATGACACTGCGCCCCATCTTATACGGATAGACGCGTGAAAAGCGGAAGGAGAGAAGGCAGGCAATCACCAACAAGATAGCAAAGCCAAGATAGGCTTGAATGCCGACCTGGTTGGCCGGGTCAACCGTGCGCCCCAATTGCCAGAGGTAGCGCATGGCATAGGCGCCGGCGAAGGCGAGCAAAATCAGCAGGAGATCAACTGCCAACAGGAGCGAGTGCCAACGGTTAGCCGGGATCGACCGGGCCAATCGGGCCAATTGGCTATCCTGTTTGCCGGGCGTCAGCCCTCTTCCCGTTGCATTGGCAGAAGCAGTTGAAAGATTAATCTGATTAGCCGTAGCCATGTACTTTGCAAATCCTTTGTTGTGATCGGTCGTAAAGACTGATGAACGTTAGGAAAATAAAGCGGTAACTGTAGGTCATCGCCGCCGGCGTGACAAGTTCCAAGAATTACCGAAACAATTAGCTAACCTTCATTAGGCTTCCGGCAGATCACCCCTTGCTTCACAAAACAGTAGTTACTTCCATACGCTCATTGTACCTGTAGTCTACCATAGCCCCGCCAGAAAGGAGAAGTGTACTTTATAGTTGATGAGTGTTCAGCCGGCAATAGAGATCAAAGGTCGCCTCGGCGGTGCGCTGCCAGGAAAATTGTTGCGCCCGCGCCAGGCCCAGACGCCGCAACTCCTGGCGTAAAGGCGCATCGGTCATGATCTGATGCAACCGGTCCACCAGCGCCGCTTCATTCTGGGCCGGAAAGGTGAGCGCACTGTTGCCGGCCACTTCCACCAGACTGCCGGTGTCACTACAGATCACCGGCACGCCACAGGCCATCGCCTCCACCACCGGCAAGCCAAAGCCTTCAAAGAGGCTTGGGTAGATAAATAGTTCAGCGGCGCGATACCAATCAGGCAATTCCGCCGCCGGGACAAAGCCGGGAAAAAGGACGACCTCGCTCAATTGCAACTGCGTCACCAGGGCGAAGATTTGTTCATAGAACCAGCCCTTGGCGCCGGCAATCACCAATTTAATCTCCCGGTTGGCCGCCGTTGTCTCCGCCCGCCACTGGGCAAAGGCGCGAATCAATAGGGGTAGATTTTTGCGCGGTTCTAAGGTGCCCAAGTAGAGAAAAAAACGGGACGGCAAGCCACGTTCACGCCGAAACGCCTCGATTGCCAGCGTCGAGGCCGGGACAAACTCGGTGCCGACGCCATTGTAGATCACGCTAATTTTGCCTTCAGCAATCCCCCAAAACTGTTGTAAATCAGTGGCCGTTTGGCCGCTGACGGCAATGATATGGCGCGCCTTCCGTACACTGGCGCGACACAATTGGCTTAAGTACCACCGTTTGGTGATTGGAAACTTCTCCGGCATCCGCAGAAAGCTGAGATCGTGGACAGTGACAATGGCCGGCACGGTTGTGGCGAGGGGCAGGACATTGACGAGGCCATGGACGAGATCGGCGCCTTGTTGGCGTAACATTAGGGGAAAAACGCTCTGTTCCCAAAGAATGCGCACCCAAGGTTGATCGGGCGGTAGGTGCGTTTGCTGGAAGTGGATACCCGGCAGGCGTAACGTGGGTGCGCTGACAAAAGCCGTAAACCGTGCTGCGCGCCTCATTGCCACCACCGGCGATGACTCTGCGAGCGCTGGCGGCGCTAATGTGAGCGCACCTAGTTGCTCTAACAACCGTAAACAGTAGGTGCTGACGCCGGCGCCGCGATAACTGTGGCTCGTATCAAGTAGTTGAGCGTTGAGCGCAATGTGCATGAGCGATGGCTACAAGTAATGGTGTGGCTGCTGTTTGACACGCCAAGGGATGGCGACACACCAGTAGGATTCTTTGCATGGGCGGGATTATAGCGGTAAGCCAGACGATTGTAAAATAGCAGCGATGACAATTGCCATGAGTTTACGCCACCTTACGCATGGCGCTTTTCCTCTTCTCAATAGCGGCAATGTCACCAAAATGGTGTCAACTCGACTCTGGACTATGCGACGACCCGACTACGGACAAATTGATGCGAACAGTTATCCATCAGCGCGACCGGCAAAATCAGGAGCGGTTGGGCTTCATTGTCGGCTGACTGCGCCACCAGCCGGACAGGAGAAACACCCAAGTCAACGCCAAATTCACGGTAAGCCAGATAGATCAACTGGCTACAGTAAAATGCTTCATCGGTCACCGTGTTGAGAAAGTTGGCATTATACGGCTTACCAACCTGCGCCAGACAATAGTCGGCAACGCCAGTGCGGATGCGTGTCTCTTCTTGTGGTGAAAGGCCCAACCCTTGCAGCGGATAGGCGGCGCCAACTAGCGTGTCATAATAGAGCCGTTTAGCAGCGACGCGATCGGCGTCCCAGACGTTCCCCGGCATGACAAAGTCGATCACCCCTTTGGCCAGCGCCTCAACACAGCGCCCGCCCGGCCCGACATAGAGCGCCGTATGATCAACCGTCCCCGGCACCAGATAGCCGATCAGCGCCCAGAGGCGGCTAAACCAGTTGTAACCGGCGCCATTGCGCATACAGAGAATATCACCGGTCTGGAGGGTCAGGCCATTAAAAGCGTGGGTATGGATCATCAACTGCGCTCCAAATCCGCTGGATACGGTAGTGATCAAAGGTGGGGTTCTGGTAATTCAATAACAAGTTGTGACATCTCACCCCCTCCTATGAAAATAAGCTGGCTGGTGTGCAAGACACTCCCTTTGAAGGATTCTCCTCTGCGTGCTCGTAGCAACAGTGGTGTTCCCCAAGTGTCTCTGAGTCAGGCTGTTCTGCGGACTCACAGTACCAGCGAAACTACGACTTCGGCATACCAGCCGTCACGAGTATACCACATTTTCATCGGTGGGTGTGACTGTAGGTCATGAGGGCTGATGTGAAAATAACAGGGATTTCACCGATTATGCCGATTCACGAGTAGAAAAATCGGTGAAATCCCTGTTGCATTTTCATCATTATTGGTGTCGAAGACATGTAACCTGATGTGAAAATAACAGGGATTTCACCGATTATGCCGATTAACGAATAGAAAAATCGGTGCAATCGGTGAAATCCCTGTTGCATTTTCATCGTTATTGGTGTCGAAGACATGTAACCTGTTTCTGAAATTGAAATTTCTTTAGATTGGTCTGTTGCAACCAATTATACTATATCGCACCATGTCCACCAATGTAAAGCATTTATCGCCTTACCTGCTTGTACCATTTTAGGACGCTGCGGTACAATATCAGCAGCAAGCCTCTACCTACCTAGCAATGGATCATGCCCATGAATATTCACGTTCGCCTGAGCGCCGGTTTGGCTTATGCCGCCGGACAAACCCGTCTAACATTGGCTTTGCCAACCGATGCAACTGTGGCGACGGCGGTCGCGACCATCACCATCCAACACCCAACCCTGGCCGGTCGGTTGGAACGCGCCTTGCCCATGCTTGGCGGCCGCCATGTGGAGGCGACCACGCCGCTGAGCGACGGGGCAGAGTTGTTGTTACTTTTGCCGGCGGCGGGCGGGCGTGAGCCAAGAAGAACAGAAGGCCAGAAGAGAGGGAGAGCGAATAACGGCTTTGTTGTATTCATGGCGTTGCCATACAAGTGACGCTTTCATTATCAGGAGGAACGCTTTATGAGTGAACAGTTACGCAGTCAGCAGGGACATGAGACAGTCTACGTTGATCAATTTACCGATGGCTTGCTCGACCCGACGCGACCGATGTTAGGGCCGGTGCGCGATGGCGGCCACATTATCGCCAACACGGCGCCCGGTTGTTGGGGGCCGATGATCACGCCGGCCATTCGCGGCGGCCATGAAGTGACCAAGCCGGTGGCGGTGGCCGGCGCCGAGGTGGGGGACGCCATTGTCCTGCGCATTCGCGACATCAAGATCACTTCGCTGGCAACCTCCTCCGGCAATGACCAGTGGATGGCTGGTCGTTTCCTCGGCGATCCCTATGTGGCCGGCAAATGTCCTCAGTGCGGCACGCTCTATCCGAAAACCCACACCGAAGGCATTGGCCCAACCGCTGTGCGCTGTGATCACTGTGGCGCTGATGCCACGCCCTTTACCTTCACCAATGGCTATACCATCGCCTTTGACGGCAATCGCTCTGTCGGCGTGACGCTCCAAGCCGAGGCAGCGGAGGAGATCGCCAGCAGTGCGGCTCGCTATGCGGCGTTGCCGGAAAACTCGGTGCAGAATCCGATTCTCACCTTTGCGCCGTCTGACCTAGTCGGTGTTGTAGCGCGCCTGCGGCCTTTCATGGGACAACTAGGCACCACGCCGGCCATCTGTATGCCTGATTCACACAATGCCGGCGATTTTGGCTCCTTCCTCATCGGCGCCCCCCACGAGTATGGTATCACCGGCGACCAACTGGAAGCGCGCACCGATGGTCACATGGATATTGACGCCGTGCGCGCCGGGGCAATTCTCATCTGCCCGGTCAAGACAGCCGGCGGCGGCGTCTATCTGGGCGACATGCACGCACTTCAGGGGGACGGCGAAATTGCCGGTCACACCTGCGATGTTTCCGGCACGGTGACATTACAAGTTCATCTGCTCAAAGGCTTGCATCTCGACGGCCCGCTTATCCTGCCGGTGGCCGAAGATTTGCCCTTCCTGGCGAAACCCTTGACCGCCGAAGAACGCACCCGCGCCGCCGAACTGGCCAAATCTTGGGGCGTGCCGGCGCTGGAAGAGTCCGCCCCCATCTCCGTCATCGGCACGGGGCCGGACTTGAATGCCGCTACCGACAACGGCCTGGCCCGCGCCGCCAAACTGCTGGACATGACCGTGCCGGAGGTCAAGAATCGCGCTACTATTACCGGCGCGATTGAGATTGGTCGCCACCCTGGTGTGGTGCAAGTGACCTTCCGCGCACCGCTCGACCGGCTGGAAAAGCTGGGCTTGTTGCCTTTTATTCGCGATCAATATGGGATCGGCTGACAAGCTGATGTTTAAATTACTGGTCAATTTAGCACCTGATCGGGTGGCTAGGTAGCGCCGGAGAGCCGCCCTGGTGCATGTACCGAATCGCGGTTGAAGTTTTCATAACGTAGAGGCATCCGCCCTTCTGGTATTGTTTGGAAAACAAAAAGGGGATTGTCCAAAGAACCGAGCAACTGCTCGTCTGTCTCTGGACAATCCCCCGAATGAGTTTGGAGATGGTCTCATCTACAATTTTAGGTGGGAAATACTGGACTTGAACCAGTGACCTCTACGATGTCAACGTAGCGCTCTAGCCAGCTGAGCTAATTCCCCAGACGTGTGCTTCACTTTTAGAATTTGGAGTTTACCACGGTTACGGCGACTTTGTCAAATTTTCTACCCGCATAAACGCGAAGAAACTTAGTGCCAATCTCCCCACCTTAGCAAAATCACTGCGCGGGGAGATTGGGAATCACAAACTCATTTTAATTCGGAAAGATCCCCCCTGTCATGCCGGCGTTCATCGCTTGCACTTCGCGCTGGGTGTCGATCATATAGCGCAGCATCATATTTTCGTGGGCCAGCAGGTTGAGTTCACCAACCAGGATTTCCGGAATGCCGGGGCGTTCGAGCAGGGTCTGTTTTTGCGTCGGCGAGATTTGCAGAGCGATGGCGACCAAGAACGCAAGAGCGGTCGGTTCTTCGGGCAGGCGATCCAGTTTGAGATCGGCGTTGTTGGCTTTGGAGAGCAGTTCGACATATTCATAGAGCCGAGGGCGCATCTTGTGGGCCAGTTCGGTGGCAACGCGTGTGCCGCCATTGATGGTGGGGATGGTGCGCACGGTGGCAGTCAGATAGCTCTGTTCCTGCAAAATTTTTTCGATCTGAAAGCGTTCGGTGCCGATGGTGACAATGTTCATGCAGCCATCTTCCAACCGTTCCACCCGGTGAATGCGGGCCAGGGTGCCGATGTCATGGGGCGTGGCAGCGGGGCCGACTTCCTGACCTTCTTTGATCAGCACGACGCCAAAGGGCAGGCGTTCGTCGATGCAACGGTTGATCATCTCACGATAGCGTAACTCAAAAATATGCAGGGGCAACACCATGCCGGGAAACAGTACGACATTCTTTAATGGAAAAAGCGGAATCTCCATGCTCTCCGTCCGTTGCTGATCTTGTGCGAACCAATCACTGTTGCGATACGAAACCGGTCGAAACGCTTTTGTCATGCGGAATTTACCCCATACTCAGCGGATTTAGACACAAACGGCTTTGTCCGTTGAGACCTGTCCGGTTTTAATGAAGGTTAGCTACTTGTTTCGGTAATCCTTGGAACTTGTCACGCCGGCGGCGATGACTACAGTTACCGCTTTATTTTCGTAACGTTCATAGAAACCGGACAGGTCTGATTGTGTATAACTCCGACACCAAAATACACCAAACCGATCAGTCGAGATCGGCGTCGCTGTCGATCTGTTGACTATCGCTTAGATCGACTTTCATGAATTCGCGCAGCACAATGGTCGCAAAGGCGCCTTTGGGTAGGGAAAAGTGGAAGACCAACTTGTCCTCATCGCGCGGTACAATCTGTAGATCAGACAACAAGAGGCGACCCAGCCGTCGCGTCCCTTCAATCTTGGCCCGTTGCCAGGCGGTTTCCGGTAGATCAGCCTGAGCCAGAATAGCATTTTCAAAGGCGGCGGCTTCCTCTTTGGCCGCCCACATTTTGGAACCGAACAAGGGCGCGGTGAAGGAAATCTCCTGCGCGGCATAACGCGCTTGTTCCGCAGCCAGATCGACCACATCAAACATCCCGCCGGTGGCATACTTTTTGGCGACATCGCCAACTAACAGGTGGTCAAAGGCGCCGCTCACCAGCCGGTGCGCCAGATAGCGGTTACAGAGATAACTCTGAAAGCTTGAAATCAGAAATTTCCGTAACCACGGGTTGCGTTCCCGGCGCTGCTCTCGTAACAAGGCCAACCCTTTGCCCACATTGGCGCCGTCATGCCCAAAGCGTTGGGCGCCAAAAAAGTTGGGCAGACCACGGCGACGCAATTCAGCGGCAATGCTGGTGGCGCGGGCCAAGGCTTCTGCTGGCGACACGGCCAAATCCGTCACCGTAATCTGAAAGCGGTTGCCCAACAGATGGCCCGCCTTCAACTTGTTACGGTGATAGCGCGCCCAATGCACTGTCACCGGCAACCCGCCGCTGATCTGCTCCACAATGGCGGCGATTCCTGTCGCGCCTTGTTGCGCCACCTGATGCGTCACCGGTAGACTAAAGGTTTGCGTCGTGCGCGCATATTTGTCTTTTAAGCCGGCAAAGCCAATCTCGTTCGGGTTCAAACCGAGTAGACGAGCCAGTGCATTTTGCACCTCTTTGGTGGTCAACCCGCTTTTGGTCAGGTTGACATAGAGATGTTGTCCCTCCCCCGCGGGATCATAGAGTGGTAGCTCCTCGACCACAAAATGTTCGACTGATGCGCGCAACTGGCCGCCAATCCCTGATAGCGCTGCTGTTAAGTAGGGTAGGGTCAAATCTATGGTTGATTCTAGCATGAGCTTTACCTGTACGAAGGAAGATGGGTTCCAAACCTGAACAATGGTGGTAGGGGGACAGGCCGTTTGGGGAAATTTTCTTAATTTTTATGGCTGATAACCGTCACTCTGTCAGTAGCTTTGGCAACAACATCGATGGTGTTCGCTTCTTTGTCGGTGACATAGCGTTGTAGATAACAAAAAGGCGACCCGCTCTGCCCAACCGGCCGATAGCGGGCGGCGGTAAGCCAACGTCGCATTATCGGCGGCGGCACATAGGCAGGATCGGGTAACTCTTCGCTGATCACCAGATGGGCGCCCGGTTTCAGCACGCGCCGCAGTTCGTTCAGGGCCGTCAAGCGTTCCGGGATCTGGGCCAGGGTAGCGATGACAACGGCCAAGTCGATGCTGTCAGTGTCAATGGGCAACGTATAGGCGCCACTATGATGAAAGGCGACACGCGTTTGTAAGCCGGCTGTTTTGACCCGTTGTTGCGTCTGCCGGAGATAGGCTTCCTGCAATTCGATCACATGCAACTGCCCGCCCTCGCCCAGGCGTTGGGCTATCTCAACGGTGAAGAGGCCGGCGCCGCAGCCCAACTCCAACACCGTCATCTGCGGTCTGATCCCCAGTTGATCCACCGTCTCGCCCGGTTTGCGATACCAGCGCCGCCAGGGGTGTTCGAGCAGGCGTCGCCACTGGTGGGGACGCGGGTAAGGGTGGCGGTAGTTATCATACCGCAACTTGGCCTGGCTGCCGACCAGTGCGCCCAGGATGAAGAATAACGTGTTGGTTAGTTGTCGCACGGCATCTACTCTGCTCTAATGAGTAGATAGGTAGACAGGTACACAGGTATTGTCAGCAAGAACTAATCGACCTGTGTACTTGTCTACCTACCTATCTACCTATCTACCTGTCTACCTGTGTACCTATCTACTACCTACGCCGCTTGCGCCTGACCAGGGGGGAAGCGCACTTGCAAAATGCCATCGGCAAAGACAGCGCCGCCGGCGTTGCGTTGGGCCAGGACGGCAGGTAGCAACAGCTCACGCTTGAAATTGCCGATGCTGATAAAAAGTTCGTCGCCCCGCTTGGTCAACTTGACTTTGTTCAGCTCCACATGGGGTAAGGGCAATTTTAACACATAATCATTGCCCTCTTCCAGAATTTGCTGGGCCTGACCGACAAAAAAGATTTGACCGGGGTCATTTTCGGGGAAGAGCGCCGACGCCAGGATCTGTAACTTCTCAATACCCACCATTTCGCGATCAAACCAAGCCGAGCGCAAAATGGGCAACGGGTGAAATTCCCGTTCAATGTCAGCTAGATAGCGCGTCTGGATCTCCTGAAGATGGCGCAGATAGGGATCATCGCTCGGTTGCACCAATCGCGTGTTGCCGATACCATCGCTGACGATGCCCGGCAGGATGCGATTAACCACAACGGCATCGACCGGGTAGCCATAGAGCGAGAGATAGGTGACGGCACGCGCGCCCTCTTTGATCACCATCTTTTCCGGATTCAGGACAACACGATAGCTGGTGGTTGTCGGGTCGAGCAGCACTTTCTGCAACTCTTTGACACCAGCCACCAGATTGTTCAAACCGCTAAAGACATCTTTCTCCGGCAGGAAGCGGCGCAACAGACCGCCGGCCATGCGCAAGGTGGCATCCCCCCAGCCGGAGAGCCGCCCCACATACCATTGGAAACTTTCGGGCATGGTCAGCAGGCGCATGGTCTCGCCGGTCGGTGCGGCATCGACGATGACGCGGTCAAAGTGTCCTTCCTGTGCCTGCTTGTGAATATGAAGCAGGCTGACCACCTCTTCCATACCGGGGATGATCGCCATCTCTTCGGCAATCGGTTTGCTCATCCCCTGGCGTTGGAGGAAGGAGCCAACATAGTCCTGCATTTCGCCCCAGTGTTGGCGAATCTCGTCCAGAACATTGATCTCCTGAGCATAGAGGTTCGGGTAGATTTCCGTTGCTTCCCCCGTTAAGGCTACATCCAAGCTATCAGCCAGGCTATGGGCAATATCGGTGCTGACCACCAGCGTGCGATAGCCTAACTGCGCACTGCGCACCGCAGAAGCAGCAGAAATGGTTGTCTTGCCCACGCCGCCCTTACCCAAATATAAAACAATTCGCACAACTCACCTCATTGTTTTCCATCACGCATAATCATTGACCACGAAGAGACGAAGAAGCCAAAGAATGCAATCCTTTGTGTGCTTCGTGCCTTCGCGGTTAATGATTATATGCTGCACTTCTGCTTATGAAGCAGTTCGTTTTGTGCGCCAGAACAGACGTAGAAAGATCGCACCCAGGAGCAGTAACGCGCCGATTGTCCAGTAGGCAGCCATTCGGCTGAGGCCAAACCAGCCCCGGATCAACCACCAGAAGAGCGGCAGTTGCAACCAGTAGCTGCCCTGCCAGGGCCACTGCGTGCCGGTTTGCAGCACATATTTACCCATGTGGTTATGGGGACTCCAGACCAGGATATAGCAATGACCGCCGACGAGCGTGCGCGTGTCGATCAGTGGCCCCGGATAGTAACGCACCCGTGTCAGCATATCTTTGACCGGAGTGAGCAACTCGCTGGGGGGCGGGGCGACAACGGCGCTATATCCAGCCGGCAGTTCCAGCGGCAATTTTTGTAGATCGGCACTATAGGGTAAACTTTGGGCGACGACGGCAAAGGCCGGCACCACAGAGCCGCCCAAGGGCAGCACGGGGACAAACATCTGCACCCGCAGCCGTTCGCCAGCGCGACATTCGGCGCGATAAACATGAATCTGGCCTGGTTGGGACAGGCGATTGAAGACCAACTGTTTGCGCCTCACATCGGCCAGCGCCAAACTAGTGGCCAGTGTACTGCCAGGGGTTTTGGGGAAAACAGGTAAGCTGCCGGCGAGATCGGTGCCGGTCTGCCACCGCCGATTTAATGCGTTCAAAGCGTTCTTATTGCCTTATGTTCAAAAACGTAACTACTAAGCTCTTAGCCGGTCCGTGACCGGCGATGGGCCGCCGGTCACGGACCGGCTAAGAGCAGACTTAGTAGTTACCAAAAAACGATAACAATCACGCACCAGTCTAGCATTGCCTGTCCTTTGCGTCAATTCAGGCGCACCTTTATCTGTACGCAAATATCTGTACGCAAATATCTGTACGCAAATATCTGTACGCAAACGTGTGGAAAACGTTTCTACACAAGGATATGCGAAAAAAGCATTTAATTCAATTACAATTTGTTTACAAAATTATTTTAACTCGATCATTTGTTTGACCAATTTGCCTAGTTTCGAGTAGGATATACGTATGAATACTGACCGTAATCGTCCGACCTTTTCATTGGTTGTTCCCGTTTGGAATGAAGAAAAGATCATTCCTGAACTATACCGCCGCGTCGTCAGTGTGATGGATAGCACGGGCGAACCGTGGGAGATGATCTGTGTCAACGATGGTAGCCGCGACCGGTCGCTCCAACTGTTGACCGCATTGCACGAACACGATCCACGCATTAAGGTAATTGACTTCAGCCGTAACTTCGGCCATCAAATTGCCATCACCGCCGGCGCCGATTTTGCCGAGGGCGATGCCGTGATTGTGATGGATTCGGATCTGCAAGACCCGCCGGAGACCATTACCCGGTTGATCGAACAGTGGCGCGCCGGCTACGAAGTGGTCTACGCAGTGCGCACGCACCGTGAAGGGGAGACCTGGTTTAAGCTGATGACGGCCAAACTCTTCTACCGCTTGCTCAAGCGCATCACCGATGTCGAAATTCCGTTGGATACGGGTGATTTCCGGTTGATGGATCGGCGCGTAGTTTTGGCGATGCGTCAACTACGTGAACAGCACCGCTTTATGCGGGGGTTGAGCAGTTGGGTCGGCTTCAAACAGATCGGCGTTGAGTACGAACGCGCCGAACGCTTTGCCGGCGAAACCAAGTACCCCCTACGCAAAATGGTGCGGCTGGCGAATACGGCCATTACCAACTTTAGTTATCTGCCATTGCAACTTGCCACCTACCTGGGCTTTGCGCTGGCGGGGTTGAGCCTTGTCGGCATGGTTGTTGCCGTGATTTTACGCCTCTCCGGCAGCAGCTTTTTCCTGGGACAGGCGACCACCCTGGTCAGCGTACTCTTATTGGGCGGCATTCAACTGATTGTACTGGGCATCATGGGAGAATATTTGGGACGCATCTATGATGAAGTGAAAGGGCGTCCCCTCTACCTTGTTTCACGCGCCTACGGATTTGTCGAACGCCAACCCACCACATAGCTCTTTATCCACCAGCCGGCGAACATTCACCATTCACTGCCTTTGCAGGCACGAGGTTAGCGATCATCATGCAAGAGGCCCCTCCGCGACTTTCAGTGGACGAGATTTACAGCGACAGCACGCTCGACGATGCCGCCATTGATGCCATCCTGGCGCAAAGTTTGCAGCCACGTCCGGCAACCATGCTCTATGCTAAAATGGGGGAACTTGGGTTAAAGGCGGAGAGCGCTCTGTTGGACATTGGCTGCCGCGATGCCCGGCACACTTGTGAATTGGTGGCACGCTTCGGTGCGACAGCGCTGGGCATCGATCCGGTCGATGATCATGTGCGACGAGCGCAGCAATTCATTGGCGAGCGGAATTTGAGCGGACGGATTACCGTCACGAAGGGAACCATTGAAGCGATTCCCACCCAAGCCAAACAGTTTGATTACATCTGGTGTCGCGATGTGCTAAACCATGTGCCGGATCTGCGCCTTGGTCTGCGCGAAGCGTGTCGGGTTCTGCGACCGGGCGGGTGGATGGTCGTTTACCAAACCTTTGCCACGGACTTGCTGGAACCGCCGGAAGCGGTGCGTCTCTATCCGCCGCTGGCTGTCATTCCGGCCAACATGTCCTATGCCTATTTTGAAGAGGTGAGTCGCCGCGCCGGTTTTCAAGTAGTCGAAAAAGATATTATCGGCAGCGAGTGGCGTGAAGCCTGGGAAGAGGATGGCACCCACACAACTTCCACACAATTGCTCCACCTGGCGCGCTTGCGCCGCAAACGGGAAATGTACATTGCGGCACTAGGACGCACGGACTATGAAGTAGAGTTGGCGAATTGCTACTGGGGTGTTTACCAGATGTTGGGTAAGTTATGTCCGATTTGTTATGTGTTACGTAAGCTAACCTAAAACCGTTTTTCGTAGGGGCATGAACTATCATGCCCCTACGAAAAACGCTACACCCGTTGGCGCACAGCATCCAGTAGAATATGTTTCTCCGGATAGTGATAGTGCGCGTTCATATCTTCGTGACCGGCCATCGCCAGTAACTCTTCCAACACACCCACCGCCTGGTCATACGACCGGGTCTGCTGGCTTTCCAGTACATTCCAGAGCAGCATGGTGCGGTCGCCGGTTTTGAAGGCGAGCAGTTCCCGTTCCATGTCGAGCCATTCGGGCAGAATCTGTTCATACATGATCTTCTCCGGCAGCGGATCGACCCGGATCGGTTGGATGCCCTTCTGGTTGACCAACGCCGGCACCTCCACCACCACATCATCAGGGACGCCGGGCAGCGCGCCATAGTTGGGGACGTTGACCTGGAAGTAGCCTTCGTTGTTATTCACCAGACCATCAATAATCGGCACCTGCTGTTCGCGCGTCTTCTGGCTGCCAAAGACGGCCACGACACTCGCCTTGGGGTCATTGGCGGCTTCGTGGATCTGCGCCATCTTCTTTTCCAGACTGGCGACATAGAACGGACGCGCTAATTCGGTATCCGGCCCGCCCCACGGCTCGCCAAACCAATGTTTCTTGGTCGCCAGGTCGGTGTGATACCACCAGCCGCCGCGGCGCGGGGTGTCGCCAATGGGCATGAGGCCAAACATCTGATATTGATGAATGGTGCCGCGCGACATTTGAATATCATGGGTGCGTTCGGCGACATGGGTGCGCCAATATTCTTCCCCCTTCTCTTGAATCCATTGGTTGAGCAGCGGGTAGACATCCTGGCCCTGATAGTAGCACTGGGTTAGCCAAATGTTGTGATTTAACCCCGGCGCTTCCCAGGTGAGATCCTTCATGTCGTTAATTTGCAACCCCAGCACACGCGCCATTTCATAGACGCCATAGTGACCGTGACAGAGACCGCAGACTTTGATGTCGGTTTCGCGCGTCATCAAGGTGCAGCCTTCATAGACCGGGTTGCCGGACTGGATCAACCAGGCATCGGGGCAGGTCTCTTCCATTTCATGGGCCACATCCAACATCAACTGAAGATTCTGGTGTGAGCCAAGATTGACGCGGCCATAATAGTAGCCATACTTGGCCGTCAAGTCACGAATATCGCGTTGATGGTAGTGGCTGATGGCCGACGCCGTGTTGATAACAAAATCCGCATCGGTCAACGCCGTGCGCAGGTCGAGCGTGTTGGCAAGCTGCAAATCAGAGCCAAGTTCGCTGCTGTACCGTTGCGCCAACTTGGTGATCATGTCGAGACGACCGGCGTCGATGTCCATAAAATGAACCATACTGCCGGCCAGGTTGGGGGTCAGACAAAGGTCTTTGACTAACCCCAACGAAAAAGTGGCGCTACCGGCGCCGACAACAGCAATCTTAATGGGCCTTGCCATGAGTTTTCTCCTCTACATTTTGTATTGCGAAGATTTGTCAATCAACGCGTAGTAACTACGCCAAAGTTCAGATTCAACGATCACGTCGTCGTCTCATCCTGCCCCCCTACCCAGTCTACTTGTTCATACAGACGGCGAACTGAGATTTCCAGGTTGATGCTTTGTAGCTTGATGGTTTGATCTAAATCGGCCAGAATCGTATATTCCCAGCGACCGATGTGCAAGCGATGATAATGTTCAATGTAGACCCGTGCTTGGTCAATCAGCAGGTATTCCTGAAAGGTCGGTAGCGAACGATAAAACTCAAACTTCTTGCCGCGATCATAGTTTTCGGTCGATTTAGAAAGCACCTCAACCAGCAGAAGCGGATTCAAGATGACATCGGTGCGGTTTTTCTCGAATTTTGGCTTCCCACAGATGAGCATGGCGTCCGGGTAGAGGTAGAGATTATGCGCTTCGATCCGCAACTTCATATTGCTGGTGAACGCAATGCAGGAACCGGTGCGGGCAAATTCATGCAGGGCGGCGTACACATTGCCGTTGATCATGTCATGATTAAACGAGCTACCGGCCATTGCATAAATGACACCATCATAAAACTCACTCTTCTCTGTGGCCTTTTCTTCCAAGGCCAAGTATGCTTTTGCCGAATACTTGTGGGATCGTCTTACTGATAGCGCCATTCGTTACCCCCCTACACAATCACTTTAACAACATCTCCACTACTTGATAATGGCATTGATCTTCGCAGCCATGTGTTGCGCTTCCTCTGCACTCAAAACACCGGCTTCCAGTTGGCAGGCGAAACTTTCGCCCGGCTGCAAGGTGCGAATATTTCCCTTGGCCTTCTCAATAGTATAGCCTTCCGGGTCGGCGGTGGAAGGGAGGATGATGCCCAGTGCGTCCTGTTCGGTCATGCGGCAGATCCAGCGGATGCCTTTGTTTAGCACCGCTGGTTGATGACAGATATAATCGGCGCTGCCGTCGGGGTGGACTTGCATACTATGCGCCCAACCAGCTTCGTCGGCCAGGTAGTCAATCGAGAAGACCACCTCCGGGTCAAAAGAAAGCGAGGGCGACAGCGTGTGGTGCTTTTCGGGGTGTTGCTCCAGTTCTTTTAACCAGGCGACATAGGTCGGGTCCGGCTTGACATGAGAGGGAATCGTCTTGCGCACCCGCACTGTCTCCGGCGTACAGCGGGCGCTGTAGACAAAGCGACTGTTGTCCACCGGGCGGAAGTTGACATGGGCCATGTACAGATACTCCATCGGCAGATGCTTACGGTTGATCACGCTGATGCTGATGACACAGCGCGCCTCGCCGGCGTAGAGCTTGACCAATGGCTGCACCACATGGTAATGGGTAAAGGCGACGGCATGGGTATATTCGCCGGTCAGACCAATGTACGCGCCCCGCTCATCCTCACCCAACACCACAGCCGCTTTCTGATAGGGCGCATTGGGAATTTCACCGTGCAGTGGGTGGTTGTCCCCCGGCCCCGGCACGCCCATCGATGCCATGCCGCAGTGGAGCAGAAAGCCGCCATAGGTGTCGAGATAAGTGGTGGTCGGGCGCGGCTGGTCGAACCAGGACTTCATGGTGACATTGCGCCCGTCAAAAACGGCAGACCAAATCTGCTGGCCCTGAAAGGGCAGAAAGACCAAATCGCTCCGCTCGTTGCGCAGTCGGAGCGCATGGACGCCGCTGTCAAAGAGAAAGAGCGAAGCCGTAAAGGGACCATGTTGGAGCAAAGTCTCTTCCCGGCTGGTAAAGTTATGGCGTTGAAGGTGAATGGTTGTTTGCTGGTTGCTCATAATGGTTACTTTCCTTGATGTGCGTTGTTGGAAAACTACAACGAATTGGGGGAATAACAAAGTTTGGCAGCGTTGTCTAGCTTTGGGAAACTTGACGGCTCTTGCCTTCTTGAAGCGATGCCATTCTTACCCCAACCCGTTGTACTGTTTGTGTCTAGTATACCATCCAGACGTTAGCGCGCATAGTCTGTTTTATCAGGTTTATGATTCGTGATTAGGTGATTGGCTGATTCAGTGATTGCGGGGCGCGCAGGAGTGGGAGATCGGCCTGCGTCTGAGAGAGTTTTTCGGCAGCAGCAAATTCCGGGTGGCGGCCCCATTTGTTAAGCAAGTAGCGGCGACCGGCGATCTCGGTTGCGGTTTGTTCACGCGCTTCGCCGCAGATGCCGTCAGCGCCGGCGCCATGCACCTGGCGATATTCGACCAGGGTGTAGGGGACATAATGCGTTTGCTCTGGATAGCGGAGAAAGACGCGCAAGAAGAAATCCCAGTCTTCCAGCCAGCGACACTGTTCATCCCACCCGCCGACTTCCAAAGCGACGGCATGACGATGTACCATGCAGTTGGTATCAACGCCACTCAAACGCCATACATCTGCGCGTGTTTTGGGCTGGCCCCGCCCCGTCCTGCGCCAGATCACATGCCATTCACCTTCTGCGGTTCGCTCCCAGAAAGTAGTATTAGCAGTGCAGTACCACAATACAGCCGCTGGTTGTTGCTGAATCGCTTCATCCATAATGGCCAGAAATTCGTTATGCCAGATGTTGTCGGAATCCAGATAGGCGATGTAAGGCGCACTGGCAACGGCCAATCCCTGGTTGCGTGCTGCCGACGGGCCGCCATTGGCGGTTGTCACCACACGGAGGCGCGGGTCGCGAAATTCTTCCAACATACGCAAAGTGCAATCAGTCGAGCCGTCATTGACCACAATCAATTCCCAGCGCGGCTCGGTTTGGGCAATTACGCTTTGGATCGCCTTCCAGAGAACATAGGCCCGATTGTAGGTGGGCAGAATGATGGAAAAGAGCGGGTTCATGGCGCTACAGCTTCCCTTGATGACCAGCGACAATCGCTTCACACAATTCCATCGTCTTCACGGCGTCGTCAATGGTACTCCACGGCTCCGTGTTATTGAGAATGCAATCGACAAAGTGGTTTGTCTCGTTAAATCCTGGTCCGCCAACGGACGCCAGATCTAATGGTGCTTCCACCAGTTTGCCGTCAAGATAGAGCGTCACTTTGGGTTTGCTAGTCAAGTCGAGATAAGCGGACATATCATTAGCGTGAACTTCGGCACTCTGGATGCGATAGCCGACGCCAAAGTGGCTCATCATGACGCCGTGGGTGTGGTCGTCAAATTTGATGACGGCGTTATGATGGGGTGCGGGCATGCCAACGCCGCGCCAGGTATGTGCATAGACTTCCACGGCGCTTCTTGCTTCGGCTTGGGCGCGACCGGTCAGCCAGCGGATCAGATCGACATGGTGGATGGCGTCGGAGGTCAATTCCGGCGGCACGACAGCTTGCCGATCGGCCGGCACCATGCCTGAGGCCGGTTTGTGATAGTTGGCGGCGACTTGCGCCGCCCCACCCCGTTCCTGCGCCAGCCTGCGCACCGCCAGCACTTCGGGAATATAGCGACGGTTAAAGGAAACAATTACCTTGCCCTTGCTCCGACGTGCCGCTTCGGCCATTAGCCGAGTCTCGGCTGCTGTGTAACCGGGCGCTTTTTCAATCGAGGTGTGGAGATTGCGCCCCAGACATTCCTGCACAATCGGCAACAAGTGGCCGGCCAGCGTCACTACGTAGACCACATCCAGTTCTGTTTTGTCCAACATTGCCCGGTAATCGCCAAAGGCCGCTTCGGGTTGATATTTCGCTTGGGCTTCCGCCCGGCGCGTTTCGTCGATCTCGGCAATGGCAATCAGTTTCATTCGTGGCTCGGCTTTGATCATGGCAAAGTGGCTCTGGGCATGGCCGCCACAGCCGATGACGCCGACTTTGAGTTCTGCTGTCATGGAGGTACTCGCTTTTCGCTTTTTTCTCGCGAACTGTTGACTTTAGACTGTTTTAATGGTATCATATGGTTGACAAGGTGCCCTGGACTGCACGGGGATTTATAGTATAGCTGAGATGCTATACGCCTGTTAGCTAGCTTTGTTAGATGCCACGGCAACCATTGCCGTGGCATCTTTCTATGGAATACTGATTATTTTGACGCGCTTCTTGAACTGTTCAAAAGCTTCGCGTAATTCAGTATTGCCCCTTACGGCTGTACCCTCATTAGAGACAAAATCAATCAGGTAGGCGCAGAAATCGGCGATTTGCAAACCTGCATAAAACGCAGAAAAACCAAACCAGGGTAGTTCAATAATACGCGAGTTTCCACCTCTAGTACGGAGCCAATCGCGATAAGCGTCCACCAGCCGCCGATCTTGGACACTAGAATGAAGGTCTGACCGCATATCAAAGAGTAACATCCCTGGCTGATTTCTCTGTGTCAACTCCATCTCAATTTCATCAAAGAGAATCATAATTTTTGAGCGGTTGTTTAGTCAGTCGGAAAAGACAACGGAAAGGTCGGCGCCTGTGCCTGATGGGGCGTGCGTTGGGCGATCTTGCGGTCATGATACTCAGCGACAAAGTTCGCCAGGTTGCGACTCGCTTCTTCAAAGGCGAGTTTGCCCTTTTCCGCCGTGGCTTTTTCCGCCTCGCCCATGACGCCGGTGTCGCTGTATTGGCTGGTCCACTCGACCAACCCCATTGGCCCGCCGCCAAAGAGATCGACATAGATATATTTGGAGCCGTATTGGTTCGTCTTGGCGATTTCGCTTTTAATCTTGTCCATGCGCACACTTTGCGGCGCCAGATACATGAGCATGGAGGTTTCTAACTCACAGGCATGGGCGCAACCGCCGGGGAAGATGCTCTCGCGCCACTGGGGCATAAAGTCGGGGTTAACGGTCAACATTTGCCACCAGCTACAAAAGGCGCAACTGGCATCAGTCTCGACCACCAGGCGGCGGGCGACCAATTCACAGAGCGGGTGGTTGGAGCCGTGCCCGTTGACGATGATCATCTTCTTGAAACCATGATAGGCCAGACTTTTGCAAATATCCAGCACATACTGGATGAAATGTTCAAAGTGAATGTTGAGCGAGCCGGGGAAGTCCATGACATGGTGGACATAGCCATAGCTTACCGGCGGCAGCACCAGGCTGAGTTCGGGACGCAAGCGGGCGGCTTCAGTGGCAACGGCGTTGGCGCAGAGGTGATCGACACTGAGCGGCAGGTGATGACCATGCTGCTCGACCGAACCAGTCGGAATGATGGGAATTTTGCCCATTGCCACCGCTTCGTTAACTTCGGGCCAGGTCAGTTCGTCAAATTTGTAAATGTCGCGCACAGAAGGCATGGTGAATTTCTCCTTGTGGTGAACCAGCAAAAAAGGGAAAACGATGCTGTTCGGGATTGTAGCGGAAAACGGCAAAGGGGGCAACTGGGAAAAAATGGTTCTTGGTTAGTTGGTTAGTTAGTTGGTTGGTTGGCGAACACTCGCTAACGAACCATTCTGGATCGAATAATCGGTAAGTCCTGCCTTGCTACTGAACGGCGTTATGTTTTATAATTAAATTTCGCTATTGTAAGAAAACTTAATAAAAAGGTGTGTGAATCTATGGTTCAGTTACTCAACCGCCGTTATTTTCTCGTTAGCTCGACCCTTGCCGTCGGCGCGACGTTGAGCGCCTGTGTTGCACCGATCCAGGCGCCACTGCCGGGAGAAGCGCCGGTACAAAACCCGCAGGAAGCGCTCGAACGATTGGTCGCAGGCAACCAACGCTATGCGACGAATCGCTCGTTACCGGTCAATGAATCAAGCCAGCGGCGCACTGAAGTGGCGCAAGGTCAAAAGCCCTTTGCCACGATCTTTAGTTGTGTTGATTCGCGCGTGCCGCCGGAATTGGTCTTTGATCGCGGCTTGGGGGATCTCTTTGTGATTCGTACGGCCGGGCATGTCATCGATGAGGCTGTCCTCGGCAGCCTGGAGTTTGGCGTCGCGGAGTTGCAGATTCCGTTGCTGATGGTCTTGGGTCATGCCAGTTGCGGTGCCGTGAAAGCAACACTGGAAGCGGTGGAGCATGGTGCGGAAGCGCCAGCCAGCATCGGCTATTTGGTCAATGGCATCAAGCCAGCGATTGAATTGGCCGCCAGTCAAGCCGATTTTTCGCTTGATACTTGCATCAACACCAATGTCACCCTCACCGTCAACCGTTTGCGGGAGACGCCCCTTTTGGCTGAAGCGGTGGCGCAAGGTCAGTTGCTGATCGTCGGCGCACGCTATAACCTGGAGACTGGCGCGGTAGAGATGATTGAAGGGTGACACGGGTAAATAGGTAGACAGGTAGACAGGTAGGCTCGTCCTATTCCCTGTTTACTTGTTTACCTGTCTACCTGTCTACCTGTTTACCTATTACACTCCCGTCGCCACAAGCACCGGCTGAACGGTGACGCCCGTCGTGCTATCCACATAGGGCGTCTCGAAGTCACGCCGGTGTTCTTCACTGGCATACTCGACAAAGAGGATTACAGATGCAACACAATGAACGCATCTTCCACCGTCACCGGAAACGTTTCGACGGCGGGATCTTCTTCGTCGGCGCCGATTTGCTGCTTGACGAATTCACCACCCCGTTCTACGGTCACTTCATAGGTTTTGACCCGCAATTTGTGCGGATTAAAGACCGAACGCCCCGTCGTCAAATCAAATTCCCAGCCATGCCACGGACAGCGGATAATTTCGCCATCGCGATCCCAAAGATATTGCCCCGGTTGGCTGGGCAGCGTCGTGCCGGTGATATGGCCGCGACAGAGCGGCGCCAGTTGATGGGGGCAGGCATTACGCAGAGCGTAGTATTTGCCATGAATGTTAAAAACCCCAATCGAGCGGCCATTGATCTCGACAAGCTTGCGCGCGCCGACCGGCAACTCGCTAACCGGGCCAATAATGTGTTTTGTCACAATTCTTCCTTCTCGTTCTATTTTACGTAAGTTGAACCCTACAACTTCTCACCGCTTGTTGCTACCCGTATCCGGCAAATGACGGTAGAGGGAAAGAACGTTACGTGTTACGATGGCAACAGGTGCAGACGAACATCTGCTGGCGATAAGTATGAGTTGAGGGATTTCATGAATAGCATTACCTTGCTTGAAATGCTCCTGGGGGTTTTCCAAATTCTAGCCCTGGTGTGGCCGGTTTGGGTAATTTGTAGTGCGCTTGTAACCCCTGGCGTTCGCCGCTACTGCCTGGATCAACCAGACCGTTTTGGTAGTGATGTCTACTGTATTCAACAGCAGGCCACATGAAGGGGTTACACCCATCAGCATAAAAATCAGCCTTTGATCAAAGCTTGCGCAGATTTCACAGATTTTCCTTTAGGAGTTACGCAGTTGGGCGCGCTGCCATCTCTGACGGCCAGCCGGCAGGATGCCGGCGTTCCCGGGCAACTGCGTAACTCCTATTCTTGTTCTTTCATCTGCGGAATCGACGAAATCCCTGTTATTTACACATCAGGCCACATGCCTTGGCGGCGCCACAAAGGAGGAAAACAGAACCGCCTAGCGTTAGCGGGTCGGCCACCCCTTACTGACGTGCGGGGTTCTATTTTCCCATCAGTCAGAGCGCAACCGCTGGCGTAACAGTGTTAGTTCCGGCGGCGCTAGACCGGCGGCTAACAGATATTGTTCTACACTGCCATAGTGCTCGTCCAGAAACTGGAGCGCCGCTAAGATGGTTTCGGGCGGCGCGGTAGGGGCCTTATGCTGTAACCAGGCCAAGCGCACTGGGTCATCAGCGGCATCCGCCACCAGTTTATGGTAAAGCGGCCATAATTGGGCTTCACTGGCGGCATAATCAGCGGCGATGACATCGGTACCAACGTTGGCAAGCGATAACAACAGGGCGCTGATCAACCCCGTTCGGTCGCGGCCCGACTGGCAATGAAAGAGGATGCCGCCGGACGGCGCGGTGGCGATGGCGCGCAAAATCGTGGCAATATTGGCAGCAAAATATCTGAGCGCACGGGCATAACTCTCCGCCCGCGTCGGCGCGTTGTCCACCAGCACCTGTTCGGGGCTGGTATAATTTTCCAGCGGCAGATGCAAATAGCGAACATCCGCCGCGCGTCCCGGCTGCATAAGTGGATAGGGATCTTCTTGCGTTTGGGGCAATGTGCGCAAATCAATGATGGTACGCACGCCATAAGCAAGCAGCGCCTGTTCTCCTGCTACGGTTAAACGGCTGGGCATGTCGGCGCGAATCAACGCCCCCATGCTGGTCTGGCCGCCATCCTGGGTGGGCAGACCGCCGAGATCACGAATGTTATAGCAGCCGTCCCAGTGGAGTTGACGTAATGTGGTTGTCATCATAAAGCGTGATCACGCCATGCGTCTTCGCTGATTTCAGGTTGCACTTCCAGCCCGCGCACAGCAGCCGCCAGCCGACCCGTTACCACCTGCGCATCATGTTGGAAGACAAGCAAAGTGTTACGTTCAGACGCTTCCTGTGCAATGCGCCGTTTGGTTTCGATGCTGGTCTGGGGGAAGATGTCAAAGGCCGGCACCCAGGCCAGGCGATTCATGTGGGCGGCCCAACTGCACGCGTCGCCCAGGAAGAGCAGGCTTTCCCCTTCACTTTCGACCCAGACCATCTGCAACGCCGCCGTGTGGCCGGGCGCGACATCGGTGCGTACACCGGTGGCAATGCGTTGCGGGCCGTCAACCACTTCCAGTTGGCCCCGGTCGATCAGCGGCTCCCAGTTGTGGGCGTGAAAGGTGGCGCGCGTGCGTTCGTTGGGAAAGCTGGCTTCGGCTAGATCGAGCCGTTGAGCCAGGTAGCGCGCCCGTGGAAAGGTGGGGATGACGTTACCAGGGGTGTGATCCGGCGTATCCCACCGCGTGGCGCCGCCGGCATGGTCGGCATGGAGATGGGTCAGCACCACAATGGCGACATCCTCCGGTTGATAGCCGACCTGGCGAATGCCCTTCACCAACCGATCCGTGCGCCCGGTATAGCCAAAGCGTTCGCGCTCTTTGGGCGATAATTTGTCGCCATTGCCCGTATCGACTAAAATCAAACCAGCGTCAGATTCAATGAGCAGGCAACGGGTTTTGCTGGGAATCAAGTTGTTTTCATCCGGCCGGATCACCCGTTGCCAGAGCGCGCGCGGCACGACGCCAAAGAAGCCGCCGCCATCGACCGGCTGTGCGCCATCGTCAAGCAGGTGACAGGTGATGGCGCCGATTTTTCTTGTATAAGTCATTGGTAGCAAATACCACTTTCTTACTGGAACGTAGCTATCAAGTCCGTTTATAGCCGGTCCGTGACCGACGAGCGGGGTAGGTATGATGGAACAACAAGCGTAGAAGCTACGTTATTTTACGTACTTGGAAAGGGGAACTATGGATCTCTATTCTTTACAAACCGTGTCAACGCCCAAAGTCGCACCCAAAGTCGCACCCTGGCGGCAGCATTTGGATAAGCTGCCGCTGCTTGTTGTTCTCTGCGCTTCCTCGTGGTTAAGCATCGGCATCTGGGGAACGCGGGTCTATTACACCGACGGCAACCACACTTACCGCTTTCTGATCTGGAATCTCTTTCTGGCCTGGCTGCCGCTGATCAGCGCCCTGTTGCTCTGGGCGTTACACCAATATGCGCCCCGCTTCAAAGTATTACAGTGGCCGCTCTTACTGGGCTGGTTTCTCTTCTTTCCCAACGCACCCTATCTGGTCACCGACTTTTTGCATTTGACTGAACGGCAACAGGTGCCGCTCTGGTATGATCTGATGCTCATCTTTTCCTTTGCCTGGAATGGCTTGATCCTGGGCATTGTGGCGCTCTGGATTGTGCAGGATGTGCTGGCGACGCAATATAACCGGGTGGTCAGCCTGCTGGTTGTCTGCATCACCCTGGTCATGAGCGGCTTTGGCATCTATCTGGGGCGCTTTTTGCGCTGGAACAGTTGGGATGTCCTCTCGAATCCCCATTCGCTGGCCGCCGATATTCTGCCCCGCTTGATCGACCCGTTCGCTTATCCGCGCACATTGGTTGTGACCTTGCTCTTCTCCAGCTTTTTGACCATTGCCTACCTCACCGTGCGCCTGTTGGGACAGGTGCGCTGGCAACGGGTACCTTAAACCTTAGCAGTCAACAATAAAGTTAACACAGATAGTTTTCGTGATTTGATAAAAGCGGTGTTCCTCCCTATCCGTAGCTTTTTCCTACTTCCCCATGACCGCGGCTCTGTCGCTCCAGTATGACCGACTCAATCCCCTGCAGAGACAGCAGATGGGGAGCAGCGGCCCTGCCCTGATCCAATAATGCCCACTTGTGTTCGCATAAGCCCCCTCGGTAAATTTCTAAATTGTGGGTACGCTGGTACAATTGGACGCACAAGAACCAACCAATCTATTGTCAACCAAAGAAGCGCCTATGTCAATTACACGCTTTGCCGCCGTCGATTCCCGGACCATCCACCACCGGCGCGAAGGGCAATTCACCAATGCCATGCCCTGGTGTTGCGCACCATCGACCCGGCGCGGCGCCCCACCCTGATCGCCCAGCGGGAAGAGTTTGGCGATTTGCCCTGCTATCGTTTTGATATTCGGTTGCAGGGGGCAGGAGAAACGGTCTTTTTTAACCCGTAGCGGCCACTTACAACGATAGGCATACCGCATGAACTGGCAATATACGTTCACCATTTTCGCACTGCTCGGTACGGGGTTGATTGCCGCCGGGCTGGCCTTCTATGCTTGGCGGCGCAACCCCGTGGGCTGGGGGCTGGCCTATACCGGTATGATGGGTGTTGTCGCCTGGTGGTCATTTGGCTATAGCCTGGAAGTGACCAGCGCCACGCTGGCCGGCAAAGTATTGTGGAATCAGGTGCAGGGTGTCATCAGCAACCTGATCGGGGTCAGTTGGCTGCTCTTTGCCTTGCTCTACACCCACCACGAACGCTGGGTGACCCGACGCACGGTGCTGCTGCTCTTGCTCGTTCCCCTGTTCTGTGATGTGGCCCTGGTGAGCAATGGCCTCCATCACGGCTATGTCATCAGCGAGCATCTAGAAGTGGTCGGCCCCTTTACCCTGGCGCGCCGGGAGCCAGGCCCAATCTTCTTCGTCATCCTCTTCTATAGCTATGCCTTAATTGCGCTTGGTCTGGCGCTCATCGCCCAAGCGGCGGTGCGCTGGTCACAGCCCTACCGGGGTCAGGCTTTGAGTTTACTCGGCGCGGCGACCGTCCCGATCTTTGCCAATATTCTCAGCAATTTACAACTGCCGGGGCTGCCGCCAGTTGATTTTGCCACCTTTGCCTTTGGCATCACCGGCATGATCATGGCGTGGGGGTTATTCCGGTATGGGATGTTGACGTTGACGCCGGTGGCGCGCGATGCGGTGCTCGAAAATATGCGCGACAGCGTGATCGTGGTCGATAACCAACAGCGCATCGTCGATGTCAACCCGGCGGCGGCGCAGATGGTCAACAAAGCGCGCCATGAACTGGTCGGCCAGTCGATCCAAACGCTCTTGCCGCGCTGGACAACGTGGTATCACCATCAACAGAACTCCCCCGTACCAGCTTTCACGAGGCAAGAGCGCAAACAAGCCAGCCTGGACGAAGAGCAGATCAATGAAGAAATTGTGTTAACCGTGGCTGGGCAGGAGCAGCATTTTGACCTGCGCATCTCGCCGTTATACAACGGTCAACAGCGGTTGCTGGGCCGGTTGGTGGTTCTGCACAACATTACCGAGCGGGTCACTGCCGAGCGCGCCCTGCGCGAAGCCGAAGCCCGCGCCCGCGCCATCATCGAGGCCACGCCGATTCCGATCGTGATCACGCGCCTCACCGACGGGCTGATCCTCTATGCCAACCAACATGTCACGACGATCAGCGGTTGGCAGCCGCAGGAGTTGGTTGGCCAACTATCGCCGGATTTTTATTACGATCTCCCCGAACGCGACCAAGTGATGCAGGAATTGGCGCAGAAAGGCTATGTGGGGCAGTGGGAAGTACGCCTGCGCCGGCGCGATGGTTCGCCAATCTGGGTGGCGCTCTCGTTGCAGCCGATGCGCTTCGACGATCAGCAGGCGCTCTATGCGGGCATCCTCGACATCTCGCAGATCAAACAGACCCAAACCGAATTACAGCAGGCCAAAGAGGCTGCCGAAGCGGCCAACCAGGCCAAGAGCGCTTTTCTCGCCAACATGAGCCACGAGTTGCGCACGCCGCTCAACGCCATTATCGGCTTTACCCGCATTGTGCGCCGCAAAGCCGCGCCCCCCGATGGGCCGCCGGCGCTGCCCGACAAACAAGTGGAGAATCTGGACAAAGTGCTGGTCAGCGCCGAACATCTGCTGGGCTTGATCAACACCATCCTCGACATTGCCAAGATCGAAGCCGGCCGTGTGGAGGTGCAACCCGCAACCGTCAATATAGCCAGCCTGATCAACCTCTGCACAGCCACCACGCAACCGTTGTTGAAGCCCGGCGTTACCCTGGTCAGCACCCTTGCCGACGACTTGCCCGCCCTCTATTCCGATGCGGACAAACTCAAACAGATCCTGCTCAATCTCCTCAGCAACGCCGCCAAGTTTACCCATGCGGGGGAGATTGTGGTGCGGGCTAGCCTGCAGGATGACAAGGTGACAAGTGACAAGGTGACAAGTGACAAGGTGACTTCGACAAGCTCAGTCACCTTGTCACCCCTTCACCCTGTCACCCTGTCATCCTTACAGGACAAGCCTTGTCACCTTGTCATTGCCGTCACCGACACCGGCATCGGCATCAGTGCGGAGGCGATGAGCCGTCTCTTTGGTGAATTTCAACAGGCGGATAACAGCACCACGCGCCAGTATGGCGGGACGGGACTGGGGCTGGCGATCAGCCGCAAGCTGGCGCGCCTGCTGGGCGGCGATCTGACGGCGATCAGCACACCGGGCGTCGGTTCCACCTTTACGCTTACGCTACCGTTGCGCTATGGGGAAGAGAAAGCGGTCAACGTAACCGCGCCGTCTGTCATTCCGCTACCGCCCCCAATGCCCTGAGCGCAGCTTTCTGGGCGACGGTTAGGCCGGTCGCTCCGGTGATGCACATACCTTCATAGGGGCGCGGCGCACGCAGGGGCGCCAGACAATGCCCATGCGCAAGATCCCACACCTTGACTGTTTCATCACTGCTGCCGCTGATCAAGGTCTGTCCAGCGGGGTGAAAAACAACGGAACGCACCGCATTGGTGTGACCAGTGAAAGTTTGCAACAGACGACCCGTGGCGACTTCCCACACACGCACGGTGTGATCGCTGCTGCCGCTGACCAACCACTGCCCATCCAGACCTGGCGGGCCGCCAAAGGCGATACTGTTGACCCAATCCTGATGACCGGTGAGGACGGCGTGCGCGTCGCCGGTGGCAGCATCCCAGAGGCGGATAGTCTGGTCGCCGCTGGCGCTCGCCAGGAGTTGCCCATTGGGGCTAAAGGCGACAGCGGTGATCCAGGCGCTGTGACCATGCAGGGCAAGCGCTTGATCCACTTTGTAAGTCGGCCAGAGGTAGACCGTATGCACCGTGTTGCCGGCGGCGATAGTTTCGCCGTTGGGATGGAGCGCCACACTCCAGGTCGAGCCTTTCTGGCTTTGGAGCAGGTGGATTTGTTCACCGCTGGTTAGATGCCAAACACGAATGCTCCAATCACTGGCGCAACTGAAGAGCAGTTGACCATTGGGGTGAAAGAGCAAGGTGCGCACCCACGAGCGATGGCCGTCCAGCGTCTGCTGCAACTGCCCACCCGGCATTTGCCATAAATGGATGGCGCAGTCCGCACCACCGCTGGCTAACAACTGGCCGGCGGGGCTGAAGGCAACGGCGGTCACCTCTTTCGTATGGCCGGTAAGGACGGTGAGATCAGCCGGCGCCAGCACCGTTGCCGTTGGCGCGCTGCTGGCCGGATAGGCGAAGAGACGCACCTTGCCATCCTCGCACGCCGTGGCGATCAACTTGCCATCGGGGGAACAACTCACCTTATTGACACCCTGGCTATGGCCCTGCATGGTGCGTAAGAGATGTCCGCTTGCCACCTCCCAGACATGAACCGTGCGATCACCGCCGCCGCTGGCAACTTGTTGCCCATCCAAACTAAAAATAGCGCTGCCCACCGTATCACGATGCCCTTGCAACGTTGTCTGGAGCGTACCCCGTTCGCCGTCCCAAAGCCGCACGCTCTGGTCATCCCCGGCGCTGACCAGCCAACGTCCGTCGGGGCTAAAGGCCAGCCAGTTGACCCGCCCGGTGTGGCCGGTCAACACCTGCTGGGGCGTCGGCAGTGCGTCAGTTGTCTCACCAGCCGGCGTTAGCAGCCGTTCCATCGACCAGAACCGGATGCTGCCATCGGCGCTGCCCGTCGCCAAGCGCGCGCCGTCGGGGCTGAAGGTGAGAAACCAGACCATTTGTTGATGCGCCTGGATGGCATTGATCAACGTTCCGGTCGCCCAGGCCCACACCTGGATCTGCCCCGTTTCGTTGCCGCTGACCAGGAGATGACCATTGGGGTGGAAGGCCAACCCGCGTACCCCGCGTTGGCCCGCCGGCATAGGGATCGTCATAAGCAGCGCGCCGCTGCGTAAATCCCACAAGCGCACCATACGATCGCCGCCGGTGCTGGCCAGGGTATGACCATCCGGACTGACGCTCAACCGCCAGACACCAGCCGTGTGACCACGCAAGGTCTGGATGATCGACCCGGCCTGCTGCACGCCACTAGCTTGCTCATGGATCGCCCAGATGTGAATCAGCCCATCATCGCAGCAACTGATCAGCCGGCGACCATCGGCGCTAAAGAGGAGCGACCAGACATAGTTGCTATGCCCCGTCAACACGCCAACCGCCTGGCCGTCGGCGGGCGCCCCTTGGGCGCGCCAGAGGTAGATGGCGCCGGTCGTGGTGCCGCCGGCCAGGATTTCGCCATCGGGGCTATAGGCCAGCGCCGTCACGCCGCCAAAGACATCGGTAAAGACACAGTTGGTTAGATCGGCCTCCTGAAAATTGATGCCGGGGGCATTGGCCCCTTGCAAATAGCCTTGCCAGACCGCCAGTTGCGAAAAGTCCGCCTGACGCAGATCCGCTTGCAGATGGAGCAGCAGATTGAGCAGATTGCCGCTGGCATAGGTGGTGCGCCGATCCGCTTCCTGACGCAACTGATCCAGCAAGCGGTATAAATGGTTGAGCAGCACGCTGCGCCCCATTCTAGCCTGCAAACGCTCACTGATTGGCTGCAAGATCAGCCGCGTCTGGCTTTGGCGCACATAGGCTTTGGCCTGGGCGTTGAGCAAACTGTGCTGCTTGAGCAGGTGGGGCATCCCTTGCTGAATTTCAGCACAAAGCTGTTCGACCAGGCGATCAGTGAGATACTCTGTCACCACATTTTGCAAGGTAAAGCCGCTCTCGCCGTTGGCTTCCTGATCCGGCCCGCCCTCGTCGCCGCCCTTTTCCAGCAGTGAACGGCGGCGCAAACTGGTCAATGCTTCTAACAATGCGCGTTTGGCGACAGGTTGCGGCAAGAGTGCGGCCAACTGCGCCACCGTGCGCGGCTCCCGCGCCAGCGCCAACCAGAAGAGAATCGTCTGTTCCAGCGGGGCAAGCCGGGCAAACTGTTGGTCGAGGACATCACGAATGTCGTCAAAGATCGGCGCTTCCTCGTCCAGAAAGGCGGCCATGTCCCCGTCGAATAACTCCTGAATAGTGTCCGCCACCAGCAACAGCGCCAGCGGGTTGCCGGAGTAGCGCTGCGCCAACTGCTGCGTCAAGGTCGGCGGCGCAGTCAACCCCTGGGTTTTTAAGATTGCATTAACGGCGTCGGACGCCACCCCGGCTAACGGCAAACTGCGCACCAGCCAGCTTGCGCGCGCCAGGCGGGCAATTTCCGGCGGCAATTCGCGACTGGTAATCAGCAGACAGCTTTGGTGTGTACTGCTCCCCAACCGCTGAAAGAGTTGACCGTATTCCTCACATCCTGGTCGATAGGCGCCCTGGCGACCACCTGCGCCCGGCCCGCTGTCCGCCGCTTCTTGCAAAATGCTCTCGGCGTTATCCAGCACCAGCAGACAGCGCTGTTGCCGCACCTGTTCCATAAGCAGGGCGAGCAGTCCATCCAGCGTCGCCGGCAATGTCGTCACTTGTTGCTGCGACAGTACCAGCAGCCACTCGCGCAAAATCTCCAGCAGCGGCGGCGCATTGAGCAATGAGCGCCAGATCACCACCCCAAACGCCCCTTGCGCGGCCACCGTGCGCGCCCAATGCACCGTCAACGCCGTCTTACCCATCCCCCCCATGCCCAACACCGCCACCAACCGGCACTTCTCTACACTGATCCACTGCTGCAACGTCGCCATCTCCGCCTGCCGCCCGTGGAGGGTGCGGATCTCCGGCGCGGCGCCCCAGTCGTGACAAGGTGACAAGGTGACAAGGTGAAGGGGTGACTGGGTGACTGCGGTTTGGGCGACGTCCGTCACCTTGTCACTTGTCACCTTGTCACCCTGCCACCTTGTCACCTTGTCATGGGCGCGGATCTGTTCCACCAACGCCTCCGTCTCCCCATCCGGCGCCACGCCCAACTCCGCGGCCAGGAGGCGGCGACAGCTTTCATATTGGGCGAGGGCGGCGGCGCGATCACCGCTGGCGGCCAGGGCGGTAATCAACTGGCGGTGGGCGGTTTCGCGCCAGGGTTCCAAGGCGAGTTGGCGGTGGGCGTAGTCCTGGGCAGCGAGGTAGTCGGCCTGGTGTAATGCCTGTTGTGTCAACTGGTCGAGCAGGGTCAGGGCTTGAATATGATAGCGTTCGCGCTGGATCACCAGCCACTCTTCAAAGAGCGGGCTGGGGTTGGTCAAGCCACTGAGGAGATCGCCCTGGTAGAGAGCCAGGGCTTGGGTCAACTGTTGTTGTTGGATCTGCTCCTGAAAAGTGGCGACATCTAAGGCATAGTCGCTGGCCGGGTTGAATTGGGCGGTGTTGCGCGTCAACAGTAAATAGGAAACACCCCCGCCTACCCTCCCCCTGGTAAGGGGAGGAACGGTCCCATCGTCAACGGTTCCCTCCCCTAGCAGGGGAGGGTTAGGGTGGGGTGGCTCATCCAGTGCTTGTCGTAACTGGTAGAGCGCCTGACGCAAATTCTGCTTGGCGGCTGCCTCCGGCTCATCGGGCCAGAAGCGGGTCGCCAGTTCATCACGGCTGTGGGGACGCGCCGCTTCGAGGACCAGATAGGCAAGCAGCGCCTGCAGCCGGGTGGAATGTAGATGACGGAGCGGTTGCCCCGCCAGGGTCGCTTCAAATGAACCAAAAAACCGCAATGCTAGACGCGCCATGGATAAATAGCACCCTTTTCTAAACTGTCATTGATTATAGCACAGATCGGCAAGAGTATAGCCCAAAGCGTAGGTGCGGTTTGTAACCGCACAGGCTTCGGTGAACCCGTGCGGTTACAAACCGCACCTACGATTACTTGTCATCCCTCTAAGCGTCAATGGCGCCATGACCCATTGACGATCTCATCACCTCCAATTGACGTTCCGACGCCGCTGCGTTGACGAACGATTGATGACGCCTTGGCATACTGCGAGCAGACAAAAGTGTCAACCGTCATCGTCCGATGCAGAGTTGAATAAAGGAACAACCTATGCAACGCAAGAAAATTCCGTTACCGCAGTGGCGCGCCGGCTGGCTGATCACGGGGATCATGCTCCTGGCGCTTGTGGCTAGTGGTTGGTGGCTGCAACGCCAGGCCCTGGCCGCGCCGACCAATCCCGTGGTGGCGGCGTGGGCCGCCGCCCGCGACCGAGGCGCCTATCATTTCACCAGCGATTTCACCCAGGTCAATACCCCGCTCGCCACTCTCGCCAATGTCGGGCGCAGCAGCCGACAGACGGCGCTCCATCTGGAAGGCGCCACCGATCTGCGCGCCGCCACGATGAATCTGCATCTCTGGTCGCAGGAGGGCAACGTCAGCCAGCCCGACAGCGGCGTCGAGGTGCGGGTGATTGACGGCAAAACCGAGATGCGGCAAGCCGGGGGCGCGTGGAAGCCGGCCGACGACCTGCTCGGCGGCATGGCGCCCAGTGGCGACTTTCTGGCCTTCCTGGCCGGGATGCGTGATATTCAGCCGCTCGGCACAGCAACGCGCGGCGGCCTCACCTTCACCCGCTACGGCTTCCAACTTGATGGCCCGGCGATTGCCGGCTATGTGCGCGAGCAGATGACCGCCGCGCTCCAGCAAAAAGGCGAATTGCCGCCCGGTCTCGAATTGCAGGCGCCGGCCAGCTATGCCCAGATGACCGGCCACGGCGAACTCTGGATCGACCAGCAGGGCCTGCCCTTGCGCCAGACGCTCGCGCTCCAGTTCCCGCCCCAGCGTGGCGAAGAGGTCACGGCCCAGATCGTCACCAATTTTAGCAACTTTGCCCCAAGCCAGGCGACGGCTTTCTTGCTGAATGAGCAAGTGCAAACCCTTTCCGCGTCGGCGCTGGGCCTTGGCCTGGGGCTGTTCGCGGTCGCCGTTGTATTGACCGGGCGGCGTTCCCGGCGCTTTTATGCCGCGCTGGCGATTGCCATCATCTTTGCGCAGGTGGGCGGGCCGCTCTTGCAAAATGTCCACATCAGCGCCTTTGTGGATGCGCAACAAGCGCGCGCCGCTGCCCAAGAACAGGAACAGACGACCGCGATCGCGATCCGCACCGCCTACGAACAGGCGACCCAACAGCAATTTAACCCCAACACCGACCCGGTAGCAGCGGCCAATGTACGCACCCTGAACGATGCGCAAGGTACAGCCATCACGACCAACGAACCGCCTCCCGTCGCGCCGATCCCCACGCCCGAACCGTTGGTCGCCGCCAACGATGGCAAGGACAGTGACAGCGACGGCTTGACCGACTTCGTCGAAGAACGCATCGGCACCAGTCCTATACTCGCTGACACCGATGGCGATGGCGTCGCCGACGGCGTGGAAGTCAAGGGCTTTGACTACGCCGGCAAGCATTGGTTTGGCGACCCGTTGCAGCGCGACAGCAACAACGATGGGCAGGCCGACACGCTCGAATGGCTTAACGACGCCAACCACGATGGCCTGCCCGACGACACCGATGGCAACGGCATCCCCGACGCCTTTGACAATGACAATGACGGCGACGGCGTCCCCGATGCCCAAGACCTGTCGCCCTACGCCGCTATGCGCCCCGGCGCCAATGCCTTTTTCAACAAGGACACTCCCTTGCGCTATCAGGTCAACCATTTGCAGAGCAACAGCCCGACCTTTGTCGATTTCCAACTGCGCCCGCGCGACGCCAAGCATCTCTGGTACGCGCTCAATGTCTTGGATTGGCCGCAGGATGTCGAAGGACAGTTCCAGGATGGCGACGGCAAAACGTTTGCTGACTTGCCCGGTGGCAACGCCATCGCCAACCCGGCGGACGCCAATGGCGACATGAAGCTGATCCCGATGTTGGAGATTCGTGTGCCGACGGGATCGGCCAACCTGGCGCCGGCCAGCGACCTGCTGGCTTATAACGTCGCCGTTCACGATCTCACCGCCGACGGCGCCACCAAAGTGCTATATGCGCCCTTGCGTTTGATGAGCGATGAGAAGAGCGGCGCCCGCGTGGCCTTTAGCGCCCGCATTCCACAGTGGGCGGTTGGCCCCTGGGAGCAACCCTACGAGGTGCGGCTGGTTTGGGTGGTGCAAGCGCTCACCGACTTTTGCGACCGGGTGGTGGATGGCCTCTGCCAGCACTACAATGTACAAAATCAGCCACAGGTGATCCAAAGCTATGACGATGAGTGGCTGCTGACCGGCTTGAGCGTGCGCGAAGAACATGGCAGCAACATGGCCGTCATCTACGAAGACCCGGCAGTCGCTGCCGATCCCAAAGATGACGCCACCCTCTTCTTACTCGCACACGGGCTGGACAACTCTTTCCTGGCCGGGCGCGATCAAGACCATAACGGCCAGCGCGACCTGAATGTCGCCGAGATCGCCCGCCGCTTTGACCGCGCCACCAACAGCGCCGTGAGCGAAGACGAGCGCTGGGCGATCCCCAACACCCTGCGCGTAGAGGCCAAAAGCTATGATACGCTCGACCGCGCGCTAATGACTACCGCCATGACCGAGACCAAACGCATCCTCGACGCCAACTTTGCCGCGGGCTGGGCGCAAGACAACACGCGCAAGCCGGTCCTCATGTTCGCCCACGAGGATCGCTACCGCAGCCAGGGCTTGGATGGCCTCAACGGCAACACGGCCAACAACGGCTATGTCCACCAACACAACGGCCTGCTCATCGTTGACCTCGACCCGACCGGCTTCACGCCCACCCCGCTGGCGGTCAATACCGGGTTGAAGTGGACAATGTATTGCTCCACACCCAATAGCACGTCTAGTAGCGCCCCCAGTTGGAACGCCTGCGACGCCACGACCATGTGGAACGAAGTCGCCGCCCGCTATGCCGACAAAGCCGCCCTCACCGGCGATGATGCCGAGACGATCCTGGGGCGCATGGGTTTGATCCGCTTCTACTTCCTGGCATTGGCGCAAGGCGTCAACGCCATCGTCCAGCAAGACGCCACCATTCTTGTGCCGGACACCAGCTTTAAGACCGATGCCGACCTGGTGGCTGCCGTGCGCGGGGCGCTCGGCGGCGCGGGCAAGGTGGTGGCGTTGATTGTCAGTATTGCGACCTCGACCAGGGAACTGACGAACAATGTGGCCTCGCGCACGCTCATCAAAGTCGCCGCCTGGGCCGGTCATCGCAGTGTCGAAAACCAACTGGCGCGCCTCGGCTCTACCGGGTTGATCAAGACCCGACTCAAGGCGCTCTGGGAAGGCTCAAAACCCAGCGTGATTGTCGGGACGGTGATTGTGGCCGTGATCGCCTTAGGGGCGATTGCGACACTGGCCTTCTTCAAATTTTCCGGCAATCCAATCCTGGAAAAAGTGGTGGGCGGTGTCATCTTGATTGCGGTCGTCCTCGTCTCACTCTACAGCCTGATCAACGTCATCACCTCGGTGGTGCAGGTGACGCAAGGCTTGCGGGCGCTCTTTGGTACAGCGACGGCCATTGCCACCACGCTGCGCGGCAGTTCAGCGCTGGCAGGGACGACGCGCGCGGCCGGCGTCATCGGCGCCGTGATCCAGGTCGGCATCATTTGGGGTTTCTTTATCTACCAGATGATTGACACGAAGACCTCGCTCTTTAGCCCGCAATTCAACGCCGCCCTGGCGCAGGCCATCGCCGCCACGATTCTGGTGATCACACTGGCGGTGCTGGCGGCAACAGTGGTCGGCTTGATTATCGTCGGCGTCATTGCCCTGATCGACGGCATCCTTACCGCCATCTGTGAGTTGGGCGTTGACGCCTTGCGCAAAGTGCCGGGGTTGGGGGGCGCGTGCTTTACCCTCAATGGGGCCGCCGTCGCCGTACTGGCCAAGGCGCTCTATGCCTATGATGCGATGATCGACACCAGCCGCGACGATTTGGTCACCTCCTCCGGGCCGAAGATCACCCTGGCCGACCCGACGCGCGGGTATGTGGCCGACAACCCCATTGCGATTGCCATGAACCTGACGACGACCGTGGTGCATAAAGACCCGGAGCGCCAGAACTGGTATCATATCCTGCCCTTCCTCTGGCTCTTCTCGGAAGACAACATCCGCGGCACGACCTTCCAGTATTCGTTGACCCAGGGCGTCAGCGATGTCAACGCCGAACGCCATCAGATGGATAACGCCTGGACCGTGCAGCGCGACCACACCTTTATCGCCAGCCCCATGTACCGGGCGCAGGCCAACCTCACGCCGCAGATCAACAATCTGACCCTACCGGCGGGGTTGAACCAGACGCCGCACCTCTATCTCAACACTGGCTATGCCCTGCCGGCCTATGAGTGTTGGTCGACCGGCGGCTTGATCCGTGTCTGCTATGTGCGCACCCTCGGCGGTCACAACTCGACCCGGCTGGATCAACTCAAGCTGGACATTCTGCCCCCGACGCTCGATCAATTTATGGCGTTGACCGATGCCGGCAACGGCGGCTTGAAGCTGGGCTGGGACGCCCAATTCCAGACGCTGGCCGATGCCGACGGCGACGGCTTGCGTTCCACGGCCCGCCAGGGCAACGACCCCAACGACGCCACCTGGGACGCCGACGGCGATGGCTTGAGCGACAGCTATGAGTTGCAATGGCGCAGCCAGGGCGTCGCCATCTCGCCCGTTAGCCCGGACACGGACGGTGACGGTTTGCCCGATGCCCAAGAGTTGCAGTTGGGCACCAACCCGGCCAGCAAAGACAGCGATAACGACGGTCTGTTGGATGGCGATGAGGTCTATCATCAGGTTTACACCATCGCCAATGGTTTAGTGACGCCCACCAATAGCTGGGTCGGCGGCTGGACAGTGGTGATCACCGGCACGCAGACGCTCAACCAGATCGTCTCTTCTGACCCGACGTCACCCGACAGTGATGGCGACGGGATCAGCGATCAGGCCGAAAAAGAGTTGGCGACCAACCCCGATCCTCACAAGCGGCTCGACCCCGATGGCCGGCCCTATCACCCGCTCATCGTCAACAAGAACCCGCTAGTGGTACAGGTGGCTGTCAACGACACTGACCGCATTGTCAAGCCGGGGCAAACGTTGCTCTACACGACCACAGTCGCCAACCTGGGCGCGCCCTTCACCGCCGGCGGTTTGCAGGTGAATGCGCCCGCGGCCTTGACGCCGCCCGTCAGCACCTATCGGCTCGCCCTGGATCAGACAAACCTTGTCACCACGACGACCAACCTGCTGGTTGCCGGCACAACTTCGCAGAAGCTCACGATCACCAGCCTAGCGCGCGCCCGCCTGAGCGCCGGCAACGTCCCGGCCTGGCAATGGCAACCGGCGACGCCCGGCACGCTCGGTGGTTTTACCAGCGCTCTGCCGGCCTGGCGCACAGCGGTCGCGCCGCTCAACTTCAGCAGTCAGGATAGCTATGCCGTGACGGCGCTCAACCGCAGCGCGACGCAAAACCCTGAACCGTATACCCAACTCTTCGCCGGTCAGGCCGGCGCCTGGAATCTCCCGGCGGGCGTCAATAAAGCCTTTGGCGGCGGCCAGTTGCACGACGCCAGCCCGACCGATGTCGCCTGCAATGCCTTTGGTCGCTGCTTCTTTGTCTGGAGCCAATTCCGTGACAACCGCAGCGTGATTATGGGGATGCTGACAAATCAGGATCTTTCCTCGGCCACACCGACCGAGTTTGTGGTGGCGGAAGACATGGCGCAGGCCGACTACGATCACTACTTCCACCCGGTCGTCGCCAGCGATGGGACGAACTTCCTGGTTGCCTATGAAGGCATCCAACAGCGCCGCGTCGGCACGACCAGCGTACTCTACTTTATGAGTTCACGCATTGTGGCGCGCCGCTTTGACGTCAATGGCAATCCGCTGGGCAACGCGGCCAGCTTGCCGTCCGCCGATGTGACCGCCGGCCTGGCCAATCCCCTGCGCATCAGCTATCTCAACCTGGATGTGGCCTGGATCGGCGACGCTTATCGGGTGCTGTGGAGCCAACCCAAGCCTGGTCAACCCAACAACATCTTGCAGGTGGCCGATTTTGATGCTGCCGGCGCCGTGATCGCGGGCAGCCAACGCACACTGACCGGCGATGTCAAAGCCGGTGACCAAACCGCGCCGCAACTGGCCTATGACCCCCTCAGCGGACGCAGCATCGTGGCCTACCTCGACAGCGGCAATCTGGCCGATACGATCTTGTTCCAAAACCGCAACGATGCCAACCCGGTGCTGACCAACCAGCAGTTTGCCCTTGGCAATGTCGGCGTCGCCTATCACCCCGGCGTTCACGGCTGGCTCTTGAGTTGGACGCCGTTGAATGGCGGCGCGGCTAAACAGTCTTACACGCTACTCAACAGCGATGGTACACCGGTGGCCGGGTTGACGCCGCAAACCAGTCCTTGGGCCGTACTGCCCTCCGCCCTCTCCGGCAGCAGTCTGGCCTGCCCACCGGCCGATTCGCAGCCGGTGCTGGTCTTGCCCTTTGAGGAGTTACCGGGCGCAACCACCTTTACCGACGCCTCCGGTTGGAACGCCAACGCCACCTGTACCGGCGACGCTTGCCCTGTGGCGGGCATTGACGGCGCTCCCGGCGCGCCCCGTTCGGATTTTGCCGTGCGTTTCAACGGGGGGCAAAAACTGAGCGTCGCCATCTCTGGCGCGCGCGGCAACCGCTTTAGCCTGGCCTTCTGGCTCAAGACCAGCGCCGCCACCGGTGGTGATTTCGCCCTGGTGACGAACGACAACTGGCGCTTTGTGCTGCGCGACGGGCGGCTGAATTATGTCTCCAACCTGGTCAACGTGACCAGCAATGTCGGCGTGGCCGATGGCCAGTGGCATCACATCGTCCTGGCGCAAAATGAGGTGACGGCCCTGATCTATGTCGATGGTCAATTGCGCACCACGCCAACCGACCAGGCCACGGCGGGTATCCTTGCCCCCGGCAACGTGACTATCGGCGCTTTTGCCAGCAACACCGCGTTCTTCACCGGCGAGCTGGATCAGTTGCAAGTCTACAACACCACCCTCGACCAGGCGACGGTGCAGGCGATCAAGGACAATACACAAAACGCGTACTGTCTCGCCACCTCCCCCGCAAGTACCGCGGTCAACACGCTGCGGCTGAACCTAGCCGCGCAGGATACGCGCGGCGGCGTGATCAAAAGCAGCGCCGGGGTGAGTCTCACCGTTGACGCCGACCCGCCGACCTCCAACATCACCTCGCTCACCGACGGCGGCTATGTCCAGGGGACGCCCGGCGCGGCGCAAACCCTGATCATCGGCGGCAACGCCAATGATGCGAATGGTGTCCAGGGGGTGCAGGTGAGTGTGAATGGTGGCGGGTGGCAAGTGGCGAGTGGCGGGGCGACGTGGGTTTATCCGTTGCAGGTGGCGGAAGGACGCTATGGGCTACAAAGCCGGGCGACTGATGTGGCGGGGAATGTGGAAAGCACTCCCGGCACGACAACCGTGATCGTCGATGCTGGCGCCCCCCAGATCCAAACCGACTTCGCCGACCAGGCCCGGTTGGTTCCCGTCTCGCCTATCGTTGGACAGTGGCAGATCGGGCTGCAAGGTACGGCGGTTGACCCGGCCATTGCCGGCGGCGCCGGCAGCGGCGTGCAACAGGTGGAGGTCATGTTGCAAAACGGCAGTCTGAATGTGGCGGGCAACGGCTGGCAACCGGCGGCGCTGACGGACCAGGGCATCTGGTCGCTCAACTATCCGCTCGACAGCGCCCCGAACCTGTCCGGCGTCTATACCGTCACCGTGCGCGCCGCCGACCGGGTGGGCAATGCGGCTACTTTGGTGCGGCTGATCACGCTTGATGCGGCGGGTCCGAATGCCCAGGTGAGCGCCGTGGCCATGGCGCAGACCACCTTTGCCGGCGACAAACCGACGACCATTGAGGGCAGCGCTGATGACCCCGACGGCGTGAGCAAAGTGGAGATGAGCTTTGTGCCGATCCAGCGGATGCGCGCCCTCTCGGATACGCTGCTCTTCCTGCCCTTCGACGAGACGTCCGATGAGCGCAACTATCATGACATCTCGCCCTTGCACACCGATGTCAACTGCGTCAATCAATGTATCGCCGGACAGCCGGGGCAAAATGACGGGGCATTGCGCATGATTCCGGGGGAAGCCGGTCCGCTGCAACGGCCCCAAGCCGGTGAGTTCGACTTCACCGCCGGCGACAGTTTCAGCCTGCAAAGCTGGCTGCTCACCACCCAGACCGATGGGGTGATCTTGAGCAAAGAGGATGCCAAACGGGTCGGCTATGCCCTGGTGCTGCAAGAGGGCGTACCCATGCTGCGGCTCAATGGCGGCATCGTGGCCAAAGGCACGGCGGCGATCAATGACAAACGCTGGCACCAAATTGTCGGCGTGGTGGATGCCGGCGCCGGCGAAGCGCGCCTCTATGTCGATGGTGAGTTAGCCAGCAAAGTACCCTTCCGTGGCGATCTGGTTGACCCCAAGCACCCAAAATGGCCGCTGTTGATCGGTGGGCAAGCTGGCGACACGGGCTTTACCGGGCTGATCGACGGCTTCTTTGATGATGTGGGCGTCTTCAAGGCGGCGCTCTCGCCCTACCTGGTGCAGGCGCTTTATCATACCGAAGCGACAGTGCGGCAGGAGGCTGAGTTGGCGGAACCAGACGCGCCGGTCACCAAGTGGCTCGTCACCGTGCCTGCCGGTCTGGAAGGACAGTACCAGATCGATCTGCGCACAACCGACAACCTTGCCAACCGCTCGTTCCATCCGGCGGCCTGGCGTGGGATCATCGACACCCTGGCGCCACGCATCACCTTCACGGCCCAGGCGACCGGGGCGCAGTTCAACGAAGGCAACGGCGTCACCCGCGCCGAGGTCAACTATGCCTACAGCGCCGAAGATCGCTACTTGAGCGACAAAAACTTCAGCGGCCCGTGCGACGGTGTCAGCGCCCTGGTGCGCGACTTCGCCGACGATGCCGACGTGGCCGGTCTCTTCCCCGACCTGACCTTGCGCAATCGTCTCAGCACAAGCTGCACCGTCTGGGAGATTGTCGGGGCGCCCGCCCGCAGCGTCAATGCTTGCGATGGCTACGGTTTCTGCGTTGCAACCCCACCCGCGCCCCAAGGGGACTCCCGCTCCCCAGCTTGGAGCGGGAGTCTTGCAGGGGCAACGGAAACGTCAACTTCTGCGCAACCATCTGCTCCCTCCCCAAGCTGGGGAGGGTCGGGGTGGGGTGTGGATGCGAGCGAACCAAGCGCCCTGCTGCTCAACCCGACCAATCACAGCCTGCTTGCCGTCGATCCCGGTCAAGTGTTGACAGTGACGGTGGCGGCGCAAGCCGTTGCGAATTTGCGCCAGGTGGTGATCCTGTTGGATGGCGCAGCAGCGGCGACGATTGACTTTGCCCAGGCGAGTGCGCTCAAGGTAGCCGAACGCCGCGTGGCGGTCAAGCTGCCGGCCTTCGACCCCGACAAGTTTGAAGGCGAACATACCCTCGTCGCCCAGGCCACTGATTGGGCGGGCAACACGCAACGCACGCTCTTCCCGGCCACCGTGGTGTTTGATACCCACGACCCGACGGTGACGTTGAGCAATGACAAACTGACCAGCGCCGACAGTTACGGCCTGGGCAACAGCTTGATGCGCCTGCGTGGCAACGCCAGTGACAAACTCGGTCTGGCGGCGGTACAGATCAGCGTCAACGATGGGCCATTCAGCGATGTCACCTTCGATGAGCAGGGTAACTGGAGTACCGCGCTCTGGCTGGGTGATAACGCGGCGGGGAAGAATCTCAAATTCACCCTGCGCGCCATCGACCGGGCGGGGCATCAGACCGCGATGGATAAAGGGTTGCTGGTCGATGTGCCGCCGCTGCCGACGCTGGAGACGACCATCAGCGCTGGGCCGAGCGATTCCTTGAGCGAGACGAGCGCCACCTTCCAGTTCAGCGGCGTCGATGCGCAGGGGCAGCCGGTGAACAGCTTCCTCTGTCAACTGGACGCGGGCGACTTTACCCCCTGCACCAGCCCGCAGCGCTACAGTGGGTTGGCGCAAGGCCAACACATCTTCCACGTCCTTGCCAGCAACGACCAGGGCGCCCTCGACCCGACGCCGGCGGAGTGGATCTGGCAGATCGGCACGGTGACGCCACCACCGCCGCCAACGTCGAAGCGGATTTTCCTGCCGCTGATTACACGGGGCAAGGCGCAGGTGCAGGCGGATGCTGCCGCGGTGGATAGCGCAAGCACACCAACAGCCGCAGCCACAGCCACCGCGCCGGCGCCGCCAACGAGCGAGGAGGCGCCGGTCGAAACAGTAACGCCGGTCAGCGCGGAAACCCCGGTAGATACGCCAATGCCAGAAGCCCAGCTTACAACGGAAAGCGCCCCCGTTCCAGCTAGTGCGGCGGAAAATGGTGGTAGTGTCACCCTCTACTTGCCAGTGATCAGAAACTAAGGGCAGTGGTAGGTGCGGTTTGCAACCGCACGGGTTTCCGAAGCACCCGTGCGGTTGCAAACCGCACCTACGATCATCGCCATTGACGGACGATTGACGTTGGGTGGGTACGATCAGAAGTAGGCAACCAGCCGATGAAAGAGAAAGAACTAATGAGTACAAACCTGCCACCCCTAGAAAGTCCCCCCAGCTTGCTTGCGGGAAGAGCGCCCAGCCAGATCGAAGAGCGCCATTCCTATCTCTTGCGGCTCTGGCGGAGCGGGGCGGATGGGGCGTGGCGGGCGTCGTTGCAATCGGTGCAGACGGGGGAACGGCACATGTTCGCCGATCTAGCGAGCTTATTGACTTTCTTGCTCGAACGATAATCGTAACGACTCACCGACATTGTCGTCTGCGATCTACCCGCCACTGATGATGAGGGCAACGAACTGGCCGCCGAACGTGATCCGTGGGAAGAAGAGGAGGAAGCAGCCGTACACACGCTCTTCCTCCCGCTGGTTGAACAGCCATAAACGCGGTTGTTGGGCCGTGAGGTGTTTGACATTATCTGGTCAGCAGCAGTAGACTACCATGATGAATACCATGCGTTTTCGCAACTATATCGCCCACATTGAATATGATCCTGAGGACAAGATCTTCGTCGGGCATCTTGTGGGCATCCAGGATATTGTCAGCTTTCACGGCAGCAGTGTCGCAGAATTAGAAGCGGCTTTTCACGAGGCGGTGAATCACTATCTGGCCGTCTGTGCGCAAATCGGCCAGACGCCGCAGCGCGCGTATTCCGGCAAATTGACCTTGCGCCTTGCACCGGAAGTCCACATGGCGGTGGCGACCGCCGCCGAGATCAAGCACAAAAGCATTAACCAGTGGGCGGCTGATGTGTTGGCAAAAGCGGCTCATGCCGAGTATGCCGCTTCCTAATCCTGGCCCATTCGTAATGAGTCCAAGTCGGTGTAACTGCTGCTCTGTGCGAGTCCGTGACTCGCAACCCGCCAGGGCGAGTCACGGACTCGCACAGAGCAGCAGTCAGCATTCAGAATTCAGAATTCAACAGCAAGAAGCTAGGGACACCACCAACCGCACCCCGTCGTCGTCGAAGAAGTTGTCGGGAATGCTCCTGTCCCGATACGCACACCGCACGATGCGTTGCTCATGATAGTACGACCCGCCACGCAAAATGTGCAAATCAGGACCGGCCAGATCTTCGCGTCCGTCATCGGATCGGTAAGGATAACTATAATCGGGGCGATAAAGGCTCTGGCGGCCCCAACGGGTCTGTGTCCATTCCCAGACATTGCCGGTCATATCCTCTAAACCGTAGGAATTGACACTACCGGGAAAAGCGCCGACGGTACTGGTCTGTGCCAGTGCTATCTCCTCGCTGTTGCACAAACCCGGTTGCCACTCATTGCCCCACGACCAACGCCACCCGTTCTGGCCGCGCGCCGCCTTTTCCCATTCCGCTTCGGTGGGGAGACGAACGGCGTAAGCGCCGGGGAAAGAGCAATGGCCTTGCGGCCAGAGCGACAAAGGCTGGGCAGCACTTTGCAAGGTGGCATTCAACCAACGGCTGTAGGCCAGCGCTTCATACCAGGAAATGCCCACCACCGGGCGGTTGGCCGCCCCCCATTGCGGGTGATCCCACCAATAAGGCTGGTTGCGTTCTTTTGCCGGGCGTCCGGCCAGCCAGCGTTCATAAGTCTTTTTGACTTCTTCATTATCGATCGGCGAGAGATCAGCGTCCGCCCCTTGGCGCCAGGCCCAGCCTTCCGCTGTCCACCATTGCGCGTCATCATAGCCGCCCGCGGCAATAAAGGGGCGAAATTGGGCATTGGTCAGCGGATAGCGCGCCATGTAGAAGGTGGGCAAGGTCAGCGTATGTTGCGGTTTTTCATCGCCATAAGCCAGTTCATCGTCGTCAGCACTGCCCATGATAAATGGCCCGGCGGGAATTGCCACCCAGACAATATCGGGCCGATCGGGTTGACCTGGTCGCACAAGCACCCCCACGCCCGGCCGTGGATCGCCCAGCCGTCCCAGCAGATCGCCGGCGGCCAGCCGTTCGCGCGGGGGCAGATGACCGCCGGCCACCAGGTGAGCCAGCCAGTTGCGCACGCGATCGAGTAGTAGTGTATAGAACTCATCCGGCTCTGCCTGCTCCGGCAGTCGCAACTCCTCTACCGCCAGGCCGGCCATGGTCGCCAGCCGCCATTGGTTGTCGGTCACGCTTTTAAATTCCGCAAAGGCGCCCCCCAGCAACGTATTGACCATCTCAGTGGCGGCGCCTAAGCCCCCTTGTTTGCGTTTGCCGATGGCCAGCAGCACCACTTCCCGCCACCAGGCCGGGTCTTGCTGCGCCAGGGTGCGCAACCGTTGGGCCGCATCGGGCTGTTCGGTCAGGTGACAGGCGGCCAGGTACTCCTGGAAGGAACGATGGGGAAAGGCATAGCGCCCCTCCCGCCGCGCCAGCAACAGCCCGGCGCGGTCTTGCAAATACGCGAGCAACGTATCCGTGTCAATGGCGCCTGACAATGGTTTCAACGCCTTGAGCACCTCGCCTTCCTCAATGTCAGCCGCCTCGTTGTCAGCCGCGGCGCTATCAGTGGCGGCAGTAGCGCTGTAGCCGGCCTGCCGTTGGGCGTCGTGAGCGCGCCAGGCCAGCGTCTCCAGGGCCGTGCGGATACGCGGCAACCCGACCCCGAGCGCTTGTGTGATCGCCGGTTCGACCACCAAAGCGTCGTCGGGGCCGCGCACCTCGCGCGCCTTTTGCCAGCGCGCCAGCAACAGGTTGACCGCCTCTTCATAGAGTTGGGCGCGATCGTGCGGCAACGTTCCCCAACTGGAATGCAACGTGGCCATGAGCGTCAGCAGCAGCGGGCGCGCCGCCAGGTCAGCCAGGTAGGGCTGGCCGGACAGCGCGGCGTGCAACTCGGCGCTTTTTGCCCGCGCCGTCGCTTCATTCCAGCCCAGCGCCGGGCGCACCGCTTGATGCCAACGCGCCAGAAATTGTTCGACTTGAGCGGCGGTAAAGGGGGCGAGCGCCAGGGTCGTAAAGTTGGGCAATTGCCACGCTTTTTCGGCATAGGCATAGGGGCGCGCCGTCACCAGCACCTGGCTCTGCGCCGGCGGCAGCAGATGCACCAGCGCCGTCACCGCCTCCACCAACGCTTGCCGACGGCGGTTCGCCTGGGGCACTTCATCCAGCCCATCGAGCAGAATCACCCCGCCCTCCCGACAGAGACGCGCCTGGAGATAGGGAAAGAGCTTATCAGCGCTGGCCTTGCCCAGCGTGCGGCTGATGTCGGCATGAAGGGCGTCCCAGAGCATCTGCGCTGTGCCACGGGGGGCATTGGCTGGAATCTGTTGGGCCGCCACCTCGCGTAGAATCAGGCGGACGACCAGGCGGTTCTGGAAGTGCGCCGGCGCTGTTCCCGGCGCCGTTAGCAGATAGACCAGATAGTTAACACAGGTGCTTTTGCCTGAACCGGCGTCGCCCAGCAGCACCGTATAGCGCTGTTCCGGTTGGGCCAGGGCGGCCAGCAGCGCCAGCCGTTCATCGCCCTGGCCGCGCGCCAGCCGCAGCGCCCACCCCTGTTCGCTCTCTTCTGCGCGCGGCAAAGGCGCCACGACATCGAGATCGACAAAGATGTCAGGCAGCGGCGGCCCCTGTTCGCCCCGGCTGTGGACATAGGTTTCATCAATAAAACCGAGGGGCAAACGACACGCCTCCCGGTTCAGGTCGCGGTGATAGGCGGCCAGCAGATCTTCCGGCGCCACCTGCTCCGGGTTCTGGATGATCTTGTCGCCGCGCACCAGATCGCCGTGGATCTGCTGGTCGCGACCGACAAAGGCTCCGCCGCTGGTCACAACATCGTGGCCCACAAGCGCACCACCGCTTGTTTGGATCTGCGCTTCGATTTGGGTCAGTTGTTGCTGCAAAGATGCGATGACCAGAGTCGACACATTGGCCGCAGTCAGCTCTGCGATTGATTTGCGCAAAGCCGCCAGTTGTTCTTCGGGGGTGGACGTAAGATTTGACATGGGGGCATCTCCTGCAAAAGGGTGGAAAGACCGGTTGTTTTGTAATCCTGCTTTGATTGGGCGTTTTCAAAAAGTAACATCCGTCGGGGCGACCGCAAGGGTACGCCCCGACGGATATTTCTTTGAAAGCCTTGGTGTCGCTACTTGCCGTTAGGATAATCTTGCTTAGGATGTAGTGGTCGTTCTTGGCTCACGCAAACCAACTCGTCCCCGGATATTGATACTGCCGCCCGACCTCCTCATCCAGTTCGACGCCGATGCCGGGGCGGTCGCCGATGGTGATGAAGCCGTCTTTGATAATGTCCTCTTTTTCCTTGATGATGGTCGTCCAGTAGTCGCGGTGGAGCCAGTGGAATTCCAGCACCAGGAAGTTGGGGACGCTGGCGCAGACATGGGCCGAGGCCAGCGTGCCGATAGGGGACGAGACATTGTGCGGGGCAAAGGGAATGTAGTAGATTTCGGCCATGTTGGCGATCTTGCGACATTCGGAGAGGCCGCCGCACTTGGGGATGTCGGGCATGATGATGTTGACGGCTTGCTTCTCCAACAGGTCACGGAAGCCGTGACGTAGGTAGAGATTTTCGCCGGAGCAGATCGGCGTGGTGGTCGAGCGGGTGACTTCGCGCATGGCGTCCACATTCTCCGCCGGCACCGGCTCTTCCAGCCACATGAGGTGATAGGGTTCCAAATCACGGGCCAGACGGATGGCGCTGGGCACATCGAGCCGGGTATGGACATCCGCCGCCACTGAGACATCGGGACCGGCGGCTTCCGTCACCATATCGACCATCTCCAACATCAGTTCATGCTCCCGTTCGCTGGCGGTGTAGTTGAATTTGTCACGCAGCAGGGCGCGATCAAACTGGCGGCCGGTGGTGTAGGCGCCGATGTCCAGGTCGATCTTGAGCGCGGTAAAGCCTTTTTCCACCACACCCTCGACCACTTTCTTGATTTCGTCGAAATCCATGCCCGGCTCGACCTGGCAGTCGGCGTAGACGCGGATCTGGTCGCGGAAGCGGCCGCCCAGCAGCTCGACCACCGGCGTGTTGAGCGCCTTGCCTTTGAGATCCCAGAGGGCAATTTCAATGCCGGTGAGCGCCGTCACCAGGGCGCCGGCATTGCCGCCGTCAAAGACATGGCTGCGCCGCATATCCTCAAAGATCGCGTCGATGGCAAAGGGGTCGCGCCCGATCAGTTTGGGTTGCAGGTATTGAATAATGGCGATGGCCTGCGTGCCGCCGTGGACGCACTCGCCCAGGCCCGTCACCCCAGCGTCAGTCTCGACTTTGACCCAGAGGTGCATCCCGTGGCCACGCGTGGCTGCGGTTTTAACCGAAGTAATCTTCATGGATGGTTTCTCCTCAACATGATTGATAAGTAGGTAACTGGTAACGGTATAAAGAATAGTTTAGCACCGGAACAGGTTAATGTGAAAATAACCACAAAGTTTTCATGACTATCGACAGATTCAATCCCTGTTGCTTGTGCTGCTAAGACAGGCGCGATTGGGATCTACACTTGATTTTTCCATGATCGCCGGATCGCATCTTGACAACGACTGATTAAAAAAGCGTAAGCTTTCTCTGTTTTTGAGTAGTTTTTCGCGTTATGGTATGATGGAAGGCATTCTTGCTTTGATCTTTGTGCCTGCGATCAGGCGGTTATGCCACCGACTAATGTCAGGCTACTTTCCAGCTTCGAGGTGAGCGCATCGCCGAAGCTCCCGGGCCCTTATTTTTCAACAGCGCACACGAGCGGACCGCAGCCGATGACTAATTTACGAAAGCGCTTATCGGCGCTTGCCTTCCAGATCTTACAGCCGCCGACGCCAGCCGATCCCGGCGAGGCGCGTTTGGCTCGCCAGCTTTACTCTCTGCTGCTCCTGGGTATACCCATTGCCTTTTCGTTTGTGCTCTTTGATGCAGAGGTTCGCGCCGGAGAGCCGGAGTGGCGCGATCTGCTCCCCGTCGGCAGTGGCGTGATCTTGCTCGGACTCCTGCTGCTTGTCCGTCGCGGCTATCTCCGGCTGGCGGCCGGCTTTATGATTTTGACGCCATTGATTGCCATTGGTTTGGCCAGTTTCACGAAAATGGGGATCCGCAACCCGGCGCTCATGGTGCTGCCCTTACTACTGGTGCTCAGTAGTTTATTGCTCAGTAGCCGAATGAGCATCCTCTTTGCCATCATCACCGGGAGTATGGCGATCTTGCTTTACTTTGATGAGCAGAGTCGTGACTTCCCTACCCAACTGCCGGCGCTTGATTCCGATTATTTACTCGTGGTTCTGGCCACGATTGTTGTCACTACCCTCATTTTACATTTCACCCTGACCCAGCTTCTTCAGAGCAACGAGCGCATTCGCCAACAGGCCGCAGAGTTGCACACGCAAAATCTGCGCTTGGCCCAAGCCCAACACGATTTGGAAGCACGCAGCCACCAGCTCTCCAAACTCAACGCCGAATTGCAACTGGAGATGAGTGAACGCGCCCGCACCGAGGCGTCGCTGCGCCAGAAACAGAAGCTGGAAAGTATCGGGCTGTTGGCCGGCGGCATCGCCCACGATTTTAATAACCTGCTGACCAGCATCCTCAATCAAGTCGATCTCGCCCGCCGTCGCTTGCCGGATGAACCCAAGGTGCGCCAACATCTGGAGAAAGCGATGCAATCGACCCAACGCGCCGCTGATTTAACGCGCCAATTACTGGCCTATGCCGGCAAAGCCCCCTTTCACATGGAGCCGGTGGATGTGAATCAGTTGATCCAGGCCAATCAGAGTTTATTGGAAACTGTGCTCCAGCGCAATGCCGGCTTGCAACTGGATCTCCAATCGCAATTGCCCGCCATTATCGCCGATCGCAGCCAGCTCCAACAGGTTTTGATGAATTTGGTGATTAATGCGCTGGAAGCCATCCACCATGAATCAGGCCACATTGTGGTCGAAACGGCTGCCGTTACCCTGGCCGCCCCGATTGATCCAACGGCCTTTATCGGCGTGCCACCCAATCCGGGCGACTATGTTTGTCTGACGGTCAGTGACAATGGTGTGGGCATGGATCAGAGTATGATCGAAAAAATTTTTGACCCCTTCTTTAGCACAAAAAAACGGGGGCATGGGTTGGGGCTTTCGGTTGTGCTGGGGGTGATCCAGGCGCTACGGGGCGGTCTGCAAGTGGCGAGCCAGCCCAGTCTAGGCGCCAAGTTCTCTGTCTACCTACCCGCCAGCCCGGAACAGCCGCAACCGGAGCAGCCGATCGCACTGCCGGAGCAGCATCCGCCGCAGGATCAACTTGTACTGGTCATTGATGACGAAGATCCTGTGCGCGAGGCAGTGGCCGAAATGCTCAATAACCTTGGCTATCGCACGCTTACCGCCGCCAACGGGTATGAAGGAGTCGCCGCCTTTCGCCAACGACAGGGGGAGATCAGCGCCATTGTGCTGGATATGACCATGCCCGGTATGAATGGTCTGGAGACGCTGCAAAAGCTGCGCGCTCTCAACGCCAACGTGAAAGTGATTCTCTCCTCCGGTTATAGTGATGCCGTCGTCCCGGAGAGTCTCTTGCAACAGCCGGCCACCACTTTCCTGGCCAAACCTTATCGACTGGAGCAATTATATGAAGCGCTGGTCATGAAGGGAACGCAGACGACATGAAACAAACGATCCAGTTGCGCTAACTCCTGCACAAGGGCGGCTTCGCCACGGGAGACGCCCACCTGTTGCGTCAAGGTCTCTTGCCGCCGGTCGCGCTCCTCCTGTAAGCCCCAGCGGATCAACAAAATATTAAGCGCCAGCCCACCCAACCCAAGCGCCACCGCCAACACCAGGGTCAGCAGCCCCAGGTTATAGTTATCCAGAGCGGGCTGCTCGTGATCAACCGTAATTTCGTCAATCTTCCACGAAAGCTTATACTTATCCTGTATGTGTACCGGATTATCAGCGTAGCCTATTTGCTGGTTGCTCTGGTTCGGTTATACTATCCAAAAACTATTCATTCAATCCTATAACCATAGAAAAGAGAAACCTATGGATTTTGCCACACCTAATCATCTGCTTCCGATCCTTGAACGGGTGAATCGCTTTGTTCAAGAGGAGTTAATTCCCCTGGAACCACAATTTCTCAATGGCGAGTTTCGGGATCTTGTCCCGACGCTGGCGGAAAACCGGGCCAACGTCAAAGCGGCTGGTCTGTGGGCGCCCTTTCTGCCGGTGGCTTATGGCGGCATGGGGCTGACCCTGACTGAGTATGCCCACGTCAGCGAAGCGCTGGGGCGCTCACCGCTGGGTCATTACACCTTTAACTGTCAGGCGCCCGATGTGGGCAATATGGAGCTGCTCATGAACTTCGGCACGGCGGAACAGCAGCGCACCTATCTGGAACCGCTGACGCGCGGCGACATCCGCAGTTGTTTCGCCATGACCGAACCGGAGAACCCCGGCTCCAACCCCACGCTGATGGACGCCACCGCCGTGAAGGAGGGCGACGACTATGTGATCAACGGCCATAAGTGGTTTACCACCGCCGCCGACGGCGCCAGCTTTGCCATCGTCATGGCGATCACCGCGCCCAACGCCGAAAGCCGGCACAAACGGGCCAGCCAGATTCTAGTGCCGACGGACACGCCCGGTTTCCGCCTGGTGCGCAATATTTCGATTATGGGCGAAGCGGGCAGTGATCACAACAGCCACGCCGAAGTGGTCTTTGACAATGTGCGGGTGCCGCAGCAGAACTTGCTGGGCGCCGAAGGGGCCGGCTTCCAACTGGCGCAGGAACGGCTGGGGCCGGGACGCATCCACCACTGTATGCGCTGGATCGGCATCTGTGAACGTGCGCTGGATCTCCTATGTCGCTATGCCGTTCGCCGTAAACTCTCCTCCCGTTCGGTGCTGAGTGATCAGCAGACGATCCAAAACTGGATCGCCGAAAGCCGCGCCGAGATCAACGCCGCCCGTCTGTTGGTCTTGCAAGCAGCCTGGAAGATCGACAGAGAAGGCGCCTACGCCGCCCGCGTCGAAATCTCGACCATCAAGTTCTTTGTCGCCAACGTCCTGCAACAGGTCGTCGATCGCGCCATCCAAGCCCACGGCGCCCTGGGCATGACCGATGACACGCCCCTCTCCTACTGGTATCGCCACGAACGGGCCGCCCGCATCTACGACGGCCCGGATGAGGTGCATAAGTGGGTGGTGGCGCGGCAGGTGTTACAGCAGTATAGTTGAGACAGGAGACAGGAGACACGAGACAGGAGACACGAGATTAAAAGGCTATATTAAAAGGCTTATAGTAGTTAACTTAACCTTATATCTCGTGTCTCCTGTCTCGTGTCTCCTGTCCCAGCGAAAGGTGGAACCCATGTTGCTCACCATTGAAAAAGTTGCCATCTTACAAGGGATCGAACTCTTTGCCGGGGCGCCGGGCGCATTATTGGCGGCGGTGGCCCAGATTGTGGAAGAGGTGGAGGTGCCGGCCGGCGCGCCTTTGATCACCGAGGGGGAGGTGGAGGATTGTCTCTACATCATTGTCGCAGGGCAGGTGCGGATCCACAGCAATGGCCGGACGCTCAACACGCTGGGGCCGGGACGCAGTGTGGGGGAACTGGCAGTGCTGGACCCGGAACCCCGCTCGGCTTCGGCTACGGCGCTGGAGCCTACGCTGCTCTTTCGCATTGACAAAACGCCCTTTGACGAAGTGATGGCGCTGCGCCCGGAAATCGCCCAGGCCGTCATGCGCGCCCTGGCGCGGCGGATTCGGGAACTAAGCCGGATGGTGACAACCGCCAACCCAACAAAGGAGTAAGCGCTTATGGCAGCATGGTTATTGCCGGCCCAGGCAAGCGGCGTCCGCCAACGGCTCGTCCTGTTGACCGGCCAGGCCTTCTTCTTTGGCATCACCCTGGCGATGTTGATTGTGAGCGGCAGCGCCATCTTTCTGAGCGCCTTTGGCGCGGCCCGCCTGCCCTTTGTCTATATCACAGTGGCGTTGCTGGGTGCGCTGCTCTCGTATCGACTGGCGGCTTTGCAACAACGTTGGTCGCTGCCGACGCTGGCGATCAATACCACCGGCGGGCTGGCGTTGCTCTTGCTGATCGCCTGGGCAGGCATCCGCTTTACGGGGTTGCAGTGGCTCGCCTTTGTGCTGCTGGTTGTCTTCTCGCTCTATCTCCAAATCGGCTTTGTCTTTATCGGCGGTCAGGCGGGGCGACTCTTTGATGTGCGCCAAATTAAGAGCCTCTTTCCGCGGGTGGTGGCCGGTTTCGCCGTGGGCTTTATGGTGGGCGGTTTTCTGGCGGCGCCGTTGCTGGCCCTGAGCAGCCAGCCGGCCGATCTGCTGCTCACCGGTCTGGTCAGCACCCTCGGTACCCTCTTGCTGCTCCTGTTGACCAGTCGCAGCTTTGCTGCCGAACTGGCGCTCCAGACCGGCCCCCAGCGTCGGCAACCGGTGGCGCCCTTGGGGCAACTGTTGCGCAAACCCTTTGTGTTGCTCATCTTCCTCTACCAGATGCTCTCGGCCATCGGCACCCAGTTGATCGACTTTATGGTCTACGAACGGGCCGCCGCCCGTTACACCGATAGCGCCGAACTGGCCCGCTTTATCGGCAATTTTACGGCGCTGCTCAATCTGGTTGATATTCTCTTTCTGGCCCTGTTGGCCGGCTTTCTGGTCAGTCGCTATGGTTTGAATTTTGGCTTGACGGCCAACCCGACGGGGGTCGGCATTCTATTGGTGGGCGTGGCGCTGGCCGGTTTCTGGCTTGGCCCCGCCAGCCTGCTCTTCTTTCTCTTTATCGGCGCCGCCCGCATTGCCGACATCTCGCTGACCGACGGTACGACGCGCACGGCGCTCAACGCCGCCTATCAAGCGCTGCCGCCCGCGGAACGACTGGCGGTGCAGACCGGCGTCGAAGGCATTGGCGTCCCGCTGGCGTTGGGCTTGACCGGCGTTATTCTGCTCATCTTTCAAGCCATACCGGCGCTGACCATTTTTCATCTGGCGCTGTTGACCTTGGTGATCACCATCCTCTGGACGGCGGCGGGCTTCTGGGTCTACCGGGGCTATGCCGCCAGTCTGCTCACCGTGTTGCGCACCAGCGCCTTGCAGGAGCGCGCCGCCATCGACCTCAACCTGGAGGATCCGGCGGCGCTGACCGTGGTGACCCGCCTGCTGGCCAGCGACAAACTACCCGAAGTGCGGCTGGGCCTGGATCTCTTACAACAGGCCGCACACCCTGCCTTGACCGCGCATCTGCCGGCGCTGGCAACCAGTCCACAGCCGACGATTCAGGTGGAAGCGTTGCAACGGATTGAAGCGTTGCGGCTGAAAGCGGCCCTGCCGGCGGTGGAAAAGGCGCTGGCGACAACAACCGACGAAGCCGCCAAAGCGGTTGCGCTGCGCACCCTGGCCGCGCTCGCTGAGGGGGATGCGCTACCCACGCTGACCCCTTATCTGGATGATACGGCAGTCGCGTTGCGCAGGGCGGCCCTGGTTGGCTTGTTGCGCGACGGCGGCATCCCCGGCATCCTGGCGGCCGGTGAACGGCTGCTGGCGCTGCAACAGGCCGCGGCGCCGGTCGAACGCCAATTAGCGGCGCAGGTGATTGGCGCCGTGGGCGTACAGCAATTCTATCAACCCTTGCAACCGTTGCTCCAAGATGATGCGACAGCGGTGCAACTGGCGGCGATCCAGGCCGCGGGTCAGGTGCGTCATCCCGAACTATTACCGCTGTTGCTGCCTCATTTGGGCAACCCGACAACACGATCAGCAACCGTGGCGGCGCTCCAAAGTTATGGTGCGGCCCTGTTGCCGTTGGTTGGACAGGCGCTTACAGGACAGGTGGCGCTGCCGGCGGAGCAGGTGGCGCGCCTGGTGCAGATCAGCGGACAGACCCGTAGCGAAAAGGCGACCCAACTGCTCTGGCAACAGCTCGATCACCCTGACCGCACGGTTGGCTATGCGATTCTGGTTGCGTTGCAAAGCCTGGGCTACCGGGCGACGGGCGCTGCTACCGCCCCATTGCTGGCCCGTTGCCGGCGCGAGGCAACCCACGGTCTCCGCATTCTGCGCTGCCAGGACACGCTGGGGACGGAACCGGCGCTGACGCACCTGCAACGGGCGTTGGATGATGAACTGCTCCTGGTGCGGAGCAGCCTCTTCCGCCTGTTGGCCCTACGCTATGAAGCGCAAGCGATCACACGGGCCGAACAGCAGATGCGCACAGGGCCGGAAGCAGCCCAAGCGTTGGCGTTAGAGATGCTGGATGTCACCTTAACCAGTGAAGAGAAAGCGCTGGCGCTGCCGCTGTTGCATCCTCACCTGCCGGCGGCGCAACGTATGGAACAGTTGGCGAAGCAGGTAACGGTCGCGTCCCTATCGCGCGACCAATGGTTAACCGAATTGATTGCCGATCCGAACCAGCTCTGGTCACAACCGTGGCTGCGCGCCTGCGCCGTCTATGGGGCAGGGCAATTGGCGTTGCAAACTTGCACGCCGGCGATCTCTGCGCTCCAGGCTAGTCGCGATCCGATTTTGCAAGAGACTGTTGCCTGGGCATTAGTGCGCTTCGCTAAACTGCTCGACGCGAGTCCGTGACTCGCCCCAGCCAGTTGCGAGTCAGGGACTCGCGTCAAGCGGTTTTGTTGTTTTCATATAGGCTAGAAACGACGCCAGTGTATAGGGGCGATGCCAGTACTTGAGGTAGACCATTTTGGGGATCACGAGCAGTTGGACAGACGCTTCGGCGCGAATGGTGGCGTTGCGACCGGCGCCGCGAATGACGCCGGTAACGCCCAGCGGCATCCACGGTTGCGCCGGCAGCGCCGTGTAGCCGCCCAGCGGGAAGATGCGCAACCCCGGTTGGAGCGGCACATAGACAAAGGCTGCCGGCGCATCGCTTTCCACAAGAATTTCACCAGCGGCCAGGGTGATCAGCTTCACATGAGCGAAAGCGTCGGTCAGGTCAATGGTTTCGGTGCGATAACCAGTCGCCGCCACCTGCGCCAGAAAAGTTTGACACTGGGCGGGCGTCCAGGCCAATGGTGGCGCGGCCAGATAGCGCGTCCGCTCCACGGCCGGCGCCTGTTGCAAGGAGGGGGCAACCTGCACTTTGGCGGCCAGCGCCGGCGTCCGTTGACAGAGGTGTGCGTACACCCGTTCAACAAAATCGATCTGGTCATCGGTCTCTTCGAGGAGAATGCGGATGGCGGCGGCCGGTTTGCGGTCGGCGGTCAGTGGGTCATCAAGCGGACGAACAAAGCTTTCGATCACATCCTGTTGAATATCATCAACAATATGCGCGGCACAGGCAACCGCATATTCCGTGGCGCCGGGATTCGTAAAGTGCCCCCGGTGAAAGGCAATGCGCAGGTCACAGGCGCCATCCAATTCGCTGCCGGCAATATTGGCTTCACCGGCGCTGATCGGGTCGTTGCTCTCCAAAAAGAAGAGCTGACTCGCCGGCATGGTCAGCGCGACAACCGCCCGCGCCGACGCTTGATCCATAAAGATTTCGTAGCCGCCGGAGGTGCGCAACACCGTGCCGCGCTGGCGGAGCGCATCGGCGCAGCGCAGGGCGCGCACGGTGTCGATCAGATCGTCGGCTAACGCCATCACCTCCGGCTGACATGATACCAACCACGAAAAGGCATCGGTTGGAAAGGCGGGGTAATAGCGCCGCAGATCGACTGTGAATGGGGGCGGCGCCTGGGCAACGGTCTGCCGCTGTTGTGCATAGAGGGTCGCCAGATCGACCCCAATCACCGTCAACAACAACGTCCGTAAGCGCCCGCGATCATTCAAAACGGCAATCGGCGCTTTACTCTTGCTATGACAAACGGTCAGCGCCAATAATTCGCGTAGCCGGAGTTGGGGCGGCCCCGGTAAGTAACCGGCGGCGCACCATTGGGTCAGCCAGGCGGCCAGCCCGCCACTGTTCTCCTGCCAGATCGCCTCAATCAATGCCTCATTCTCTGGGCGGAAGAGCGCTTGGGCGGCAAATTCCGGGTGCATGGCGCGACCAAAAGCGGAGGTGTCAGCCATGCCAATGTCATGAAAGTAGGCGAGCAGCACGCCATAGCCTTGCATCAGCCGAAAGCGTTCGGGAGAACGACGGGGGATCAACACGCCATGCACACGATCCAACACCGTCAAAATTTGCTGGGCAACATCGCGCACATGGACAACGCCATGATCCGAAAAGAGGCCCACATGCCGTTCCGGCGCCGCTTGGAAGGCGGGGTCGCGCAACAAGGTCGCCAGGCGCGCCTGTTCGTTCACCCTGGCGTAAAACTCTTCTTCGATCCGTTCCCGGAGGTGCGCCGACAGATATTGATTCAGAACCATTGTTTATCCTATTGTTATTGAGCTGCTTGCATTTCATCCAACTGCGCCAACAAGTTGTGAACATCATTCGTGCGCAAGCGTAGCCGTTGCAACAGCACATGGATGATGCCGCGCGCAATTTCAATGCGATCATCCATCAGCTCATAAAACGGCTCCTGCTCCAGCCGCAGGAGTTGGGTGGGTTGGGTGGTGCGGATCGAGGCGGTGCGCGGTTCACCATCCAGCAGGGCCATTTCGCCAAAGACTTCGCGGGCGCCCATCCGGGTGAAGACATGGGCGCCATCATAGGCTTCCACCTCCCCTTCGACGATCAGATACATGCTATCGCCCGGCGCCCCTTTTTCAAAGATTAGCACGCCGGCCGGCAGCGCCATCTCTTTGAGCAGCAGCGCCACTTCAACCAGAATCTCGTCCGGGGTGTCGGCAAAAATATCGACGGTTTTCAAGATCATCACTTTTTCAATGGTGAGTAGCATGGTCGTTTCTCCCTGTTCGACCGGTGGGGCCGGCTGGTGGATTGGGGTGGTCACGGTCAGGCGCCGCTGCGCCCAGGTTGCGGTTTCGCACAGTAACGGATCGGCGGTGGCGCAAAGGCTCGTGGCGGCGCTACGCAATGCCGGCGCCGCTTCCGCAGCGGCGTTGGTCATGGTGGCAGCGCTATAGAGCGCTACCGCCCGTAGCCAGGAGTCTACCCAAGCGGCGGCGCCGGTCAGAATCGTCTGCAACCGCTCCGGGCCAGTCAGCGTCGGTTGCGGGAAGGCGCCGGCCAACCGCGCATATTGCTGGTCGAGTGGCAGTTCATCCAACAAGGGGAGCAGGTGGCGAGTGACGGCTTTGGGCGCCACCAGATCGAGGGTTTCGAGGGCATAGGCTCGTTGCTCCGCCGAAAGCTGACGGTAATAGCCCTGACCGACCCCAAAGAGATCGCGCAGCGGCGCCAGCGCCGGGTTATCATCGAGCAAGGTCAGCCAAAAGAAGAGCCGGACCCGCTGTTGGGTCAAGCTGTTGAGCAGCGCCCTCCGCACCAGATCGACTGGCGATGCCCCGCCTTCCTGTGCCAGGTCAACCAGCCCGGCCAGTGTCCAGGCGGCGTGGGCTAGTTCCGCCTGCAATTGCGCTTCGATGAGCGGCCGCGTGGCGCTCGTGGCCTGGTAGCCGCGTTGCTGCAAGGTGTACAAAAGCTGGGTGTGCACCTGGCGGTCCGGGTAGCTCAGCAGTGATACTAGGCTCGCGCTTGCGGCTTGGGTGCGTATCCGGCCAAACAAGCGCACGATTTCAACGAGAAAGCGCCGTTCCTGGTAAGTCGGCGACAGCGTGGCCTGGCGGCATTCCGTTAGCGCCTGGTTGAGGTAAGGCAAGGCCGCTTCCCCAGCGAGCGAGAGCGCCCGGTGGGCCGCCGCACGCGTTTGAGGGTCACGCAGCGCGACCATGACGGCCGGCCAGAGCTTGGGCTGCTGCAACTTACCGGCGGCGATCAAGGCCGCGCGTTGCACGGCCAGATCTGGGTCGTGAATCAAGCGCAACAAGGGACGGTAGAAGCTGGTGACGCCGCTTTCGCCAAGCAGACGCGCCGCCAGTAACCGTTCTGCTCGTTCCGGCGATTGGATGAGCCGGCCCAGCGCCTCGCCAACCGTCAGGATGGCATCCAGATCGCCGCTGCGCAACAGCCCCACCAACACGCTTTGCCGCTGGTCGAGATCGGGCGATTGGAGATACCCTTCCATCTCGTCCAGGTGGGTCAAACCGCCGAGTGCGGCCAGGGCGCGCAACGCGGCATGACGGACAGTCGGTTCAACGTCAGTGGCATAACAGTGGCGAAGCAGCGGCAGGGCATCGGCATCATCCACCCGCTCCAAACGCTGCAACGCTTCCAGGCGCACCGGCGCACTGGGATGGTTGAGCAGTTGCGGCAAGGCCTGCGCCAAGGCACGACTATCCGCCGCCGCCAGCAGATCCAGCGCATAGAGCGCGGCGCCGGGTTGGGGGTTGCTCAGATTCTGCCGGATAATCGCCAGGCTATCGTGATCGGGGATAAAAGTGCGCTGCCCCTGAATCAACCGCTGGCGCAGCGCTTGCTGCACCCGTTGCCCGTAGCCACGCCCCAACGCCCAACCGGCCAGCGCCCACCCCGCCAGGATGGGCAGGGCAACAGCAGCAAGCTGCAAAACCGTTGCCTGGAAGAATTCCGTCAACAGGAGCAAAAGGAGGCCGGTCAGCCCCACGGCGCTGGGGGAGACGATGCCGTCAGCAATGGTTTGTAGACGGGTGCGCAGCCCGGCGGGCAAGGGCTGATAGAGCAGATTGGCGGCAGTATTATCGGTATCCGCCAGCACCTGCATAACCAGGTAGATCAGGGTGATCAGCCAGAAGAGCTGCGCTGTTGCGCCCAACGTCAGGCCGGTCATGACAAAGAGCAACATGCCCACGGTGAGGAGGAGCGGCGTCAGCATGACCATAGCGCGCACACCATAGCGGTTGAGCAGGCGATTGGCGAGCCAAAGCTGGACCAGCAAACTTAACCCACTGTTGACGCCGTTAAAGAGGCCCAGAAAGCCGGCCATCGCGTTTGCATCGGCAAAGTGGCTTTCAACCCGATTGTAAAAAATGTTATCAATAAAGTAGGCGCCGAGGGCATAGCAGGTCAAGAGGACAAAGATGAGCTGGACATAAGATTCGCTTCGCAAGGGGAGAGGGGGGGGCTGATTGGTTGGCTCAATTTCGTCTGCCGCCGGTTCTAGGATTGACAGAGCTGCATTCTGCCGGATCAGCGTCATCAGAAAGGCGAGGGCGCCGCCAGTCGTTACTGCCGCAATCCACAAGAGATTGGGCGGGCCGACGAGCATCACCAGGCCGGGGGTGAGAAAGCCAACCAACAGCCCCGTGATCTGGGTAGCGGCGCCAAAGAGGCCAAAGAGCCGCTTCCCCTGTTGCAGGTTGAAGAGCCGCCCCACAAGGTTCCAGTAGGTCAGATAGAGCAGTGCATTGACCACCCCATACCAGACCGGCAAGCTAAAGAGCAACCAGCGATTCGGCGCAAAACTCAGCCCGCTGCGGTAGCCGATAATGGTCAGCAAGAGGAGCGCAGATTGGCCCGCCAGCAGTTGCGCCAGGGTATAGCGCTGATTCAGGCGTAGATAGAGGGCGGCGAGCAAAACCGTGCCGAGGCTGACGCCAATATAAATGTAAGGTAAGCGTTGTGCGTCAAACGCGTTGAGAAACAGGGTGTAGGCGGTGGTGTAGATCAGCAGATCGGTGGCGTAGGAGCAGAAGGTGTAGCCGACAATCAGCCCGACCAGATAGCCTTCGCCCGCCCGCAGATCCACAAAGGTTAACAATTTGCGCGTCAACATAGTTTAGTGCAAGCCGCAGCGATGCGGTACAATCAATGCAGATTTTTTTGGTTGATTCGGTGATTTCGACAAGCTCAACCACCGTTGGTTTCGACAAGCTCGATCACCGTTGGTTGAGCTTGTCGAAACCAACCTACCAACCAACTCTAACCATACAAATGAACGACTTACTCAGGAAAGTGGTGACCCGTATGCGAATGAGCTTTCTGCGTTGGCGCCCCCTTACGCTTGTGATCTTTCTCCTGCTCACCGGTTGTGCCGGCGCTGTCGGCACAGCGCCATCCGCCACCGAGGCGACAGAGAGCGGGCCGGCAGTGGTGCGCATCGGCTGGAAAGGCTCGCCGGATACGTTGAACCCGGCCATGGCGTTTTTGACCGATTCCTACACCATCTTTAACCTGGTCTACGACACTATGTATGAGCTGAATCTGGATAACACCTATCGCCTCAGTCTGGCCGAAAGGGTGGAGACTTCGCCGGACGGGCTGATCTGGACCTATCATATCCGCCCCGGCATCACTTGGCATGACGGCGAACCGTTAACGGCCCGTGACATTGCCTTCACCTACCGATTGTACCACGACCATCCCGAATTCCCCTATCTTTCCACCTATGCCGAACATCTGTCACAAGTGGAAGCGCCTGACGATCAGACGGTCGTGATTACCCTCGAACAGCCGATCCCCAACATGGAATTACAGTTGTATCTGCTCTATGTGCTGCCGGAGCATATCTGGTCAAAGCTGGCGGGCAATGGGCCGGTTGAATATGCCAACGCCGACATGGTGGGCAGTGGCCCCTTCAAACTGGTCGGCTATGAGCAGAACGCCTTTGTCCATCTGGCGGCCAATCCGGACTATTTTGGGGAAAAGGCCAAGGTGGATGAGGTTATTTTCCAGAATTTTCTCAATGCTGACACGTTGGTGCAGGCGTTGCAAACCGGTCAAGTGGACATGATCACCGAGTTGCCCAAGACCGCCATCCCAACCCTGCGCAACGCCGACAACATCAAATTAGTGACCGGGCCACCCCTGTCGCCGGAGCTGGCCGACATCTTTTTCAACCAGATCGACCCGGCCAACTGCCCGACCGCGGCCGGCGGCAAATGCACCGGCCACCCCGCCCTGCGCGACCGCACCGTGCGCCAGGCGTTGGCCCATGCCACCAACAAGCAGGAGATGATCGACGTTCTACTCCTGGGGTTGGGAACGCCGGGGCTGACGCTGATCCCCGATGGCCTGGCCACCTGGTTCAACAATGATTTGGTGGACTATACCTTTGACCTGGCAAAGGCGAACCAACTGCTGGAAGATGCCGGCTATCGCGACAGTGATGGCGACGGCGTGCGCGAAATGCCCGACGGTTCGCAACCCTTACACTTTCGGCTCTACTGGGCCGACGATACCGCCGATGCCCCGCGCATGGCCGATCTCCTCAGCCAAACTTGGCGCCAAATTGGCGTCCAGGTCGAACCGCAAACCTATAGCACCGACGCCCTGCTGGCCGTCTGCTGTCCCGTCTTTGACTATGATGTGATCATCTGGGGCTGGAGCACCGACCCCGATCCCAATCTGCTGCTCAAAGTGATGACCAGTTCGGTGATCCCCAACGGCAGCAGCGAGACTGGCTACGCCAATCCTGCCTATGACGCACTCTACGAAGCGCAAGTCCGCGAGCTTAACCTGCAACGCCGTCAGGAACTCGTCCGGCAGATGCAGGCGATTGTTTTCAACGATGTGGTCTACATTGTCCCCTTCTACAACCAATACGCCCAAGCCTACCGCACCGACCGCTTCACCGGCTGGCTCATCGACCAAGGGGTGATCGCGTTGGAGGATCAGAGTTCGCTGGTGAAGGTGGAACCAGTGCGGTGATGCGTGCTGCGTGAGCCGTGACTTGGCACTGCCCACGCAACACGCATCACGTATCAATACACCAACTCCACCGGCAGAAAAATCTAATATGGGAATCATTACAAAAATCAGTGGTATTGGTTAGGTTGTCAAAACATGGCCAAAGGTGAATTAAACGCAACTTAGCGGGTAGAGTTGTCGCTGTGCCGAAAAAATGTATAATGGGATTATCTAGTTATTTAGTTTAAAAGGAGATGCCCATGATCAGTGCGAACCGACAACGATTCCTGTTGATGCGTTGTGTACCCTATCGCTTTGGTAGGGGGCTCTGTTTTGTGTTGCTCTTTGTCCTTTTGCTGGTTCTTGCCGGTCAGTCAGGATCGTGGGTCAACGCGGCGCCGCTCAATCAAACGGCGCCGCGTGGTACGATTCCCCCCGGCGGCACCTTGCCGCCGCCGGCGCCACCCACTGTGGGAACGGGGTTTGTGCGGGTTTTACACCTGGCGCCCTTTGACAACGATATTGCCGACACCGCGATTGATATTTGTACGCAAGCCGGCGCGCCGGTCACCGGCTTCACTGGTTTGGTCTATTTAGAACAGAGTGGTTACCAACCCTTACCGGCCGGCCCCTATGACTGGACAGTTTCGACGCCAGGGTGCGGCACAGGGATGCTCGACCTGCCGCCCTTTACCCTCCAATCCGGCGCGGCGTTGACGCTCCTGATCGTTGGGGGCGGCAACCAGCCGTTGACCAGTGTGCTGTTGGTGGATCGCGCCGGGCGAACCTTTTTCTATCTGCCGATTATTGTGCGGTAACGCAAAGAAACCGGGGTTTTGCCAAAACCCCGGTTTCTTTGCGTTACCGCCTACTGACGCCCGTAGCTTACACTGTGCGTGAAAATTGCGGTTGGCGCTCCGCCTGCTTGTTCAAATAGGCGTCAAAATTCATGACAATGTTGCGGATGAGCAGGCGACCGGCATTGGTGACAGTCACTTTGTCCCGTTCCAGGTGCAGCAGTCCATCGGCGGCCAGCGGTTCGAGTTGGTGCAAGGCGTCGGCAAAGTAGTCATCAAAGACAATGCCGTAGCGCTTTTCCACCCGCGCCTTGTGGAGGACAAAGTTACACATCAACTCCACAATCACACTGCGCCGGAGTTGGTCATCGGCAGTCAAGGCCACCCCACGCAGGGTCGGCAGGCGCCCCGCGTCAAGCGCCGCATAATATTCCCCCAGTGTTTTCTGATTTTGTACATAGAGGGCGGCGAGCATACTGATGCTGCTCATGCCCAGCGCGATCAGATCGAGGCCGGCGTGGGTCGAATAGCCCTGGAAATTCCGGTAGAGCGTACCCGCTGCCATCGCCCGCGCCAATTCATTCTCCGGTTTGGCAAAGTGATCCATGCCGATGTAAACATACCCGGCGGCTGTTAAGGTCTCAATGCCCAGCTTCAACAATTCCAACTTCTCCGCCGCCGGCGGCAACCATTCATCCTGAATCATGCGCTGATGTTTGAAGATCTGCGGCAGGTGGGCATAATTAAAAACGGCCAGCCGATCCGGCGCCAATGTCAGCACCGTGTCCAACGTGGCGGCAAAGGTGTTGCGCGTCTGGTGGGGCAGACCGTACATGAGATCGACATTCACACTGAGAAAGCCCAGGTCACGCGCCCAGTTGATCGCCTGGCGGGTGATGGCTTCCGGCTGGATGCGATTGATTGCCGCCTGGACTTCCGGCTGAAAATCTTGCACGCCCATGCTACATCGGTTGAAACCAACGGCGCGCAAGGCGGCCATGTGGTCATGGGTCAATTCACGGGGATCAATTTCTACGCCCATTTCGGCATCCACACAAAAGGTAAAATAGTGATGGAGCAGGTCGCCCAAGCGGCGAATCTGCGCCGGGGTGAGATGGGTGGGGGTGCCGCCGCCCCAGTGCAGTTGCGCCACTTTGCGTCCAGGCGCGAGCCGTTGCGCGACAAGGCGTATCTCTTTTTCCAGATAGTCTAGGTATTGCTCGACTTTCGCCCGGTCATGGGTCACCATCATATTACAGCCGCAGAAATAGCAGAGGGTGTCACAAAAAGGCAAGTGGACATAGAGCGATAGATCATCCTGGACGCTTTGCTGCTGTTCCAGGTGCTGCTGATATTGCGTCGCGCCAATGCCCGGATGAAAGTAGGGCGCGGTGGGGTAACTGGTGTAGCGCGGGCCGGGGCGATCATATTTTTGCAGCAAGGCCAGATCGACAAAGAGTTGCTGATTGTGCATGGGTATACTCACTGACAACGCCACCGTCAAGGGTTCAGTCTACTGGTTCAGTCTACTGCGGTCAGGCGACGCGGCGCCGGCACCGTGGACAGGTGGCTACAACAAAACACGATTGCGATCTAGTATAACACCAAGTCGTAATCGTGTATAGGATAAAAGTCCCTTGTCGCTTTGCACCGGTGTGCGGTGTATCAAGTTATCTTTTTCCACACCCTAATGCGTCGTGCGCACCAAGTCATCGACGATCTTGGCCGAAGAAAGCACCCCCGGTAGACCGGCGCCCGGATGCGTGCCGTCGGCCAGGCGAATGCCGGTGGTCTTGCGCCTTGCCACCAAAATTTCTCGCTCATCTACAGAAAGTGTGAGGTTTCGACCCGCCACACCTGTCAGGTTTCCAAAACCTGACAGGTGTTCACACTTTCCGTAGATGAGCCAAATTTCTTTGACTTCGGTATTGAAATGCACCTTGACGCCTAATTCGTCCAACAGACGCCCAAAGCCCTGGACAATCGATCACAAGGATTTTTTTGCTCATAATAGCTCACAGAAAGTCCGTATTATTACAATATTTGTCTAGGTATCGCACAGGTTTCTGTCCATTCTACCCGCCATCAACGCTGGCTTCTGTGAGCCTACTCGCCTTTCCGTGCTGCGTGATTCGTGTTGCGTGTTGCGTAACAGGCTACATGCCTTGGCGGCGCCACAAACGATGAAAACAGAACCGCCTAGCGTTAGCGGGTCGGCCCCTTACTGACGTGTGGGGTTCTAACACATCAGTGCTTGTTACAGGCATGAATCACGCAGCACGAATCACGTTTAGATCAATTTAGCACACCACTGTAGCCCATTGCGCAGCAACGCCTGGTAGCCGGGGTTGAGCCAGACTTCGACCTCCAAGCTTGTTCATTGGTGACGGAAATAGTGTTACAACCAGATCATATCATCGGGGTCACATTTGGAGAAATCATATTGTCGCCTTCTGGTGTAAGGTTGGTCTACGCTTTACCAGATAAGCTTGCAAAAATGTAATCACAATTTTCGTGGAAATTGTGATATAGTAAGATTACGTCAGTTGTAAACTAATTGAGCATTAGTTGTATACTCAGCCCCATCATCACTGCCAACACTTTGCCGCTGGGGGATTCTATTGTGCCGTGTTGCCATTGTCATAGCAGAAAGGCCGATCCCCATGAAAACATTACAGTTGATTCTCGTCTTTATTGTTGCATTTTCGTTAGGCATCTATGTTGAACGGCAAGAGCAAGCCGGCACCCCGCCCTTCGTTGCAGAGAGCAGCAACGCTACGCAAGGTTGCAAAACGGATCTGCTGGTTGTCTTTCCCTTTGAAATCAACCAGACACAATTATCAACCGTCATGGATGCGTTGTACAACCACTACCCGGAATGGTCAATCCGTCGCGATGGGGCCTCAACCCTTCGCGTGCTCATGCGTGTCCCCAAATCGATGACAATTGATGAAGTCAAACTGGAAAGCCAGGCCATCGGCGGCGAACCGGCGCTCTGTTTCACCCCCGAATTGCGCAAAGAGATCGAAGCGCTGGCGGCGGAGACGTTGCAAAAACAGCGCTGAAATAAATGGTCGGCGCCTACCCAGGCTAACGTATTAAGCCTATGCCCGCGGTCGAGGACAAAAGCTGCCTATACCCACGTATGCTCTCGCGCAAAGATTCCTCTGCTTCGTCAAAATCACCAGCAAAAAATTGGGCGGCGCCCAGGTTGCGCAACGCACCTGTCACCAGGGTTGGTGTACCGAGAGCGCGGAAACAACGCAATGCCTCCGCTTGGTGCGCCAATGCCGCTGCAAACTGGCCTTGACTCAGCGCGATCCAGCCGAGCAAGGTCAGCGTCGTGGCGCTGCCATCAGGGGCACCCACCATGTGCCAGAGCGTCAGACTCTCCTGGCAAAGGCTCTGGGCGCGCTCCAATTGCTCACGCTCATAGTCGATCTCAGCCAGCCAGCCCAGCGTATGAGCTGTCCACCAGTGGTCGGCAAGGGCGCGAAAGTACGCCAAACTCTCACACATCAACTGGTAGGCGCGGCCGCGGTCATTGATGACGGCGAGACGCGCCTGCCGGTAGAAGAGATGGGCCTGTTCCAGGCGCGTATCATGACCATGAAGGGCGGGGTCTTGCACAACCGTTTCGGCGCGGGCGACGGCCTGCCGCGCCAGTTCAATTTCACCCAGCTCACGGTAAAAGTTGCTCTGTCAGCAGAGCAGCCGCACCAGCGTGCGCAATTCCAGGGCGCTGTTGGCGTTGGCAAGCTGCGCTTCGGCATCGACTACCCGGTGGGCAATCCCAGTCTGCGCCTGCACCTGCCCACCGGCGAGACCCTGACTGAACTGACGGTGAACCATGTGACGAACACCTTGGCTGTCGCCGCGCAGGAGTTAATGAAGATTGGCATGGCGCAGATCACGGCTTCGGAAGCGGCGCTGACGGCGTATGCGCTGCAACAACTGCAAACCATACCGGGCCTGACGCTCTATGGTGAAACCGACTGGCGGCGCAACACAAGCCCCAGCGCGCGAATGCTCAGCCACTTTAGCGCATCTGAATGCTCAGCCGCCGCGAGCCAGCGAAGCTGCGCCGTGAACCAATCAATACCCTCCGTGTTTCTTCTCTCTGTGTTTAGTCTTTGGACAACTTCAAAAGACTAAACACAGAGATAGGAGTTACGCAGTTGACGGGCGCTACCAGAGACCTGTCAGGTTTCGCAAACCTGACAGGTCTTGTCCAACTGCGTAACTCCTAAGAGAGAAGAAACACGGAAGAGGATAGGTGAAATTTGCTTTGTTTGCATGACTTTTCGTTATCAAATGGTTTATATCAGGATCGCTCAGATCATGCCGGGAACCATTACCATTTTGGGTGAGGCGTCGCTTGCCTTACAACTGGGCTACGACCTGCAACAACGGGGGCATGATGTCACCGTTGTTGTAGATCAGATGGCAACAGGGAGCGGTCTGTCCAGCGATCAGCGGAAACGGTTGGTCAGGACGCCGACCCCATTGGCTATGACTTGGCTGAGAAAGTTTTTAGCCGGCGGGGGTTGTGTCATTTTTCAGACGCCCTCGGCTGTTGATCGACGACGGTATGCCAAAGAAAGCGATTGGGTCATTACAATTCCGGCATGATTTCTTCCACAAGCAAAGCGTGCTGCACCTGACAGCATCCGCATCAACCACTCGCCACCAGCTTTAGCTAACCTTTAGATTCGCTTGAGGCAAGCTTGAAGCAACCACTGCTCGCTTCCGCTATCCTGGCAACATAGGATTCACAAACCAGACCAATTCGTTGAATCTGGTGCGACAGCCGCATAGCTACACTGTCGGCACGTTCTTGCGCTCTACCTGCGTCCCAGCGGGACGGCTGAGTTTAGGGTCGAAATGGCGTTCTTGCTTCTGCTCTTAGTCCTCGTGATCTGCTTGTTGATCGCCGGCACGTTCTTTGTCCGGCCGCTGCTCACGTTGATTCATCGCTTTTTTCCTACTGTCACCTGTGAAGCAGAAACGCTGGTGTTGTGGAGCGGACTGCTCCTCAGTGCGTTTATCACAGGTCTGCTGGTTATGTATCTGGTGTTGCACTGGTGAAAAAGGAGTTGATCGACCCATGAAAACCGTTGTGGCGGGTGCGCTCGGCGAGTGTGTGCATGTGGCCGGCGTCGCGAATTTCTTACGATTGGCCGAACAGGCGGGTTGGCGCACCGTCTTTCTCGGCCCGGCTGTGCCGGTGGATCACTTTCTAGAAGTTGCGCGGCGCGAAAGGGCCGACTTGGTGGGCGTCTCCTACCGGTTGACACCGGAGACAGGCGAGCGCTTGCTGGGCGAATTTGCCGAAGCAGCCGACGATCTGCACCGCAACGGTGTGCGTTTTGCCTTTGCCGGTACGCCACCGGTGGCGGAACGGGCCCAGACGATTGGTTTCTTTGAACGCACCTTTGACGGCACTGAACCAGTGGAGGATCTGCTGGCCTATCTTAAAGGCCAGACGGCGGAAGCCATGACCGGGGCGGACTATCCCCAAACCACTGTCGAACGGATTGCCTGGAAAGCGCCCTACCCGCTCATCCGCCATCACTTTGGCCAGCCGACCGTGGCGGCGACCGTGGAAGGTATTACGCAAATTGCTGAAGCGCAGGTGCTGGATGTGATCTCTCTGGGGACGGACCAGGATGCGCAGGAGAATTTCTTCCACCCCGAACGGCAGGATCCGCGCCGCCGGGGCGCCGGTGGTGTGCCGGTGCGCACGGCTGATGATTTTCGGCTGCTCTATGCCGCCAGCCGCCACGGCAACTATCCCCTGCTGCGCACCTACTCCGGCACCGATGACTTTATTCACCTGGCCGAATTGTATGTGGAAACGATTAATATTGCCTGGTGCGCCATTCCCCTCTTCTGGTTCAACCGCATGGATGGTCGTGGCCCGTGGGATCTGGCCGGTTCGATCCGGGAACATCAACAGGTCATGGCATGGTACGGCGAACGCAACATTCCGGTCGAATTGAATGAACCGCACCACTGGGGAATGCGCGATGCGCCCGATGGGGTCTTTGTGGTTGCCGCCTATTTGGCCGCTTACAACGCCCGTGCCTTCGGCGTGCGCGACTACATTGCCCAATTTATGTTCAATAGTCCGCCTGGTCTCGCGGATGCGATGGATTTGGCAAAAATGTTGGCCGTGCTGGAACTGGTTGAGCCGCTGGCCAGGCCGGATTTCCGCATCTGGCGGCAGACGCGCACCGGTCTCCTGAGCCACCCGTTGGATCTGGACGCGGCGCGTGGTCATCTGGCGGCCAGTGTCTACCTGCAAATGGCGTTGCGCCCGCACATTCTCCATGTGGTGGGTCACACCGAGGCGCATCACGCCGCCACAGCCACTGATGTCATTGAAGCGTGCAAAATGGCGCGGCGGGCCATCGAAAACGCCCTGCGCGGCGCCCCGGATATGACCGCCGACCCCGCTATCCAGGCGCGCAAGCACGAACTGGTTCACGAGGCGCGGGTGATGTTGGCCGCCATTCGGCGCCTGCACCGGGCTGAGGATGGCGCCGATCCCTTGACCGCGGCGGATACGCTGGCGCGAGCGGTGGCCTGTGGCCTTCTCGACGCGCCGCAGTTGCGCAACAATGCCTTTGCGCCCGGTCGGGTGATCACCCGGATTGACAAACGCGGCGCATGTGTGGCAGTTGATGCCGTTAATGGACGCGTATTGCCGGAGGAGGAGCGGGTTGCGGGTTTGGGAATCGATGCTTTTGGTGGGAAGGGAGATTGAGAGATTGAGAGATTCAGAGATTGCACGTTCCATAATCTCTCAATCTCTCAATTTCATAACCTTACCGTTAATTTTGCGAGTATCACGATTGCAATGAACATGGAGTTTATGAATACCCCCTTCTTCGCCTGGGTGGTGGTGCCGCTGTTGATCTTTGGGGCGCGCGTCGTGGATGTCAGCCTGGGCACCATGCGCATCATCTTTCTCTCCCGCGGGCAGCGGTTGCTGGCGCCGCTGTTGGGCTTTTTTGAAGTGTTGATCTGGCTGATTGCCATCCAACAAGTGATGCAGAATCTCAACAATCCGATCAGTTACATTGCCTACGCTGCCGGCTTTGCCACCGGTAATCTGGGCGGCATCTACCTGGAAAACAAGCTGGCCATCGGCAAGTTGATGGTGCGCATTGTCACCAATCGCGACGCCACCCAACTCGCCGCCCATCTGCGGGAAAGCGGCTACCGCGTCACCAGTTTGGAGGCCGAGGGGGCCACCGGGCCGGCCAAGTTGATCTTCACCGTGATCCAACGCAAAGATTTAGCGGCTGTCATGACGCGCATCAACCGCTTTAATCCCAACGCGTTTGTTTCGGTCGATGAAATTCGTGCGGCCAGTGAGGGCGCCCTGTCGGAAGAAAGGCGGACACGGCGCACTGTTCTGGATCTGTTTACACTTTGGCAGAAAAGGAAGTGACAGTTTTATGTGTGGTATTGCAGGATCCTATCCACAGTTGGCGCCGGCGGCAGTGGAAGCGTTGGTCGCCCAACTGCACCATCGCGGGCCGGACGGCCACGGTCTGGTCAACCTGGCGGCGGGGAGCCTGGGCCATACGCGCCTGGCAATCCTCGATATCGGCGGCGGCCACCAGCCGATGCACCATGAGCAGGTGAGTATTAGTTTTAACGGCGAGATCTACAACCATCGGGCGCTGCGCCAGCAGTACCTGGCCGATGAGCCATTGCAGACATGCACCGACACCGAAGTCATCTTGCGGCTCTATGCCAAACTGGGGACGGATTGCGTGGCGCTGCTCGACGGCATGTTTGCCTTTGCCATCCTCGGCGGTGACGACCTCTTCCTGGCGCGCGACCCGCTGGGCATCAAGCCGCTCTACACTGGGCTGGGCAGCGATGGAACCCGCTACTTTGCCTCAGAGATCAAGGCGTTGGCCCAGGTGACGGACGCCATCGAAGCGTTCCCGCCCGGTCACTGGTATCATTCCAAGCTGGGCTGGCAGCGCTATTACACTATCCAGACAGAGGCTGCGCAACACAACGCCGCGACAAACGCGGCCACCGACACCAGTGAGCGCTATCCATGTGAGGCGGCGGCGCTCCCCGTCATCCGCGCGACGTTACGTGACGCTGTTCAGAAACGGCTCATGGCCGATGTGCCGCTAGGCGTGAGTTTGAGCGGCGGCTTGGACAGCAGCATTGTGGCGCTGCTGGCGCGTGAGGAGATGGCGCAACTTCACACCTTTGCCGTGGGTGTCGAAGGCAGCAGCGACCTGGCCGCCGCGCGCACGGTCGCCCGTTTTCTGGGCACGACCCACCACGAATATTGCTACACCGAAGAGGAGATGCAGGCGGCCCTGCCGGAAGTCCTCTTCTATCTGGAATCGTTTGATCCCGCGCTGGTGCGCAGCGCCATTCCCAATTATTTCCTGGCGCGTCTGGCCGCCGATCATGTCAAAGTCTTCCTGACCGGCGAGGGGGCCGATGAGTTGTACGCCGGGTACGACTACCTGGGCCGCCGCACCGACCCGGCGGCGCTGCATGAGGAACTGCTCCACATCACCGGCGCCTTGCACAACACCAACTTGCAACGGGCCGATCGCATGTCGATGGCGCATGGCCTGGAGGCGCGGGTGCCTTTTCTCGATGTCCAGTCGGTGGGGCTGGCGTTGGGGCTGCCGGCGGCCTGGAAAACCCATAGCAAAACGCGCCACGCCAAAGCCTTGTTGCGGCAAGCCTTTGCCGCAGACTTGCCCCCGGCGATTGTCAACCGGCCTAAAGAAAAATTTTCGCAAGGGGCCGGCTCTTCTCACCTGTTGGCGCAACAGGCGGCGACAACCATCAGCGATGCCGAATTTGTCGCCGAACAGCAACGGCTGGCAACGGAGTGGAACTACCGTCTGCCGGGGAAAGAGGCGCTCTACTACTACAAACTGCTCCGTCAATGCTACCGGGATGAATGGATTTTGCCGAGTATGGGTCATAGTCGCAGTCTTTAAGACAGGAGTCTTGCATGAACCACAAGTATGCTGTGCTGTGCGCCGGCAACGGCGGGAAAGCGATGGCCGCGCATCTGGCCCTGATGGGCTTTGCGGTCACGCTCTACAACCGCACGCCGGAACACATTGCCGCCATCAAGGCGCGCGGCGGGATCGAGTTGGAGAGTTATGAAGGCGGACCGCACGGCTTCGGCCAGTTGGCGCATGTCACCGCGCACCTGGACGAGGCCATAGCGGATGCCGACATTATCATGGTCGTTGTCCCTTCTTCCGCCCATGCCGAGCTGGCGAAGCTGGCCGCCCCCCACCTGCGCGACGGGCAGATCCTTGTCCTGCATCCGGGGCGTACCTGCGGCGCGATTGAGTTCAGCAAAGTCCTGCACGATCACGGCTGCCGGGCCGATGTCACTGTCGCCGAGGCGGCCACCTTTATTTACGCCAGTCGCGCCGAGGGGCCGGCCCAAGCCCGCATTTTTCGCATCAAAGAGGCTGTCCCCTTGGCGGCGCTGCCGGCCACACGCACCCCCCGCGTCCTGGCGGCCCTGGCTCCGGCCTACCCCCAGTTTATCGACAGCGGCTCGGTGTTGCATACCGGGCTGAACAATATGGGCGCGATTTTCCACCCGGCGCTGACCATCCTCAACGCCGGGCGCATCGAAGGGAGCAGCGGCTTTCAGTTTTACATCGAGGGCGTTACCCCCGCCGTCGCGCGTGTGCTGGAGGTGCTTGACCGGGAGCGGGTGACGGTGGCCTCCGCCTTGGGCATCCGCGCCCAGACGGCGCCGGAGTGGTTGCAGATGGCCTACAACGCCACGGGCCAAGATCTGTGTGAAGCCATTCACAACCAGCAAGGCTACTGCGGCATTATGGCGCCTGCCACCGTTAACCACCGCTATATCACCGAGGATGTCCCCATGAGCCTGGTGCCGATTGCCGCTTTGGGGCAGCGCTACGGCGTCTCGGTGCGTGGCATCGACAGCATTATTCGCCTGGCCTGTATCATTCACCGCACCGACTACTGGCGGCGCGGGCGCACGTTGGATCGATTGGGCATTGAAGGCATGAGTGTCAGCGAACTGACCCGTTATGTATTGGAAGGAGCACGCGATGGCTAAACCCACGTACAACCAGTACTTGATGATAACCCTGGTCACCTTGATCCTGATCGGCGGGCTGGCCGCTTGTCGCGCGCCGGCGGCAACCCAGGCGCCCCTGCCGGCGGAGCAAGCCGAGGAAGCCGTGCAAGCGCAAGAGGAAACCGCCAGCGCCGGCGACCAGACCATTGTCGTCGCCCTGGCCCAGGCGCCGGTGGCGCTCGACCCGGCGGATCATCGTAACCGGGAAGCCGAAACGGTCATCCGCAACCTGTTTGACGGCCTGGTGACGCGCGATACGGTCAGCGGCGTCCACCTGGAGTTGGCCGAGGCGATGAATTGGCTGGACGACACCACGCTGGCAGTCACATTGCGCCAGGGAGTGAAGTTCCACAACGGCCAGGAGATGAGCGCCGACGATGTGGTCTATACCTTTAACCGCATCATCCAGGAAAATGCGATTGAGCACCCCGAACCCCACACCTCGCCGCGCAAGGGGTTGATCGCGCCGTTGGTCTCTGTGGAAAAGGTGGACGAGTACACGGTTCACTTTACCTTTAGCGGCGTCTGGCCGCCGGCCATGCAACTCCTGGTTCACCAACAGATCGTGCCGCAGGGTTATCTGGAAGAGGTGGGGACAGCCGGCTTTGTAGCGCAACCGATCGGCGCCGGCCCCTTCCAATTTGTCGAAGGCCAACTGGATGACCAGATTGTGTTGGAGCGCTTTGCCGACTACTGGGGCGGCGCGCCCGCGCTGGAACCGGTAGGGCCGGCTTGTGTGGAACGGGCCATCTTTCGGGTGATCCCGGAGGCGTCCACCCGTGTGGCTGCGCTCCTGGCTGGGGAGGTGGACATTATCCAGGCCGTCCCCGCCGACCTGATCGACCGCCTCGCGCAGACGCCGGGCATCCAGGTGAAGACCGCGCCGGGCACCCAGCCCAAATGGATCGAGTTGAATGTGACGGCGCCCCCCTTTAACGATGTAAATGTGCGCCAGGCCATGAATTACGCCATTGATAAAGATCTGCTGATCGAGGCAGTCTACGGCGGTCGCGCCGTGGCGCTGCCCGGTCCGCTTTCGCCTTTTAACAATTTTGTCAATGAAGCCCTGGCGCCCTACCCCTACGACCCCGATCAGGCCAGGGAACTGCTGACCGCCGCCGGCTGGACAGATAGCGACAACGACGGCATTCTGGACAAAGAGGGTCAACGCTTCACCTTTACCATTGACACACTGGAAGAGTGGCGTCCCCTGGCCGAGGCGGTCGCCGGTATGTATCGCGAACTGGGGATTGAGGCCAACGTGCGCTTCTGGGAATACAGCGTCATTAGTCCGCAACTGCTGGCCTGTGAGCGTCAGGCTTATCTGGACGACTGGGGCGATTCAGCCTTTGACCCCGTGGGCCATTTTGAGGCCAAGTGGCACAGCATGGTTGAGGGGCAGCCCTATGGCCGCGGCAATTTCTCCTGTTACAGCAACGCCCGCGTCGATGAATTGATCCAGGCCGGCGAAACCGAAGCCGATGAAGCCGCCCGCCAGGCCATCTATGACGAGGCGCAACAGCTCATCTACGACGAAGCCCCCGCCGTCTTCCTGATCCTGCCCGAAGAAGTCGAAGCCGCTTCCGCCCGTGTCCAAAACTGGGAACCCGCCGCCGACAGCCGGATTAATTTGCATGATGTGTGTGTAACAGAGTAGGTAGGAACAAAGGGACGTGATTGGTCGTGGGGTCGTGAGGTCGCGTGGTCGCGTAGTCTGGTAGTCGCGTAGTCTCAACCACACGACTAAACGACCACACGACTAAACGACTAAACGACCACACGACTAAACGACCACACGACTAAACGACCACACGACTAAACGACCACGCGACTATCAGACTACATAAACTATGAAAGCAGTCAAAATCCTGGAGCGCATTCTCTATACCATCCCCATCATGCTCGGCGTGGCCGTGATCGTCTTTATCTTCATGCGCCTCACGCCGGGCGATCCGGTGGACATTATGATGGGGCAGGGTGGGTCGATCTCGGCGGGGGAGATTGCGAACCTGCGCCGCGAGTTTCACCTGGATGAACCAATCGCCACCCAATTGTGGTATTTTCTGCGCGACCTGGTGCGCGGCGACCTGGGCTATTCCTACATTAAAAAACAGCCGGTCACGACCTTGATCGGCGACCGGCTGCCGGCCACCATCGAACTGGCGGTGGGGGCGCTGCTCTTTGCGCTGGTTGTAGCCTTGCCCATCGGCATCATCTCGGCCGTGCGCCAAAATTCGTTGCTGGATCGCTTGAGCATGGCCGGCGCCTTTGTCGGCATCTCCATGCCCGGCTTCTGGTTGGGGATCATTCTCATCTTGATCTTTGCCGTCAATTTGCAGTGGTTGCCGGTACAAGGGCGGATTGCCTACGATGTGAAGCTGCAAAGCGTGACCGGCTTCTACGTCCTTGACAGCCTGCTCACCGGCAACGGGCCGGCCTTGTGGAGCAGCCTCCGCCATCTGCTCTTACCCTCAATTACCCTGGGGGCGGCAGTCGCGGCGATTGTGGCGCGCGTGTTGCGGTCCAGCATGTTGGAGATCCTACGCGCCGACTATGTCAAGCTGGCGCGCGCCAAAGGCGCCCCCGAAGGCCGGGTCGTTCTCGTCCATGCCCTGCGCAACGCCCTGATCCCGACTGTCACCGTGGTGGGGTTGCAGGTGGGGGTGCTGCTGGGTGGCAACATGATCATTGAGGCCGTCTTTGGCTGGCCCGGCTTGGGCCGGCTGGTGGTGGAAGCCATCTTCAACCGCGACTTCCCCCTGGTACAGGGCGCCGTCATGATCTACGCCTTTACCTTTGTCATCGCCAATCTGGTGGTTGATCTGTTGTATACCTATCTGAATCCGAAGATTGCGTTGTGACGTGATTCGTGAAACGTGATTCGTGAAACGTGATTCGTGACAGTGTTGAATCACGCAGCACGAATCACGCAGCACGAATCACGCAAAGGAGCCTTCTGTGAACCTTGCCCCACCCATCGAACCCACCACCTGGCAGCCCTGGCAGATTCGTCTGCGGTTGTGGCGGCGGCATTGGCTTGAATTTTTGGCGGCACTCAGGGGGCAGCCCATTGCCTTGCTGGGGGGCGTGATTGTCTTGCTCTTTATCCTGGCCGCGCTGCTGGCGCCCCAGATCACGCCGCATGATCCGGAGCTTGGGTCGCTGCGCCAACGGCTCATCCCACCGGCTTGGGCGGCAGAGGGGCAGCGTGACTTTTGGCTCGGCACCGACGCCCAAGGCCGCGATCTGCTCACCCGCATCATCTTTGGCGCACGCGTCTCGTTGAGCGTGGGTGTGTTGACGGTGGGCATCTCGGTGGTGGTGGGGGCGGCGTTGGGCGCGCTGGCCGGTTACTACCGGGGGTGGATGGACACGCTCTTCTCCCGTTTTGCCGACCTGTTGATGGCCTTTCCCTTTCTGATCTTTGCCATTGGGATTATGGCCTTTCTGGGGCCGGGCTTTGTCAATCTGATTTTGGCGCTCACCTTTAAGGGGTGGGTGGAATTTTACCGCTTGGTACGCGGGGAGATGTTGAGCGAAAAGACCAAAGAATATGTCGAGGCGGCGCGTGCCTTGGGCCGTAGCCACCTGGCGATCATCAGCGCCGAAATTCTGCCCAACATCCTTCAGTCCGTCCTGGTGCTGGGCACCTTGCGCATGGGCTTCTTTATCGTCACCGAAGCCTCGCTCAGTTTTCTGGGCTTGGGCGTCCAACCGCCCACCCCGGCTTGGGGCGTCATGGTCGCCGAAGGGCGCGATGTCATGCTTGCCGCCTGGTGGGTCGCCACCTTGCCGGGCCTGGCGATTCTGCTCTTAGTCCTGGCGCTCAACCTCTTCGGCGAGGGGTTGCGCGATATTTTGGATCCGCGGTTGAAGGTTGAGTAGGTGATTGGGTGATTCGGTGATGGAGCTTGTCGAAATCATCGAATCACCAATGATACTGCTGGCCTACCTTACGAAATGGGGTTGAAACCCCATGCTAACAGCGAGAAGCCGCCTCAGCGGCTGGTACAACATTATCTCAGCCGCTGAGGCGGCTTCTCGCTGTTAGAGCGGGATTTATGAACATCGGTAATCGTAGGTGCGGTTACAAACCGCACTTGCTCCCTGGGAACCGTGCGGTTACAAACCGCACCTACGATTACCGAAACAAATTCCTAACTCCCATAAATCCCGTTGTAAGGTAGGCCAGCAGTATCACCAATCACCCAATAAACAAAAAAATGACGACACCTTTACTCGAACTAAAAAATCTAACGACTATCTTCCCGACCAAGCGCGGTTTGGTGACGGCGGTGAACCGGGTGAACTTGCGGCTGGCGCCGGGGGAGATTCTGGGGATTGTGGGCGAATCGGGCAGCGGCAAGAGTACGGTGCTGCTGTCGATTTTGCGGCTCATTGCCCGACCGGGACGGATCACCGAAGGCGAGATTCGCTTTCGTGGGCAGAATCTGCGCGACCTGCCGCCGTCGGCCATGCGCACGATCCGCGGTCAAGCGATTGCCATGATCTTTCAAGATCCGCTGAGTACGCTCAATCCGGTCTTTCCGGTGGGCGAGCAGATCCGCGAAGCGTTGCGCCTGCATGGCTTGGTCAAGCCGCCTAACCAGGGTTGGCCTTGGCTTGGCAAGGGGGCGCGCCGCCGGTTGGAGCAGGAACAGGTGCTGGCGGCCATGCAGGAAGTGGGCATCCCTGCCCCCGAAGATCGCTACTGGGCCTATCCCCACGAATTCTCCGGCGGGATGCAACAACGGGCGCTGATCGCCATTGCGCTGGTCTGTCAACCGGCGATCCTCCTGGCTGATGAGCCGACCACGGCGCTCGATGTGACGATCCAGGCCCAAATTATGGCGTTGATGCGTCAGATCAACCGCGAACGCAACACCAGCATCATCCTGGTGACGCACAACCTGGGGCTGGCCGCCGAGTTTTGTCACACCATTGCGGTGATGTATGCCGGGCGCATTGTCGAGCGCGGCCCGGTGGAGCAGGTGATCAACGAGCCAAAACATCCCTACACCCAGGGGTTGCTGGCCTGCATTCCACGCATCACGCACAAGGCCCAGCGCATCACCCCGATTCCGGGCAATGTTCCCGATCTGATTGATCTTCCAAGCGGTTGCGCCTTCGCGCCACGCTGCCCCCTGGTGATGGATGCCTGTTGGTATACCGATCTCCGTCTGCGCGCCGTCACCCCTGGTCACTACGCCCGCTGTATCCTCTATGAGGAGGGAGAACGTTACACGGCGGAAGAGGTTGCTCCGTCGTAAGTGCAAGATGCTCGTAGCCCGGCCCTGTGTATCAGATTGCTTCCGCTGACCCCGGTTCGTTGACGAATGTTCTTTTGTAGGATTATTCATCGCTGACACCATTGCTGCTCCTACTAGGTTTTGTTGACATTTGAGGCGCACACACCTGACAGGTTTCCAAAACCTGTCAGGTGTACCAGCGGCGTACCACGAAATGTCAACAGAACCTAAATAAGCACAACCTGAATTACGAGAAAGAATTATGACAACACAACCTACCCTCCATCACCAGCATCCTGCCGCCGAGCTACCCGGCGCCGCCACTATGCAGGAACAACTCCCTTTACCAGCGCTTGCTGTTCCCTTGGTGGCGGCGCGCAAGATTAAGAAATATTTTCCGGTACAGCGCACACTGTTAGCAAAGTGGCTGGCCGGCCAACAGGATCAGGTGGTCAAGGCGGTGGATGATGTCACTTTGCAGATCTGGCCGGGGGAGACAGTCGGGTTGGTGGGGGAGAGCGGCTGTGGTAAGACGACGCTGGGGCGAGTGCTGGCGCGTCTCCATGCGCCCACCGCCGGTGAGTTGTTCTTTCGCGGCCAGCCGGTGACCGGTGACACCATTCTGTTGCCGGCGGAACAGGGAGCGGAGACGGGCGCACCGCAGCCGGTCAATTTCTTTCGCCTGACCCAGGTGATCTTCCAGAATCCCTACTCCTCGCTCAACCCGCGTAAGACGGTGCGGGAGATGATCGGCGTCGCCTTGCGCCAGCGCGGCGTCACCGATACCCAGGCGCGTGAGGCGGAGGCGCGCGAGTTGCTCCAGCGAGTGGGGTTGAGTGAGCGCCACCTTGACGCCTATCCGCACCAGTTCTCCGGCGGACAGCGCCAGCGCATCGGCATTGCGCGCGCCCTGGCCATGCAGCCCCAATTCATCATCGCTGACGAACCGGTCTCTTCGCTCGATGTCTCGATTCAGGCGCAGGTGATCAATCTGTTGGAAGAGTTGCAGCAGGAGTTCCATCTGACTTACCTCTTCATCGCCCACGACCTGAGTGTCATTTACTACCTGAGCGACCGGGTGGCGGTCATGTACCTGGGCCACATCGTCGAAGAGGCGGAGACGCAGCGCCTCTTTGACAACCCCCTCCACCCCTACACCCAGGCTTTGCTGGCAGCGATTCCCACCGTGGAGCGGGGTGCGCGGCGGGAACGCATTATCCTCAAAGGCACGGTTCCTAGCCCACTGAACCCGCCCACCGGCTGCCCCTTTCACACCCGCTGCCCAGTTAAGATCGGGGCGATCTGTGAACAACAACGACCACCGGATTTTGTCGTTGAAGGCCGGCGGGTGGCCTGTTGGCTGTATGAATCCTCAGGCGCTATTCCTCTATTGCACCCAACGCCCGTAGCGCCGCCTTCTGCGCTTCGCTAATGCCGGTGACGCCGGTGATATTCATGTCTGCATACGGACCCGGCGCCCGTAATGTCGCCAGACAGGTGGCTGACCCCGTGGTCGTTGCACAGGTGTGCAGCGCCCAAAGCATGATGGTTTCATCATGCCCGGCGGTGACCAGCAACTGCCCGGTGGCGGCGCCGCCATCGCCGGCTGTCGGACAAAGGCTGACCGCTTCGACGGTGCGACTGTGACCGTGCAGTTCCTCGACCACGCGACCGCTTTCGATCTCGACCAAACGGGTAATCGAGTCACGCCCATCCGCCAGCATGAATTGGCCGTCGGGATGGATAGCCAGGGCTAAGTAGGTGGTGTTTTGCGTGGGCCATCTTGCCAGCAGATCACCGGTGGTCACATCTCAGACACAATAGGTTTCGTCAAAACTGCTGCTGATCAGGCGGCGTCCATCCGGGCTGAAGCGCACCTGTTGCACCGTGTTGGTGTGACCGTGGAGCGTGTGGCGCAGTTGACCGCTCCGGGCGTCCCAGAGGCGCACGGTGCGATCCATGCTGCCACTGGCGATCCACTGCGGGGTGCGAGGTTCCCCCTGGGACGGGACGGACGCCGGGCTGAAGGCGCAGCAGCCGACGCAGTTCGTATGGCCGCGCAGCACCAACGTTGGCACATCATTGTGCAGATCCCACACACATAGGAGGCCGTCGTCGCCGGCACTGACGAGATGCCGCTGATCGGGGCTACAGGCCAGCGCCGCGATCCCGCCTTTGTGTCTGCGCAGGGTGCGGCTGGTCGCATCGCACCGGTTCCAAAGCCGCAGCTCACCGCTCTGGTCCCCGCTTACCACGATCATGCCGTCCCCGCTAAAAGCAACGGCCCTGACGCGCTGCTGATGACCGGCCAACCGGTTAAGCAACCGGGCCGCGGCCCGGTTGCTGATTTCCCAGAGATAGACGGCCCACTCCATACCGCCAGAAAGCAGGTAGCGGCCGTCAGGCGTGGTGGCGACCGCTTGGATTCCGCCATGATGGATGTGATAGAAATCCACCCGTTGACCGCTGGTCGCGTCCCACACATGAATCGTCTCATTGGTGTCGAGCGCCGCCAATTGTCCGCTATCCTGGCTAAAGGCCAGACCGTTCAAGGGCGCAGCATGATCCGCCAGGATCTGGCGCGCTTGGCCGCTCGCTACATCCCACAGAACAATAAAGTTGTCATTGCCGCCGCTGGCTAAGATCTGTCCGTTGGGGCTGACCGCCAGCCCTAGCACCGGCTGTGTGTGGTGTGCCAGCCAATGGAGCGGCCTGTCCATTGCGGGCGCCCTGTTCGATCTCTTTGCCAATCTGTGTAACCAGATAATCAATGAGAAATTCGGTGACGACATTTTGTAAAGTAAAGCCAGTGTCCCGTTTCTCCAATAACGAGCGACGCTGTAGCGCGCGCAACGCCTCCAGCAGGTCGCGTCGCGCCGGCATCCAGATCAAATTTTGCGCCAGTTCATCCAGGGCAATGGCTTCGCGCTCAACCGCCAACCAGATCAGAATCTCGCGTTCCAATGGCGACAGGCGGACAAACTGCTGGGTAAGGATGGTGCGAATGTCATCAAAGACAACGATTTCCTCGTCCAGAAACGCAGTCATGTCGCCGGCAAAGAGATCCTGAATGGTGCGCGCCACCAGCTTCAAGGCCAGTGGATTGCCCGAATAGCGCTGTCCGGAACAGGGGGCAAAGCTTAAAGTTTAGCATCGCCTGACAATGTAAGGAAAATAGGCTATAGCGAATTATTTTTTAACTCGATTGATATCACCACACGTTTTCCACACGCACTTGCCCGCAAAACCACACGCTCGCCACACGCTCAATCGGTAAAATGAAGCCAGGTAACAAAAGAGTCGTAGGAACAGTTCCGCTACCGGCCTTAACCTACCGTGGAGCAATTTCAACAGCAAGGAGAAGAACGATGAATACGAACGGTCACCGCAACGGCTATGTCTACCCGGATGTGTTAGTCGAGACGTCATGGGTGGCGAACAATCTCAACCGCCCCAATACCTGCTTTGTGGAAGTGGATGTCGACACCAGCGCCTATGAACAGGGGCATATCCCCGGCGCAATCGGCTGGAACTGGCAACGAGACACCCAAGCCCAAATTATGCGTGACATTCCCTCGCCGCGGGACTTTACGACGCTGCTGGAGTGCGCCGGCATCAGCAACGATACGACGGTGATCCTCTATGGCGACAACAACAACTGGTTTGCCGCCTATGCCTTCTGGCTGATGAAGTACTACGGTCATGAGGATGTACGGCTGATGAATGGTGGCCGGCAGAAGTGGATGGCGGAAGGGCGGGAAATGACGACCATGCTGCCGCAACCCCAGCCCGGACACTATACCATCAATGGCATTCGCCGCGAGTTACGGGCGCTACGCCCCTTTGTCGAGGAGAGTGTTAGTCACCAGGGCCGGGCGTTGGTCGATGTCCGTTCACCGGACGAGTATTCCGGCAAGCTGCTGGCCCCGGCCCATATTCCGCAGGAAGGCTCGCAGCGCGGCGGTCACATCCCCGGCGCCGCCAGCATCCCCTGGGCCACCGCGGTCGGCGGCGATGGCTGCTACAAGTCCTACACCGAACTGCAACAGATCTATGGCGACAAAGGCATTACCGACGACAAAGAAGTGATCGCCTAC
>QWII01000214.1 GCA_021405325.1 Caldilinea sp. CFX5 | reverse complement strand
AAGCGCGTCACTGGACAAAGAAGCCGTAGCTGCAGGCAAGGTCGATCAATGGCGATCGGTGGTTAACCCACCGGTTTTTTCCGTTAAAGCGCAGTTTGCGGTTGCGCAAGCGGATCGGTACCGGCTGAGGCGATCCGGTGTTGCTGGAGACCGTGCCGAAAGCGAAAAGAGTCACCAATGAACTCAATAATATGGGCGCGGAAGGTAAGTCTGTCGAGTAGCCCACCCGCCAGGCGCTCATCGCCCAGGACTTGGCCCCATTCGCTAAAGGGCAAGTTGGTGGTAACGATCAGCGAAACCCGCTCCTGTAAGGCGGCGCAGAACTGAAAGAGCAGCTGGGCGCCGGTGGGCGAAAAGGGTACATAACCAAACTCATCTAAAATGACCAGTTGATGGCGCAGGGCCTTTTCCAAATAGTTGGGCAGTTGATGATTGGCCTGGGCCTCCTGCAACTCGTTGATCAAGTGGGTGACCGCATAGAAGCGGACGCGGTGGTCCTGACGACAAGCTGCGAGGCCCAATCCAATCGCAATGTGGGTTTTGCCTAGACCGGGGCTGCCGACAAAGAGCACCGACTCGGCCTGGGCTACGTAGTCCCCGCGGGCTAAGGTGCGGATTTGCTGCTGGTTCAACTGCGGAATGGCGGTAAAGTCAAAGTCGGCCAGTTCCTTGAGCAAGGGGAAGTGCGCTTCTTGGAGACGGCGTTGGCGGCGATTGCGCAGGCGGCGCTCACTCTCCGCTTGGAGGAGTTGGGCCAGATAGGCTTCATAGGGCCAAGCGGCTTGGGTGGCGACTTGGGCCAGGGCTTGATATTCCTGTAAGAAAGCTTGCAGATGCAACTGTTTCAGGTGCGTCTCCACTTGCTGGGTCGACGGGTGCTTCATTGCGTGCCTCCCCGAAGGAGCTGGTCGTACTGGGCTAATGAAAGGGGCTGCTGACCGATTTGCGCCAGGACGGGATGGGCGGATAGGTCGAGGGGCGCCACGGTCGGCGTCGGGTCAAGTAGCCGATTCAGACAAAAGCGCACCCCGGACGGGCTGCTAAGTCCTTCGGCCAGGGCTTGTTCGACGGCGCGCTGCAGCATGGTGGCGTCATAGTGCTCATGCCATTGCAGGATCTCGATGAAGCTGCGGATGGCCTGACTTTCGCTCGGCGTTTGTCGGCGTAGCGCCGTCAGCAAAGTTTCATAGATAGGCGGCCAGGTGGCCCGCCACTGGCGCAGCGGACGAGCGTGCTCAAACGCACCCGGCCGTTGTGCTACCAGCGGTAGGTAATGCAGTGGATCGAGAATATCCTGATGCCGATCATAACAGCGGGGATGGCTCGCAATGACTTCCTGCTCGGCCAGAATCTCGACCCAAAAGGGATAGGCGCGTAGGGTCAGTTGTTTGCGGGCGCACTGCGCCGGCACCGAATAGCGATTGGTCTCAAAGTGGACCTGGCCATAGCCGTTGAGCGTGACCTCACGGCTGATGCAGCAGCGGAATGGAACAGCCGGTAGGGGGCGCAAGTGCGGCTGTTCGCTTTGCCAGCGTGCCGCAATCGACCCTGCGCTGCGCTCGACCACCCGCTGGTCATCCGCCAGGCAAGCGTCGACCAGCAGTTGGTTCAGTTCGGTATAGTCGGCTACCTCGGGCATAGGCACGAGAAAATTGCGGCGGCTGTAGCCAACGCCGCTTTCGACGCCGCCCTTCTCATGGCCCTGTCCGGGGGTACAGAAACGGCTTTCGAAGAGGTAGTGGCTGCGAAAACGCACAAACGTCGTCTGCTCTTCGCGATTGTGGCCCTGCAGGATGCGATGCACCGCCGTCTTCAGGTTGTCGTAACTGATGCGCTGGGGAACGCCACCGAAATGGGCAAAGGCTTGCACGTGGCCCAACAAAAAGGCTTCTTGGCGTTGGGTCGGAAAGGCCATGACAAACGTCCGCCGCGAGTAGCACAAGCGCATCACAAAGAGCTGAACAACCACCGTCTCGCCAGCCATTTTGACCGTGGCATCACCCCAGTCGACCTGGGCATCCAGGCCAGGGTCAAACTCCAGGGGCAGGTAAATGGCTGGCCGCTTCACGGCTTTTCGTTGTTGGCTCACATAGTAGCGCACCGTCGATTCAGCGCCGGCATACCCTTCCTGCACCAGCCTTTGATAGATCTTCTTACTGGTGTAGCGTTGCTTGCGCGGCTGGCGGGCGCTCTCCACCAGCAACTGCTCAATCCGCGCTTTGTAGGGCCCCAGCACCGGCGCCGCTTTGGCTTGCTGCAACGTATAGCGCTTCGGCTCCGGCGCATCCAGTGCCTTGCGCACCGTCCAGTAACTGTGGCCCAGGGCTTGGCTGATGGCACGCATGCTCTGCTTTTCGATATAGTAGGCGCGTCGTATTCGTTCGTAGTCTTGCACGGTCAGCATCTCCTCCTCCGCTTCGCATCCATGGTTGGTTTTTCCACCATGATAGCTTAGCGGATCTGGCTCTGGTGACGCGTTTTCTCATGATCTTTTTTCGGCCAACTGACGCGCTTTTAGAATATCAGATACATTCGATGCAAAAGCAGCGTTGAGCAACGAACTGGACAACATCCAGCAAGCTGTTATCGATGCGCACCAAGACGAAATCGATGCGCTCAAGGCTGAATACGAAGCTATCCGGGCCG
>QWII01000044.1 GCA_021405325.1 Caldilinea sp. CFX5 | reverse complement strand
CAGAGCTTTGTCTTTGCCCCCAGCGCCGACCTCACCGACGACCCCAATACCTGGCATCTCTTTATTGCCGATAGCTATCTGCCCGGCTCCCAATCCGCGACGGTCGATCCGGCAACGCTGATAGCGCGTGTCTATCTGCCGTTGGCCGCATCTCAAAGCGACAGAGCTGCCAACACAGCAGAGGAGAGTGAAGTCGTTCAAGCCGCCAAGAAAAAGTACCTGGGCAACATTGTTGAAGTCGCCCTCGATTGGTCGGCAGAGACGGCGAGCGCCGCAGCGGTCAATGCCCCCATCATCTTGAATCTGGTGCAGACGGTCAACACTTCCGCCTTTGCGCCCCCCAGCCCCGATCCCTCCGGTCTGGTCTTCATCCTGGCCCGCAACCGGTTCATGATCAGCGATGGCGAAGTGGATGAGATGCCGGCGCTCTTCACCGGCGCCAACCTCTTTGAGAGCAGCTTGACCGGCGCCCTGCTCCGCACCGGCAGTACGCTTGGCTATACGAATGAACCGACCGGCGTGGCCTATAACCCAGCCAACGGTCATCTTTTCATTTCTGATGATGACTTCCGCGAGATCTTTGAACTCACCGCCGGCGCCGATGGGCTGTTCGGCACCAGTGATGATGGGCGCACTTCGTTCGACACTGCTGTCTTCAACAGCCTGGACCCCGAAGGCATCACCTACGATACAACGACTGGGGCGATCTTCATCGCCGATGGTGTAAATAATGAGGTCTACCGGGTTAGTCCCGGCCCCAATGGGCGCTTTGATGGCGTGCCGGCCAGAGGCGGCGACGATCAAGTGAGCAACTTTGATACACAGGTGTTGAATATCTTTGACCCCGAAGGGATCTATTACGATGCGGCCAGCGGTAACCTTTTCCTCGCGGCCAACAACCGCACCCGCATCTATGAGATTACCACGGGCGGCGTCTTGGTCCAGTTGTATGACACCACAGTTGCCGGCATTGTCCGTAATGCGGACATCACCCTGGCGCCGGGCAGCAACAATCCGGCTGTGACCAATTTCTATATTGTCGATCGCGGGATTGACAACGACGTTGACCCCACCGAAAATGATGGTCGGTTACACGAGTTTAGTCGCTTTGCCAACCCAACACCGACCAGTACGCCGCTGCCGCCGACGCCGACCAATACATCACTGCCGGCGACGCCGACCAATACATCACTGCCGGCGACGCCGACCAATACATCACTGCCGGCGACGCCGACTAATACACCGTTACCATCCACCCCGACCAACACGCCACTGCCGGCGACGCCAACGAACACACCGTTACCGCCCACCCCGACGAATACACCATTACCAGCGACGCCCACCAATACACCGCTGCCGCCGACACCGACCAACACACCAGGTATTAGAACTGTCTGTTTAGGGGCCGCCCAGGATTCGTATATGGTGCAGGATTCGGCCGGCAATAATTTCGGCAATGACAAGGATCTGAAGGTAAAGCCGGATGCAGGCAGAGAACGACGCATTCTCGTTGCGTTCAATCTAGCTGCGATCCCCAGCACCAGCGCCGTTCTCAATGCCACGTTACGGCTCTATCAGGATAACAAAAAGGATAACCAGACCGTTTCCCTGCACCGGCTGACCAACAGTTGGAGCGAGTTCCAGGTGAGTTGGAACAATCGGAGCAGTGGCGTCGCATGGGCGACACGCGGCGGCGATTTTGCCGGCACAGCCCTACTCACCTTCACGCCGAATGTTGATAAAGTTTACCGTGACCTAGATGTAACCGGCGTCACCCAAAGCTGGGTCAACGGCGGCCTGCCGAACTATGGCTTCTTGTTGCGTTCGACCGGCAACAATGGCGAGGTCAAATTCAAGAGTCGCGAAGAGGCGAATGCCAGTAAACAACCGCAGTTGTGTATCAACTACCGGTAGTGGACAATCTACGCTACCAAGGAAATCACCATGTTCACACGAGCTTACCGACCAAACATCGCCCTCTTTGCCTTGCTGCTCCTTTGGGCCTGCTACCAGTTTGCCGCCACCAGCCCGGTCGCGGTGGCGGAAGAAGCGGCGCCGCCCCTTGTGCGGCGTGTGCGCGACCTAGAAACCAGTCGACTGGGCATTCTCAACCCTGCTGGGTTGGCCTTTGCGCCGAAGGCGGGGGCCTTTCATATCATCAGCAAGCGCTCGGCGGCCCAGCCGACGCCGACCGACACCGATCTGGCCCAGTTGTTGCCCACGGAAATTGCCGCCGGCGTTACTAAGATTGCCGCGCAGGTACGCGATCCGATCAATGTCACCTTTGACGGCAAGTGGAACCGCCTGCTCATCCTCAAAACGCCCGCCGACCAGTTGGTTGTCGTGCAGAGCAAGGCGGACGGCACGCTTGACCCGAAGAGTACACAGCATATCAAGCTGAAGCAGTTTGGGCTGCAAAACCCCCAAGGCATGACGGTAGACCCCGCCACCGGTCGTCTCTATATTCTGGATGCCGGCGGACCGCGCATCCTGCAAGTCGAGCCGGACGCGGCGGGCGGCTTTGACCGGTCGCAAGTGACCACCATCCCCCTGCCGGCAACCATCGGCGCGCCGCGCGGTCTCGCCTGGGAGCCGGGGGAACAGCTCCTCTACCTGCTGAGTCCCGCCCAGCAAACACTCTATACGCTCACCCTGACCGGAGAAGTGGCGGCCACCCGGAGTTTGGCGACCTTTGCCATGAGCAACCCCCAGGCCATGCTCTTTGCGCCTACCGGCGACCTGACCGATGACCCGGAGCGGCTGAATCTTTACATTGCTGACGCCGGTCAACCCGTGCAAGCCGCCGAGGCGCCAACCGCACCGAGCGAGGCCGCCGCCCCTTGCCCAACCCCGGCCACCTGCCCCAATCAACTTTACCTGCCCTTGGTTGCCGGCGGGGTGGACAGTGGGGTAAGCGCCGTGGACGAGGGGACAAGTGGTGTGGAGGAAGTAGTGGACAGCGCCGTGCCGGCCAATGCCGGGGCCATTCTCGAATTGTCGTTGGCCCCGCCGCCATCAACCATATCCGCCCCTTCCTTTAGCGCGGCCTTGATCCGCACCGTTGATCTGGCGACAATTTCCCCGCCCAGCCCCGACCCATCGGGTCTGACCTATCTACCGACCAGCAACACACTCCTCATGAGCGACGGCGAGATCGAAGAGACCGTCGGCGGCATTACCCACTTCCAGGGGGCCAATGTCTGGGAATTGACGCTGGGCGGCAACGTGGTGCGCGCTGCCAACATCTCCAAAGTGGCGCCCACCGTTGTGCCGATGAGCAATGAACCGACTGGCACGGCCTGGAACCCCAATAACGGCCATTACTACTTTTCCGATGACGATACCCGCCGCATCTACGACCTCAATCCGGGGGCGGACGGGTTGGTCGGCACGGCGGATGATACGTGGACCCATTTTAGTACGCTGGCCGTCGGCAATACCGATCCCGAAGGCATCACGGTCGATACCAACCAGAACCGGCTCTTTGTTGTTGACGGCCTCAACATGGAGGTCTATGAATATACGTTGAGCGGCAGCTTCCTCAGCCAATTCGATGTCGAACAATATGGCGTCCTCGACCCCGAAAGCGTTGAATATGTCGCCGAAAGCGGCACCTTGCTGGTGCTCAGCAACCACATGGAGCGGAGCATTGCTGAAACCACCACCAGCGGCCTCTTGCTACGCGTTATGGATATTACCGCCGCCAACGGCTATACCCCATCAGGGCTGGTCTATGCCCACGCCAGTGACGGCTCCGGCGCCCGCCGGTTTTATGTCCTCGACCGCGGTGTCGATAACGATGTCAATCCAAATATTATCGACGGCAGGCTTCATGAGATGACCGCGCCGGATCCGCTGGCGCCGGGCTTCAACACCCCGCCGATTGTCAATGCCGGCCCGGATCAAAGCGTTGTTCTGCCCAACACCCTTGCGCTCAACGGGACGGCTACCGACGATGGACAACCCAACCCGCCGGGCGCGCTGGTCACGACCTGGATCCAACTCAGTGGACCGGGCACCGCCACCTTTGCCAATCCCAATGCCCTGGTGACAACGGCCAGCTTTAGTGTGCCGGGCGCTTATCTCTTGCGCCTGAGCGCCTTTGACGGCGTCATGACCAGCAGTGACATGATCGCCGTTGCCGTGACCGGGAGCAGCAATATCACCGCCTTCGAGGTGCGCATCACCGCCGGCAGTGACGATGCGGAAGAAAATAGCAGCAACAACGTGACGACCACCAGCGGTGATCTCGACATGATGCTCGATAGTGGCGGCGCCACCAATGTAACCAATCTGCTGATTGGGTTGCGCTTCCCCAGTCTAGCCATTCCACCGGAGGCGGTGATCACCAACGCTCATCTCCAATTTGAAACGGATGAGAACCATGTCGCCACAACCCAACTGACCATGCAAGGCGAGGCGGCCAATAGTGCAGCGACCTTTGCGCCCAGCAAAAAGAATCTGTCGAACCGACCGCGCACAACCGCGGCCGTCACCTGGACGCCGCCGGCCTGGACTCATATCGGCGACGCCGGCCCCGACCAGCGCACCCCCGACCTGGCCGCCATCCTGCAAGAGGTGGTCAGCCGGCCCGGCTGGGCGAGCGGCAATGCCATTGCCCTCTTGCTCACCGGCAGCGGCCAACATGTGGCGCGCGCCTTTGAAGGCGATGCCGCCGGCGCCGCCTTGCTCCATATCGAGTACACCACCAACCAGGCGCCGCTGGTCAATGCCGGGCCGGACCAGACCATTGCCCTCCCCCACAGCGCAACCCTCGACGCCACCGTGAGCGACGATGGTTTGCCCAAACCGCCAAACCTCATCACAACCTGGAGCCAGATCAGCGGGCCGGGCGCGGTGACTTTTGGCAACGTGAATGCCGTAGACACTACCGCCAGCTTTACCGACGTCGGTGTCTACATCCTCCGCCTGACCGCGACCGATGGCGCCCTCACCAGCAGCGACGATCTGATTATCACCGTCAGCACCAACCAGGCGCCGGTGGTCAACGCCGGGCCGGATCAGACGATCGCCTTGCCCAGCCAAGCTACGCTCGACGGCGCCGTCAGCGATGATGGCTTCCCCCTGCCGCCGTCCGTAACTACGGCCTGGAGCCAGGTGGATGGGCCAGGGACCGTCGCCTTTGGCAACAGCAGCGCGGTCGATACAACCGCCGCCTTTTCGGTGGCCGGCGTCTACACGCTGCGGCTGACCGCCAACGATGGCGCCCTGAGCAGCAGCGATGATCTGATTATCACCGTCAATGCCCAGACCAACCAGGCGCCGCTGGTCAATGCCGGCGCGGATCAGACCATTCTCTTGTCCAGCAGCGCGGCGTTAGACGGCGCGGTCAGCGATGATGGGCTGCCGGCGCCGCCATCCGTCATCACGGCCTGGAGCCAGGTCAGCGGGCCGGGCGCCGTCACCTTTGCGAACGCGGAGGCGGTCGATACCACGGCCACCTTCTCGGCGATTGGCGTCTATGTCCTGCGCTTGACGGCCAGCGACGGCGCCCTGAGTGCGTTCGACGAGGTGAGCATCACGGTGAACACGGCGCCCGCCGTCAATGCCGGGCCAGACCAAACCATTGCCTTGCCCAGCAATGCTAACCTGGACGGCACAGTGAGCGACGACGGCTTCCCCCTGCCGCCCAATGTAGCGACCACCTGGAGCCAGGTCAGCGGCCCTGGCACTGTGACCTTTGGCAATGCCAATGCCGTGGACACGACCGCCGCGTTTACCGCGCCGGGCGCTTATACGCTGCGGCTGACCGCCAACGACGGCGCCCACACCAGCAATGATGATGTGATTGTCACCGTGACCGACCTGATCTTCGCCGATGGCTTTGAGGCTGGGAACCTGACCGCGTGGTCGTCCAGCGTCACCGACGGCGGCAATCTGAGTGTCAGTGCTGCGGCGGCGCTGGTCGGCGCACAGGGCTTGCAGGCGCTCATCAATGACAACAACGCCATCTATGTCGTCGATGACCGACCGACCGCCGAGCCGCGCTACCGGATGCGCTTCTACTTTGATCCCAACACAATGCCGATGGCGGCCAACGATAGCCATCAGATCTTTAGCGGACGCGCCGCCGCCGGCACAGTGGTCGTGCAGATCGAGTTCCGCTTTAGCGGCGGGGTCTATCAATTGCGGGCCTTGATCCTGGATGACGGTTCGTCTTCGACCAGCAGCGGCTGGTTCACCATCAGCGATGCGCCCCATGCCGTCGAAGTGGATTGGCGCGCCGCCACCGCCGCCGGCACCAACAACGGCGGGCTGACCTTCTGGATCGATGGCGTGCAAAAGGCCAATGTCACGGGCATCGACAATGATACACGGCGGATTGACCTCGTTCGCCTGGGCGCCGGGTCGGGGATCGATAACGGCACCCGTGGCGCCTATTATTTCGACGCCTATGAAGCGCGTCGACAGAGTTACATTGGGCCGTGAGGTGACAGGCTGACAGCCTGTCACCCCTACCCAAACAATAGAGAAATCCATTAAAAGTCGCACAAATAGCCAGTGAAGCTATAGCGCTGATATGTGCGACTTTGATCCGATTTATCTATAAGTACAGGACTTACGCAAGACGCCGGGAGCGCCGCCATCTCTGGCGGCAGGCCGGCAGGATGCCGGCGTTCCCATCTTGCGTAAGTCCTGAAGTAGTAAAAAATAGAAAAGGTGTTAGCATGTCTTTACGCTCCTATAGGTTCAACCGTCTCTTGCTTTTGTTACTGCTGGTTTGGGTTTGCGCGCCCTTTGCGCCGCCCCATCATCGGGTGGCTGCCGAAGAAGCGCCGCCGGCGTTTATCCGGCAGGTACGTGAACTAGAGACGGCGCGGCTGGGCATTGCCAATCCGGCCGGCTTGATCTTTTCGCGCAAGGCCCGGTTATTTCAGGTGATTCGTGGGCGGGCGGGCGCCCAACCGGCGCCGGAGACAACCGATCTCTTGAGCCTGACGCCGCTGGATGCGCGCGCCGGCAGTATGCGGATCGCGGCGAAAATTGATGACCCGATCAATGTGACTTTTGACGACAAACGGCAACGGTTGCTCATCTACCGCGCCGCGCCGCAACAACTGCTGGAAGTGACGGCGGGGGCGAATGGCCTCCCCAATCCGAAAAATATCCGTCGGTACAAGCTAAAGGCGTTGGATCTGCAAAACCCCCAGGGCATGAGCGTCGCACCCCAGAGCGGCGATCTCTATATCCTGGATGCGGCCGGTCCACGCCTGGTGCGGGTGCCGCCGGCGGCGGATGGCAGCTTTGACAATGCGGCGGCCACTATCATCGATCTGCGGGCTACCGGGATCAACACCCCGCGCGGGTTGGCCTGGGAACCCAGTGGTGAGCTGCTCTATATTGTCAGTGTGACCAGCCAAACCCTCTACAGCGTTACTGCCGACGGCCAGATCGTAGCGACGCGCGATCTCACCAGCTTTGGCTTGCGCAACCCCCAGGCGCTGGTCTTTGCCCCCAGCGGTGATTTAACCGACGACCCCGAAGAGATGAGTCTCTACATTGCCGATGCCGGTCTAATGCCCAGCAGGCGCAGTAGAGATGGGAGCGACGCCGCCCCCCCTTGTCCGACGCCCGAGGCCTGCCCCAACCAGATCTACTTGCCCCTGGTCGCCAACGACGAGACCGCGGTGGCGCTCGATACGGACGCGCTCGATACAGGAGCGATCGATACAGGAGCGATCGATACGAAAGAGATCGACATCGATGTTGAGCGCAGCGCGGCGTTGATCAGCGCCGACCCGGCCAACCCCGGCACCATTATCGAATTGAGCCTGTCTCTGCCATCCGGGCCGAGTGAGCCCACTTTTGCCTCAGGCGTGGTGCGCACGACCGATCTGGCCGCCATCGCCCCACCCAGCCCCGACCCGTCCGGGCTGACTTATGTCGCCGCCAGCAATAAGCTTGTCATGAGTGACGGCGAGATCGAAGAGATCGTCGCCGGCATTACCCATTTTCAAGGCGCCAATGTTTGGGAGCTGACCTTGGGTGGCAGTATCATACGCACGGCCAACCTTTCCCTCCTTCCGCCCACTGTCACCCCAATGACCAATGAACCGACCGGCGTGGCCTGGAACCCGAATAATGGTCATTACTTCTTCTCTGATGACGACACCCGGCGGATCTACACGCTGAATCCGGGCGCTGACGGGCTGGTCGGCACGACCGATGATACCTGGACCAGCTTTGCTACGTTGCCGGCCGGCAGCGCGGATCCCGAAGGTCTCGCCTTCGACCCCGTCAACAACCACTTGTTTGTGGCCGACGGTCTGAACATGGAAATCTATCAATTCACGACGAGTGGTACGCTGCTCAACCAGTTCGATGTCGAGCAGTATGGTGTGTTGGACCCGGAAGGCGTCGAATTTATCACCGAGAGCGGCACCTTAGTGATCCTCAGCAATGGCGTGGCCAACACCATCATCGAGACGACAATCGACGGCCTCTTGCTGCGCACGATGAATCTCTCGGCGGCTGACACCGAAAACCCGGCCGCGTTGGTCTATGCCCCGGCCAGTGACGGCTCCGGCGCCCGCCGCTACTATGTGGCCGATCGCGGGGTAGACAATAACAGCGACCCCACCCTGATCGACGGCAAGATCTATGAGATGACGGCGCCCGACCCCTTGCCGCCGGGCTTCAACACGCCGCCGCTGGTCAATGCCGGCGCCGACCAAGCGGTCGTGCTGCCCAACAGCATACAGCTTGATGGCACGGTCAGCGACGACGGGCAGCCCAACCCGCCGGGAACGGTGGTTACAGAGTGGACGCAAATCAGCGGGCCAGGCACGGCCACCTTTGGCAACCCCAATGCCGTCGATACAACCGCCAGCTTTACCTTGCCCGGCCTCTATGTGCTACGGCTGAGCGCCTTTGATGGCGCCATGCTCAACGGCGACAATGTCACGATCAATGTCACCGGCAGCAGCAACATCATTGCCATCGATCAACGCATCATCGACGGCAGCAATGACGCCGAAGAGAATATCAACAACAGCGTGTCCATCACCAGCGCTGATCTCGACATGATGCTGGACCCCGGCAGCGTCACCCCGATCAACAATCTCATGATCGGGCTGCGCTTTCCCAATCTTGCCATTCCTGTCGGCGCCGTCATTGTCAACGCCCGTATCCAGTTCGAGGCGGATGAAGCCTATGTCGAGAGCACCCAGTTCACCATCCAAGGCGAGGCCGTCGATAGTGCGGCGCCTTTCGCTGCCGTCAAGCGCAATCTCACCGATCGCCCCCGCACCACGACCGCCGTCGCCTGGTCACCGCCGGCCTGGACGATAGTGGGGGAGGCCGGCCCCCATCAACGCACCCCCAGCCTGACCGCCATCGTCCAGGAGCTGGTCAGTCGCCCCGGTTGGGTCAGCGGCAATGCTATGGCCTTCCTCATCACCGGCAGCGGACAACGCATCGCCCGCAGTTTGGAAGGCAGGCCCAGCGGCGCGGCCCTGCTCCACATCGAGTATACGACCAACCAGGCGCCCCAGGTCAACGCCGGGCCGGACCAGACCATCACCCTCTCCACCAATGCCACCCTCAACGGCACGGTCGGCGATGACGGCTTGCCGGCGCCGCCGAACCTGATCACTGCCTGGAGTCAGGTCAGTGGGCCGGGAACCGTCACCTTTGGCAATGTCAACGCGGTGGATACCACAGCGGCCTTTCCCACCGTCGGCGTTTACGTTCTACGCCTGACAGCCAATGACGGCGCCCTGAGCGCCTTTGATGAGATCACCATCACCGTGAGTGAGAATCAAGCGCCGGTAGTCAGCGCCGGGGCCGATCAGGTGATTCCCGCGGGCAACCAGGCCATTCTGGATGGTGCGGCCAGCGATGATGGCGTCCCGCCCCCCCCCGCCCTGGTCACGACGTGGAGCCAGGTGAGCGGTCCGCCCGGCGTTGTCTTTGGCAATGTCAATGTCGTCGATACCACGGCTACGTTCCCCTCAACCGGCGTCTATCTCCTCCGCCTGACGGCCAACGATGGTCTGCTAAGCACCTTTGACGAAGTGACCATCACCGTCAACACGCCGCCGCTGGTCAACGCCGGGCCGGACCAAAGTCTGGCCCTGCCCAACCAGGCCGCGCTCGATGGCACGGTCAGCGATGACGGCTTACCCCTCCCGCCCAGTTTGACGACCGCCTGGAGCCAGGTGAGCGGCCCCGGCACGGTCACCTTTGGCAATGTCAACGCCGTGGACACAACGGCCGCGTTTAGCGCCCCCGGCAGCTACATCCTGCGCCTGAGCGCCACCGATGGGGCGTGGGGTAGCAACGACGATGTGCAAATTACAGTGACGGATCTCATCTTTGCCGATGGCTTTGAGTCCGGGAATCTGAGCGCTTGGTCGAGCAGCGTCACTGGCGGCGGCGATCTGAGCGTCAGCCCCGCGGCCGCGCTGGCGGGTGCGCAAGGCTTGCAAGCGCTGATTAACGACAACTTTGCGATCTATGTGGTGGATGATGCGCCGACCGCCGAGCCGCGCTACCGGGTGCGCTTCTACTTCGATCCCAATACCATCCCTATGGCGGCCAACGATAGCCATCAGATCTTTAGCGGGCGCACTGAAGCCGGCACGGTTGTCCTCCAGATCGAGTTCCGTTTCAGTGGCGGCGTCTATCAAGTGCGGGCGTTGATCCTGGATGACGGCACATCGGCAACCAGCAGCGGCTGGTTCACCATCAGCGATGCGCCTCATGCCCTCGAAGTGGATTGGCGCGCCGCCACCGCCGCCGGCGCCAATAACGGCGGGTTGACCTTCTGGATTGACGGCGTGCAGCGGGCCAATGTCACCGGCATCGACAACGATACCCGGCGCATTGATCTCATCCGCCTGGGCGCCGGGTCGGGGATCGATAACGGCACTCGGGGAACCTACTACTTCGACGCCTATGAAGCGCGTCGGCAGAGCTATATCGGGCCGTAAAAGCAGTTGTAATTCAACGAGAGAGTAAGGAAGTTACACGATGAACACAGACAGATGGCGTAAGCCAATAAAACGAAGACGAGCAAGTTTGCGTCGCTTTCCCCTCTTGCTGGCGCTTTTCTTTCTTTTGACGCCGGCCGTGGCCTGGGCCGACACCCGGCCACCGGCGCCAACCTCGACTACGACCAAAGAGATCCGGCGCCTTTATCCCAACGAATGGGGTGTGGACTATGTCGAGGGGGTGGCCTATGCCACCGCCCTGAACCATCTCTACCTCATCAACAAAGCCCAACCGACAATGTCGACAACTACGATTGTAACGATTAGCCCGCTTGAAGAAGGGATCGGCCAGATCGAGGCGCCTTTCCCAGTGGATGACGTCATCAATCTCACCTTTGACAACCAGGGGCGGCGCCTGCTCCTGCTCAACAATGCACGTCAAGAAATCGCGCAGATCAGCCTGGGGGGCGATCAGCGACTGGATGGCGGCTCGCTGGTGCAGAGTAGCATTGCGGCCTGGCGGCTCGAGCAGGTTGCCGGCATGGCAATCGATGCGCGCGGGGAAACCCTCTATCTGTTGGATAGCAAGGCGGAGAAGGTGGTGCGGGTCAGTCTGGCCGGCGGCAGCCTGAGCAATGGGGTCGTCAGCAAAGTACCCATTGCTCACCTGGGAAGCGGGTTGCGTGGGCTGGCGCTGCATCCCCGGAGCGGCAACCTCTTTATCGGCGATTGGCACAATCAACGCCTCCTGGAATTGACGCCGACCGGGCAACTGATTCAGGCGCATAGCCTCTGGTCAATGGCGCTGGCGGCGCCGGGGGGCTTTGTCTTTGCGCCCAGCGCCGACATGACCGATGCCCCGGAGACGCTTCATCTCTTCCTCAGCAACAGCAATCTGGCGTCAGTGTATGCGACAGCTAGCAATGACCAGCCCAACCGCCCGGAGCATACGGTTTTTCTACCGCTTGCCGGCACACCGGGAACGCCGGTGCAAGTTGCCAAAGCGGCCGGCTTGTTTGGCGAGGTGGTAGAGGTTGCCCTATGCAAATCAGGCTGCAGCAGTGGCGTTTGGAGCTTTACCCGCCAGGTTCGCAACAGTGCCGATGATGCCGAAGAGCGCATTCCCAGCGGTGATATGAGTGAGATCACCAGCACCGATTTGGAATTGATTCGCGAAGCCAACACCAACCAGTTGGTGGGCATTCGTTTCCAACAGGTTGCCATACCGCGGGGCGCCACCATCCGCTATGCCGCCATTGAGTTCGAGGCCGACGAGGCGGATGGGATGGCAACGGCGCTGGTCATCTATGGCGAAGCGGCCAGCAATGCCGCACCTTTTAGCACCAGCAGTTATAACATCTCCAGGCGCGCGTTGACCGCTGCCCAGGTGTCATGGCAGGAGATTGATCCGTGGTATTGGGTTGACGCCCAATATCACACGCCCAACCTGGCGCCCATTGTGCAAGAGATCGTCCAACGGGACAATTGGAAAAACGGCAATGCCCTGGTCTTTATCATCAAAGGGTCGGGTCGCCGCACGGCTGAATCGTATGACGGTGAGCCGACAGCGGCCGCCCGCTTGTATGTGGAGTACAGCGTGGCCGCGACAACCGCGCCGGCCACGGTGGAAACGACGCCGGTGCCGAACAGCGGTGACGCCGCCGACGACCCGGCCATCTGGGTTCATCCCACCGATCCGGCTTTGAGTACGATTCTCGGCACGGATAAACTCGGCGGGCTGGCGGTTTACGATCTACAGGGGCGCCAACTCCAGTATGTCACCGATCACAAGGTCAACAATGTCGATCTGCGCGATGGTTTCCCCCTGGGCGGCCAATCGATCACCCTGGTGGCCGGCAGCAGCCCGGCGGATCGGAGCATCGCCCTCTATCGCATCAACCCGACGACGCGCTTGCTGGAACCGGTCGCCGCCCGCCCCCTTATTTCTGCTTTGCCGCTGCAAGCCGGCGCCTGCATGTATCACAGCCCGCACAGCGGCAACTATTATGTCATTATCAATGACGAGACGCGCGGGGATGTTGAACAGTGGGAGCTTTTTGACAATGGCGCCGGCGCCGTCGATGCGAAGTTGGTGCGCGCCTTTAGCGTCGGCTACCAGACGGAAGGGTGTGTGGCCGATGATGCGTTGGGCCACCTCTACATTGCTTCGGAAGATGTGGGCATTTGGAAATATGGCGCCGAACCGGATGCCGGCACAGAGCACACCTTGATCGACAGTGTCGGTGGCGGCGGCCGTTTGACCGCCGATGTTGAAGGGTTGACCCTCTACGATGCCGGCAATGGCGACGGTTATCTCTTAGCGTCGAGCCAGGGGAGCAATCAATATGTGATCTACGAACGCGCCGGTAACAACGCTTATGTCACCACCTTTGCCATTGAAGCCAGCACCACCGTTGACAAGGTCGCCCATACCGATGGCATTGATGTGATCAGCACGCCGCTGGGGTCCGCCTTCCCCTTCGGTCTCTTTGTGGCGCAGGATGATTTTAACGACGGCGCCAACCAGAACTTCAAGCTGGTGCCATGGGAGGCGATTGCCTATGCCAGTTGGCCCTCCTTGCGCATTGCCCCAATTCCACAGCGGTAGCTAGTCCTGGTCTGAAAATAACAGGGATTTCACCGATTATACAGATTAACGAATAGAAAAATCGGTGAAATCGGTGAAATCCCTGTTGCATTTTCATCGGCTGCTCTCTTTTCCCCGCTTGAGTTTGTCGCAGACGACAGTTATAATGTAAGCGACAACAAGCAAGCAAAACATCACCACAGAACAAAAAGAGCGGTCGTTCATGCACCATTATCCATTACAAGACAAAATCGCCTGGGTCACCGGCTCCTCGCGCGGCATTGGGCGAGTGATCGCCGACTATTTGACGAGCCTGGGCGCACAGGTCGCCATTCACGGCACCACCCCTTATTCCACCCGCGCCTTTAATGAAGCAGATTCACTGGACGCCGTCGCCCAGGAGATCAGGCAAAAGTATGGCCGCGCCGTTCTCCCCGTCACCGGCGATCTGAGCGATGACGGCACGGTGCGCACCCTCGTTCAGCAGATCGAGCAGCAGATGGGGCCAATCGACATTCTGGTCAACTGCGCCGGCGGCGACATCGGCGCGCAAGGAACGATGGGGGAAAATGGCGGCAAGCCCCGTTCCAACGACGCCATTTTTATCGACCTGGCCGACATCCACAGTGTCCTCAACCGTAACTTGATGACCTGCATTCTCTGCTGTCGCGCCGTGGCGCCGGCGATGATGGCGCGCAAAGTCGGTTGGATTGTCAATATCGGCAGCGTCGGCGGCACCGCCGGGCGCGACCACGGGGTGATCTACGGGACAGCCAAAGCCGCCGTTCATCACTATTCACGTTGCCTCGCCGCCCAACTGCGGCCCTACAATGTTTATGTCAACGTCGTCGCCCCCGGCGCGACGATGACGCCCCGTTTTCTTGCCAGCCGCGCCATTGATGAAACCCAACGCACGGCTGAAAACACCCTCGACCGCTATGGTCACTCGCTTGAGATTGCGCGGGCTGTGGAGTTTTTTGTCACGCCAGCATCGTCCTATGTCACGGGGCAGGTGTTGCGGGTGGATGGCGGTCGGCAACTATGGCCGGCGTGAGTGTGACAAGATGACAGGGTGACAAGGGGACAGGGTATTGGCTTGTGGGACTGCCCAGACATATCACCGCGAATTATAGGATTAGCGAATCACACCAGGAGAAAAGATTCGCTAATCCTATGATTCGCGGTGATATTGGCCGAATGACTACCCTTACCTATACTTGGTTGACGAAATAGTAGCCTCGAGCAACAAATCTAAAAGGAAAGAATTGTGGAAACATTGACGGTGCGGGTCTGTAACCCGTTGTTGCGGACGCCATTGGCGTTGATTGTGGATGATTCCTGCCCGGTCATCAACCTCAACCATTTCTGGATCAAGCAGCGTCATGCCTGGCTGGCGCGCCATCGACCGGGAACAACGCCGCGACCGGGCGATGGCGACCTCAATCGGCTCCACCTTGTTCCCGAAACCATCCCAGCCGCCTTTGCCCAAAAGTGGGGCGAGTGGTGTGGGGAGCAGGGCATCAAGGGCAAATTTAGCATGGTGCCCTACCCCGCCGGCGTGGCGCGACTGGATCAGGGTTTTCCCGGCTATCCCCGTCACGAATTTGACGCCTGGATGAAGGCAACGCGGGAGATCATCTGTCCCAACTTTGATATTACCTGTGAAATGCTCACCCATACCCACGTTGTTGATCTGCAGCATTGGCAATTCACCGAAGCGTGGGAGCAGTTTGAATGGGTTGATCCGCCGGTAGAGCCGTTGACCGAGTATGTGACCACCGCCATGCAGATCGTGCGCGACAGCGGTTTGCCTTGTGAAGGCGTCACCAGCCCCGGCGCTTTTGGCATGAAACAGGAATCTGCCTATGCGAAAGCGGCGTTGGCAGCGGCAATGACTGTGAATGGCGACACCCGCCCCTTCTACTTCTTGCATGTCGCCGATGCCCCCGACGCCTGGCCGGATGTGCCGCTCTGGCATGTGGACAAGGCCAAGGGTATTGCCATCGCCAGCATTGTCGGTTGCACCCACGATTGGTTTGGCGGCTGGACTGGCTACGATGCCGGCGACCCTAACTTGATGATCACCGAAGATCTGCAAGGCGGTTGTCTGCCCCTGGTGCTGGCTCGTGAACTGCCCTGTGTTTTGGTCAGCCACTGGCCGGGCTTCTACTTTGGCGGCGATGAGGTTGGTTTTGAGGTACTCAAGACGGTGAAACGTCGTTTGGATGCCTACGACCCTGACGGCGTCAAAACCCGTTGGATGAAAACCTCCGAGATTGGTCGCTATTGGATGGCGCGCCAGTTGAGTGACATCACCGTTGCGCCACAGGGGGATGGCATCTGGCAGCTCGGGATCGACACCCATTTCCCGACGCCAAACTTCACGCTCGCTGTGGCTGCACCCTTGCGACGGGTGCAGGTCAATGGACAGGAGTTACCCGAAGTTTCTACCGCAGCAGCCTTCACAATGGGCGCTTACCTTATACAAGGGCAGGAAACAACCCTGGCGTTCGACCTACCGGCGGGCCGCAGCACGATCACAGTAGAATTACAATAACAGATTTCCGACTCAACAGGTAATCGTAGGTGCGGTTTGTAACCGCACGGTTCCCAGGGAGCAAGTGCGGTTACAAACCGCACCTACGATTACCGGTTTATTTACCTAATGTTCATCAAACCGCACCTACGAGCCACTCTAGAACTGCGCTAAGCTTTACACGGATAGGAAGAAGCACTGTTTTCTATGGGGTGATTCGTATTCTTTCCTATCTTTGTAAAAACCATAGTTTTTATCGATGCTTTTGAAAACGCATGGTAGGAACTACAATTTTGCGCTTTCTGCCAGATATGGTACGATCAGCGTATCTTCAGTGCAGTGACTATGGCGCCAGGCGCGCTGCCAACGAGGGCAACGCATGTTCTTAAACCGCACACGCGAATTGAGCTATTTCGATACACGCTACCGCCGCGCTGGGGCAGAAATTGCTGTCCTTTATGGGCGGCGGCGCGTCGGCAAATCGGCCCTGGTTTACGAGTGGAGCAAGGACAAGCGCCGCGCCTTTTTCTTTGCCCAGCGGCTTGATAGCGCCACGCTGCTCAAACAATTTTCGCGTGAACTAGCCCTGGTTACGCAACCAGACGACGCCATCCCCGCTGATTTTTCCTATCCAGATTGGGAAGCGGCCTTCCGTGTCATGGGTGCGCTGGCGCAAACCGAGCGGTTGGTCGTGGTCATTGACGAATACCCCTATCTGGTCGAGATGGAACCCGGCATTTCAACCATTCTGCAGAAAGTTTGGGATCTGGCGCTACAGCACACCAAGCTCTATCTGATCCTGACCGGTTCCCGCCTGAGTGTAATGCGTCGTCATCTGCTGGCAGCCGATGCGCCGCTCTATCGTCGCCACACCTGGCCCTATGAACTGCAACCGTTACAGGTGCGGGATCTCGTCGCCTTTTTCCCACAACGCTCACCAACCGAGTTGATCGACACCTTTGCCGTGCTAGGGGGAATGCCCCATTATATTGTCAGCATCGACCGCACAGCCGATCTCTTAACCAATATTGAGCAAGATATTTTATCACCCGCCGGTTCGCTCTTTGATGAGCCACGCCTGCAATTGCACGAGGAGTTGCGCGGCGATATTGAACATTACTTGCGGATTTTGGGGGCCATTGCCAACGGCGCGCATCAGCGCAGCGAAATTACGACGCAAGCCGGTCTACTTGATGCCAACAAGACGGGTTGGTATTTAGCCACGCTGGTTGAGTTGGGGCTGGTGGAACACCGTCAGCCGGTATCACGCATTCCGAAAGCGCAACGGTGGGGAACCTATCATCTGCGCGATCCTTTCTTCCGTTTCTGGCACCGGTGGGTGCTGCCGCAACGCAACTATTTGACTATTGGGCAAGGGCAGCGCGAACTGTTGGATCAAATTCGCCAGCAGATGTTTACCATTGTTGCACCGGTTTGGGAAGAAATTGCCCGCGCCCACCTCTACACAGTCACCGCGCGGGGTGATATTCCTATGCGGATTGAAGAGGCTGGGAGTTGGTGGTCGCGCCAGACGCAGATCGATGTGGTGGCGGTCAATCGGGCCGAACGGCGAGTAATCTTTGGGGAAGCCAAGTGGCAACGCTCCACGGTGACAACCGAAGAGGTCAATCGCCTCATCAACCGCGGTTTGCACTGGCTGGATGGCGACACCTACTGGGATGTCCACTATGCGTTCTTTGTACGGGAAGTGGACAGCGTGACCGAAAGCGTAGTCAATGACCGTCGCATCCACATTTATACAGCAGATGATCTGTTCAAAACATAAAACGACCAATGTTGGCGAACGATTCGCGCACAGTTAATTCATCCCGTTGGGGCGGCTGCGTTTAGAAAACGAATGCCTCTTTCTTCTTCCGAACCGCAACCGTCCCGCCGGGACTATCACCCATAAGCAGGAGAAATCATCATGAGTACCAAAGCATGGCAAACCCTAAATCCCGGCGGCAGTAACCGGGTCATCGTCACCAAAACCTTGCCTGGCAAGCGCTGGGTTGACGTGTTAACCGCCGCCGGTTGCCGGATCGAGGTCTGCACCTCGCCGGAGATTTTGAGTGTGGACGAGATCAAAGCCGCTATCGGTAGCCGCTGCGACGGCGTCATCGGCCAGTTGACCGAAGATTGGGGCGAGACGCTCTTTGCGGCGCTCAAAGCGGCGGGCGGTAAAGGCTACAGCAATTATGCGGTCGGCTATAACAATGTCAAGGTTGATGTGGCGACCAAACATGGCATTCCGGTGGGCAATACCCCTGGCGTTCTAACCGAAACCACGGCGGAGATGGCGATTGCGCTCACCTTTGCCGCGGCCCGCCGGGTGGTGGAGGCGGACGCCTTTATGCGCGCCGGCCACTACCACGGCTGGTTGCCGACCCTCTTCCTGGGCAGCCTGATGAAAGGCGGCACGGTGGGCGTCGTCGGCGCCGGTCGCATTGGGGCCGCCTATGCGCGTATGATGATCGAAGGCTTTAAGATGAATCTGGTCTACTATGATCTCTACCAGAACAAGACGTTGGAAACGTATGTAGCCGATTACAGCGCCTTCCTCCAAGCGCACGGCGAAGCGCCCGTCACCTGCCAACGCTTGGATACAGTTGAAGATGTCCTCAAAACCGCCGATGTGGTCAGTCTCCACCCGGTGCTGGACAAGACGACCCACCACCTGATGAACAAAGAACGGCTGGGCCTGATGAAAGAGAATGCCATTTTGATCAACGCCAGTCGCGGGCCGGTGATCGACGAGGTCGCGCTGGTCGAGCATTGTCGCCAACACCCCGACTTCCGCGCCGGGTTGGATGTCTTTGAAGATGAACCGGCCATGAAACCGGGGTTGAACGAGTTGCCCAACGTGGTCATCGTCCCTCATATCGCCTCGGCTACCAGTTGGACGCGCGAAGGCATGGCCACCCTGGCCGCCAGCAATGTCGCCGGCATGATCAGCGGCTACCCGGTCTGGACCGACCAGAACAACATCCTCCCCTTCCTGGGCGACAATGCCCCCAAAGCCGCGCCCAGCATCGTCAACGCCAAAGAGTTGGGGCTGCCAACTGCGTGACAGTCACGGAGTGACGACTGAGGGTAGCCGAGGGTTGATGAACATTAGGTAAATAAACCGGTAATCGTAGGTGCGGTTTGTAACCGCACTTGCTCCCTGGGAACCGTGCGGTTTGTAACCGCACCTACGATTACCGCAACAAATTCCTAACTCCCATCAACCCTCGATCCCGATTGGCACCCCGCCCCCCATAGACCGGCTTGAAAGACCGGTCTACCCTCAGTCGTCACTCCGTGACTAGCGCCATGACTAGCTTTCACACCTTCGGTAACGTTGTATTAGAAAAGAGAGAAGGCTTTGTTATGTTGAAATTTGTCATGTTGCCGCCCTTGAGTGAGGAGCGGCGGGGATGGGCGGCGCGTTTGCAGGCGGCGCTGCCACAAATCAAGGTTGTCGTAGCCGATAATGACGAAGAGGTACGCCGGGAAATTGTCGATGCCGATGGCGCTTACGGTTGGGTCGCGCCGGAAGTGCTGCCGTTGGCGCAGAAACTCCGCTGGTTGCAAAATCCGAATGTCGGGCCGCATGTTGGTTATTATTACAAAGCGTTGATCGACCACCCGCTCGTTGTCACCAACCCGCGCGGCATTTTCAACGACCACATTGGCCAACACATCATGATGTTTGTGCTGGCGCTGGCCCGTGGTCTGCCCTATTACATGGAAGCGCAGCGAGAAGGACGTTGGGATGCTGATGCGCGCAAGAGCGCCTATATCGACTTGACGAACGCGACGGCGCTGGTCGTCGGCATCGGCAACATCGGCCATGAAGCGGCGCGGCTCTGTCACGCCTTTGGCATGCGGGTCATCGGCGTCGATCCGCGTTGGGAGTATGAACAGTCCTTTGTCGAGAAATATCAACCGGCGGCGCTGGATGCCATCTTGCCGGAAGCCGATTTTGTCATCGTCGCCATGCCCCATACGCCGGAGACGGAAGGGCTGTGGAACGCCCAACGCTTTGCCCTGATGAAGCCCACCGCCTATTTCATCAACATTGGCCGCGGCATGACGACCAAACTGGATGATCTGGCGGCAGCGCTGGAAAATGGCACGATTGCCGGTTGTGGGCTGGATGTGTTTGAGGTGGAGCCGTTGCCGGCCGAGCATAAGTTGTGGCGCTTGCCCAATGTGCTGCTCACGCCCCATATTGCGGTTAAAGATGCGGTGAATATTGAAGAGCGGCAATTTCAGATTCTGCTGGACAATGTGCGGCGTTTTGCGGCGGGGGAGCCGTTGCGGAATGTGGTGAATAAGGCGCTGTGGTACTAGTACACGACGGCGTAAATAAACCCATAGTTGCCAGTGAGACAGCGACTGACTTACTGTCCTACTGAATTACTGGCTTACTTAGGCCGCTCTGTACTAGCGGCAGATCACGCGTTGGCATTCGCTTCATCAATGGCCGTCAGCACTTGCTTTACAATTTTGGGGTGCAATGTTTTGTTCCCGTGGAAAGGCACGACAACCCTGATCTTGCCTTTCATATAAATTCGATGGCTACCCTGGCTTCTGATAAATGAAAAACCAGCTTGCAGAAGTAAACTTTCAGCCTCCGCCGCTGTTAGTCTCGGCTGTTTAGGCAAGCGCAACCTCCAACGTTGTCGTCAGAATTGCTTTGTTTGTGATAGCGCTAAACTCTTCGACGGTCATGGTTGATAGATATAATTCAACAGCTTCGCGTATATTGGTTAGCGTTTCGTCCAAGGTTTCCCCTTGTGTTTGACAGCCGGCAAGTTCAGGAGCATACGCATAGTAGCCATCATCATCTTTCTCAATCACGACAGTTATTTTTGATGTCATTGCTATTTCCTATTCTCAGTAGACCGCAACATAGCCAAGATGATGATAGCCCGACTCTGGACTACGCGACTACATGACTGCGGACTACTGATTCTACTGGTTCACGCAATCGAGCCGGCAAGAAAGCCATGCTTGTTATTAGCAAGCTTTTAATGCACTGCACAAATCGATTATAATGCACCAATCACCACTTGAAAAGTCTAGTGGGAAGCTGGCTGAAAGTCGTTATTCTCATCTGAGCATGGAGCAAAGCATATCATGCGCTTTTTCAATACCGCCGGCCCTGTTAAACCAGAGTTACATTACTGCTTGCCACCCCTGCAACGCTTTGATTTGGCCGAGGTGTTGCTGTTGATAGACCAGCAGAAATATTTTGTCCTCCATGCTCCGCGGCAAGTCGGCAAGACCAGCTATTTGCTGGCGTTGATGGATTACCTGAATGGGGTGGGCAATTATCGCGCCCTTTACTTTAATGTGGAAGTGGCGCAAACGGCGCGCGAAGATGTGGCCCGCGGCATGGTTGCCATTCTGAGTATGCTCAGTTCGATGGCGCGCACACGCTTGCACGATACTTTTCCCGAAAGTATTCGGCAGGCAGTGTTGGCGAATCATGGCGGAGATGCGGCGTTGTTTGAACTGTTGACCCAGTGGGCGCAGGCGAGTGACAAGCCGCTGGTACTCCTGATTGATGAGATTGACGCGTTGGTAGGCGACACGCTCATCTCGGTGTTACGGCAACTACGCGCCGGCTATGCCAACCGCCCGGTCAACTTTCCGCAAAGCATTATCCTCTGTGGCGTGCGTGATGTACGTGATTATCGCATTCATTCCGACCGAGAAAAAACCGTGATTACCGGTGGTAGCGCCTTTAATGTAAAAGCCGAATCCTTGCGTCTAGGCGATTTCGACCGTGCGGAAATGGAATTGCTCTACCATCAGCATACAAAAGAAACTGGTCAAGTTTTCAAGGCAGACACGCTGGAGTTGATGTGGGAATTGACCCGAGGACAACCTTGGCTGGTGAACGCGTTAGGCTACGAGGTCTGCTTTAAAATGAAAGAAGGTCGTGATCGCACCCAGCCAATCACAGCCGACATGGTGGCGAAGGCCAAAGAGAATTTAATTCTGCGCCGCGAAACGCATCTCGATCAGTTAACGGATAAGCTTAAAGAACCGCGGGTTCACCGGGTAATTGCTCCCATTTTGGCCGGCGATGGCGAGCCGGAGAAGTTGCCAGCGGATGATGTCCAGTATGTGGCCGATCTCGGCCTGATCACCACCAAAGGGCAGATCCGCATCGCCAACAAGATTTATCAAGAAGTTATCCCGCGTGAGCTAATTTATACCACTCAGCTCACCATCACCCACCAACCAGAATGGTACATCGCCGGCGATGGTCGCTTGGATATACCCAAATTGCTGGCCGCCTTTCAGCAATTCTTTCGCGAGCATTCGGCCAGTTGGCTGCAACAATTTGACTATCAGGAAGCTGGCCCCCAATTGCTCTTACAGGCATTTTTACAGCGCATCGTTAATGGCAGCGGACAGATCACCCGTGAATATGGCCTGGGTCGTGATCGCACCGATCTACTGGTGCTTTGGTCGCAGGGCGATATACAGACGCAGCGCGTGGTGATTGAGACCAAACTACGGCGCGGCAAAGTGGTGACAACCATCAAAAAAGGGGGGGAGCAAACGTGGCGCTACATGGATAGCAGCGCAGCGGATGAGGGGCACTTGGTCATCTTTGACCGTGATCAGGCAAAACCGTGGAGTGAAAAGGTCTTCACCCGCACCGAAAGCTTTCAAGGGCGAATAATTCAGGTATGGGGGATGTGAGTTCAACGCGATTTTGTAGGCTGAACAACCATTTCCGGGGTAAACAGATACAAATTTCGCTCTTGCTCGACCAACGCCTGTAGACCAGGGGTGGGGTTACGGGCATAGATGGCATAGTAGACATCCCAATGCGCATCGCTGCCCTGTAACCAGGTTTGACTCTGTGCCATGAGATGCTCCACCTGTTGACGGGTAAAGGGGTCTTGTCGCCAGCGCGCTTCGCCAAAGACCACCGAGTGGCTGTGGCGATCCACCCCGACAATGTCCAGTTGGGCGCGCCGATTCCACCAAGACCCCACTTCACTGATCGGCGGCAGACCATCCTGGCGACTTTGACTCAGGAGATGGCGGCGCGCAATTTGCTCCCAAACTGGCGCCGTGACTTGTGGGAGTCCCAACCGAATGGTTTGCCAGAGCGCCTCCTGCCCCACGCCGATTTCCAATTCAGCCTGGTGTGGCTCGACAAAGCGTTGCCAAAAGGCCAAAAATGGATCGGCCAGATGATACCTGGCCCAACGCTGGGTCTGTGGGCTGCGTTCGACTGGTTCACGCGCCACGACCAAGCCCAACTCTTGTAATGTATGCAAATAGTGCGCAACATTTTTGCCCTGGAAGCCAATTGTTTGTGTAATCTCTTGCGGCGTATGCGCGCCCTGGGCAATGGCCTGCAAAACCCGCATATAAAAACGCACATCCATCCCGTGCAACTCCATGTGCAACTGTAAGGGAATCTCATTGAAGAGCGAGCCGGTGGGGGTCAAAATGGCTTCCCGAATGTTCGTCAGCAGATTGTGCGCCGGATCGACCGAAATCAGGTAATAAGGCAGCCCACCTAGAACCGCATACGTTTCGACAAGTTCGTCAGCGCCATAGGTCGGGAAGAAAGCGGGCAGATCAGCGACGGTCAGCGGCTTTAACTCAAAGGGCCAGGTGTGGCGCAGATAGAGGGGCGAATCGGCGGCCAATGTCTCGCGGCGCATAACACTGAGCAGTGACCCGGTCAGAATCAAAAAGAGTTGCGTGTGCTGTAACGCCATATCCCATACCATTTGCAAATAGGAAGTGATCGGCGGATAGGCGGCGACAAGGCGGGGAAACTCATCGATCACTACGACAAAGCGGCCTTGACTCGCCAGCGGCGCCAGCGCCCGTAATGCGCTTTCCCAATCCGGGTAGCTGAAGTTTGGATCAGCCGCTTCACCAGCCGCACTTTGTACTAACTGTGAGAAGCGGCGTAGCAGAGTTGTGCTATCGTCTTCAGTGGCAAAGAAAAAGAGATGTGGTTTATTTTGCACCCAATGATGCACCAAACTGGTCTTGCCAACGCGCCGCCGACCATAGAGAATCACCAATTCGGCGCGTCGCCCGGCATAGCGTGTATCAAGATAACCAAGTTCACGGACACGGTTATGGAGCATAGTCTTTGCCTTGTCTCTGGATGCTATCGTCTAGCACGATCACGTTATGGTATACTATTACGATATCGCAAAACAATTATATCATTTTCAATAGTGATTTACAAGATGTACATTCAGATTGAATATCTTGTAAATCGCTATTGCGACAATAAAAATTATACACAAGGAGGCAGTTGTGCGGATTGCAATCTACGGCGCGGGCGCAGTTGGCGGCTATTTTGGCGGTCGCTTGGCCCAGGCTGGCGAAGAGGTTACCTTTATTGTGCGTGGACAAACGCAGCAAGCGCTCCAGACGCAAGGGTTGCGGGTCGAGAGCATTGCCGGCGACTTTGCGGTGCAGCCTGTGCAGGCGACCAACGATCCAGCCACCGTCGGCCCGGTTGATCTGGTGATTGTGGCCGTGAAAACGTGGCAGGTAGCGGACGTGGCCGCAGCTATGCGCCCGCTGATTGGTGAACAGACGCTAGTGTTGCCGCTGCAAAATGGCGTGGAAGCGCCCGATCAACTGGCGGCAGTGGTGGGGCGCGACCATGTGCTGGGCGGTTCCTGTGTGATTGCCGCCGAAGTGGTTGCACCAGGCCATATTCGTCATGCCGGTCTGCCGCCGACGATCAACATGGGTGAGTTGGACAATCGCCGCACCGAGCGGATTGCGCGGGTGCAGCGCACCTTAGCCAATGCCCAAGGGGTCGCCGCCGTGATTGTGGATGATATTCAACTTGCGCTCTGGCAGAAGTTTTTGATCATTGCGCCGTGGAGCGGCGTTGGTGCGATCACGCGTGCGCCGATCTACACGGTTTTTCGGCAGCCGGAAAGCTATGAATTGCTCAAAGCTGCTATGACCGAAGTCGAAGCGGTCGCTCGCGCCCGTGGCGTAGCCCTGCCGCCGACCGCCGTTGCGGATACGCTGGCCCGGTTGGAGCGTATGGGTCCCGGCCTTTTGTCTTCCATGCAACGGGACTTGATAAATGGCCGTCCCTCTGAGTTGGAAGCGCAAACCGGCGCGGTGGTGCGCTTGGGTCGAGCCGCCAGTGTGTCGACGCCAGTGAACGACTTGATTTATGCCAGCCTCTTGTTGCAAGAACAAAAGGCGCGCGGTGAAGTGCAATTCTGAACGCAAAACCAGTCGATCCGCACCTTTATGAATTCCTCAACCATCCCACCGCAACCGGCGTCACCCCAACCGCCTGGCCTGACCGTTCGTCTGCTGGGTGAGTTTGTCTTGTACGCTGGCGCTGAACCCATCACCCAGGTCAACACCCCGCGCTTGCAAGCCCTGCTCACCTACCTGCTGCTCCATCGCCAGGCGCCCCAGAGTCGGCGGCATCTGGCCTTTCTCTTTTGGCCCGATTCGATGGAAGCGCGGGCGTTGACCAATCTGCGCAAACAATTACTCTACTTGCGCCAGGCGTTGCCGGCCTGTGATCGGTTGCTGGCAATGGATCGCCAGGGTGTCCACTGGTTGCCGGGAGCAGTCATCGAATTGGATGTCGAGCGCTTTCGGGCGGCGCTGGCGGCAGCGGCCGATCTGGCTGACAGCCAGGCCATCCCCTTGTTACGTCAGGCAATTGCGTGCTATACGGGTGAGTTACTGCCCGGTTGTTACGACGAATGGATCTTTGCCGAGCGGGAAGCGCTGCATACCCAATATGGTCATGCGTTGGAGCGCCTGAGCGGGTTACTGGAAGCGCAACGGAGCTACGACGAAGCGATTGCCTACAGTGAACAACTCCTGCGCCATGATCCGCTCCACGAGCCAACCTATCGCCGGCTTATGCGGCTCCATGCGCTCAACGGAGATCGACCGGCGGCGCTACGGGTCTATCACACCTGTCTCACCCAGTTGCGGGAAGAGTTGGGGGTCGATCCAGATGCCGAGACGCAAGGGGGCTATGAGCGGTTGTTACAGGGTTCAGCGGTGTCAACTGCCCAACCGGAGTTAGCGGCGTATGCGCCCTTTGTAAGCCGGCAAGCGGAATGGCAGACGCTCCAACAACGCTGGCGCAGCGCCCTCGGCGGTCAACCGCAATTTGTCTTGATTGCCGGTGAGGCGGGGATTGGCAAAACACGGCTGGCCGAGGAGTTGCTGGGTTGGGCCATCCATCAAGGCTTCGGCACGGCGCGGGCGCGTTGCTATGCCGCCGAAGGGCGCTTGACCTATGCCCCGGTGATCGAATGGTTGCGTACCGAGCGGCTGCGCGCCGTACGGAGCAAAATCGAAACTACCTGGTTAACGGAATTGGCGCGGCTCCTCCCTGAACTGCTCCAAGAGCAACCAACTCTGCGCCCGCCGGAGCCGATTACCCAGAGTTGGCAGCGCCATCATCTCTTTGAAGCAGTCAGCCGAGCATTGCTGGCGCTTGACCAACCGCTCATCCTGCTCATTGATGATTTGCAATGGTGTGACAAGGAGACCTTGGCGTTACTACACTTCCTCCTCCGCCATGCCGCCACCCTTAGCCCGACCAAGTTGCTCCTGCTTGGCACGGCGCGCCTGCCTGACGAGGTGGATACCACCCATCCTCTGTATGAGTTGCTGAATCCCTTACGCGGCAGCGCCACCTTGACCCAACTGGATCTAGCCCGCCTGACCGAAAGCGAAACGAATGAACTGGCAGGCCGGATGGTGGATCGCCCGCTGGATGGCCAAACCTTGCAGCAACTTTTTCGTGATACGGACGGCAACCCGCTCTTTGTCGTCGAAACCATGCGCGCCACCCAAGGGCAACCCCACCCTAACCCTCCCCTGGTAAGGGAGGGAACGCTTGACGGCGCATCGGTTCCTCCCCCAAGCTGGGGGCGGGAGCCCATTGGGCGCGGAGGGGGTCAGCACTTTCCGCCAACCACCGTCCCGATCGAGGCAAGCGAGGCAATCGTCCAACACCTGCCCCCCAAAGTGTTGGCGGTCATTCAGGCACGGTTAGGTCATTTGTCAATGACGGCGCGTGAGCTTTGTGAATGGGCAGCGATTATTGGGCGCGCCTTTACCCTTGATCTTCTCATTGCTGCTAGCAAGATCGAGACGGACAAAGCGGTGAACGGGCTGGATGAACTGTGGCAGCGGCGCATCATCCGTGAGCAAGGCAGCGACGCCTACGATTTTTCGCATGATCGTATTCGCGATGTCGCCGCAGCGGGAATCAGTCGCGTGCGACGGCAGCATCTGCATCGCTCAGTGGCAGATGCACTTGCAAGTCAAACCGTAAAGCCACTAGATAGCATTGCCGCTCAGATCGCGGCACAATACGAAGCGGCAAATAGGAGCGAGCAAGCGGTCACCTATTATTTGCACGCCGCCGAAGCGGCTTTACGGATCTATGCGAATCAGGAAGCCATTGCCTACTTGATGCGCGCACTAGCGCTAGTGCAGACACAACCAGCAAATCAGCGGCGTGCCGAGTGCGAATATCAGATCTTACTCAGCTTAGGTCCACCCCTAGTGAACACCCAGGGCTATGGCGCACGCCAGTTAGAGGAATACTATCTGGCGGCACGCCAGCTCGCCGAAGGATTGAACTACCCGGCGGAGCCGGCACTTTTGCGGATTCTAGCGATCTATTATCTGACGCATCGCAAATTTGAGCTGACCTATGCGCTGGGTATGGAACTCCGGCAAATCGCCCAAACCGATCCACAAAATGTTGATGCTTTTCTCTATGTCGAAAGTTGTTACACCCTCGGTGTTGCTGCGTTTTGGCAAGGCTATTTTCAACAAGCACGGCAGCATCTCGAAGCGGGCATTGCGACTTATGATCGACAGCAGTATGCGATTCACATTGCGCACTATGGACAAGACCCTGGCGTGATTTGCCTAAGTCGCCTCGCCTGGACGATGTGGTATCTGGGCTATCCTGAACAGGCGTTGCAGTACAGTCGCCAAGCCATCGATCTGGCCGTTCGCCTCAAGCATCCGTTTAGCACTTGGTATGCAATCACCTGGCTGGAATGGTTAGCTTACGATATGCGCGATCAAAGCCGCCTGGCCGAAGGAGCAGCGCTAATCCAGACGTACCAGCAGCAGTTTGAACATTCAGTTGCAAATCAGGCGTTGAACCTGGTCATCTCCGGTATGACATTGATTGCCGACCGTCAGATCGATCAGGGGATGCAGTTGATTCGTGCGGGCATCGAGGCCGGGTCCCTTAGTCAATATGACCTCATGTTTAAGACACACTTTCAGGCCATGCTGGCGCAAGCGCTGGCCGCCTGTGGTGACTATGACCAAGCACGGCACGCCTTGCAGTCCGCGTTAGACCACATTGCGACCTATCATGACGGTTATTACGAAGCAGAACTCCACCGTCTCTATGGGGAACTCCTGTTAACCGCGGGGGAATCTGCTGCTGAAGCGGAATTATCCTTTAGGAAAGCGCTGAACATTGCCCGTGATCAACAAGCCAAATCCTTGGAACTGCGTTCCGCCATGAGTTTGGCCCGCTTGTGGGGTCAGCAAGGCAGGCGCGCTGAAGCCTATACGTTGCTGGCTGAAATCTATGGTTGGTTTACAGAAGGTTTTGATACGGCTGATTTACAAGAGGCGCAGAGGTTATTGGCTGCGTTGACGTGAATGACTTGAAAGTAGGTTTGGTACAAACTAACCCCGCTCTTAGTAATTACAAATGCGGAACGATTCGGAAACCATTTCTCACCCAGAACACTACCCACGGAACGATAGCGGAACGCAGCCTGTGCTATGCTGATCTCAACCAGGCAGCGCCGTTCTCATTGACCCTCATTGCCTGTCCCATATCTAGCGACTGATCGAAGTTGTAATACCATAAGGAGACTCCTATGTCATTAACGGTTGTTACCCGAACCGGTGGTCAGACCACCCTTGACAGTACAACGCTTGACGCATTTCAACAGCCATTGCGCGGCCCGGTTCTCTTGCCGGGGACGCCGGGCTATGACGAAGCGCGCTCAATCTGGAATGCCATGATCGACCGCAAACCGGCGTTGATTGTGCGCTGCCAGGGCACGGCCGATGTGATCGACACCGTCAATTTCGCCCGCACCCATGATCTACTGCTCTCCGTGCGCGGTGGCGGCCACAATGTGGCGGGCAATGCCGTGTGCGAAGGCGGCTTGATGCTCGATCTCTCGCCCATGAAGGGTATCCATGTGGATGCCAAAGCGCGGCGGGTGCGCGCCCAGGGCGGCGCGACCTGGGGCGATGTAGACCGGGAAACGCAAGCCTTTGGGCTGGCCACGCCCGGCGGCGTGGTGTCGATTACCGGTGTTGCCGGTTTAACGTTAGGTGGTGGGTTGGGTTGGCTGCGGCGCAAATATGGCCTGGCCTGTGACAATCTGGTTTCGGTCGAAATTGTCACGGCGGATGGTCAACTGCGCACGGCTAGTGCCGAGAAGAACGCCGATCTCTTCTGGGGTATTCGGGGTGGCGGCGGCAACTTTGGCGTTGTCACCTCCTTCGAGTTTCAACTGCACCCCGTCGGGCCGGAAGTGATGCTCTGTAACATGATGTATCCCATTGAAGATGCCAAAGCAGTCATTAGCGCCTGGCGCGATTTTCTGGCAACCACGCCCGACGAGGTTAGCTCGATTTGCACCTTCTGGAGTGTGCCGGCCGTCGATCCGATTCCGCGGGCCTTGTGGAACAAGCAGGTCGTTGGGGTGGCTGCTATGTATGCCGGCGACCCCGCCGAAGGCGAAAAGTTATTGCAACCGCGCAGTGACAGCCACTGCGCACTCGCCGTCACCATCACCGGCGCAGGAAACGGATACTAATTTGTTACCCAACGCTTGACAAATTGCGTCGCCTGCCCAAGATCACCGCGAATCATTGGATTAGCGAATCACCTCGCCATGATTCGCTAATCCAATGATTCGCGGTGATAGCCCATGAGAGTATGTTGAGAGTATGTTGAGACCCTGCTGTCCGGTTTTTGGTATATGCTTTACTGTGCATATCGCCGTTGAGCAGGTTCATACAGCCAACCTTCGCCCACCATTGCCTGCTCAACGTCCACCCTTCTTCATGCCATAACTTCATTTGTAAAGGATTCACTCCAATGTCATCTACCACAACTGCGGTGGCAACACCGCCAACCATGGAAGCTGTCGGCGCGTTTGCCCAGCAGATCATCGGCCTGTTCACCGGTCATGCCGTCACCATGATGATCCATATCGGTGACCGGCTAGGTCTCTACACCGCCATGCGGGAACAGGGCGCCCTCAGTGCCGCCGAACTCGCCACCCGCACCGGGTTACAGGAACGGTGGCTACGCGAATGGCTGCGCGACCAGGCCGCCGCCGGTCTGCTCGAACATCATGGCGACGAGCGCTTTGCCCTGTCACCGGCGGGGGCGGCGGTGTTGACTGATTCAAGCAATCCCTTCTACCTGGCCGGCTTTTTTAATTCACTCGTGCCGCCCTCGACGTTAGACCGCGTTGCCGAAGCTTTTGCGAGCGGTATCGGCATGAGCTATGAAGAACATGGCAAGAACTGCGCCTGTACCATGAAGCGCATGTTTGCCCCCAGCCATGCGTTGTTGCCCCACTTTCTGGAACGGGTCGATGGGCTGGTTGAGCGGCTGCGCGCCGGCATTCAAGTGTTGGATGTCGGCTGTGGTGTGGGCGGCGCGCTCTGTGAACTGGCGAAGGCGTTTCCCAACTCCACCTTTATGGGTTGTGATGCCTCACCCACCGCCATCGACATTGCCCGCCGGGACACGACAGCGGCTGGATTGACCAACGTTACTTATCAGGTGCTGAAGGGGGAAGCGCTATCGCCGTCACCCCAGTATGATCTGGTACTGACGCTCGATTGCTTGCATGACATGGCTTTCCCCCAGCGCACGTTGCAGGCCATTCGCGGCTGTATCAAGCCCAACGGCCTGTTGGTGATCAAGGACATTCGTTGTTCGGACCGCATTGAGGAAAATCTGGCGAGTCCCTTTGCCCCACTCTTCTACAGCCTCTCGGTCATCTACTGTATGTCCTCGGCGCTCTCCGAACGGGGCGGCGCCGGCTTGGGGACCATGGGCTTTAACCCAGTGCTGGCCAAGGCGATGACTGGCATGGCTGGTTTTACCCGCTTTGAGCAGCTTGCGATTGAGGAAGATCCGTTTAATTATTTCTACGCCGTGCGGCCTTAAGATTTGCGTTTTTTTTTCGTAGCGCTATTATTTTTGACAAAATCGGCAAGCTCAGGAGCCGATGAATCACCGCTGTGTTCCTTCTATCCGTGTTTAGTCTTTTGAGGGCGCCTACTGACTAAACACGGATAGAAGGAACACAGAATCATTCAACTTGCACTAGTGAGGTTCAATCAGAACACAGGGGCTTAATAACCATCTTCCCAGAAGATTCGCTTGCCAACCCCACCTATGACGAAAGCCGCTATAGCTATCATCTGGCCAATGGCATCCGCGCCTTTGTCGTCGGACGGCAAGGGGTGACCCAGGAAGAAGCAGCCGCATGGATTACCGATCTCCAACAAGTGGGGGCCGCCGATAACTACTTTTTTAACCTCAGCCAATACCTCTTTGTGGTGACAAAGCCTATTGGCTCATAAGGAAAAAAGCATGACGACAGCAAACCAGGCAATAAATACCCATGACAGTTCAACCGGCCAGAGCCTAACCACCGCCGCCTGGCTGGACACTCACTTTCTTGCCATGCAACCGGAATATGAGGAGATGTTGCGCTGGGTTGGCATCCAACCAGGCTGGCATGTGTTGGACGCGGCTTGCGGCAATGGCAGTTTTTTGCCGCTGTTGACCGAACTGGTGGGCGCAACCGGGCAAGTTAGCGCTATCGATCTGGCCCCGGAAAATGTACAGGTGGTCGAAGAGCGCGCCCGCCAGAGTGAGTGGCCGGCGCCGGTGGTGGCGCAGAGCGGGTCAATTCTGGCTTTGCCCTACGCCGACCACAGCTTTGACGCGGTCTGGTGCGCCAATACGACCCAGTACCTCACCGATGAAGAACTGGCGCTCATGTTGAAGGAGTTTCGTCGGGTGGTGCGCCCCGGTGGGCTGGTCGCCATTAAAGAGTAGATATGACGGCGCTCCAATTCCAACCGTTGGCGCCGACCTTGATGGCGACACACTGCGCCTGAGCAGAACTGGTAGTCACAGCGAGTTGTTTGGCTGAACATAGCATAAAGTACGGTCGCAAAGTTGGTTCGGATTTATTATCAACGGTATAATAAGCCCTGTTCCGTTAGTGGCGTATCTTATGAACCCGCAATCAACTGGTAAGGATACCAACGACCATCATGATGTCGATTGTTCAGCAAGAGAGAACAGCAGTAGAGAAAACCCAAGACGTCGTCAAAGTCATCTTCCAACCCAACGGGCGTCAAGGAGAAATCCCGATTGGTACGACCTTGTTGGAAGCGGCGCGCCGCCTGGGTGTTGAGATCGAATCGATCTGCGGCGGCCACCAGACCTGTCGTAAGTGCAAGGTCTTGGTCGAGGAAGGCGATTTTCCCAAATTCGGCGTGACTTCGCGTGGCGACCATTTGACGCCACCCGGCGAACGCGAAACAAACTTTGCGGCGAAGTACAACTTTGAGCCAAACGCGCGGATGAGTTGCGGCTGCCAGGTGACGGGCAATGTGGTGATCCGCGTGCCGGAAGAGAGCCAGACGCGCAAACAAGTGGTGCGTAAAGCCGCCGGCGTCGCTCGTGAGATTACCGTTGACGCGCCCATGCGGCTTTACTATGTCGAGCTGCCGACGCCCCAGTTAAAGGATCACCGGGGCGACTGGGAACGGCTGCGCGATGAACTACAAAGCGTCCATAAGCTCCAAAACTTACGGTGCGATCTCCATGTCCTGCGCACCCTGCAAGCCACCTTGGCCGCCGGCAACCGTTGTGTGACAGCCACCATCTGGAACGAACAAGAAGTGATCCGCGTCCAGGCTGGTTTCCAGGATGATCTCTATGGCATTGCTGTGGATGTGGGGACGACCACCGTGGCCGCCCATCTGTGCCATTTGCGGACAGGGGTGATTTTGGCCACCGCCAGCCGGATGAATCCCCAAGTGCCTTATGGGGAAGATCTAATGAGCCGCGTCAGCTATGCCATGATGCATGAGGACGGCACGGCGCGGATGCAAGGGGTCATCATTGACGGTCTGAATGGGCTGGTGACTGAGTTATGTAGCGCGACGGGTATTCAGCCGACGGATGTGGTGGAAATGGTCATGGTCGGCAACACGACCATGCATCACTTGTTGTTGGGGGTCAACCCGCGCGAACTAGGCGGCGCCCCCTTTAGCCTGGTGACCCATAGCGCCGTTGATGTCAAAGCGCGCGATCTCGGTCTGCCCATTGCGCCGGGCGCCAATATCCACATTCCGCCCTGTGAAGCCGGCCATGTCGGCGCCGATAATGTCGGGGTATTGGTGGCCGAGGCGCCCTACAACCAAGAGCAAAATTGGTTGATCCTCGACATTGGCACCAATGGCGAAATTTTATTGGGCAACCGTGAACGGATGTTGAGCGCCAGCAGCCCGACTGGCCCCGCCTTTGAAGGCGCCCAAATTTCCCACGGCATGCGCGCCGCCCCCGGCGCCCTTGAACGCGTGCGCATCGACCCGGCCACCCTGGCGGTGAAATATAAGATCATTGGCAAAGAGGAATGGATTGAAAGTGGAGATTCAGAGATTGAGAGATTAAGAGATTTAGTCAACGGTGAGAACAATGATAATCTCGCAATCGTTCGACCGAGCGCTCACGACGAAGTCTCTCAATCTCGCAATCTCTCCCCCGCCGAACTTCGCCGCCAAAAGCGCGACGCCATCCTCAACCCCACCCTACGGGCAGCGGGCATCTGTGGCTCCGGGATTATTGAAGCCACGGCCGAGTTATTCAAGGCTGGGGTCATTGCGCCCAATGGCCGTTTTGTGCCCCTGGATCACCCACGCCTGCGCACCGGTCTGGGCGACGGCGGCGGCAAGGCCGCCTTTGTCCTGGCTTGGGCGCACGAAACCAACAACGGCGTTGAGATTGTCGTCCACTCGGATGACATTCGGGCGATCCAATTGGGCAAGGCGGCGCTCTATGCCGGCGCCAAGTTATTGATGAACCGGCTGGAACTGACCACGGTGGATCGCATTGTGCTGGCCGGCGGCTTTGGCAGCTATATCGACCCGCTCCACGCTATGATCCTGGGCTTAATCCCCGACTGTGAATTGCCCCATGTCCAGGCCGTGGGCAACGCGGCCGGCGACGGCGCCCGCATGATCCTGCTCGACAAAAATAAACGGGCGGAAGCGCAGTGGGCGGCGCGCTGGGTGCGCTATGTGGAAACCGCCGTCGAACCGACCTTCCAGGAAGAGTTCGTCGGCGCCATCGACATACCGCACAGCGCCGATCCCTTTCCCCATCTGGCGGAGGTATTGGCGGCGGCCAAAGCGCAATGGCCCGCCGAACGGTTGGCTGCCGTCGAAGCCATGGCAAACAGCGGGCGCAACCGCCGCGCCAGTTCAGAAGATCGGGCCGCGCGCCGGGCGGAACGGGCGCAACGAAGAGGAGAAACGTGAGGCGTGTTGCGTGTTGTGTGAACTGTAAATCACCTTTATCGACAGCGGAAAGCTGTTGTAACAAAACTATCATAAGGGAAAATTGTAACTTAATTATAGTTCACGCAACATGTCTCACGCATCACGCTTGCAACTTGTGAGAAGGACACTTGAATGGCCGAATATCAAATTACCTATTGGCGTGACTTCCCCTCGCTGGTAACGGCGCGCGAGGGGCGCCGCAATACGGCGAAGGTGGAATTGCCGCAGCGCTTTCAAGACGCCATCGATCGCGCCGCCATGGTGATGGGTCTCACCGGCACTGACGCCTATTTGGAACAGTGGCGGCGCGATGGCTGGCAAGAGCGCCCCGGTACACCGGCGGAAGTGGCGCAAGCCGTGGCGGCGGAAGTGGAAGCAGCTTACCCGCCCACCCGGCTGCGGGAATTGATCCACGTCGTCCATGCAAAGGGTGAAGGATGAAGGATGGGGGATGAAGCGTAGTGATTTTCCTCCTTCATCCCTCCTCCTTCATCCTTCCTATAACAAGGAAGTGGTGAAGAAAAGCATATGAGCAACCAATTACTGACCTGGTTAGCCGAAGGACGTATCCTCCTGGGTGACGGCGCCATGGGCACGATGTTACAACAGGCCGGCTTGACCGATGGCGGCGCGCCCGAATTATGGAATGTCACCCAGCCGGCCAAGGTGCGCGCCATCTATCAAGCCTATGTGAACGCCGGCGCCAACATCATCGAGACGAATACCTTTGGTGGTACTTCGGCCCGTCTCAAGCTGCACCACTTGCAGGACCGGGTGGTGGAACTCAATCGCGCCGGGGTGCAACTCGCCAAAGAAGTGGCGGCGCCGGCGGGGGTGTTGGTCGCCGGGTCGATTGGCCCCAGCGGCGAATTGATCGAGCCAGTCGGCCCGCTGAGCATGGCCGATGCCGAAGCCATGTTTGCCGAGCAGACGCAAGGGTTGGTCGAAGGGGGCGTCGATCTGGTTGTGATCGAGACCATGAGCCACCTCAACGAAGTGGAAGCGGCCGTCAAAGGCGCCCAACGGGTCGCGCCCGACCTGCCGATTGTCGTCACCATGAGCTTTGACACCAACTTTCACACCATGATGGGGGTCAGCCCCAGAGAGGCAGTGGCGACGATCAGTTCGTGGGGCGTGCAAGTCATCGGCGCCAACTGTGGCAACGGCCCGGCAGAAATCGAAACCGTTATGACGCAGATGGCCCAATATCGCCCGGCCGGGGTCTATTTGATGGCGCAGAGCAACGCCGGTCTGCCCCAGTATATCGACGGCAAGATTCAATATGACGGCACGCCCGCGGTCATGGCCGACAATGCGCTCCGCCTGCGTAACCTGGGCGTTAACATCATTGGCGCCTGCTGTGGCAGCACGCCGATCCATATCGCGGCCATGCGCGCCGCCATTGACCAGGCCAAAGACCAACCCATTAGCGGTCCGCCGGCGCGCAACGACGACAATGGCCAAATCGAAAGCGCTGAAAGTCGCGCGGCCCGTGCTGCGGCCCGGCGGAGTGAACGACGACAGCGGGTTGCAGCATAGAGGAGATTAAGAGATAGAGAGATAAAAAGATTAAGGCATGACAAGGTGCAATCTCTTTATCTCTCTATCTCTCTGTATCTCAGAGGGACTTTCCGTGAAAATCGGCATTATCGCCTGCGGCGCCATTGTGCGCGAGATGATCGCCATTGCCAAACGGCAGGGCTGGGATTTTGAATTGACGGCGGTGCCGGCGCAGTTGCATAACCGGCCCGAACAGATTGCACCGGCGGTGGCACAACGGCTGGATGAATGGGCGCACCGCTTTGACTTAATTTTGCTGGGCTACGCCGATTGTGGCACGGGCGGGGCGTTGGATACGCTGATCGCGCGCTATGATCATGTGGTGCGCATCAGCGGCCCCCACTGTTATGAATTTTTCGGCGGCGACGACTTCACCCAACACAATGACACCTATTTCGGCACCTTCTACCTGACTGATTTTCTCGCCCGCCACTTTGACGGCCTGGTCTGGAAAGGGCTAGGCCTAGACCGCCACCCACAGTTGCGTGACCTTTATTTTGGCAACTATACCCATGTTCTCTACCTGCAACAGTTGCCCGACCAGGATGAGCGCGCCCGCGCCCAGGCGGCGGCAGAGAAGCTGGGCTTGACCTACAAACATATCTTCACCGATCTGGCTGTGTTGGAAGCGCGGCTGGTGGCTCTGGTCGAGGAGCGGCGGCAACAACTAGCAACACCAACGAGTACCCAATCTTGAAACGTATCATTTTCCTCTTTCTTGATGGCGTCGGCTTGGGGCCGGCTGATCCGGCGGTCAATCCGCTGGCGGTGGAATGCTATCCGACTTTGCAGGGGCTACTGAGTGGTCACAAACCGGTCGCAGCTACGGGTCGCCTCTCCACGCCGCTGGCCGAACTCGTGCCGACCGACGCCAACCTTGGTCTCCCTGGCCGACCGCAAAGTGCCACCGGGCAGACGGCGATCCTCACCGGTGTCAACGCGCCGCAACACCTGGGCGAACATTATGGCCCCCGCCCCGATGATCGCGTGCGGGCGATCTTGCGGACGGACAATCTCTTTGGCCGTTTACAGCGGGCCGGCTTGCGACCTTTCTTCTGCAATGGCTACCCACAAGGCTATTTCGCCGCCATCAACCGGGGCAAACGGCTGTTGAGCGCCATCCCCTTTGCCGCCACGGTGAGCGGGTTGGCGCTACCCACTGCCGCCGACATCTACGCCGGTCGCGCCCTGGCGGCCGATTTTACCAATGCCGGCTGGCGCGACCACTTGGGCTATGCCGATGTGCCGGTCTTTACACCGGAAGCGGCAGGAGCCAAGCTCTGGGAAATTGCCCAACCCTATCACTTTGTCTTCTTTGAACACTGGCAGACCGATGTGCTGGGTCATGCCGCGGATCTGCCGGCGGCAGTGGAGAATTTTCAACGCTTTGATGGGTTTCTGGCGGGGCTGCTGGCCGCGGCGGATCTGGCTGAAACGCTGATTATCGTCAGCAGTGATCACGGCAATGTTGAGGATTGTTCGCATGGTAAGCATACGGAGAATCCGGTTTTCACACTGTTGCTAGGAGCGGGGCGGGAGGAAGCGGCGGCGCGGCTCAGTAACCTTACTGATTTTGTGCCGTTGATTGAGGCTTTTTTGTAAAGCCATAAGATGATACAGTTACACAGAAATCAACGCCTTGAGGTATAATGCAAGTGTTAGTAACCAGGGTGTGAACCGATGATTATTGTGAGGTAGACGATGCAATATCAAGAGTTGATTACAATTGAACCAGGCAAGCGGGGCGGTAAGCCTTGTATTCGCGGTATGCGAATTACAGTTTATGATGTGTTGGAGTACCTTGCTTCCGGCATGACGTTGCAAGAGATTCTGGATGATTTTCCCTACTTAACCCAGGAAGATATTCTCGCTTGTTTAAGCTTTGTAACGCAGCGTGAACAGTTGGTAATAAGGGTACAACCGTGAAAGCACATCTTAGGTTTAGTGCGTTTAGAGAGTGCAGCTACTCCTAATCTTTTACACTTGGCACCATGAGACGATTAATTATGTTGTAACTCACGTTCTGCCATAGATTGATCTGTATGCCAATTTCTCCATTGCTCAGCTTCAAAATCATACTGGTCTTTATCAACTTTTCTAGGTCTATAGACAGGAATTTCCTCGTCAGGTTCTCGACAAAAAATCAGTCTATCAGCATGTTCAGCAATACATTTACGAATAACTTGTGTCTCCTTAAGAGATAAACGTGTTCCTCTTGGTTTACGAGGATGTCCAACCTGAGTATATAGAAGGTGTTCAGGGCTTAGCGGTAAAAATATTTCTGTTCCTTTAAAGCCATATCCCCCTCCAAAATCATAATTCCCAACTTTGTAATAGTTTAGTTTGACAACAGGATCATCACTGGTAAACCAACTAAGACCAACATACGGCTTTAAGATAGTCCATTTATGGCGATGAAGAGCCTCAGCGGTGTTGTTTAGTACGTACTCTATTCCCCAAAGCCACATTTGTCTACCCACTGTTACTTCAGCTTTAATCTGTGGTTGGACCAAGTCGCGACTAACTTCGATTTTAACTGGAAATTCAATGGTACCAAGCTTATAGGATTCTTCAGATTGAAGCCTGGGGGAATCGACCGACTCCAATTGTTTCACTGTTTGCTGCAACGTCTTTTCCAATAAGTTGGGAAGTGTAACTCGCCATCGTTCAAGGTTTTCAACTAATCTTGCCGGTGTACGAACATCTTGAAGTGCAACGAAACGAATCAAGCTATCCCAATCTGAGGAAGTCATTCTACTTTCCGAAATTACTTTCTGGATTGCGTCACTAGCTGGGTTCTCAAATTCGGTATTAAACCACTGCTCTACTGCGTCTGTTTCTTGACCTAAATGAACTCTCGTATAGAGATGAGAATGGCAGGCTATACCCTTAGAAGTTGCAGGTTTCCACATAGGCACTGCCACATTAGATACGAGTAATCGATATGTCCATATTTTCTGTTCTATCGATGTGAAATTGCGCAAGTATAACTGTGAAACGAAATGATTTCTATGCGTTAATGGCTTTTGCATTCGTATTAACACTTTATACATTCAAAGAAATTAATGCAATAGTTCTGAATTGAAGACGATAGCATACGCAGAATCAAATAGCAGGGGACGACAACTTAAAGATACTTATGCAGTGCTGGCAAAATCAGCTTTGGTGATAGGCACATCAAAGCCATCATTGCGTGTTTTGCTGGTAATCAAGCACAAAACCAGATCAAGCGCTGCCGGCGCAGCCACGACAAGTGCTGGTCGCCGTTTACTACCGCTAAAGTCAGAATAACTCAAGGAGGCAATAATCACATCGCCTTTTGTAAATGTTCCCACGCCTCATCCTCTTCCGGGGTATCCCAATATTTCGCGAGTGAGCGGATAGAAGCCTGATTCCAAAGCTGCTCATCCGGAAGTCCGGCTTCCTGCGTGATACCGGGTGGTGTTACCGCTGTTGGTTGCATCTTTAAGAACAGGGCAAAATCTAACAATTGCGCCATCCGTTCAATTGGTAGGCTGTGCATAATTTGGAGAATTGCTTGCTCGTAACCGGCTCCTTCGCTTGTAATTGATTGTTGGTTATTCATCTAAGCCTCACTCTATAGGGAAATACGAATCACACGCCTCATGCTGTAAGTATACCAGATGAGCTACGAAGAAAGCAATCGATGAGGGACGATTGAGTTTAGGGCGGGGGTATCATCCTTTTCACCCCTAAACTCAAGCGTCCCTCCAGGACGGAAGCGGAGACTACACCACAATCGGCGGGATGCTGCTTTCCTGGATCAGGCTATTGAGCGCTTCCAGGTCATCGCTCAGGATGGCATGTAACGCCTTCAACTGATCATCGTCCTGACCAGCATAGGTGTGGAAGAGGTCGCGCGATTATTTGGTCAGCATGAAATCGGCAGGATACAACCATGAAAACACATCTATCGGTCAGGTTTCCGCAGTTGATCAATCTGAGTAAGAAGGATTGAAATATAATTTTCTTTTACCACCATTGTCTTCTGAATTTCAGCAAGCTGCTTTTCCAGTTGCACATTTCTCTCTTGTAATGCAAGCACCATTTGCTGGCTGAGGCGATGTTTAATCAGTTGTGGACGGTTCAACTGTAACAAAGTGATATGAAAATGCCCCGTAGCCGAAATGGGATCAAGAACACCCGATTGCTCATTCAACCGGAAATGCAGTGAAAAATCATCAAACAGTGGATGTAAAACCCGGTGTTGGCGGGCAAGCTGCTCTGCGCTGGGCCAGAACTCATGTTTGTATTGGTTACACTTGTAGCAAGCATAAACCAAGTTATCAAGATCATCAGAACCACCGCGCGACCGCGGATGATAATGGTCAATCGTTAGAAGAGCACCTGAAGATGTTTCACTTACACTACAGTAACCACAAGCGCGATGAAACCGTTGGCGGACTAACTCAAAATTAGCGGATTGCATATACATCCACGGCAAGATCAAGCCCAGTTAGCTGTTGATAGGTGCGCTCAAGCTCCTCAATTTTCTCATCGAGCTTGGCGCTTTGCAGAAGCAAGCTATTCTGTAGGTGGACTAATGTCTGTAACCTTGCCCGTAGAGAGCGCAACAGGGTGACATCAGACAGGCTAAGTTGGGTGGCTTCTTCGCGTTCCAGTAATTCAAGTCCTGCTCGATATGCAATCTCTTCCTCGGATCCGAGCGTTTCACCACTGGCGACCCGCAGGTGTAGTTGCCACCATTGTTCATATTCGCTCTCAGCCATTGTTTGTATCCTTTGTGCAATAAATTCCACCCGACTAATACGTTGTTACAGTATACCGCAAAGCAACGAAATACAGATAATAAACAGGGGTTGATTGTTTAGCCCGTCCCAGAGGGAAGATTGAGTTCAGGGAGGGGGTATCACCCTTTTCACTCCTAAGCTCAAGCATCCCTCCGGGACGAAAGCGGGCACTACACTACAATCGGCGGAATGCTGCTCTCTTGGATCAAGCTGTTGAGCGCTTCCAGGTCATCGCTCAGGATGGCATGTAACGCTTTCAACTGATCATCGGCCTGTCCGGCATAGGTGTGGAAGAGGTCGCGTGACTGTTTGGTCGGCACGCGATCGGCGCTGCCTACCACCGAAATCAGCGAGGCCAGTTTGGCATTGAGGCGCACCGGTTGGTTGAGACCAAAGGTGTCATCCTGTTCACCGGGCAGGATCAAGACCGTCTCAATGGCGTCCAGCTTTTTGACCAGCTCGTTGACCGCGTCCACCACCGCGCCGCCGTTTTTCTTCTTGCCCAGGCGATCCGCCCAGCTTTTGGCCTGGGTGCGGACATCGCGCAGAGTATTGATCCCTTCATGCACCGACGAAATCTTGGCGTAGATCTCCTGGAGCAGGGCGTCTTGCGTCTTCAGGTCGGCGAGCGGGGCTTGGACGCGCGGGTCGTTGACTACCTCAAAGCGTTCGGTCAACACGGTGTCGCCCACCGTCAGCCGCACCTGATAGCTGCCCGGCAGCACAAAGCGACCGTGGTTGGCGTCGCCGGCGGTCTTGTTGCCACGCACGCGGGTCGCGCCGGCGTGACGCAGATCCCAGACAAAGCGATTCATCCCCGCCTTCACCGGCAGCCACGGGCCGGGGTTGAGACCTTTGTCTTTGTCATCCAGCTTGTCATAACCGGCGGGCTTGGGCGTGAATTCACGGATCACGTTACCATCGGCGTCCAGGACGGCTAGGGACGGTTTGACATCGGCGGTGGGCGCTTCCGCCAGATAATAGTTGATCACCGCCCCGTGCGCTGCCCCTTTGCCACAATCGAGGACATTGAAGTCTACCTGACCATCATCATTTTTCTTGACATCGATGATGGCGGCCTTGCCCAGGCCCAAGCCATAGGCGCGCCCTTCGTCCGGCCCCCAGTAGGCGGCAAAGAGGTCGGGAAGGATGCGGTAGGTGGTGCGGGGTTGGAAGAGGTGTGTTGTGTGTTGCGTGTTGCGTGTTGCGTGTTGCGCTGCAAGTTGGTGTAATGGCGTCAGGTCATCCATGATCCAGAAGCCGCGACCGTGGGTGCCGGCGACGAGGTCGTTTTCTTTGACCAGCAGATCGTAGACGGGGGTGATGGGCAGGTTAGCGCCCCAGCGTTGCCAGTGAGCGCCGTCGTCGAGCGAGACGTAGACGCCCCGTTCGGTGCCACAGTAGAGCAGACCGGCGTGGGCCGGGTCGGTGCGGATGACACGGGTGTAGTCGTCGATGGGCAGGCCGTTGGTGATCTTCGTCCACGTCTTGCCGTAGTTGGTCGTCTTGTAGAGATAGGGGGTGTTGTCATCCAGCTTGTAGCGAGTGGCGGCGAGATAACAGGTGGCCGCGTCATGGGGCGATGGCTCGACATTGCGCACAAAGCTCCACTCCGGCAGGTCGGCGGGGGTGACATTTTGCCAGGTAGCGCCATTGTCGCGCGAGAGGTGAACCAGACCATCGTCACTGCCGGCCCAGAGGACACCTCGTTCGTGGGCCGATTCACGCAAGGTCGATAGCGTGCAGTAGTGTTCAGCGCCGCTGGTGTCTTTGGTGATGGGGCCGCCGGAGGCTTTTAGCTTTTCCGGGTCGTTGCGCGTCAGGTCGGGGCTGATCGCTTCCCAACTGAGACCCTCGTTGGTGCTGCGGAAGACCTGGTTGCCGCCGCAGTAGAGAATGTTCGGGTCATGGGGCGAGAGCAGAATCGGGAAGGTCCAGGGGAAGCGGATCTTCAACTCGCCGGGGCCAATGCCGCCGTGGGGTTCGGGGTTGACGTTGATCAGTTGGATGTGACCGGTACGGTGATCATAGCGTTGGAACGCGCCGCCGCCGCCAGGGGAGGAACCGACCGCGCCGACATAGACAATGTTCGAGTCCTCCGGGTGGACGGTGATAAAGCCACTTTCGCCGGTGCCAGCGGCGTAGCAATCGCTCCAGGGGATGATGCCCTCCACCGTGTTGCTGGGGACGCTGATGCTTGAGTTGTCCTGCTGGGTGCCGTAGACGCGATAGGGGAATTGGTTGTCGGCGCAGATGTTGTAGAACTGGCCGGTCAACTGGTTATAAATCGTCGAGAAGGTGGCGCCGCCGTTGAAAGAGATATTAGCGCCGCCGTCGTTGGTCTGGATCATGCGCTGGTTGTTGCGCGGGTCGATCCAGAGGCCGTGGTTGTCGCCGTGGGGCGTGGGGATGGATTCCCAGTTTTTGCCGCCATCGGTCGATTTCCAGAAGCCCAGGTTGCAGACATAGACGGTGTCGGGGTCTTGCGGGTCGGCGTAGACGTGCATGTAGTAGAAGGGGCGATAGCGCAGATCTTGTTTGATGCTGACCTTCTGCCAGGTGTCGCCAAAGTCATCGGAGCGGTACATGCCCGGATCTTCTTGCGACTCGATGAGCGCCCAGAGCCGTCCCGCTTTGGCCGGCGAGGCGCTGACGCCGATCTTGCCGATCAGCCCACTTTGGGGCAAGCCTTTGTTGCGGGTAATCTCGGTCCACGTTTCGCCGCCGTCGAGCGATTTCCAGAGACCGCTGTCCGGCCCGCCGCTGGAAAGCTCCCAGAAGTTGCGGTGACATTCCCAGAGGCTGGCGTAGATCACGTTGGGATTGTTGGGGTCAAAGGTGAGATCGACGGCGCCGGCTTTGTCGCTCTTGTAAAGGGTTTTGCGCCACGTTTTGCCGCCGTCGGTCGATTTGTAGACGCCCCGTTCTTCGTTTTTGCCAAAGGCATGACCGAGCGCGGCGACAAAGACAATGTCCGGGTTCTTGGGGTGGATGCGCACCTGGCCGATGTGACGGGTTTCGGTCAGGCCGCAGTGGCTCCAGGTTTTGCCGCTGTCGGTCGATTTGTAGACACCGTCGCCATAGGAAACATCGATGCGGATGGTGGTCTCGCCCATGCCGACATAGATGACGCTGGGATCGGCTTCGGAGACGGCCATGGCGCCGACCGAGGAACTTTGGAAGTAGCCGTCCGAGATGTTGACCCAGGTGGTGCCGGCGTCGGTCGTCTTCCAGACGCCGCCGGCCACTGCGCCAAAGTAAAAGACCGCCGGGTTGACCGGGTCGCCCGCCCCGGCGACAACACGTCCGCCGCGTGAGGGGCCAATACAGCGCCAGGTCATGGCGTCGAGTAACTGCTGTGTGCGAAGAGCCATAGTGTTCTCCAGTGATGATATTGGGGTATTGAATATTGGGTAGTCAATATTGGTTATTTTACCCTACACAGGGGGAAATTGACCAACAAGCAAGGGAAGGGGATTACCAAGTCGTGACATTGTTGACCTGCCGCATCGCCGCTTCGGCTTCGCGCATCATGCGGCTGAGGCTGCGCGGGTAGCGGACGATGGCGGTGGGTGGTTTGTAGAGCGCCGGCAAGGCGGTTGGCGTGGGGTTATGGGTGTCGTTAAAACAGGGGTGATGCTGTTCGATCAGATGGGTTTCGGCGGCAAGGCGGTCATGCCCCAAATCGGCAAAGATGGGTTCTTGCGCGCTGTAGAGATCAATTACAAAGTTCATCGAGCGCGGCCAGTTGACGCGGATAAACTTGCCGATCAGCGAACGCCCCTTAAAGCCGTCGTGCAGGTGTCGCCAGATTCGGGCGAAGGCTAACTCTGACTGGCCGACATAGAAGACAACCGGGTCAACTGCATCAGTACGAAAGAGATAGAGATCATAAGGCAGCCAAGCCGGTGGACAGACCTGCTGCGTGAGAAATTCTTTGATGGTGATGGTGAGCATGATGTCATCATAGCGCAAACAGGCGCCATCGCCCGACCGGAAAGTAAAGACGATTGGTGCGTCCTAACAGACCATAGCGCGATAGTTGTGTGATTTGGGCGGTTAGCCCGTCGGTCAAGCGTGCCGTGATGGTGATACCATCAGTCACCCACTGGCCGCTCTGTAAGCGATAGAGCTGTACTGTGTCGGCAATGACCGGGCCGCGCAGCGTATCACTGTAGCGCAGGGTGAGGGTGAGGGGTTTGGTCAAGCTCGTTGGTGTAGCCGTCAGCGCCACGACATGACCAATCGGCAGCAGGGGATCGGTTGTGGTGGGCGCAGGCTGATAGCTCATCGTGAAGAGCGTTGCTGTCACAACGCCGCCCGGTGGCACCACTACTGTTGCACGTTGGTCACGCTCGTACTGGGCCAAGGCGCCGCCGGCGCTGGTAATAAGCCGTGTACCGGAGGTGAGGATCACAGTGAAGGTGGTTGTATAGGTAAAGCTTTCCCTACCATCTTCACTAATGAGCAGGAGATCAACCGTATAAGCGCCAGCGGGCAACGGGTCAAGCCAAAGCGCTAATGTCCACGGTGTCAAGGCTTGACCACAGGGAATGCTCAGCGGGATTATGGCGTTGATTTTGATGCGGTTCGCCGTTACTTGGTGCGTCTTGTAAATTGGCACACAAGCATCCCGCCAGATACCGCCGGCGCTGATGATGATCGCCTCGGTAAGGGTCGGCCTGGGCGGCGTCACGGTCAGTCGCACAACGGGGGTCACCACTTGGCGCGCAACAAGCTGGTGCGGTGCGGCAAGCGGGCGCGGGGATTGGGCAGCAGCATGACGCTCCGTTGGGCGGCTGAGGCCAGAACCACTGACCGGCGCAGGATTAGCTAGAATCAACAGAAGCGCAAGAAGCGTCAGGCTCGCAGTGCCGACCGCCACGCAGAGAGAGGTTCGTCGTCGGGAAACATTGGTCGTTGTCATCGGATAAGAAAGGGTTTGTTGCTGCTTTGGTTGGTTGGCTGAATTGTTTGTCCATTATAGCACGATAACAATTTGTGTATAAATACTCTATACAGCCCATGCGCCAACGATGGTCTACTCTTAGCCTACTAAAAAAATGGATTATCCTTCACAGCTTCCTGTGGCCGGTTGGATATACATGGGTTATTATAGTTAGCGAACTCATCAGTTGCATAGGCGAGCAAAGAGTCTTGGCGCAACATGGGCATGGGCGCAACTACTGGTTTTTAAGCAACTTCCTTGGTGTCATAAGCGCTGGTGTTGTTAATGTTTTCTTATCCCAATGGCTATTCGCCCACCGTCGGTGAACGGAATGTTTGCCAGCCAAAGCTCTGCCGGTTGTATGCCGTCAAGCGGAGTAGTCATCGTACAGCCCTTCATCTTCCGGCGCGTAGCTGTTCAGAAAGGCGCTATGATTGCGTACAACCGGCTCAGGTGCGTCTTCAACCAGCGTCCTGGGCTTAATGTCTCGACAAGGGCCTGCGGTAGGCTAAACGTTTCACCTGGTTCAATCTGAATCTCATAAGCGATATTGACAAGTGTCGTTTGCATGGCTCTTCTTTCTTTGAGCAGATAACCGATTACAGCGTACACGATCCAGTGATTTCTCAGTATAGCACACGATGCGCAAATCGGCGAGATTGCACTGAGTCGAGCAAATTGGGCAGTAGCCAGACAGATACCTACGCCGCCAGCGCTGCCCTCACCCGCTCCGGCGTAAAGGGAATCTGGCGCAGGCGCGTCCCCGTCAACGCAAAAAACGCATTGCCAATCGCCGCCGCGACTGGGCCAATCGGCGGTTCGCCCACGCCGCGCGGTTTGCCGTCGCCGGCTTCGAGCAGGGTGACTTCGACATGAGGGGCGTCGCGCATGGTGAGGAGCGGGTAGGTGTCAAAGTTGTTGAGCGCGATCTGCCCATCCTTCACCTGTAGCTCTTCCAGGAAGGTCGAGCCGACGCCCCAGATGATATTGCCCTCGATCTGCGCCGCTGCGCCATCGGGGTTGATGGTGAGACCACAATCCATCGCCGCGGTGATCTGATGCACCTTGATACGATTGGTGGCGGCGTCAAAGGAGACCTCGGCCACCTGCGCGACAGTAGTGTCGGCGTCGATGCAACAAGCCAACCCGCGTGCTCGTCCTTCCGGCGCAGCCTGTCCCCAACCCGCTTTTTCTGCCACGGCTTCTAAAACCGCGCGCAGCCGTTGGCTCCGCTGGTCATCGCCCAGGTGATTGAGGCGGAAGGTCAATGGATCAATGGCGGCGCTGTGGGCCAGTTCATCCATAAAGCTTTCAATGGCAAAGGTATTCGCCAGCAAGCCCAGCCCACGCCACCACCCAGTACGTACCGGCAACTGGACGCGATGGGCAACGGTCTGGCGGTTGGGCACATCGTAAATCAAGCGCGCCCCACGGGTCGCGCCAAAGTCAGCGCCCATGACCAGCGCCAGGAAACCGGGCAGAAAGCCAAAGGCGACATCACCACTGGCCTGCTGGTGTTCCAGCGCCACAATCTGGCCGTTCTCATCTAGGTTGGCCGCCAGCACATGATGGGTCGGCGGGCGGAAGTAGCCGTAGCGTAACTCTTCGGTGCGATCCCAGCCCACATGCACCGGCACGCCGGCCGCTTTGGACAAGCGCGCCGCTTCCACGGCCACCTCAAAGCCGGCCTTGCGCCCAAAGCCGCCGCCCAGATAGGTCGGAATGATTTCAACTTTTTCAGCTTCCAGGCCAATCGCCTCGGCGACAACATCGCGCGTGCGCCCTTGCATTTGGGTCGAGACCCAGACACGGGCGCTGTCACTGCGCACATCAGCCACCGCGGCTTGCGCCTCCAACGGCGTTTGCACGGCAAAAGGGGAGCGATATTCGGCGCGCAGGGTCGTTTGCTGTTGCAAGAGGCTTGGTGCGTCGCCCTCGCTTTGAATGGTGACGCCGCCGCTGTCGCCCACCGCCACCGCCTGGTCGATCTCGGCCTGCTGCCAGCGCTTGCCTTCGTCCCAAGTCAGTTGCAACTGGGTCAGGGCCGCGCGCGCCTGCGCCCGTGAATCGGCCACCACACCAGCAAAGTCCGCTTCGGTGACAACCGTGTGGACGCCGGCCAGTTCTTTGGCCTTGCCCGGTTGCGCCGCCGTCAGTTTACCTTCAATGGTCGGCGGGCGGGCGATGGCGCCATATTTCATGCCCTCGACCCGCATGTCATAGCCATAGATCGCCTGGCCGGTCACTTTAGCCGGAATATCGACACGGGGCAAAGGTTGGCCGATGACCTGAAAGTCGGTGAAGTTTTTGAGCGGCGGCGCCGTCTCCGGCACATCCCATTCACGCTTGTTGGCGACCAGGGCGTAAAAGTCAACACGTTTGGTCGCATCACCAGCCACCGCAAAGCCCCGTCCGTCAATTACCACGTTGTCCACCGGCTGGCTCAGGGTGGTGGCGGCCGCGGTGCGCAACATCTCACGTAGGGTAGCGGCGGCTTCGCGCAACGGGGTATAAACCGTCGCAACCGACATACTGCCGCTGGTGCCAAATGAATCGGCGGGGCCAACATGGGTGGTGGCCTGGGCAACATCGAGATCAGCCCAGCCAATGCCCAACTCTTCGGCGGCGATTTGGGCCAGCGCGGTATGCACCCCTTGTCCCATCTCGACTTTGGCCGTGTAGAACCGGATGCGACTATCTTCCAACACCTCAAACCACGCCCATGGATCAGCAGGCCAGTCCGCGCCGGGGACACCGTCGCCGCTGTCCAGCGATTCAGCCATGCGCAAGTGAAGCGCCGGCAAACCAAAGGTCCACCCCAGCGCTAACCCCACGCCAGTAACGCCGGCGCCAATGAGAAAGCCGCGGCGACTCAGGCGCCAACGGCGTTTAGGCTTTTGTGTTTTGATTTCGGGTGTTTGTGTTTCGGTGGTCATGCGGCGACCTCCTGCTTGCTGGTAGCCATTTGGGTGGCGGCGCGGGTGACGGCGCGTTTGATGCGGACATAGCAGCCACAGCGGCAGTAGTTGTCGCTCATGGCGTTGATGACATCTGCTTCGCTGGGCGCCGGGTTTTGTTCCAGAAAGGCGGCAGCAGTCATAATCTGACCGCTCATACACCAGCCGCACTGGGGCACCTGCTCGTCGATAAAGGCTTGTTGCACCGGGTGCAGGGTGATGACATTGTCGCTGCCGGTGGTGGCCAGCCCTTCAATGGTACGGACGGTCCGCCCTTCGACGGCGGCCAGCGGGGTGACACAGGCGCGCATGGCGACGCCATTGACGTGGATGGTGCAAGCGCCGCAGATGCCCATGCCGCAGCCAAATTTGGTACCGGTTAAGCCCAGTTCATCGCGCAGCGCCCAAAGCAGTGGCTGGCTGGGGTCGGTGGTGACTTCGTACGTTTCGTTGTTAATCAGTACTTGCATGGCGTATCCATTTCATCAAATTAATACAAATCCTTTACAAAAGATGGACAAGGATGTAGTCCTGTCACTATAAAGGGCCAACCGCCGGAATGCAGTAGGTCAGGTTCCGATTGACAGGTCGGCCACGTCCAGCCACTGCTCTTCGTTACAGGCCACCAATTGATGGCTGGGCAAACGCCAGGGCGTCACGGTCATTGCCTGGTTGTCTTTCCAGATGACCAGCCCCAGCGGTCCACCAGGGGCTTGATTGCAATGCAGCACCAGTTGATTATCAACCAGAAAATGTGCTTCACCTACACCCCACACGAGGCAGTACGTGTGCCATTGGGTGACATCCAGGGTGAGCATTGTTTCGTGAACGCCAATTGCTCGTTGTCCCAGCGGCCAGAGCCGACGGTAGAGCGGACGAATCCGCATGAGCGGCATGGCAAGCGGCGCAGTTGGCGCCAACAGGAAGAAGGGCCAGCGCCAGGCGTCAAGCGTGGCCGCTTTCCAACCCGGCCCCGGCACATCCAGCGCCAGCGCCATGTCCGACGGGGAGGAACTAAAGAAGAACCAGATGGCGCGCGGCAGGGTCGGCCACTGTTGCATTCCCAGGCCAAAGGGGTTGTTCCAAAAACCAAAACCGGCGGTGCCGCGCAATTGATCGACCGGGTGGGAGAAGCGGGTGCGCACGGTCAGGGTCAACGGCGGTCGCCAGGGGAAGCGACGCCGAGGCAGCCCTTGGTAATCGTCGAGTTGGGCATTGGTATAGCGGGTGGCGGTGGTTGGGCTATTCTGTAGTCGCCAACCGGTGGCGATTGGGGCCAACCGGCTGTTGCCGGCGAGTAAAGGGTGGAGGTGCTTGAATGGTCTCATCGTGCTTTGGGTAATCATGGTAAAGGGAACAACCTTGTCATCTCCGTTCCGCCACAATGATCCCTACCTTGAATAGATCAACCGTACACTCGCTCAGGGTCGGGACAAAACCGGCTGACGTTAGGCGTGCGGATATACGATCTAACACTGGCCCTGCCGGGCGACCATAGAAAAGTGGCAGCAGACGTTCCCAAGCGGGAGCGGTTGTCGTTACCCACAGGCCAACAATCACCAGGCGTCCAGCGCCGACACTGGACGGTGGTGCAAGAATTCGTGCACATTCAGCTAATGTGCTCGGTTCAAAGATATAGGGGGCTGGGAAGGTGGCGACGATCGTATCAAAGGCGCGATCCATAAAAGGCATGGCCTGCGCTTGGGCCTGCACGAGAGGCAAGGACAAACCGATATTGGTGAGTTTGCGGCTTGCTTGTTTGTGCATAGCCGGTGACAGGTCAAGGCCGACGGTGAGCATGGTTCGTGTCGCCAGATGAGGCAATAATTCACCGGTGCCAAAGCCCAGTTCCAGCACGCGTCCGCCGTACAGGTGATCGAGCGCCAGCCGCCGCCAGCGATCCCATTGGCCAAAGCTTACCAGCCAACTGACAAGATTGTAGCTGCCGGCCAATTCGGCGTAGAGGCGTTCACAGGCCCAGGCATAGAGCTGTTTGATCCACATTTTACTTGGTATATCGCAACGTTTACTAGACGAATTGCCGACGAACAGATAACGCACATAAAACAGAGGGCAATAGACTGCCGACAGGCCCATTGTGTTATGTCTGATAGTTGAAAGAATAAAGGGTTCGCCTTACAATACGCTTGGACAGAGTTCATTCCTGCACATCGTAGCCACCAACACCACCACCCAGGAGTGAACTCTGGTTTATGTCAGGCCCCGTTCCCGCAAATAGTGATGCCACAAGAGACGCGCCGCCACCGCCCGCCACGGTCGCCATGCTTCACCCATTGTTGCCATTTCCACAACGGTCGGTCGCTGCGTCAACCCCTTGACGCTCTGCATGGCCACCTGTAGCGCCAGGTCGCCCACCGGCCAGACATCCGGTCGCCCCAAACACATGAGCAGATAAATATCCGCCGTCCACGGGCCGATGCCTTTGCGCGCCACCAACGCTGCGCGCGCCGCTTCGTCAGACAAAGTGACCAAACCGTCAATATCAAATTCACCGGTCACAATCGACTGGGCCAGATGACGGTTATAGCCCGTTTTTTGGCGACTAAAGCCAACAGCCCGCAAGGTTACATCATCAAGTTCCAGAAAGCGCGTCGGCGTCAAGGGCGTCGCCAATGCCAGCAACCGATCAAACGCCGCCCGCGCCGAAGCCAACGACACTTGTTGCTCCAAAATGATATGCACCAGTGTCGGAAAGCCCGGTTCGCGCGCCCACAACGGTGGCGGCCCCCAACGATGGACAACGGCAGCCAGGTCGCTGTCCTGCGCCGTGAGGATTGCCACCCCTTCCAGCAGCCGCGCCGCGGTTAAGGGTTCAAGAAAAGATTCAACCATCCAATGCCTCAGTCAGTTTATAGAGCGCCAGCGCATTCCCACCCATAATCGCTGGGCGTAAGGCTTTGGGGAAAGCGCGGGCGGTAAAATCAGGCGTATCGCCATCCCAGTGTGGGTAGTCCGTCGCAAACATGAGCATTCGTTCGGCGTCGAACATTTCCAGGATGGCGTGAAAATGTTTCGCATCCGCCGGCTCTTCCATCGGCTGCGTACTGAAACGCAGGTGTTCAGTCACAATCTCACTGGGCAAGCGATCCACCCACGGCGTGGTCATACGCAGCGCCTTCCAGTTCTTGTCCATCCGCCACAAAATCGGCGGCAACCAGGAGACGCCCCCTTCCAGCATGACAAAGGTCAGCTCAGGAAACTTGGTAAAGACCCCCTCTGTCACCAAACTGGTCAGGTGCGCAATGTAGCTACAGACCAGACTCGTGTGCCATTCAAAATAGCTCGTCGGGTAGCCCACATTGGTCGGCGCGCCGGAGATGCCGACCCCTTCGGTGCCGGGGTGGATCGCCACCGGCAAGCCATGTTCAACCGCTGCCGCATAGATCGGGTGAAAGTAGCGCTGGCCATAGGGCATCCGCCCGGCACTGGGCATGATCACCTGGACGACGCCGGGATGATCGCCCAGCCGGTGAATCTCGCGCACGGCCAGTTCCGGGTCATTCGGGTAGATAGCAAGCGAGGCGCGATAGCGAGGATCGACCGGCAACCACTCTTCGATCAGCACATCGTTCATGGCCGAAATCAGTGCCGCCGCATAATCCGGCTCCGGTAACAGGCCCAGGTGTAACACAGAACCCGTATTGAGAATGCCAATATCCAGCCCAAACGGATCCAGTAGATGGGTGGCAAGGGCGGTGGGGCTATCTTCAATCCGGCTGCCGTCGGGCAACACCGCATCTGGTCGGTTAACGCCGTTGGGGTTCCAGTAACCCAGCGTGCCGGGGCCGCGGTTACCAGAGGCAAAACGCATTCGCCACGGTTGGGCCAGGCGCGGCTCGATCTGCTGTGGCGGGATGCCGGGGTGGATGTCCACATCGATAATGGGGTATTCTTTGGGCATGAAACGCTTCCTTACTCGTGCTGCGTAATTCGTGTTGCGTAAACCATAATTCATGAGCATTATACCCGAAACTCTGGGGGGCGTGAAGATGGAAGTGGATGGAATTGGGTTGGCCGTGTATAATAGGGCGAATTCCCTTTGTCATTGCGCACGCAATCCCTGGAGATACGTTATGCTTCCAACCAAAATTGTCGTGATTGGCGCGGGCAGCGCCAGTTTCGGCTTAAATACCATTGCTGCCCTCTTGAAAAGCAGTCGGTTGCGCGGTAGTCAGATCGCACTGGTGGATCGCAACGCTAACCGGGTTGACCTGATGGGTCGATTGGCGGCGCGCCTCAACCGCGAGTGGGACGCCAACATGAGCATCACCACCCATACCCATCATCGTGACGCGTTGCCGGATGCCCACTTTGTCGTCTCAGCGATTGAGGTCAACCCGCGCGAGGAACTCTGGCAGCGGGACTTTGAGATCACGCGCAAACATGGGGTGCGTCAACCCTATGCGGAAAATGGCGGGCCGGGCGGCTTTGCTCATGCCCTGCGCAATGTCAAGCCAGTGCTGGAAATCGCCCATGCAATGGAGGAAGCTTGTCCGGACGCCTGGTTTGTCAACTACTCGAACCCGATGATCCGCATCTGTGACGCCATCGCCCGCTACAGCCAGATCAAGGTGGTGGGGTTGTGTCACCAAATTTACGAAGGCTATGGCCTGGTCGGGTTGACCCTGGCCGACGAGTTGGGGATTACCGTGCCGCCGGGCATTGTCAACACCAACGCCGATCCCGACATCTGGCCGAAGATGGGGCAGGTGATTCGCCAGACACGACCGTTGATCGACATCAAAGCCGCCGGTCTCAATCACTTTACCTGGATGCTGGACATTCGTTGCAAACGCACCGGCGCTGACCTCTATCCGCTGGTGCGCGAACGGTGGCAACGGCATCCCGTCGATTTTGAACCGCTGACCACGCGCCTGTTCCACGCCTTTGGCCGGCTCCCCGTGCCGGGCGATCAACACCTCTGCGAATATCTGCCCTGGCTCAGCAACCCGGTAACAAAGCCGTGGGAAAAGTATAACATTGCCCTCTACCGCTGGGCAGTCAACAACCAACGGCGTGAAAACCGCTTGCAAGAGATCGCCGCAATGGCCGCCGGTACATCATCGATTGAATGGTTGGCCGATGCCGATAGCGAAGGGGCGCTGGAGGTGATCGAGAGCATTGCCGGCGCAGGGGAACATTATCACCTGGCGGTCAACTTGCCGAACCAGGGGCAGATTGCCAACTTGCCGGTCGGCGCAATTGTCGAGACGCCGGGGATGAGTAACGGCGCCGGCATCCAGCCGCTCAGTCTGGGCGCTCTGCCGGAGAGCATTGCGGAACTCTGTCGCCGTGAAACGACGGTGGCGCGGTTGGCGGTGGATGCGGCTGTGCATGGCGATCGGCAGGCGGCACTCCAATGTCTGCTGCTCGATCCAGTGGTCGATGATATTGAGGCGGCGCAGGCAATTCTGGACGATTATCTGGAAAGTTATCGGGAGTATTTGCCACAGTTCTGGCAGTGATACCAATCTCCCAGCTCGGCCAAAACCATCAAAGTTTACACAGATAGGAAGAAACACAGATATTTTATTTTCTTCCGTGCTTCTTCCTATCTGTGTAAGCTAAGTTTGATTACGCGTTCTGGCTCAATTGCTACCTGGCGGATTAGAACGGCCTGATTGCCAAAGCGCTCACGAATACGGGTGTGGAGCGTTTCAAAACTTGTGCCACTATCAACGACACGCCCACGATGGACAGCAACATATTGACCAAGATAGTCAAGAACTAACAGCGAATGCATATTGCGATAGGCCGCTGCTTCCAGGCGAATTTTTTCACGGTCCAGTTTGCGCAAATAGGTGCGCACTGCTGTCGCTAAGAGGGCTTCAGGTGACGTTGTATTGTCAACCGCCACTTGCGCAAGCTGTTGTTGCAATTTCGATTCTAAGGTAAGGGTAGTCATGTCAAGTGCCTTTCACAATCGGGAAGTGCGTAGTATCATACCGTAGATCACCCTGGTTACAAACTGTTTCGGGGCGAAAACATTGGAAATCAACCATGCCACAAGACTATCGCATCTTCGTCGGCGCTTTTCCCCAGGGCGACGTTGCCAATCGCATTCAGGCGCTGCGAGAACAGTACGATCCGGTGACGGCGCGCATTACTGCGCCCCATGTCACCCTGGCGGGAACCTACTGGCGGAGCGGCCCGGCAACGCCAGCGAATGAGGCGGCGACGATTGCACAATTACAAGCAAGGCAAAGCGAATTCCAGCCCTTTACCTTGTCCTTGGGTGGCATCGCCACCTTTCCGCCAGCGGATCGCCCGGTGATCTATCTGCAAGTCGAAGTGACGCCGGCGCTACTGGCGGTGCGCTCTGCTTTGCTCACTGTACTGGGACGCGACAAGCATCGCCACTTCACACCTCATCTGACGCTGGCAATGCGTTTGAAAGGGCCAGCAGCGCGCCAAATGGTAGAACAGTTGCAACAGAGTGAATGGCAAACGGGGCGTTGGTCTGCGCCAATTGAACGACTGGCATTGATGCAGCGAGGACCGAATGATCCGGCGTGGCGGGAGATTGCCGCAGTTTCGCTGGACAATAAGGAGTCGGGACAGCGACTGGTTTTGCCTTCATGAAAAGTAGCATAACCAATAAATTCTGGTGAGTAGGTGTAACTCGGTCATATCACCGCGAATCAGAGGATTAGCGAATCACGCCAGGGAAAAATTCGCTAATCCTCTGATTCGCGGTGATATGGACAGCCAACCCAACCTACCAAGCTTTACAACACAACAGCAATCATTTCAATTCAACCAACAAAGGAGAGCCATGCGTATTGCCATCGCCCACATCGGGCAAGAGACTGGTAGCTTCACCCCCAGCCCAACCACCATCGACACCTTTCGTTCGTTCGGCCTTTATGAAGGTCAGGCAATTCTTGACAAGATGCACAATGTCGGGCCGGTTGGTGGCTTTCTGGCGGCGGCAGCCGAAGAAAAACTCGACTATACGCCGCTGCCGGTGGTGCAAGCGTGGGGCGGAGCGCATGGTGCGTTGACCGCCGACACCTTGCTCTTTCTAGAGGAAAAACTCGTCACCGGCCTCCAGCGGGTGCTGCCGGTCGATGGCTTTTTCTTCAGCCAACATGGCGCGGCGGCGGCGGACAATGACCCCGATGTCGAAGGCTATCTGTTGGCGGCGGCGCGGCGGGTGCTTGGCCCCGACGTGCCGATTGTCTGTCCGCTCGACCATCACGGCAATGTGACCCAGCGGATGATGGCGCTGATGACCGGCATGGTCGCCCACCGCACCCAGCCTCATCTACCCTTTGAAACCGGCAAGTTGGCCGCCCATCAACTCTTTGCCATCCTGCGCGGGGCGATCAAGCCGACGATGGCGTGGCGCAAAATTCCCATGCTAGCGCACCAGGAGCAATTTCTCACCAGTCACGGGCCGATGAAGGTGTGGTTTGACCGCGCCCGTGAATATGAGACCATGCCCGGCGTTGTCAGCGTTTCGCCCTTCCCCATGCAGCCGTGGCTTGACGTGCCGGAGGGCGGCTGGGCGACAGTGGTCATCACCAACAACGATCAAGCGCTGGCCGAACGGCTGGCCGATGAACATGCCCGCATGGTCTGGGAGATGCGCGACCAGTTCTGGGTCTATGAGAGCATTCCGGTGGCCCAGGCGGTGGCACAAGCCGTCGCCGCAGAACGGGGCGTGATTCTTCTCTCCGACACCGGCGATAGCGTCTTTGGCGGCGCGCCGGGAGATAGCACCCACATTCTGCGCGAATTGCTGCGCCAGCAGGTCAACCAGACTGCGCTGGTGCCGATTGTCGATGCCGAGGTGGTGGCGCAGGCGATCAGCGCCGGCATTGGCAGCACGATCACGGCTCAGTTGGGAGGCAAGCTGGCAACAGCGTTCCATCAACCGGTGCCGGTCACAGCCAAGGTGGCAGCCATTGGCGGCGGGCGCATTGAGGCCGAAGTGGTGGGCATGGAGTCCTTTAACATGGGGCGGGCCGTGCTGCTGGAAGCGGGCGCAATCAAGATTGTCGTCAGCGAACATGAGGGCATCGGCGGCAACCACCCGGTGGTCTATCGCCACTTTGGCATCGAACCGGCGACGGCCAAGATGGTGGTGATGAAGACGGCCAGCAATTTCCAATACTACGCCGATATGACCGCCGCCATCATCCGGGTCGATACGCTGGGGCCGACCATGTCCCACCTGGAACAGTTCCCCTGGCAAGCCGTGCCGCGGCCGATCTACCCGCTTGACCCCGATGTGAAGTTTCCCTGATTGCAGAAATAGAATGCGGATCGGGCGGATTACAGCGGATAAATTCAGTAAGAATCTGCAAAGACCCGCTTAATCCGCCCGATCCGCATTCTATTAACATGTGAATTAAATCACAAATTGAGCTTTTTTCCGCCATTGCTGGTATAATAGCAGAGACAAGGTGAAGCCGGATAGCACTGGCGCTGCCGACTCCACCCATCTGCATGAACCCAACGAAGGAAGTAGTAGGCTTATGAAACTTGTGATTATCGGCGGCGTGGCTGGGGGCGCATCGGCAGCGGCGCGGGCGCGACGGTTAAGTGAAGACGCTGAAATACTCATTTTGGAGCGGGACGAATATGTCTCCTTTGCCAACTGTGGCTTGCCCTATCACATTGGCGGCGACATCAAGGAGCGGTCGGCGCTGCTGCTCCAGACGCCGGAGAGTCTGAAAACGTCGCTGAACCTGGATGTGCGCACCGGCCATGAGGTCTTGACCATTGATCGGGCCAACAAATGGGTGACAGTACGCAACCGCAACAGCGGCGCAGAATACCAGGAAAGCTACGACAAACTTGTCCTCTGTCAGGGTGCTAACCCGGTGCGGCCACCCTTGCCCGGCATTGATCATCCCCGTCTCTTCACCCTGCGCAACATTCCCGACATGGATGCGATCAAAGCGGTGGTTGACCAGGGGGCGCAAAGTGCAGTGGTCATCGGCGGCGGCTACATTGGCGTGGAAATTGCCGAAGCGTTGCGCCAACGCGGGCTACAGGTCGATCTGGTCGAGATGTTAACCCAGGTCGTGCCACCGCTTGATGCGGAAATGGCGCGCGACCTGGCCTATCACATGGAGAGCCACGGCGTTACCTTGCACTTGGGCGTCACGGCACAGTCCTTTACGGATGTAGACGGTCGTATTCAAGTCAAGTTGAGCGACGGCGTGACCCTGGTCAGCGACCTGGCAATCATGGCCGTGGGTGTGCGACCGGCGTCGAATCTGGCGCGGGAAGCTGGGTTGGAACTCGGCCCGCGCGGCGGCATCAAGGTTGACCCGCACCAGCGCACGTCCGACCCCGCCATCTACGCCGCCGGCGATATGGTCGAAGTGACCGACACCGTGACCGGCGAACCAACCGTGATTCCGCTGGCCGGGCCGGCCAATCGACAAGGGCGTATTGTGGCTGATCATATCTTTGGCCGCGCCAGCGCCTATCAATCGACCCAAGGCACAGCCATCCTTAAAGTCTTTGAGATGACCGGCGGCTGCACCGGTGCTTCCGAAAAGACCTTGCGTCGCGCCAATATTCCCTTCCGCAAAATCTACATCCATCCCTCCGGCCATGCTGGTTATTACCCCGGCACCGCGCCTATGCATCTCAAGCTGCTCTTTGCGCCGGACAGTGGTCGTATTCTCGGTGCGCAGGTGGTGGGCTATGATGGCGTCGATAAGCGGCTCGATGTCTTTGCAACCGCCATCCGCGCCGGCATGACGGTCTATGACCTGGAACATCTCGAACTGGCCTACGCCCCGCCCTATGGCTCGGCCAAAGATCCGATCAACATGGCCGGTTTTGTGGCTTCTAACCTCCTGCGTGGCGATGTCGCCTTCTGGTATGCCGAAGAGTACCCCGAAAAGACAGCCAACGGCACGCTCATCGATGTGCGCAGCGAGGAAGAGTACGCCGCCTGGCACATGCCGGAAGCGATCAACATTCCGGTTGGCGTCCTGCGCAGCCGGGCGGACAATCTGTTGGGCAACGGCGACCACAACCAACCGATCTTTCTCTACTGCCGGGTGGGTTTCCGCAGCTATCTGGCCTACCGTATCTTGCAGCAGGCTGGCTACACGAATCTGGCAACGCTGGCTGGTGGGTCCAAAACGTTCACCAGTTTTCACCGCACACCACTGGCAACCGGTCGCCCCGGCGTGCCTTTTATTGCTCATGAAGAGGAAAAGATGGCGGCGCAACCGGGGGCGTTGGCGCATGCGTAAAGTTCCAGCCGCTGTTTGGAATCTCCGCAACAACTGCGGTAAGATAGGCGCAAAGCAAGCAGTCGCCAACCCAGCCGGCCTGCCTTCCTGAAAGCGGTGCGGAACGTTTCGCACACTGGAACATCTGTCACCGCTTCCAGGAAGGCGGGTCCCACGTACCGAAAGTAGCGCATATGTTAAACGAACCCATCTACCTCCTTGTCCGCGCCGATGACATTGGCTGCGCCCAAGCCGCCAACACCGCCTGTATAGACGTCTTTACCAAAGGCATTGCCCGCTCAGTTGAGATCATGGCCCCTTGTGCCTGGTTTCCCGCAGCGGTGAAGTTGTTGCAAGCGCACCCCACCTATGATGTCGGCGTCCACTTGACGCTCACCAGCGAGTGGGAGAATGTCAAGTGGCGACCGCTCTCGAACGCCCAAAGCATTGTCGATCACAACGGCTATTTCTGCCACACCTTTTGGCAAGGCAGTCGCTACCCGGATTTGGTGCCTTTCTGCGATCTGCCCTGGACACCAGCGGATCTGGAAAGCGAAGTACGGGCGCAAATCCAACTGGTGCGCAAGCATATCCCCTGGGTCAGTCACCTCACCGTCCACATGATGGGCTTGCGGGACGATGTCACCTTTCAGGGCGTCATTGCCAGGCTGGTGGCGGAGTATGATTTGGCGGTCGATTTGACGGGTTTTGAACGCTTCCGCGGATTTGGCGAAAACAGCACCGTGTTGACACCGGCGGAAAAGGTGACAGCTTTGCGCCAGAACTTAGAAACCCTGACCCCCGGCAAATGGATCTTTGTCGATCACCCGGCCTATGACACCCCCGAAATGCGCGCCATCCACCACGTTGGCTATGAGCAAGTCGCCCAAGATCGCCAGGGGGTGACGGAGGCATGGACTGATCCGCAGGTGGTAGAAATTGTTACACGCCGCAACATCTGCCTGGTCAGTTATGCGGATGTGAAACGGGGTTTGGTGAAGTAGGAGAAAATTATGGCAGCGATTGCTGACTTGATTGCCCAGATGACCTTGGAAGAAAAAGCTGCACTCTGCACCGGTGCGAGCGCATGGACGACAACCCCAGTGGAACGGCTGGGCATCCCGGCACTTTTGATCACCGACGGGCCGCATGGTGTGCGGCGTGTGCCGGATGTCAACTTGCTGGGCGCGCCCAGTCTACCGGCGACCTGTTTCCCGGCCGCCTCGGCGTTGGCAGCCAGTTGGGATGTCGATTTGCTCTATGAAATGGGCGAAGCGCTGGCGACCGAGGCGATTGCGCTGGAGGTTGATCTGCTGCTGGGGCCGGGCGTCAACATGAAACGGTCGCCGCTCTGTGGACGCAACTTTGAGTATTTTGCCGAAGATCCCTACCTGGCCGGCGAACTGGCGGTGGCGTTGATTAACGGCATCCAGAGCAAAGGGGTCGGCACCTCGCTCAAGCACTTTGCCGCCAACAACCAGGAAACCCGCCGCTTTACCATCAGCGCTGAAGTTGATGAACGAACACTACACGAAATTTATCTACCCGCCTTTGAGGCGGCAGTAAAACGGGCGCAACCGTGGAGCGTCATGTGCGCTTATAACAAACTCAACGGCACCTTCTGTTCCGAACACCATGAACTACTGGTGGAAATTCTCAAGGAAGAATGGGGCTTCGAGGGCTTTGTCGTCTCCGATTGGGGAGCCGTGCGGGATCGGGTCAAGGCGTTGCAAGGCGGTCTCGATTTGGAGATGCCCGGTGCAAAACCGCGCCGGACAGAAGCTGTGATCGCGGCTGTGCGCAATGGCGAAGTTGCAGAAAGTGTATTGGATGAAGCGGTGCGCCGGATTTTGACCATCGCTTTCAAAGCCGCAGCGACACCCAAAGGCGGCAGCTTCGACGCGACCGCTCACCATGCCCTGGCCCGCCGCATTGCTGGGGAAAGTATCGTCCTGCTCAAGAACGATGGCATCCTTCCGCTCCAACAGCCGCGACAGATCGCAGTCATCGGGCGCACAGCGCAGGAACCCCATTTCCAGGGCGGCGGCAGTTCGCACATCAACCCGACGCAGGTGGACAGCCCCATTGTCGAACTGGACAAGCTGGCCGATACCGAAGCGATCAGCTACAGCGCCGGCTACACCGCCACTACCGAATTTGACCAAGGCTTGATCGATGAAGCAGTGGTCGTGGCGCAGAAAGCGGATGTAGCGCTGCTCTACATCGCCCTGCCCAGTTCCAAGGAGTCGGAAGGCTATGATCGTCCTGATCTGGATCTGCTGCCACAACAGGTGGCGCTGATCAAGGCGGTTTGCGCTGTCCAGCCCAAGACGGTGGTCGTCCTCAACAGCGGTTCCGCCGTGACGATGGGCGACTGGATCGACGGCCCGGCGGCCGTTCTGCAAGCGTGGATGATGGGGCAGGCCGGCGGCGGCGCGATTGCTGATGTCCTCTTTGGCGTGGTCAACCCCTCCGGCAAAGTGGCCGAAACCTTCCCGCACCGGCTGGTCGATACGCCGGCTTATCTCAACTTCCCCGGCGATACGACCACCGTGCGTTATGGTGAAGGGATCTTTATCGGCTATCGTTACTATGACGCCAAGGCGCTGCCGGTGCTCTTCCCCTTTGGGTATGGGCTGAGCTATACGACTTTTGCTTATAGTAACCTGCGCCTCTCGGCCACAACGGTCAAAGATATTGATGGGGTCAGCGTTAGCGTCGATGTCACCAATACGGGTGCGGTGGCCGGCAAGGAGATTGTGCAGATCTATGTCCATGACCAGGCGGCCGGTTTGGTGCGCCCGCCCAAGGAGTTAAAGGGTTTCGCCAAGGTCGCCCTTCAACCGGGCGAGACCCAGACGGTCACGATTCCGCTCGATTTCCGCGCCTTTGCCTACTATCACCCCGGTCATCACCAGTGGATTACCGAGGATGGCGACTTTGACATTCTGATCGGCGCGTCGGCCACTGATATTCGGTGTAAGGCGACGGTTACGCTCCACTCTACCTTGACGCTACCCAGTCTCTTAAATCGCGAATCGACGGTGCGTGACTGGCTGACCGATCCGCGTGGGCGCGCCGTCTTTGAGCCGATGTTCCAACAAATGATCGCCCAACTGGGGACAGCGATGGGCACAGACAGTCCCGACAGCGCCGCCATTGGCATGGACATGATGGGCTTTCTGCTGGAAACACCCTTGCTCAGTCTACTGCACTTCCAGGAAAGCGCGTTGCCGATGGGGGCGGATGAATTGGTCGATGGATTGTTGTACCAGGTGCATGGTCAGTAAGGGCAAAACGAGCGTGCGTGGCACTGACCAAGACAACTCGGTCTACAGACCAATCAACTGGTCAGTGCCGCGCACGCGGAGTAGATCCGCTCGGCAGATCCGCGTGCGCGGCACTGACCAGCAACCGGCAGAAAACGAGCGTGCGTGGCACTGACCAAGACAACTCGGTCTACAGACCAATCGACTGGTCAGTGCCGCGCACGCGGGGTAGATCCGCTCGGCAGATCCGCGTGCGCGGCACTGACCAGCAACCGGTAGGAACAACGGACTGTCCTTGGTCAGTGCCACGCACGCTGCTTTTCTTCATGGGCGCCATCTTCCGCGTTGCCTGAGTCCATGTCTGTTTTCACAGGAGCCAACAATGAACGCAATGCTTAAACAGGTATCTTTACGGCTGGTCTTGCCGGTCATATTGCTCTTCGGTCTTGTCGGCAGCAGCAGCATTAGCCATGCCCAATCGCAACCGGGTCAGATCGGCCTACCGCCCGGCTTTACGCTGGAAGTGGTGACAAACAAGCTCGACGGGCCAACTTCCTTCGCCTTTGCGCCCGATGGCCGCATCTTTGTCACCCAGAAGGCGGGGACGGTGCGGATCATCGCCAACAATCAATTGCTCCCGGAGAACTTTATCGACATCAGCCAGGAGGTGAACCAGGCGTTTAATCGGGGACTCGTGGGCATTGCCGTCCATCCTGGCTTTCCGCAGACGCCGTATGTCTACCTAGCCTATGTCTACCAACCGAAAGAGGCGAATGGCTACAAGGCAACCGGGGCGCGCCTCTCGCGTGTTATGCGTGTCTCCGCCGATCCGGCCAACTCCAACAAGGGGTTGCCGGAAAGTAAAATGATCTTGTTGGGCGCCGGCGGCGAGTTTGCGCAGATTGGCAACCCGGAAAAGTCGGATCGGCCCCCCTTCTCCTGCCAGGATGAAAACGGCAAAGCGATCCGCGACTGCATCCCTGTCGAAGGGACGGCGCATCAGGCCAACATGTTGCGCTTTGGCCGCGATGGCGCGCTCTATGTCGGCGTGGGTGACGGCGGTGAGTTTGACACGGCAGGGTTACGGTCGCAAGACCTGGATAGCTTATCAGGCAAACTGTTGCGTATCAATCCCTTGTCTGGCGCTGGCTACACGAATAACCCCTTCTATAATGGCGACCCGCAGAGCAACCGCAGCAAAGTCTTTATGATCGGGCTGCGCAATCCCTTCCGCTTTACCTTTCTGCCAACCGGCAACGATCTAATGATTGGTGATGTGGGGCAGAGTTCGTGGGAAGAGGTCAACCGCGGGCGGGCCGGGGCAAACTTTGGCTGGCCCTGCTTTGAAAACGGCGACCCCAAAGTGAATACACCCCCCTGTGACAAGCTGCAAGCCACGCCCAAGCAATTGGTCTTCCCCGTCCATGCGTTCCCGCACACCGAAGGCCGGGTCGCGATCATCGGCGGCGACTTTTACACCGGCGCCAGCTTTCCGGCGGAATACCAGGGCGCTTACTTCTTTGGCGATTACAATGTAGGCAAAATCTGGCGGCTGACGCTGACCAACAACGGCGCGCAAGTGAGTGACTTTGCCAGTAACTTTGCCGGTCTCGTCCAGATCAGCATGGGGCCGGATGGCAATTTGTATGTGTTGACGGTGCGGGGTGGGACGCTGTATCGGCTTCGGTGGAGCGGGTAGAGCAGCAAACAACACAGCAACGGCTTTAGGAAGCAGCGGATTTTTGAACAACTCGACGAAATGCCGGGAAACTGGTGATACCAGCCCTTTTCCTAAAGCAAGCAAGACATCCGCTACTTTCTGAATCCGTTGTTGTGTTCAGCTACTCACGCAGCAGTGATACCCCCCAAAGTACACCAGCCACACCCCAAAACCCCAAGCCAAGCAACGTGTGCTCTGTGCCATAAAGTAGCGCCCCGGCCAGCAACAATGCACTTGCCAGCATCGTCGTATTCAGTCGGGCAAGCCGCCGTTCTACCTGCGCCAGCCGGCGCACGACACCCGCATCTTCCACCGTGCGCACCTGAAATTGGCCCGACTCAGCCAACTGGATCAACCGGCGCATTTGGGCCGGCACGGCCAGGAGTGAACGCGCCTCCTCGATCAACACTGTCGGTGAGAAGAGTTTGAAGCCCTCGTTCCCCACAATTTCCAGCGCGTATTTCTCCATCTGCGTCCAGAGGTTGACCTCCGGGTGCAGTTGCGAGGTCAGCCCGGAGAGCATCCCGACGGCGCGACCGAGGTAGATAAAATCCTGCGGCACCTGAAAGGGAAATTCGCGCAAGAGGTCTTTAAATTCACTGCCCAGTTCCTGGATCTCTTCCCGGCTAGGGCGCGCCATCTCTTGGAGACTGCGCCCCCAAATCCGCCCCAGCACCGCCTCCTGCGCTTCCGTAATGCGCTCCAGATCGGCGCCGGGCAGGAAGAAGCCCATATCTTTGTAAATTTGGGTCAACGCGCGCGCATCCCGTTTAGCGACGGCCAACAAGACCCGGCGCAAATTTTCGCCCATGAGCGACCGAATGTTGCCCATCATGCCAAAGTCGATAAAGGTGATCTGAAACGGAGTCGGCCCCTCCACCGGTGCGTTGGCCGGGCGGGGACGGGGGCGCACAAAGATATTGCCGGGGTGCGGATCGGCGTGGAAAAAGCCTTCCTGAAAGACCTGTTTGAAATAAATATCCAGTAACCGTTCGGCCACGGCGGTCGGTTCGATGCCGACCGCGCGCATGGCGGCGACATCATCGATGCGAATACCCTCGACATTCTCCAAGGTGAGCAGACGCCCCGTCGAGTGTTCGTGGTAGACCTTGGGAACCGCCACATCGGCTGCATCGGCAAACATCCGGGCAAAGCGCTCGGCGTTGGCGGCTTCCGCCCGATAATCGAGTTCCTCCCAGAGGGTGCGGGCGAACTCTTCCATGAGCGCGGGCACATTGGCGCGCCGGCGGAGCGGCTTATAACGCATAACCCAGCGCGCTACCACCCGCAGCGCCGCCAGATCGGTGCGCACGACTTCCTCAATGCCGGGACGCTGCACCTTGACCACCACGTTTTGTCCCGCCCGTTGGTCATCGCCTTGCAAACGGGCGCGATGCGCTTGCCCCAACGAAGCGGCGGCAAGCGGTCGTTGTTCAATGTCGGCAAAATGGGTGGTCATGTCGCCTAATTCAGTCTGTAAAGCCACCATAATGGCCGGGAAGGGGACCGGCGGCACCTCATCCTGGAGACCGGCCAGCTCTTCCGTAATATCCGCCGGCAACACATCAACACGAGCGCTGAGAAATTGCCCCAGTTTGATTAACACGCCGCCCATATCAACAGCCAATGCGCGAAAACGACGAGCCATCCGGCGCAGGCGCGCCGGTCGGCTGGCCTGCACCCGCTGACGGATAAAGGGCAGCCGACCTAATAGAAGGTCCAGTAGGATGAAGTGACCAATGATACCGCCAAAAAACCACAGAATCCGCCGGTAACGGCGTTGGTCGGCAATCGGTGCAGCAACCGCCGCCGCTTCCCGTTCGGTCGTTGGCAGCTCACTGCCGGTCAGCGGGGAATGTAAGGTTGCTTGCCTGCCTGATTCGATCTCTTGTTGCATAGCCCTGATGGTAGCCCAGGGGCAAAGGGAAGTCAAATTCTCTACAACCAAGCCACGCCTCAATGCGCCCCCAACGGTCAGCGCGGCGACAGGCGGGGTTGGGCTTATTCCGATCCATTATTACTTGCCACTCATCAAACGGTAGGGCAAGGTGGGTGCGTTGCGCTGTGTAACGCACCCACCTTGCCCTACTGGAAGCTTGCCACCTGACCCATTGCCCATAGGCTGGTACACTACAGCCGCACCACCCCGTTAATTACACTCTTGTGACAAGCAAAAAGAGAAGGAGTTGCGCGAACGATGTTAGTAACAACAACACCGACGATCGAGGGCAAGCCCATCAAACAATATCTTGGCCTGGTCACCGGCGAGGCCATTTTGGGCGCCAATATTTTCAAAGACCTTTTTGCCGGCTTCCGCGACATTGTCGGTGGCCGTTCCGGCGCCTATGAAGAAGAATTACGCCGCGCCCAGGAGATTGCCATCAGCGAGATGAAACAGGCAGCCACCAGCATGGGCGCCAATGCCATTGTCGGCATTGATCTGGACTATGAAACGGTCGGCCAGGGCGGCAGTATGCTCATGGTCGCCGTCAGCGGCACGGCAGTTGTGATCTGAATAGATCACAAACCGGGTTTCGATCAGCAACCCGGTTTGTGATCCGCGCTACGTTGACCAACGGCGGGTTGGGCTGGTATACTTCAGCTATGCGCCGTTTTGCCTTGCTGCTTTTGCTGCTCTTCGCTTTTGCCTTGCGTCTCTGGTCATTGGATGCCAAAGGTCTCGCCTATGATGAGGCGGCCACGGCACTGATGGCGCGGGCGACGCCGGCGGCGATCAGCGATTTCCACTGGCGCGCCGCCTTTGAACACCCACCCCTTTGGCAATTGCTCATGCACTACTGGTCGCTCGCCATTGGGCAGAGTGAAGTGGCCTTGCGCCTGCTCCCGGTCTTTGCCGGCGTTATCGCCTTACCGCTGGCCTGGCAACTGGCGCGCCGGTTGGGTTTAGCAACCTGGACAGCATTGACAGCCGTTCTCTTAACAACCACAGCGCCGGTATTAATTTATTACAGCCAAGAAGCACGGATGTATACGCTGGTGGTGGCGTTGGCGTTGGCTTCTTTGTTACTTACACAACAGTTGGCAATAGCCCCAACCGTCGGTAAAGTGGGGCTATACTTGCTGGTCAACTGGGCCATGTTGGGGTTACACTATTACAGTGTGCTGCTGATCGGGGCGGAGGGCGTCTTTCTATTGGGTTGGCTGCTCTGGCAACGGTTGCCCCTACGGTATTGGCTTTGGCATGGCGCCGCGCTCTTATTGACCATCGCACCGCTGGCGCTCTGGATGGCTTTTGCTCCCGGTTTCCGCGCTACGGCGACCATTGTCCTCAGCGGTAGTGACGGGCCGCAACCAACAGCGCCGGCATTTGCCGACGCGCTCTGGCGTGATCTGACCTTTGCCGCCATTCGCTGGGGTAGCGCCGAGGCTGTTTGGGGCTACCTGCTCCTACCGCTGGTCGCGTTGGGTTTTATCCTCTTGCTGCGACCTACGAATTTGGCAGGCTTTGCAGATAAACAACGTGGGTTGTTGTTGCTCCTGGTTTGCCTCCTGCCGGTGGTGGTCTCGCTATTGATTTCACGCACGCTGGCGACGCGCTACCTGCTCTACATCATGCCGCCGCTGTTGATAGTTATTGCCGCCGGGATCGGTTGGCTGGGGCAGTTACACTGGAGCCTGGGGGCGACTGCGCTGGTCGTGGCGCTCACGCCGAGTGCACTCGCCTTGCCGCAATACTTTGGGCCATATCAGAAGAGCGCCTATCGGGAGATGACGGCATATTTGACCAGCCATCGCCAGCCCGATGAGGCGCTCTTGTTGGAAGGACCGCGGCAGCATCTATTGGCAAAGTATTACTTACCGGCGGAAAAAACATTCCTCACTGCGCCGATGATTACGCTGCCGGACTACTGGCCGGTCAACGCCCCACCGGTGGTGCCGGAGGAGATGGACGATCATTTGCGTCAGGCGCTGGTCGATCACCCTGGTCTGTGGCTGAGTTTGACTGCCGAAAATGAAGTGGACCCCGGCGAGTTTGTGCCGAAGTTTTTAACTGCCATTGCCTTCCAGCGGGAGTGTTATGCTTGGCTGGATGTGCGGCTCTGTCACTTTCTCAGTCCGCATTTTGTCGAGTCGCAGATACAAAGCCGACCGGTAGCGCTTTTCAACGGTGAAATGCTCCTGCAAGCGACGACTGTCACCCTGCGCCCAGCCCGGCTTGATGAACCGGCCTACCTGCTTACGACGCTGACCTGGCTGGCGCAAAGCAAACCGACCATCGACTACCGTGTCACCCTGCGTTTGCTGGATGCCAATGGGGCCGTCGTCAGTCAGCGGGATAGCTTCCCGATTGGGCCGCTGTTGCCGCCTACTACCTGGAATGCGGGCGATGAGAAGCCGGGTTACTTGGCCCTGCCACTGCCGACAACCACGGTGCCGGGAGCATACCAACTTGGAGTGAATCTTTATGTTCCGGCGACGCTGGCGCCCATTCGGTACGAACGTCCTGGTGAATCGGCAACCGACGCCCCGCTTATCGTGGCAAAGCTCACCATTAATGATACAATCGAGTTTACTAGACAATAAAACATCGATAACAAGAACGAGCAATTCATGAAGTGGAATCGACGTGACTGGGCGCTCTTATTGAGCGTGACATTGCTGGCGGCTGTATTGCGCTTTTACAAGCTGGGCGAAGTGCCGCCCGGTTTTCAATTTGATGAGGCATTTAACGCGATTGACGCCGAACAGATCTGGTATGGCAATCGCCCCCTCTTTCTGCCGGCCAACGGCGGGCGGGAGGCGCTCTACAGCTATTTCCAAGCGCTGCTGGGAACTTTTCTCGGCTTCTATGTCTACAGCTTGCGACTGGCGTCGGCGTTGGTCGGCATTGGCGCCGTGGCGGCCACCTATTGGCTGCTCCGCACCATTTTGACGCGCGATTCGCGGACCATTGCCCTTTGCACCAGCGTAACGCTGGCGATTAGCTTTTGGCATCTCCACTTTAGCCACTACGGCATCCGCGTCATTACCATGCCGCTGATCCTGAGCGGACTCTTTGGCGCATATTGGCTGGCCCATCATGCCGAGCGTCCGTGGTCACGCCGTTGGGCGTTGTTGACGAGCGGGATTCTCACCGGCTTGACGGTCTGGACGCATCCGAGTGGGCGGTTTGTACCCTTTATCCTGCTGGCGTATACCGCCTGGTTGCTCTGGCGCAACCCCAAAGAGCGACGGCTGGCGGTGGATAGCGCCGTAGGCATTCTCTTCATTACCGGCGTAATCGCCTTTTTGGTCTTTCTGCCGTTAGGCATCGAGTTCTATCGCCATCCCGATTTCTTCTTTGGTCACGCTTCGGAGGTTTCGATCTTTGCCGATCGCGTCAGCGGCGATCAACCGTGGGCGGCGTTGCTGGCGAATATCTTCCATGTGCTGGGCATGTTCAACTTTGCCGGTGATGTGGAGTGGGCGCACAACCTAGCGGGACGGCCCGTCTTTGACCCCTTGCTCTCGATCCCCTTTTTAGTGGGCGTCGGTCTCTGGGCAGGGCGGCTCTGGCGGCGGCGGGCGGATGACCCCGATGTCAATGCCTTGGTCTTGCTGGCAATTTGGGCCTTTGTTATGCTCATGCCTTCAGTCTTAAGCGAAGCGGCGCCCAACTATTCGCGCACAATGCCGTCGCTGCCGGCTACCTTTTTGCCCGTCGGGTTGGGTCTTGGTTGGTTGATAGAACGATGGCAACAGTGGCGCGCCACCCATCCTACCACTCGTTTACCAGTCTGGAGCGGCGCTGCGCTAGCCGGCCTCATGTTGACCATTAGCGGAGTTTGGGCCAGTTATGACTTTTTTGTGCGCTTTCCCCAACGGCCGGAGAGTTATTACGCCTACGACGCTGATAAATTGGACGCGCTGGCTGCGCTGGAAAACCTGGCCGCCGCGGGGTATGAAGTCTTCCTCCAACCCCTGTGGGCCGACCATGCCACCTTTACCTTTTTGCGCAGCAACAGCTTGATCAAAGCGCTCGATCCAGTGGAGACGTTGGTGTTGCCGCCGGTGGGGCAAGGGGTGGTTTATGCGTTTCCCGGTGAAAAGATGGCGCGCGCCGAACAACTGGCTGAACGCTGGTCGGGCGTGCAGGCCGAAGAGGTACTGGATGCTTATGGGCAACGCCTGCTGGCATTGGTCAAGGTAGACGTTCCGCTGAGTAACGACTGGCCGGCTGATTTCCAACCCACCAACACAATGGAAGCGCGCTTTGACGACGGGCCAACGCTCCTGGGCATGAAGCCGCACAAAGAGCGCAACGAAGTGATCCTCTTCTGGCGCGCCGAACAGCCGACCCACCGCAGCCTGACCGCGTTTCTCCACTTTATCGATGGCGACGGGCGACGGGTGGCGCAGGTGGACAAGTTACCCGGCAACGGTAGCTATTTAACACCGGTCTGGTCGCCGGGGGAGCGGGTGATTGAACGCTATCCGTTTGATGTCAACGATCCCTGCGCCGGCGGCGCGACGGTTGATGTCATTACCGGCTGGTATGAGCTGGCCGCCGATGGCCAACGGCGGCCGCGCCTCGATGGCTTAGGTAATTCGGTGGTTGCCGGTCAAGTCACGCTCCCCATGCGCAGCTACCAACATAACGAAATTGGTTTATCCAATCCCGTCGCCTTGACGCTGGCGTCGGATTTACAGATCATTGGGTATCAGGTGCAAACCGATCCGTTACGGGTCGGCGCACCTGTTACCGTCGATCTCTACTGGAATGGGGGTGCAACGTTGCCAACCAGCCCGATTACCCTGCGCTTACTCGTGCGTGATAAGCGACTTGACCTATGGCAAGGTGAAATTGCGCCTGACCTTGACGTAGCGCCGGCTGCGACGGAGGTGGTTTGCCAGCGGGTGCGCACCACGATACCATCAACGCTCACTCCTGGGAATTATCAACTGGAAGTTGTCATGAATGACACCTTTGTCGCCCTGACAACGCTCGTGCTTCAACCATAGTCGTACAGGACAGCGTAAAAGAAACGCGCCGCTGGCAGCGGCTGTCGGTTGAAATCACCTCAATAGTTCCCGTGGTTGCTCGATTAAATTTTCTGTGGTAACATCTTTTCCACATCCTGGAGTGATCTTCCCAGTCTTACACTTCTCAGTAGTGTAGTAAATTCCAGGTTATTTCATCCACGCCGTTTGTATGGGTCAATAAACACAGTTCCGAAACTTTGTAACGCTTCTTTTGTTTGATCACGAAAATATTGCGTTTACCGCTGCTCCCACTGCTGTCCTTATTCACCGTGATCAGAGGCGCTACAACACTATAAGGAGGTGAATCAGCCTAACTGCGCATAACAGCCTACAAGCATAGTACGCTTGCTTGCCCCCGCGCGCGACTCGCCCTGGAAGACACATCACGATACCAACCAAGGAGGGATTGAATGCAGCGAAAAGTGAATACGGTTTTAGGCATCCTACTGATCGCCACGTTAATTCTGGCGGCTTGTGGCGGTCAACCCGCCGCGGCGCCGGAGCAACCGGCGGCTGCCGCGGAGGCGCCGGCCGCCCAAGAACAAGCCACGGCTGCCCCCGCCGGCGAGATGAGCGACACCCACGAAGCGCCCATGTTGCACGAGAAGGTTATGGCCGGCGAGTTGCCGCCGCTGGATGAGCGCATCCCGGCAGAACCGCTGATCATTACACCCTACAACGAAATCGGCAAATATGGCGGCACCTGGCATCGCTTTGATACAGCGACCAATGGCAATCATCTGACGATGGCAATGTATGGCTATTCACCCGTTCACTGGGTTAAAGATGGTCTAGACAAGCGACCGGGGTTGGCCAAAGGGTGGGATTTCAACGAAGACAAGACCGAATACACCCTCTTCTTCCGCGAAGGAACCAAGTGGTCCGATGGTCAACCCTTTACGGTCGATGACTTCCTCTACTGGTGGGAAGATATGGTCATCAACCCGGATCACACCGATGTACCGCCGGATTACCTAATTTCTGGTGGTGAGATGGCGACTGTCACCAAAGTGGATGATTACACCCTGAAGTTCAACTTTGCGGCGCCGGCGCCACTTTTCTTGGATCGCCTGGCGATGTGGCCGAATGGAATGGTGCCGGCGGGTGAACGCCTGTTTGTTCCCAAACATTATGCCAGCCAATTCCACCCGAAGTACAACACGGCTGTCACTACCTTTGAGGAACATGATCAGAAGATCGACTGGCGCGCCAACCCTGATACGCCGGTGCTAAATCCCTGGATGCCGGTTGAGTATGAAGCCGGTACGCGCCTGAAGTTGGAGCGCAATCCCTATTACTATGCCGTCGATACCGCCGGCAATCAACTGCCCTACATCGACTACATCGACGTCACCTACATCGAAAATCTAGAAGTTTCCAAGTTGCGTGTTCTAGCCGGCGAACAGGAAATTTGTGGTCGCCCTTGCAACAGCCAACCGCTCAGTGAACTTTCCGTCTTCCGCGATGCCGAAGCCACCGTTGGGTTAAAGACCTACTTGTGGGACGGCGGCGGCGGCACTGGCGTGATGGTCTATCCGAACTGGACGCACCAAGATCCGCAAAAACGGGAACTCTACCGCAATCGCAATTTCCGCCTGGCGCTCTCCCATGCTATCGACCGCGACAAGATTCAAAAAATTGTCTACTTTGGCACCGGCGAAAAGACCACCGGCACCATGAGTCCTAAAGCCAAAGAATTCACGGCCAATGAAGAGGGGCGCAAACTCTACGAGCAGTGGCGTGATCTGGCCGTTGAATACAATCCGGAAAAAGCCGGCTCTCTGCTGGACGAAGCCGGCGCTGTCGATGCCAATGGTGATGGCGTTCGCGATTTGCCGAGCGGTGATGAATTGACCTTGCGCATTGATTGCAGCGCTGGCGCGATGCAAAGTCGCACCCAAAGCCAGGCAACGGAAATTATTAAAGAAGGGTGGGAAGCAGTCGGCTTCAAAGTGCAAATCAACGTGGTTCCCGACGAGCAGATGGCGATCATGCAAGATAACTCTGAGATCGATATCCGTGGCTGTTGGGGCGTTGGTGATGGGCCGAACTTCCTGGTCTTCCCCAACTGGGTGGTCTGGGTCGACAACGACCGCACCGCACCGCTGTACGGCTCCTGGTATCAGGTGCGTGGCACCGATAAAGAAGGCACCGAGTTAGATCTCGACCCGCTGGAACGCAACCCGCCGCGCGAAGAACCGCCTCCTGGCGATCCGGCGTGGAAGCTGTGGGAGATCTATGATGCTGCCCGCGTGGAACCCGATGATGCCAAGCGGCTCGCATTAAGCCAGGACATTATTCGTGTCCACATTGAAGAGGGTCCCTTCTTTATCGGCACCGTCGGTAATGAAGTTGTGATTGTGACCGCCTTGGAGAAAGTCGGCAACTTCCCCTCCAAAGAACAACTGGGACAGGGCGGTTTTGTCGGCCCCTGGATCATGTCCTACTTTGGCGCCGTCTATCCGGAACAGATGTATTATAAAGAGTAGTGGGTAACGGGTGGCGGGTGGCGGTGGTCTACTCGCCACCCGCCACTCGCCACTTTCGGAGACAGGATCATCATCTATGCTTGCCTTTCTCGCCCGTCGTTTAATTTACATGGTCACAACGCTGATCTTCATTTCGATGATCGGTTTCTTCATTATTAATCTGCCGCCCGGCAGTTATATTGAAGTGTATCAAGCCCAACGCCAAAATCAGGGGACGCACACAGCAGAGGCGGAGTTAGAGGCGCTCAAACGGCGCTATGGGTTGGATCAACCGCTCTATGTGCAATATTGGAAATGGGTCAGCGGCTTTGTCCAGGGCGATTTCGGCGAGTCCTTTCAATATAACCAAGAAGTGAAGAATCTAATTTGGGCGCGGCTTGGCTACACGGCGCTAATTGCGTTCTTTAGCTTGCTTTTCACCTGGGTCGTTGCGATTCCGATTGGCATCTATGCCGCCACCCATCAGTATAAATTGGGTGATAATGCCGCCACTTTGGTGGGGATGGCCGGGCTGTCGATTCCCGATTTTATGTTGGCGTTGGTCTTAATGGTGCTGGCGCAACAGTGGTTTGGCTTTTCGGTCGGCGGCCTTTTCTCGCGCGAATATATTGATGCGCCGTGGAGCTTTGCCAAAGTGGTGGACCTGCTCAAGCATCTCTGGGTGCCGGTTTTGGTGGTCGGCACCTCAGGTACAGCGGGGTTGATGCGCATTATGCGCGGCAACCTGCTTGATATTTTGAATATGCAATATGTCCAGGCCGCCCGTGCGCGTGGGTTACGTGAACCAACGGTGATCATCAAACATGCGGTGCGCAACGCCATTCACCCGCTGATCATGTTGCTGGGGTTGAGTCTACCGTCGATCATCTCCGGCTCGCTAGTGGTCTCGATTGTGCTGGGGTTGAATACGACCGGCCCCCTGTACTTCAATGCGTTACGCCAACAAGATATGTATCTGGCCGGCACCATTCTCATGTTCCTGGCTGGGATGTTGGTGCTGGGCAACTTTCTAGCCGATATTTTGCTGGCGCTCGTCGATCCGCGCATTCGGTACGAGTAGTCCGTAGTCGCGTGGTCAGTTCGTCGCGTGGTCGCGTAGTCTTTTTCGATTACAGACCATTCGATTGTAGACTAAACGACCATACGACCACGCGACGAACTGACTATAAGACAAAGGACTTTCTATGGCTCAACAAGCACTTCCTTTACCGCCTTCCTATGAAGAAGAGGCTCCGCAGAATGCCGCCTATGCCCAAGCCGCCAATGTGGCGGGCGATATTGGTCAACTTTCGATTGGGCGGCTTATGTGGCGGCGCTTTTTGCGCAATCGATTGGCGGTCGCCGGGGCGATTGTTCTCTTTTGCATGTATACGGTGATTGTCTTTGCCGAATTTTTTGCCCCCTATAACCATCTCATCTCCGATGAGGACTTTGTTGCCCGTCCGCCGCAATTATTACGCTTCTTTGATGCCGAAGGCAATTTTCACCTGCGCCCCTTTGTCTATGGCACGACAACCACCCTAGATAGCGTCAATTTGGATTGGGTGCATGAGGATGATCAAAGCCAGAAGTTTCCCATTTCCTTCTTTGTCAAAGGTGAACCCTACAAGCTCTTTGGCTTGATTGAAAGCGACCGCCATCTCTATGGAGTGGAAGAGCCGGGGACGGTCTTTTTGTTGGGCACCGACCGCAATGGCCGCGATATGGTGGCGCGCATTATCTACGGCGGTCGCATTTCGATGACGGTGGGGTTGATCGGCGTAGCGCTGACCATCATTTTCGGCTCGGTGCTAGGCACCGTTTCGGGCTACTTTGGCGGCATTATTGATACGCTGATCCAACGCTCCACCGAGTTGCTCATGTCCTTTCCCAGCATTGCGCTGTGGGCGGCCTTTGCCGCCGCGCTGCCGGCGGATATGACCAACACCATGCGCTTCTTTTTTATCTCGATTATCTTATCGCTCATTGGTTGGACAAGTCTGGCGCGCCAGGTGCGGGCCAAGGTGTTGGCCTATCGCGAGATGGATTTTGCTTCGGCGGCCAAAGCCGCCGGCGCCAACCATGCCCGCATCATCTTGGTCCACATGTTGCCCAACGCCCTAAGCCATATCATCGTCGTCGCCACCCTTGCCATTCCCGGCATGATCCTGGCCGAGACGGCGTTGAGCTTCTTAGGCTTGGGCATTCTCCCGCCGGCCGTCAGTTGGGGGACGCTGCTGCAAGATGCCCAAACCGTCAGCGTAGTGGTGAAAAAACCGTGGCTGATGCTGCCGGGGCTTTTTGTCATTATGGCCGTCCTCAGCTTTAACTTTGTCGGCGACGGCATTCGCGATGCGGCGGATCCGTTTGCGATTTAATCTGATTCGTGCTACGTGCTGCGTGATTCGTGACCTGAGCCTGTCGAAGGTCACGAATCACGCAGCACGTAGCACTAAATTGTATTCCTTATATGACGATAAATAACGACATTATTCTGCAAGTCAAAGACCTACACACCCATTTCTTTACCGAAAGCGGCGTGACCCGCGCTTTGTCCGGGGTTGACTTTACGCTGCGCCGGGGCGAAGTGTTGGGTATTGTGGGAGAGAGCGGCTGCGGTAAAAGTGTAACCGCCCAGTGTATCATGAACATGGTGCCAAGTCGCGGCCGGATTATGGGCGGTGAGGTCACCTACTACCGGGGCGGCGGAGAGGGCAGCCCAGCGGAAGCGATCACCATCACCAAGTTGAACCCACGCGGGCGGGAGATGCGCACTATCCGCGGCAATGAGATCGCCATGATCTTCCAGGAGCCGATGACCTCGTTAGACCCGCTCTATACCGTCGGCAGCCATCTGCTGGAGGCGATTACGTTGCACCAAAATGTCACCAAACAGGTGGCGCGTGAGGTGGCGGAAGACGCCCTAGCCAAGGTCCACTTGCCGGAGCCGCACCGCATCTTCGACAGCTATCCCCACCAGTTGAGCGGCGGACAACGCCAGCGCGTAATGATCGCAATTGCGCTGAGTTGTAACCCAACTTTGCTGATTGCCGATGAACCGACCACCGCGCTCGACGTGACCACCCAAGCGCAAATTCTCGATCTCATGCAGGAATTGCAAGAGGCCACCGGCATGAGCATCATCTTTATCACCCACGACTTAGGGGTGGTGGCGGAGATGTGCGATGAGGTGGCGGTGATGTATCTAGGCAAGGTAGTGGAGAAGACCGATGTCGATACCGCCTTCTATGCACCCAAGCATCCCTACACGAAAGCGCTCCTGCGTTCCATCCCGCGGCTGGATGCAGAAGGACGCCAGCGGTTGGAGGTGATTCGCGGCAATGTCCCCGATCCGTCGGTCGTGCCATTGGGTTGCTCCTTCCACCCCCGTTGCCCGGAGGTGCTGCCTGGGGTTTGCAACCGAATCGAACCGGCTATGATCGCTGTCAACGGTGCAACCCACAACCGGGGCGTGCGTTGTCTCCTGTACGATGAAAAGATTCAGCAAGCAGCCACCATGGCGCCGGGAAGAGAGGGGTAAGGCATGACGGCCGTAACAAGCAATGGCAGCCAGGTAGCGCCGCGCAAAAGCGACGAAGTGCTATTGGCAGTCGATGATCTGAAGATGCACTTCCCCATTAAGCGGGGCTTTTTTAAGCGTACCGTCGGTTATGTCAAAGCAGTGGATGGGGTTAGCTTTGCCATCCACCGAGGCGAGACCTTTGGCCTGGTTGGGGAAAGCGGCTGCGGCAAGAGTACCACTGGTCGCTGCATCATGCGGCTGCTCGATGCGACAGCCGGTGAGATTGTATTCTATGACAAAAAAGAAGGGCCGCTCCATATTGAACGCCTAGACGGGGTGCAGATGCGCACCATGCGGCGCAATATGCAGATCATGTTCCAAGACCCCTACGCTTCGCTCAACCCGCGTTTGACCTTGCGCCAGATTGTAGGCGAGCCGTTGGTCATCAACAAAATCGCCAGCGGCAAAGAGTTGAATGACCGGGTGGGGCAACTGTTGCGCGCCGTCGGTCTCAGCCCGGAACATATGAACCGCTATCCCCACGCCTTTAGCGGCGGTCAACGGCAGCGCATTGGGCTGGCGCGCGCCCTGGCCTTGAATCCCAGTTTTATTGTACTGGACGAACCCGTGTCGGCGCTGGATGTTTCGGTACAGGCGCAGGTATTGAATTTGATCACCGACCTGCAGGCGCAGTTTGATCTCACCTACCTCTTTATTGCTCACAATATGAGTGTGATCAAGCACATCTGTGATCAGGTGGCGGTGATGTATGTCGGCAAAATTGTCGAGCTGGCCCCCACCCGCGAACTCTTCGCCAACCCGTTGCACCCCTACACCGAAGCGCTGCTGTCGGCCATTCCCAAGCCCGATCCGCGCGCCAAACGGTCGCGCATTATTCTGGAAGGCGATGTCCCCAATCCAGCCAAACCGCCCACTGGTTGCTATTTCCACCCTCGCTGTGCCTATGCGAAGGAAATTTGTAAGCAAGAAGGGCCGGCACTGCAAGAGATCAAGCCCGGTCACTTTGCCGCCTGTCATTTTGCCGATACCCTGCAATTGACTGGCGCCGTATAAATGGCGGGCAAAGTTCACTCTGTCGTATCGTGAATATATGTAAGAAGATGAATCGTGATTAAAGATGCGCCAACCCTGTTTCACCGACTGACCACCAATTACATTGTCAGTTTTCTGCTTTGGCTGGTCGCCGTCGGCCTGATGGTACTCGACTTCCTCTATGGTCGATTGCTCATTATGGGGCTGTTCGGGCTGTTCCCGTTGAACCGCTGGATGATGAGCTTTATTGATCGGGCGGGGGTACTCATCCTTGGCCTGATCGCGCTCAGCTTGATCCTCTATCTGGAACATTACTACCGCCAGGGCGTGGAACGCAAGCAGCTTTGGTCGCGCTTTGCCCGTATTACCGTGCTGCAAGGGATCATTGTTCTGGCGGGGCTGATTTTCGCTTGGCTTACCACGTAACTACAGGAAGAACGATCTATGCAAATTGCTTATCTTGCCGACCACCCCCACCACATCCCCACCGTCGCGGCCTGGCAATATGAGGAGTGGGGCCATTTGAACCCGGGCGATTCGCACCCGGGGCGGATTGAACGGCTCGGTCAACACGTTGGTCGCCCCGGCATTCCCACCACCTTGATTGCGCTGGAAAACGACGTAGTCATGGGGTCCGCCGGGCTGGTGGTCAACGATCTGCGCAGCCACCCCGACCTCACGCCCTTTATGGCAAGCGTTTTTGTCGACCCGGCCTATCGTGGGCGCGGCATCGCTACTGCACTGGCGGCACAGATGAAAGTTGTTGCTCAGGAGTTGGGCTTTCCCCTGCTCTACTTGATCACACCCGATCAACAAAGACTCTATGCCCGCTTGGGCTGGGTGGCCCAGCGCGATCTCGACTACCGCGGCGAGGTTGTCACCCTCATGGCGGTGACGCTCAGCCCTGCCCATACACCCGCATAGTCCTTAAGCCTGCTCGCCGCCGGTCATGGACCGGCGTCCCCAATGCCGGTCACGGACCGGCGGCGAGCAGGCCGAGAAAGCATACATCCGCCTAAAATTCCCTACCCCAATCCGCCAACTTTGTTAGCATACTCTCTTTTCTCTTGCCCAATCCTCGCTACAATGGAGACAGAAGCTGTTCCCGCGTGGAGAGGAAGGAGAAAATCGGGTGTCCAGTCGCATTCAGGCCATTCTCTTCGATCTCGATGGCGTACTCACCGACACCGCCGAGTACCATTATCAAGCCTGGCAGTGGTTAGCCGACCGCGAGGGCATCCCCTTTGACCGCACCCACAATGAGCAGTTGCGCGGCGTCTCGCGCCGCGAATCACTCCTGTTACTCCTGGGCGACCGCACCATCGACGAAGCAACCGCCCAACGGTGGATGGCCGACAAGAACCGGAAATATCAGGAACTGCTACAACAGATAACGCCGGCGGATCTGCTGCCCGGCGTCACCATGCTGCTGGATGAATGCGACGCCCTCGGTCTGCGCACGGCGGTGGTTTCAGCCAGCCAGAATGCGCGCTTTGTGTTGGATCAACTGACCATTGCCGACCGCTTTGCCGTGATTGTCGCCGGGCCGGAAGCAGACGTTGGGCCGGGAAAAAACCGCGCCAAACCGGCGCCCGATCTCTTTTTGTTGGCAGCAGAGCGGCTGGCGCTGGCGCCGGCCAACTGTCTGGTTGTGGAAGATGCCGCCGCCGGCATTACCGCTGCCCGCGTCGCCGGTATGGCGACGGTAGGCATCGGGCCGGTGGAACGGGTCGGTCATGCCGATCTAGTGCTGCCGGATCTCAACGGGGTCACAGTAGCGCAACTGCGCTACGCCGCCACCTGGCGTGTGGCCGAAGAACGCTTTGATCCCAAGACGCAGAACGCCTGGGAGACCATTTTTACCATCGGCAACGGCTACCTCGGCACGCGCGGCACACTGGAGGAAGATTCGCCCGGCGAGAAACCCGCCACCCTGATCCACGGGCTGTGGGATGATGTGCCCATCTCTTACACTGAACTCGCTAACGCCTTTGACTGGACCGTCATCGACCTCTGGGTCAATGGTCAGCCTTTCCGCTTGAATCGTGGCAAGGTGGAGGATTATTGCCGGTGGCTCGATCTGCGCCGGGGCGAATTACACCGTTCGCTACGCTGGACACCCCCTGACGGCGCCACCGTGGAACTCCACTATACGCGGCTGGCGAGTCTGGCCGATCAACATGCACTGGCTGTCCAACTACAGGTAACGCCACTGGTTCATGCTGTTGATATCCGGTTGCGGCCACGGTTGATGGGCCATGTGGAAAATGAAGGGCTGCTCCACTGGCACAACTTTGAACAGGGACAGGTTGGCGGCGCCGTCTATCTCAGCGGCGAAACGCGCGTTACCGGCAAGCGGCTGGTGCAGGCCATGCGCCTTCTTTGTGCCGCTGACGCCAACGAAACGGTCCTGGCCGATAGCCCCGGCAGCCCCGGGCTTTCCTTGACCACGCATGTCACCGCCCAAACGACCGTAACCCTTGAAAAAGTCGTCAGCGTCTACACCGACCGCGACACGCCCGATCCGCTGGCAGCAGCTCTCGGCAAGGTGGAAGAAAGCGCTGGTCAAGGCTTCACGCAGCTCCAATACGCCAACGCTGCTGCCTGGCAAAGCTTCTGGGCGGCCAGCGACGTCATCATCGAAGGCGATGACGAAGCACAGACCGCTATGCGTCACGCGCTCTTCCAGTTGCGCATCGCCGCCCCGACCCATGATGAACGAGTGAGCATCGGCGCCCGGTCGTTGAGCGGCTTTGGCTATCGCGGTCATGTCTTTTGGGACACGGAAATTTTTGTCCTACCCTTTTTTATCTTTACCCAACCACACCTGGCGCGCAATCTGCTCATGTATCGCTGGCATACCCTGGACGGGGCGCGCCGCAAAGCCGCCGGCAATGGGCTGGCCGGCGCCCAATACGCCTGGGAGAGCGCTGAGACCGGCGAAGAGGTGACGCCCCGCTTTGTGCCGGGGCCACGGGGCGAAGGCCTGGTGCGTATCTGGCCGGGCGACATTGAGTTGCACATTACGGTGGATGTGGTCTATGCCATTATGCAATACTGGCATATCACCGGTGATAATCAATTTATGACCAGCGTCGGCGCCCCAATTGTGCTGGAGACGGCGCGCTTCTGGGAAAGCCGTGTCGAACCCGATAAACCAACACCCGGTCAATTCTCCATCTCCGACGTGATCGGGCCGGATGAATACCATGATCATATCAACAACAACGCCTTTACCAATGGCATGGTGCGCTGGCATCTGCAAACGGCCATTGCAATGATCGGCTGGCTGGAAAGCCATGAACCGGCCCAAGCCGCCACCTTGCGTACAACACTGGAGCTGACGGACGAACGGTTGGCCCACTGGCAGACCATCGCCGCCAACCTGCTCTTCCTGCGCGACCCGCAACGCCGCCTGATTGAGCAATTCGAGGGCTTTTTCCAATTGCCCGAAGTGGACTGGCCGCAATACGCCAACCGCACTACATCCATGCAGGCGCTCCTGGGGATTGAGGGCGCCAACGCCCATCAAGTGTTAAAGCAGCCCGATGTGTTGATGCTACTGCTCTTGCTCGACGATCAATTCACGGTTGAAGACATGGAAGTCAACTGGGCCTACTACAGCCCGCGCACGGACCATGAATACGGCTCCTCGTTGGGGCCGGCGTTTCATGCCTGGGCGGCCTGTCAACTGGGGCAGCCGGAAGTGGCCTATGCCCACTTTATGCGCGCCGCCCGCGCCGATCTGGGCGATGTGCGCGGCAACGCCGCCGATGGCATCCACATTGCCTCGTCCGGCGGGCTGTGGCAGGCGGCGGTCTTCGGCTTTGCCGGCCTCCGCGTCACCGATGGCACTTTTACTGTACAACCCAACCTGCCGGCCCACTGGCGCCGTCTGGCCTTTGGCGTGACGATCCGCGGCGAACGCCACTTTGTCGATCTGCGCAATGATTGAGCTATCAATCGTCGCGTGGTCGCATCGTCGTTTAGTCACAAGGTCAAGTACATTGATTCTTGACGACGCGACCAAACGACGACGCGACCACGCGACGATGATTATTTTGCAAAGGAGCAATCTACGATGAAGGGTAGAACCTTACGGATGAACAGTCTACTAACGCTGTTCCTGGTCTTGACACTGGTGCTGGCGGCTTGTGGCCGCGGTGAGAATCAAGGAACGACGCAACCAACGGTGGCCCCAACCACGGCAGCGGAAAATACGCCGGCAGCCGATACGGCAACCGGCGCCACGCAACCGGTGACGGGGACAACCGCCACGGGTGGGGTGAATGACTTGGATTTCAGCCAACTGGCGGTGGAAGAGGGCGCCACCTTACGCTTTAGCGCTGCCGGAAATGCCACCGAGCAACAGCTTTATCAACAGGGCGCCGACCGTTTTAATGAACTCTTTACCGACCGCAATGTCACCATGACCTTTGAGCCGGTGCCCTCTGAATATGAGACGACGATCACCGCCGGCTTTTCCGGCGGCAATGCGCCCGATGTCTTTTTGCTCAACGGGCAATTGATGGGGCAACTGGGCACACAGGGCTTGTTGCTGCCGCTGGATGATGCTATGAACAGCGTGGGTCGGCAGGCGGCGGATTTCTATGCTCCGCTGATTGAATTGTATCAGTTTGAAGGCGCGACCTATGGCCTGCCTAAGGATTTCAACCCGCTGGTACTCTTTGTCAACACAGGGCTTGCGCAACAGGCCAACGTCGACCCGGCCACGATTCAGAGTTGGGAGGATTTACGTAACGCCGCGCAAGCCATGACCCAAGGGGAAGGCGCCGGGCGTGTCACCGGCCTCTGCTTTGATCCCAACATTTTGCGCTTTGCGCCCTTCTTCTTCCAACAGGGCAACCCGATTATCGAAAATGGGCAGGCCACCTTCAATCAAGAGAGTGGCGTCCAGGTGATGCAGTTCTGGAAAGAATTTGCCGATAGCGGCACGGCGGCGCCCTTTCAGGACATCGGCACCAGTTGGTGTGGCGAAGCCTTTGCCCGCCAGAGCGCAGCAATGGTGATCGAGGGTGGTTGGTTAGTCCCCTTCATGGCCGATCCGCAACAGGGCGGCACGGATGTCCAGTATACCGCTGTGCCGTTACCCCGCCCCGAAGGCGGCCAAGAGCAGACCATTCTCTTTACCAATGCCTTTGCGGCTAATGCCAATACCCAGTATCCCAACGCCGCCGCCGCTGCCGTTCTCTTCTTGACCAGCGCCATCAACCAGCAAGCGTTGATCCCCACCGGTCTCGCCCAGCCCAGTTTGCAAAGTTTGGCCAGTGATCCCTACTACCAGGAAAATCCGGTCGCCAACACGTTGGTGCAGGCGGCGGCTAACGGTCGGGTGGCTGAAACGGTCTTTGGCGGGCCACAGCGCCAGGCCGATGTGATCCGTATCATCAACCAGAGCGCCATTGAGCCAATCTTTATTGGTAACGCCGATGTACAGCAGGCGCTCGACCAGGCCGCGCAGGAGGTGAATGGGGTGTTGCAACAGTAGTCGGCGCGGGGACACAACAACGGATTTTGGAAGCAACGGATATGGCCGTCGCCGGAACACAACAACGGGTGAAGGAAGCGGCAGATTAGGTCGCAGCGCATTGCTCGTCCGATCAACTGCCAAGCCAGAAAAAAATCCGTTCCTTCCCAAATCCGTTGTTGTGTTCCTGGTTACGGAGAGGAGCGTAAACATGGCTGTCGCCACTGGCCAAACACCCGCTGCTAACAACCGTGCGCGCTCGTTGGCGCGACGGGAGGCATTGACGGGGTATCTCTTTATTGCGCCCTACCTGATTGTGGGCGGGATTTTTACTTATGGGTTGTTGTTGTATGTTTTCTATATCAGCTTCACCAACTTGACGGCGCCTTATGCGCGGGTGGAACCGGAATTTGTCGGGTTTGACAACTATCTGCGCGCCTTGCGCGAGCGGGATTTCCTGATTTCGTTAATCAATGTCTTCTGGTATTTTGTCATTGTGACGACGATCCAGACCATCGGCGCCATCTTTCTGGCGGTGTTGCTCAACGCCAAGTTGACGGGGATGCGCATCTACCGCACCTTGCTCTATTCGCCTAGCGTCGCCTCGTCGGTGGTGATTGGGTTGATCTTCTTCTGGTTGTATCAACGCCGGGGCTTTATCAACTATCTGTTGGGCACCGATATTGCCTGGCTACAAAGCGCCGACCGCCTCCTGGATCCTCTCTGGGCAGCCCTGGGCATCGAAGGCGTGGGCGAACTTCTACGTGGTCCCAGCGTTGCCTGGCTGGCGATTATGGGGCTGGCAATCTTTACGACGATTCCGACCTTTATGATCATGTTCCTGGCGGCGCTGCAGGATGTACCAGGGTATCTCTATGAAGCGGCGTCATTGGATGGGGCGACCGGCTGGCGCGCCTTCCGGCACATCACCTTGCCGCTGCTGCGTCCGGTAATTGCGCTGGTGGTCATTCTGGGGACGATTGGCACCTTTCAGGTCTTTGATCAGGCCTATGTCCTCACCGCCGGCGGCCCGCTCAAAACGACGCTGACGCCGGCGCTCTTGATCTTTCAGAAGACGCTGGGACGCCAGACCTCCCCCGAAGCCGGTTTTGGCGCCGCCATGGCTTTTATTCTGGCGGCGATCATTGTGTTGATCACGATCTTTCAGCGGCGGTATATTGAGCAGTCAACCCAACAGTATTAACAGGTTGGGGGAAGAGAGTGGGGAGATTGAGAGATACAGCGATTGTAACTACCAAGCCTCTGTCCGCTCGCCGCCGGTCCGTGACCGGCGACCCATACGCCGGTCACGGACCGGCGGCGAGCGGGCTTAGTAATTACCAGCGAGTTAAAATCTCTCAATCTCTTAGGAGCAAAGGAAGCACGGATGGCGACAATCTCACAACGACAAGCAGCATCGGTTCCCCAAACCAATAGCGCCGAAGCGCAGCGCTTTCGCTTGAGTGCGTTCTTGCGCTACCTCTTGCTGACGCTCATGGCGCTGATTGCCTTTGCGCCTTTTATTCTCTCGTTTCTCGGCACCTTTAAGACCACGGCGGAGATCACCGCTTTTCCGCCGACCATCTTGCCGGAAGAGTGGCATACGGAGAACTGGCAGCGGGTCTGGAATTTCTCGATTCCCAGCGCCGAGGGTCGCCTATTGCCCCGCTGGCTCTTTAATAGCGTCTGGTTGGCGGTGGTCAATGTCCTGAGTCAACTCTTCTTCTGCTCACTGGCAGCCTACGCTTTTGCAAGGCTGCGTTTTCCGGGGCAGGACTTGATCTTCGGCGCGATCATTGCCAGCCTGGCGATCCCGGCGGCGGTGACGTTGATTCCGGCCTATGTCTTTTACTCACGCATCGGCTGGGTCAACACCTTCTGGCCGTTGATCATCCCGCGGCTGATTGCACCGGTGGGGATTTTGATGTTGACTCAATTCTTCAAGTCGATCCCCAGAGAGTTGGAGGAAGCGGCGCAGATGGACGGGTTGGGTCGCTTCGGCACCTATTGGAACATTGCCCTCCCCCTCTCGCGACCGGCGCTGCTTACCTTTGCTATTCTGGCTTTTCAGGGGTCCTGGAATGATTTTGTGGCGCCGTTGCTCTTTCTACAGAGTGTTGACCGGATGACGCTGACGGTGGGCATGAGTTTCTTCCGCTATCAATATACAAATGATCTGACGGCCATTCTGGTGGCGGCGATGTTTAACGCCATTCCCATGTTGATCCTCTTTTTTATCTTTAGTCGCTATTACATTGAAGGCATCAGCTATAGCGGGCTGGCCGGGCAGTAACGGTTGTTTGTAAACCGCACCCGTCAAGTTGAAGCGACCATAGGAAAAGCCTGTGCTTTCATTGTCATATGCAAACATCATAGCCAATTTGACACCCCCGTTTATTCTCTGTTATACTTTCAGGCGAACGTTCGCATGGTTCCTGTTTTTTTTACCAGCCCAGGCGAACGTTCGCACGATTTCTTATATTTTCACAGCGGACTGGGAGTAGGCGCGTGTCAAAGCGTGTTACACTCAAAGATGTGGCGGCACAGGTTGGCGTCAGCTATCAGACGGTCTCCAAGGTGTTGAATGGCCAAGCAACGGTGACGCCGGAAACGGCGACGGCTATCCGGGAAGCAGTGAACGCGCTTGGCTATCGCACCAATGTGACGGCGCGCAACCTGCGCAAGCAGGCCAGCCACCTCATCGGCTACTCCTGGGAGCCGACCACGCCTGATCGCGTCAGCGCGATTTTGGATCAATTTCTGGGCAGCACCGTCGAAGCGGCCGAAGCAGCCGGCTACCATGTGTTACTCTTCCCCAGCCATAAAAGCAACGATCAAAGCGCCGTCTATCACGATCTCATTCGCACCGGGCGCGTGGACGGTTTTATTATCACCAGCACGAACTACGATGACCCCCGCATTCGGCTCTTACGGCAGCTTGATTTTCCCTTTGTCGCCTTTGGCCGCGCCAACCCCGACTGGCGCTTTCCTTACGTCGATGTGGATGGCCGCGCCGGTTTGCGCGCAGCCACCGAACATCTGCTGGAGCAGGGTCATCGCCGGATTGCCCTGTTAGCCTGGCCGGAAGGTTCACGCACCGGCACGTCCAGAGTCAACGGCTATCTGGATGCCCTGCGCAACGCCGGCATTACGGTCGATCCGGCCTGGCTACGCCGTGGGGAGGGGGAAGTTCCCGTGGGCTATGCACAGACCGCTGCGCTGCTACAACTGCCGGAGGCGATTCGCCCAACCGCCATCGCCGCGGTCGATGATCATCTGGCGATTGGCGCAATGCAGGCGGTGCAGGCCGCTGGTCTCAAGGTTGGCGCCGATGTCGCGGTCACCGGTTTTGATGACACGCCAGGGGTGCAACATCTGTCGCCGCCGCTCACCTCCGTGCGCCAACCGGTGCGCGAGGTCGGTCGCGAAATTGTCAACTTGTTGACCCAGTTGATACAAGGCGAAACCCCCGCCTACACACAACTGCATCTGCCCCCCCGGCTGATTGTCCGGCAGTCGAGTGTGTGTCAGTAATGTGTGTCATGTGGCGCGGTCGGTGTGGTTACAAACCTGTATACAGCAAACGAAGGGTTTTCCCAAGCGCGGGAAGACTCGTCTGTCACCCTGAAAGGGTCTCTAGCGTATTGCAACCTAGAGACCCTTTCAGAGCCTGCCCTTGTAAGGGGTGACAGACGAGTCGCCGGGGTTTTCCAGAGAATTCTTCGTTTGATGGTTATGGGGTATAAACCACACCGATTGTGCCACCGTAACATAAATCTTTCTAACCAAGGAGTGACAAGCTATGAAACGGAAGATGCTAGCTCTGTTTGGCTTGTTGATGGTCATCAGCTTGATCATCACAGCCTGTCCGGCGCCGGCTGGACAACCAGGCGCAACCGGGGCGACGGGCGGTGGCGCCGCGGCTGCCGGCCCGACCACCATCCGCATTAGTTGTTGGGAGAGCGGCGACGCGTTGGAGCCGTTCAACAACGCCATCAAGTCCTTTGAAGCCGCCAACCCGGAAATCAAGGTGAATCTGGAGTGCATTCCGCAGGATTACGGCACCAAGTTACTGGCGCAGATCGCCGCCGGCAATGCGCCGGACATCTGGCAGAATGGCGACGGCGATGTGGCGCGCTATGTGGCGGAAGGGGCCGTGGCGCCGTTGGATGATTACATCAACGGCAGCGATCCGCTCGACATGAGCGTCTTCCTGCCCGGCGTCGCCTCCTTTGGGCAAGTCAACGGCCAGACCTATTACCTGACCAAGGACTACAGCCCGCTGGTGCTCTATTACAACAAGAAGCTCTTTGACGAAGCCGGTGTTGAATACCCCACCGACGAATGGACCTGGGATGATCTGTTGGCCGCCGCTCAGGCGTTGACCAAGCCCGATGGCAGCCAATGGGGCATCATGATCCCCAACACCTGGGGCGACCTCTACTGGTTGCGCGGCGTGTTGCCGATCATCTACCAGAATGGCGGCAGCGTCGTTAGTGAAGATGGCACCAAGACCACCGGTTTCATGAATAGCCCGGAGACGGTAGCGGCGCTGCAGTGGTATGTCGATCTGATCGTCACCCACAAAGTCGCCCCGGCCAAGGCGGACATTGATGCGCTGGCCGGCGCCGATCTCTTCCAGACCGGCAAGGTCGCCATGCAGTGGACGGGCCGTTGGCCGCTTAAGGATTACAAGGCCAACCCTGACTTGAGCTTTGGCACAGCCCAACTGCCGGCAGGCCCGGCCGGCCGCGCCAATGCGCTCTGTTGGGCCGGCTTCACCCTCAACGCCAAGAGCGAGAACAAGGAGGCCGCCTGGAAATTCCTCAAGTACATCGCGGCCGGTGATGGCGCCAAGGAGTTTGCCAATTATGCCCTCACCGCGGTCAAGGCTGTGGCCGATGAACAAAAGTTAGGCGAGGATGAATACGACAAGCACATTATTGCCGATCTGAACAATGTCAAGCCGCTGCCGGAATTCACCACGCCCAAGTGGCTCGAATGTGGTGAAAAGAACTTCAAAGCCGGCATGGAGGATATTTTCCTCAACGGCGCCAGCGTCCAGGAGGCCATGGACAAAGCCGCGGCGGATGCGGATGCCTGTCTGGCCGCGAATTAGTCTGACAGGGTGACAGGGTGACAGGGTGACAGGGTGACAAGGTGACAAGGTAGTTAAGGCACCAAGTTACAGGATAACAGGATGAGAGAATGATAGAGTGACAGGAAAATTAGGCGACTATGTCACCTTGTCACCTTGTCACCCGTCACGGTTCCCCAACAAGGAGAATCCTCTATGGCAACAGCCGCCATTACCCGACCGGGGCGAACAGTTAGTCGCAAAGCCAGCCATGAGGCGCGGGTCTTTTGGTTGTGCGTGGCGCCTTGGGTTATCGGTTTTATTCTGTTTACCTTAGGGCCGATGCTCTACTCGCTCTATATCAGTTTTACCAAATGGGGTATGTTACAGCCGCCCCAGTGGATAGGGCTGGATAATTATGTACGCGCCTTTTCCGCCGATCCTGATTTCTATCATTCGTTGCGCATTACCTTTTTCTATACCATCTTTAGTATCCCCCTCAAGCTGATCACCGCCCTCTTTCTGGCGATTCTGCTCAATGAGGCGACGCATGGGGTGGGCTTCTTTCGCACCGCCTTTTACATGCCGGCCGTGGTGGCGAGCGTGGCGGCGGCCGTGCTTTGGTCGTGGATTCTTAACCCCCGCTTTGGCCCGGTTAATGGCTTTCTGGGCCTCTTTGGCATTGAAGGCCCCAATTGGTTTGGCGACCCGGACTATGCCCTCTGGGGCTTGATCATGATGAGCACCTGGAATGTGGGCGGCGAGATGTTGATCTTCCTGGCCGGCTTGAAGGGCATCCCGAAGGCGCTCTACGAAGCTTCAGAACTGGATGGCGCGAATCGGCTCGTGCGCTTCTTCCGCATTACCCTGCCGATGCTCAGTACGACCATCTTCTTCAACTTTGTCATGTCGGTGATTGGTTCGTTCCAGGCCTTTGACTCAGCCTATGTTATCTCCGGCGCGCGGGCCGGTACGCTGGGTGGACCGGATCAATCGACCTTGCTCTATATGTTGCTGGTCTATACCAATGCCTTCCAGAATTTCAACGGCATGGGCTATGCCACAGCGCTGGCGTGGATCTTGTTTGTGATCATCCTGATCCTCACGCTGATCATTCTGCGCTCGTCCGACTTGTGGGTCTATAACGAAGGGGAAAGGAACAAACGATGAGCACGGTTGCCTTGCCACGCGCGCAAACGGCCAGCGGGTTGACTTCGCGCACCCGTAACGACCGGTTGCGTAATCTCCTGGTCTATGGGTTGTTGATCATCCTGAGCCTGCTCTTTCTCTTCCCTTTCTATTGGATGATCTTGTCCGGCCTAAAACCGGAACACAAAATCTTTGTCTGGCCGCCGGAGTGGATCCCCAACCCGCCCATGTGGAGCAACTTTGTGGACGCATTTGCCAACCCGTTGCTGCCCTTTCATATCTTCTTTCGCAACACCTTGATCATTGAAGTGGGGATGATCACGGGGCGGCTGATCTCCTGTGTCCTGATCGCGTATGCCTTTGCCCGTCTGGAAGCGCCGGGAAAGGATGCGCTCTTTGCCGTGCTGCTGGCAACCTTGATGTTGCCCGACGCTGTCTACTGGATTCCGCGTTTCATTCTCTTTAGCAACATCGGCTGGGTGGACACCTTCCTGCCGATGATTGTGCCGGCTTGGTTTGGGGAAGCCTACGCCATCTTTTTGATGCGCCAATTCTTTATGTCGATCCCGCGGGAGTTGGAGGAAGCGGCCAACATGGACGGCGCCGGTACGGTGCGCGTGATCTGGAATCTGATCGTACCGCTCTCGGTGCCGGTGTTGACGGTGATCACGATTCTCAGTTTCAAGGACATCTGGAACGACCTACGCTACCCGCTGCTCTACCTCAACTCGGTGAGTAAGTACACGGTGGCCGTCGGTCTGGCCTATTTTAACGGTCAGTTCGATGTCAAGATGAATCTGCTCATGGCGGCGACGGTAGTCTGTACGCTGCCGGTGGTGATCGTCTTCTTCATCGCCCAGCGCGCCTTTGTCGAAGGGATTTCGATGACGGGGATCAAATAGACAAGCACAGCCACCCCCTCCCAATCTCCCCCAGTTTGGGGGAGGAGCCGTGACAGTTCGCTCCCCAGATTCGGAAGGGGCTAGTGCCTACAGAAAAAGGACATCAGCCCCGCACAGGGACAGGCGAGACCTCCAGGAAGTACCCATGCACCATTGTGCGCCACAGCTAATGAAAACAACAGGGATGCCGCAGATTTCAAAGATTTATATTGCAAATTCATCTGTATAATCTGCGAAATCCCGGTTGTTTTCAGGGCAGGGGTAAAGACCGTTTGGTTATTCGGAAGCGTTCTTACCTCTTCCCGGCGGTCTCGCCGGCTTAGGCGTAGGTACTCCCTTGGGAAACTAACGTAATACCCAAGCGAGATCTGCTTCGTAAATGATGATTTTGCCAATAGAAGCCAAAGTGTGGAATGACAAGTAAGCGCTCAGTCACAAAACAGCAAGGTATGGAGCGGACAGCCGTCACACCGCCGCTCCTCTTTCCGCTTTCACCGCTCCTCGTCGCCCTGCTCTCGGCGACCGGCTTGGGCTATCAACTCGCCGTCACCCGCATCTTCTCGCTCTATTTTCAATATCACTATGTCTTTCTGGCCGTGGCGTTGGGCGTGCTGGGGGTAAGTGTAGGTGCGGCGCTGGCGACCCAAGCCGGCAGCCGGCGCAAGCCGACACAAATGGTCGCCCTTCTACCACTGGTGCTGGGGCTGCTGAGTCTGGCTTTTGTCGTGGGCAATGGAATTAGCGTCTGGGCGCCGGGGGTGATCAACTTGCCGGTGCAGGCGTTGTTGGCGCTGCTTCCCTTCAGCCTGATTGGCTTTGGCACAGCCCTCCTCTTTGCCGCGCAACCGGCGGCCAGCAGCCAACTTTATGCGGCAGATTTGACCGGGGCAGCCGTCGGCGTAGTCGCCGTGTTAGGGCTGTTGACCCTCTGGAGTCCCTTTAGCGTAATGCTTCTGCTGGCCGCTTTACTGGGCATCACAGCGCTGCTTTATTACTACACGCAAAAAGACAAAGGGGGACAGACGCCGTGGCAGCCTGGGTTGCTGGCGGTAATTACATTGGTGAGCGTTGGCGCCTGGGCCGCCAATCTGAGTAGCGGCTGGCTGGATTTTGCCCCGGAGCGGCTGGTCAATCCGCCGCGCGACAAAACCATGCTGGCAACCTTGACCGATCCCACCCAGCAAGCGCGCATTACCCAAACGCTGTGGAGTCCCTTTGCCCGCGTCGATGTGGTAGAGACCAGCGACCCGAGCGCCAAATTTGTCTTCACCGATGGCGGCGCCGGTAGCTATATGCTGCGCTTTGATGGGGATCTGGCGGCCGTCGGTGATTTACGCACAACGCCGGAATTTTTACCCTTCACTGCCCAGGAACGTCCCAACACGTTAATTCTCGGCGCCGGCGCCGGCAAAGATATTGTGCTGGCTTTACTGGCGGGTGCGCCGACAATCACAGCCGTCGAAGTCAACCCGGCGGTGGTGGCGGCCACACGCGCCGACGCGGCTTATAACGGGAACATTCTGGATCGACCGGAGGTAGAATTACTTGTTGGTGACGCACGCACATTTGTTGAACGCAACCAAACGGTGTATGATCTCATCTATCTCAACCTGGTCTACACCCAAGCCGCCGAACCGACCAGCCTGGCCCTGGTCGAAAACTATATCTTTACCGTCGAAGCTTTCCAACGCTACTTTGAACGCCTGACGCCGAATGGTTATTTGGCAATCATTACCCACAATGCGCTGGAAGGTAGCCGCGCCATGATCACTGCCCTACAAGCGCTCGACGGGGTCGGGATTGCACCGGCGCAAGCGCTGGATCACCTGGCGCTCTGGATGCGCAACGATGAAGATCCGACCTTGCGCACCAGCGTCTTGCTCCTGGGCAAGTCACCACTGCCGCCGCCATTGCTGCAAAGGACAACGACACAGGCCCAAGCGCTCGATCTGCAACCGCTCTTTTTGCCCGGCCAGTTCGAGATGGCCTTTGCACCCCTACGCCAGGGGATGAGCCTCAACGCGTTTGTCCAGGCTGATGCCGCCTACAATCTCAGCGCCACTGATGACAATCGCCCCTTCTTCTTCCATTTGGATTGGGGGTTGCCGCCGGCAATCAGTCAAGGGATTTATATCGCCGCCCTTTTACTCCTGGCGCTGGTCGGGTTGGCCTTGCGCGAACGCAGCAACAACGGTGAGTGGCCCTGGTGGGCGGCGCTGCTCTATGTGCTGTTGATTGGCATCGGCTTTATGTGGATCGAGACGCCGCTGATCCAACGCTTGCAACTCCTGTTGGGCTACCCGGTGCTGGCGCTGGCGACCGTGCTGGGCGCGCTCCTGCTGGCCGGCGGCATTGGCAGTTATCTCAGCAAACGGTGGTTCGAGCAACGTGGCCCCGGCTTTGTCCGCTGGGCCGCGCTCTGGGTGGCGGGCTTGGCGCTACTCTATTGGCTGCTCCTGCCCACGCTGCTGGATCTGCTCTTGCCCTTGCCCTTCGCCGTGCGCTTTGTGGCGGCGGCTCTGCTGGCAGCCCTGCCCGGTCTCGGCTTAGGAATGCCCTTTCCGGCGCTCTTACGTCGTTTTCCCGCCAGCCCACAAAAGGTGGCGCTACTCTGGAGCGTCAACGGCGTGGCTTCAGTGCTGGGGTCGCTGCTTGCCGTCGCCATTGCTATGACTTACGGCTTCGGCGCTACCCAACTCGGCGGCGCGGCGCTCTATGCCTTGCTGGCGGTGTTCGTGTGGCGCATAGAGGAATGAACATAAAACGGAAAACAGGTCAACGACACGACAACACGACAACACGACCAATTGACAACGCGACAGGTGGCAAAGTAACGTATGACAGCAACATATCTTGAGAAGCGGGAGCGGCTGGCCGACCCGGTGGCGACGACGGGCGACCAGCTTTATGTGATCTGTTCGCAAAATGGGCTGTTTCCCACGCCCTGGTCAACCAGCCATATTCCCCATGAGTTATGGGGGGTCTGGGCGCACCCGATCAAGTTGTTGGATGGCTTTTGGTTTGCCATCCGCAACCAGACGACCGGCGTGATGAGTTGGCTGTTGGAAGCGGACGCCTGTCGCGCTTATGGGAGTCATACCGAGTTTGACTATCGGCTGGACGCTTTGCGGATAACACGGCGCGACTTTGTCCCCGATGGCGTGACCGGGTTGACGGTGACGATCACGGTGCAATTCCCGCTCGGTTTTGCCGACCGCCTGGAATTGATTGCATTGGTGCGTTCCGATCTGCGCCCGGCTTGGCTGGGCGAACAAGTGGGGATGCACGATGCGCCGGATCGGGTCGTGGTGACCGACAATCAGCGCCATCTGCGTTTTAGTGATGCGAATAACTCGTGGGTGGTGTTGGTGGGGGGCAGCACGTCGATCCAGGAAGTCCTGTTGGGTGACGAAGCCGGGGTGGTGCAACCAACCGTTGGCGCCGGGGCTAGTGCGCGGCTGGCCTTTCGCTTTCATACACGCACCGCCGACACTTCGGTTGTCACCTTCTATGTTGCCGGCGCAGTTGCAGGGGAAAGCGAAGCTTTTGAAACCTACGCCCGCTTGCGCACCGAAGGCGGCTCCTTGTGGCAACAGAAAGAAGATCGCTATGCGGAACTCGCCCGCCACGCCTGTTTGCAGTCGCCCAATGCGCACCTCGATACTACCTTTTACTGGTCTAAAGTGATCGGCCAGATGTTGGCGCGCCAAACGCCGGACTATGGCCCCAGTGTCAGTCCCAGTGTCGGCGCCGGTCTGCCCAACTATCCCTGGTGGTTCGGCATTGACACCGAATATGCCATTTTGCCCATGTTACAGGGCGGTCTCTTTGATTTGAGCAAAGCGACCTTGCGTCTACTCAAAACAGTAAGCGAAGCGCACAATTCCACCGAACCGGGGCGGGTGATCCACGAGTTGTTGACCACCGGCATCGTCTACAATCCGGGCAATCTGGTCGAGACGCCGGCCTTTACCCGCGCCGTTTACCAGACCTGGTGTTGGACGGGCGACCGCGACTTTCTGGCAGAGATGTACCCCTTCTGCAAACAGGGCATCCTCGACTACACGCTGGGCAAGTGCGACCCTGATGGCGATCTCTGTGGCGCCGGGCGCAGCATTATTGAGACTTTGGAGATGCACGCCGGTTTTGAGTGTATCGATGTCGCCAGCTACACCTGGGAAGCGCTCAAGTTTTTGGCGGCGATGGCGCGTACTGTTGGCGACACGGTTACGGTAGAGGTCGCGACCAGCAAAGCAGCGGCCCTGGCTGAACGCATTCGCAACGAATGGTGGCTGGCTGAGGCTGGTCTCTTTGCGGATGTACGCGCCACGGTGCAAGAGGTAGACGCCGCGCTGCAACGGATCGACAGCCTGGAATCGACGCCCGATTGGCAGTGGGTAGCGGGGCAGGCGGCGCAAGCGCATCGGCTTTTCGACGCACAACTGGCGGCACGCCGCAATGGTGAACAGAGCAGCGATCGGCCCTGGCTCTTGCGCCATTGGGTGGTGATGTGTCCAATGGAAGTCGGCGTAGCAACGCCGGAACAGGCCGCCCAATCCTTTGCCCGTCTGCTCTCGGCGGAATTTTGCAACGAATGGGGCATGTACTTGCACCCGGAACGCCGGGAAGTCATGAGCATCAACACCGGCTTACTGGCCTTAGCGTTGACCCGTTATGGCCGGATCGATGACGCGCTCCAGTTGGTGCAACAGATGGCGGCCGCGCTCAACCGGCGCACACCCGGCGCTATTAGCGAAGCGCTGCCCGATCAGTGGTGCTTTTTGCAGTTGTGGTCGAACTTGGGTATCATTTCACCACTGGTGGAAGGCGTATTGGGGATCGAACCGCAAGCCGGGGAACAGCGCTTACAGGTAATTCCGCACTTGCCAACCGGCTGGGATCAGGTGACCCTGGAGCGCTTCCGGGTCGGCAATGCTTGTTTCACTGTGAGCGTAAGCCGGTCGACCAGTGAATATCGCCTGGCTGTTACGCAGAACAAAGGGCAAGATCGCTACCGCTTACGCCTAGGCTTTTACCTGCCGTCAACCCTTGCCGTCGTCGCGGTGCGCCTCAACGGGGATGACACCCCCTGGCACTGGGAAAGCACCCTGGCCGGTCGGCGCTTGTGCTGTGAAACCACCGGTCAGGCTGAATTGGTTGTGACGATTCAACAAACAGAGCTACCGGGTTCGCCGGAATGAGGAGTTCGCACGCCCACGTGCGAACCGAACTTCGCACGTGGGCGTGCGAACTCCTCATTCCACTTTGTCTATTCGTATGTATGTGCAAACCGAACAACTATGACGACTATTGATCTGAAGACATCCGTGCAACGACAGTTTAATCAAGTGGCCGCGAACTATAGCACCAGTGCGGTTCATGCCCGGGGGCGGGATCTAGAAGCAATGGTGCAAGCCGTGGCGCTGACCGGCCAGGAACTTGTGTTGGACGCCGGCTGTGGCACGGGGCATACGGCGTTGGCCTTTGCGCCCCATGTCGCGCAAGTGATTGCCGTCGATTTTACCGAAGGCATGTTGGCGCAGGGCCGTCAACTGGCGGCAGAGCGGGACATCACCAATGTGGAGTTTCGCCTGGGCGATGTGGAAAAATTGCCCTTTGCCGACAACTATGCCGACCTGATCGTCTCCCGCTACAGCGCTCACCACTGGCCCCATCCGGCGACAGCGTTGGCGGGCTTTCATCGCATCCTCAAACCGGGCGGCTATTTCATCCTCAACGACATTGTTTCCTTTGACGATTTCACCGCCGACACTTATCTCCAAGCCATCGAACTGCTGCGCGACCCATCTCATGTGCGCGACCATACCGTCGCCCAATGGAGAGCCATGTTAACCGCCGCCGGTTTTGTCGATGTCAGCGTGGTCTACAGCGGCCCCGTCTGGATCGACTTTGCCGCCTGGATTCAGCGCATGGCCACCCCCGCCGCCAACGCCGCCCTCATCCGCACCCTCTTTGACGGCGCGCCGCAAGAGGTCAAAAGCGCGCTCCAGATTGAAGCGAATCACAATTTTTCCTTTGCCGGCGCGGTGATTCGCGCGCAGGTTACATGACAGGAAGACAGGAAGACAGGAAGACAGGAAGACAGGAAGACAGGAAGACAGGAAGACAGGAAGACAGGAAGACAGGAAGAAGATCGTCTACTTTTCCTTGTCTTCTTGTCTTCCTGTCTTATTCGAAATGATCGCGGTGGCGTAACCGCGCCAACAGCGCCTCATCAAACGGATTCTGCCCGGCTTCGAGTTGGGTGATCCATTGTTCGACAAGGGGGCCGCGATAGCGCTCGTAGTTCATGGTCGAGCCGGCCTGGTTGAGGGTAGCGAGATAGGTGCGGAAGTCAGCGATGGCTTCGGCGTAGCGCCCCAGTTGGGCGTAGGCAATGGCGCGGCTGTCGTGGCTGGCGCCGCTTTTGTCGTGTTTGACGGCCTCATCACAGTGGGGTAAAGCCGCTTCCGGTTGTTGCGCCAATACATAGCCCCAACAGAGGCCACTGATGGCGCTGGTGGCATCCGGCTTCATCTTCAGCACTTGCTGAAAATCAGCTACCCATTGCTCCCCCTTGCCGGCGCGGATATGAACTAGCCCGCGCAGATAATAGGCATCGACATAGTCCGCTTTAAGCGCAATGGTGTAGGCCAGATCCGTCAGCGCGGCGTCCATGTCGCCCGGCTCGTCCCGTTCATAGTAGGCAAAGGCGCGATTGTAGTAGGCGTCCACATAGCCGGGACGGTTTTTGACGACCAGACTCAGATCGGCAACGGCCGCGTTCAAGGTGGTCAGCAAGAGCTTTTCATCAGCAGGTTGGAGTCCATAGCGATTGAGTTGGGCGGTGCCACGGTTATAGTAGGCCAGGTACAGCTCATGATTTAACTCAATGGCCCGGCTGTAATAAGTGAGGGCGCGATTTAACCCCGGCAGACTCCTGTCCTGTTCAGCTAGATGACCGAGATAAAAATTGAGGGTAGCTTTGGTATTTTGGTCTTGCGGGTTCAAGGCCAGCGCCTGTTGAAAGGCGGCGGTGGCGGCGGGATAGTCACCCTGGTTGCGCAGGAGGCGGCCAAGCGCAATGAGGCTCACCAGACGAATCTCGGTCGGCACGGTATAATTGATGGTGGTGAGCAATTCATCGGTCGAAGTGAGATTGTAGTCCCGTTTTTGACTATCATTGGGATCGTGCGTCTCTAAATTGACCCGCACGCGCCCGCTGTCATATTTGCCCCAAATCATCATCGTGGCGTTGGTCGTCGTTAGCACGGTGCGTGCGTCTTGCACCGTCGTAATTTCTTCCGGCCAGATCGTCACCGTTGTGCTAACAAACTTGGCGGCCGTCACCTGTTCAGTCAACGCTTCACTGACCCGGTCGGCCACATTGAAGCGCTCCGTCAACGTTTCGCCTTTGAACTGGGCCACCAGCAGTAAGATTTCACCGTGCTCGGCTATCATCGCCGCCGGCAGCGGGGTGGGTGTGGTTTGCGGCGGCGGGTGGAGGATCACGGTGGCGGGTGGCGGCGGGGTTGGTGTTGGTGGCGTCACAAAGGGGCCATTGCGCGCCCAAAGAAAAGCCAAGAGCGCCAGCAGCAGCACACCAGCCGTCAGCACCCAACGTTGCTTACCGGCCAGCAAGGGCGGCAGGGGCGCCGCCGGTGGCTTCGCTGGCGCATCTGTCAGCGGCAGCGCTTCTACCGCCGCGGCCGGCTCGTCCACAGGCTTTGACAAGGGCGCCAACGGCGAGGAACCGGGCGGCAACGGCTGGTCAAGGCTGGAACTATCAACTGGGGCATTACTGTCCAAAGCGCTAACCAAAAGCGCGGGTGGAACCGTCCGCAAGGCTTCCTCTGCCGCCATGTCGCGCTGGTCGCTGGCCGGGTCAGCGACCAGCGCCGGCTGCGGACTGGCCGCAGCCGGCGCCGGCAGCGCTGGGGCGGGGGACGGCGGTTGTAACACCGTTGCCGACAAGTGTTCAGGCGGAAAGCCGGCGGCCAGCAACAGCCGGTCCCGTTCATCGTCGGACAGGCGCAGCTTTTTGGCGCATTGCAAGACATCCTCGCGCGCACGCGGCCGTTCGACCAGTCCCTCCTTCCAGCGAAAGATGGTCTGGCGCCGGACGCCAACGCTGCGCGCCAGTTCGCTGTCGCTGATGCCGGAGCGGCTCATATATTCAGCCAGTAATTGACCAAAGGTGGGGAGGCTCATTGCTTTACCACAACTTCTACTTTACCAGAACTTCTATTCGTTGCTCGCCCAAAGATGCTATAGCGATCTTTGTACTAAACTCTACAGAAAAGTCGTTGGTTCTATTCTATCACAGGTAGATGATTTCGGCATTGGCGTATGGTAAAAAGATCGGAAATTTAGGGATAGGATGGGTTAACTCTTCCGCCGCGGAATAGTTACAGGATGGGTGGTTGAAAATTCGACGCCATTGCAGTCTCGTGGTATACTATTGCACTAAAGATAAAGGTGGGCGATTTATATCGCTACCGGCAGCAGCAGCATCCAACGGATGAATTGCTTTCTTTTTTAAAGATGATCGCCGGTGCATTGTTGCACTGGTTTTAATAGAGTTGATGATTGATTCATGATGGATACGCCCGTTTGTCAGGCGTAGTGAGTATTGATGGCTTTGAGGAAGTAGGTAGATTGACCGCAGAGGATCGGCGTCGTTGCCAAGGCGACCTTGCTTCGTTTGGTAGAAGAATGGCGTCGCAGCCACAACGATCCTGGCGCATACGATACGCATGAGCAGCCCAAGAGCAGCCTTGACCACTGAACAGCCAGGGCTCCGCCTGGCGCCCATTGGTATCGTAAACGCATTCCGAAGTAGAAAGGGCAGCATCGTTACCAACAGTGATTGTGATAGGGGCAGACGGCACAAAACCAATCCCCAAGCGCTTCTTTGCGGCGCCGGGTCGTAAGGAAGCTGGTAGGGGCTTTGGGCTTCTGCCGGCGTGTGGTTGTGGTTCTGATCACACCCGTCGTTTTGCCATTGGCGCGCCATCACGTCACCTTTGCGTATTGTACAGATCGCTCCTATACCCAAGGGTTGCACAGGAAGGCAATCAACCGCCACCGCGCGTAGCCGCGCACAGCCATCCCGTCTCTACTCCTCAAAGGGCACTGCATTCAAGCTGAATATAGCCATGCGGCCAGCATGATCATCATTCTGGATTTGATCATTCAGGAGCGACTGCGTTTTCGCCAAGTGCGTTTTCGCCAAGTGCGTTTTCGCCAAGATCGTGGTCGCGCCTGCGTTCTTTGCGCATAATTCAGGGCCAGTGAGCTGCTCTGTGATTGTGATAATCGAATAGCTAGTAGCTTTTTTAGGAGAGATAACCGATATGACACAAGATGTAAGTACCCCAGAGGTGACAGCGGACGCGCCTGTGGGTCAAAATTCGCTGTTGCGGCTGATCCCCTTGGGGGGGTTGGGTGAAATCGGCAAGAACATGATGTTGCTGGAAGCCGAAGAGAAGATTCTGGTGATTGATGCCGGTCTCATGTTCCCCACCAGCGAAATGCATGGGATCGATCTGGTGATCCCGGATACCGAATACGTGATGGATCGGCTGGACAATGTGACCGCCGTGATCCTGACCCATGGTCATGAAGACCATATCGGCGCCTTGAGCTACCTGGTCGAAGAGGGCCTAAAGGCGCCTGTCTACGGCACAGCGCTGACCTTGGGGTTGCTCGAAGATAAGTTACGCGAACACAAGTTGATCGGCGAGGTGCAACTCAATACGATTACGGAACAGAACGTGATCGAACTGGCGCCCTTTACGGTTGAGTTCTTCCACACCTGTCACAGCTTCCCGGACAGTGTGGGTGTGTCCGTCCAGACGCCGGCTGGGCGCGTGATCCATACCAGCGACTATCGCTTTGACCCGACGCCGGTGGACGGCAAGCCGACCGAGGAGGACAAGTTGCGCCGTTGGGGTGATGAGGGCGTGTTGCTCCTGCTGGCGGATAGCACCAATGCCGAGAAGGAAGGCACCACCCCCAGCGAACAGTCGCTCTATGACATGTTGGATCGCGCCTTTGCCAAAGCCAAGGGGCGCATTCTACTCACCACCTTTGCCAGTAACCTGGGCCGTGTCCAACAGGTGATCGATGTCGCGCGGCGTCATGATCGCCGTGTCGGCGCCATTGGTCGCTCGATGGTCAACAATGTGAAGATTGCCATCCAATTGGGCTATCTGAACATCAAGCAAGATGAGTTGCTCACCGCCGGCGAGATGGAAAGCCTGCCCGCCCATGAAGTGGTGATCATCGCCACCGGCAGCCAGGGCGAGCCGACCAGCGCCATGGTGCGCATGAGCGTCGGTGATCATCGCCAGATCAGCCTGCGCGAGGGCGACACCGTCATCCTCAGCGCCACGCCGATTCCAGGCAATGAAGAACTGTTCAACCGCACAGTCGATAATCTCTTCCGCCAGGGGGTTGATGTGCTTTACCACGAGTTGGGCGATGTCCATGTCAGCGGCCACGGTGGTCGCGAAGATTACCGCCACATGTTGCAACTGGTGCGCCCGCGTTATTTTGTGCCGGTGCATGGCGAATATCGCCACCTGGTGCTTCATGCCCGGCTGGCCGAAGAGAGCGGTGTGCCGAAGTCGAATGTTTACATCATTGAAGATGGGCAGACACTGGAATTTGGTCACTTCAACAGTGAGAATGGCAGTAGCAATGGCGCCGTCAGCGCCCGCTTGGGCGAACAGTTACCGACCGGCCATGTCTTTGTTGATGGCCTTGGCGTCGGCGATGTGGGCAATGTCGTCCTACGCGACCGCCGCCACCTGAGCCAGGATGGCTTCCTGGTCTGTGTCGTTGCCATTGATGAGGTGGACGGCGAGATCATCTATGGGCCGGAGATCATCAGTCGTGGCTTTGTCTATATCCGCGACAGCGAGGATCTGATCAACCGTGCGCGTGATGTGGTGGAGAATCTGCTCAAGAAGCGGGTGCCGATCCAGGTGTTGGAAAACAAGATCCGCGACGCCCTCACCACCTTCACCTACAAAGAGATGGGTCGCCGCCCGATGATTTTGCCGCTGGTGATGGAAGTGTAGTATACTGGAACAGAAATTTTGTTCTGTTGTTTTGTCGTTTATGGTAGAGATGAGGAGATTAAGAGATTCAGTTATTCTGTAATGTACTCAATCTCTCAATCTCTCAATCTCTCAATCTCTCAATCTCTTGACCATTGCCGCCAATGCCTAACAAGCGCAAGTCGCAACCCAAGAAAAAGCAGCCACAAAGTGATCCGTTGCAGTCAGCCCTCGCGTTGCTGCAACGGCCGGAGGTTATTGGCGTTGTGCTGGTCTTGATCGCGGTTTTGACCTTGCTCAGCCTGCTGACCAGCAGCACAGGAACGATTACCGGGCGCTGGATCGAGGGCTTACAGGTCCTCTTTGGCATAGGCGTTTGGGGCTTTCCATTGGTCAGCGGCGCCTTGGGGCTGTGGATGGTGATCCGCGCCGTTGACAATATGCCTGATATGCCCTGGCAACAGCCGCTCGGTTGTGGGCTGCTCTTTGTCGCCGCCATCACCGGCGCGGCGCTCTGGCTGGGGCCGGATGCCAATGCCGGCGGTTTGGTCGGTACAGCCCTGGCGCAAGCGCTCACTAGTGTGTTGGGCGTTGGCATTGCCTGGGCCGTTGTCACCTTTCTTGCCATCTCCGGGTTGGTCTTTTTGACCGATCGGGTTCTGGTTGACATCGGCTTTGCCGTCTGGCATCAGTTACAACAATGGCAACATGAGTTGACGCTGCGCCGCTCAACCCAGCGGGGAATCGACCCGGCGGTGCCGTTGCCGACGGGGCAGATTGTCTGGTGGCGCGATCTGCTGGATCGTATCCAACAACCGGCCCAAAATGAAACCATTTCCACCGCCCCCTCGGCCAACAACCCGCCGACAACGATGGTGCGTCCTGTTCCCGGCCCGGAAGAGCAGCCGGGGCGCACCGAACGGGCGCGCCCCCCAGGTACAACACCGCCGGTCACCACGCCAACGCAACCGGCGCTCAACCCGCGCTTGAGTCCCAACGCCGTCACCGCCACCGAAGGGGAACTCTTAAAGCCGCGCATTGTCGGCAACAATGACCAGGAGTGGCGGTTGCCGCGACTGGATGACATGTTGAAAAACTGGGAACGTCACAGCGACAGCGATGACCTGATTCGCCAGCAGGGCCGCATGATCCAGGAGACGCTGGCGCTCTTTGGCGTGCCGGCTGATTTCGAGGGCGCCTATAAAGGGCCGGCGGTCACACAGTATTTGATTAAGCCCGGTTATGTTGAACGCACCGTACAGGGCGAGACCAAACGGCTCAAGGTAAAGGTCGCCAAGATCGCCGGGTTAGCCAATGACTTGGCGTTGGCGCTGGCGGCGCCGAGTGTCCGCATTGAAGCGCCCATTCCCGGCACTACCTACGTTGGCGTCGAAGTGCCGAATCAGGAAGGCAACATCGTTGGGCTGAAGGAGCTGATGGAGTCCGATGTCTTCCAGCAATCCAAAGGGCGGCTGCGCATTGCTTTGGGCGAAGATGTCAAAGGGCAGCCGATCATCAGCGATATGACGCGAATGCCCCACTTGCTTATTGCCGGCGCCACCGGGACAGGCAAGTCGGTCTGTATCAACTCGATCATCAACTGTCTCCTGCTCACGAATACGCCTGACAACCTGCGGCTGCTCATGGTAGACCCCAAGATGGTGGAGTTGAGCGTCTATAACGGCATTCCCCACCTGCTCAGCCCGGTTGTCACCGAGGTGGACAAAGCCGCCGGCGTTCTCTTCTGGGCCGTCAAGGAGATGGAGCGGCGCTACAGTTTGTGCAGCAAGGTGAGCGCGCGCGACCTGGTGCGTTACAACGAGTATCTGGTCAAGCGCGGCGAAAAACCGCTGCCCTACATTGTCATTGTCGTTGACGAAATGGCCGATTTGATGATGGCGGCGCCCGAAGAGGTAGAAAAGCATATCTGCCGGCTGGCGCAGATGGCGCGCGCCATTGGCATCCACCTGATCATCGCCACCCAGCGCCCGTCGGTCGATGTCATCACCGGCTTGATCAAGGCCAACTTCCCGGCGCGCATCGCCTTTGCCGTCACCAGCCAAACCGATAGCCGGGTCATTCTCGATGTACCGGGGGCCGAACGGCTGCTTGGGCGTGGCGATATGCTCTTTATGGCGCCGGATGCCAGCAAGTTGGAACGCTTACAAGGCACCTTCTTGAATGACGAAGAGATCAACCGCATTATCCGCTATTGGAAAGGCTTCCGCACGCTGGATGACCGCAGCGGCGCCGCCCTGGCCACCGACCTGCCCGGCGCAACGGGGCCAACCGCTGCGCTTACCGGCATCCGTAGCGCCGATCGTTCATCATTGTTCGACGACGACATACCCTCTTCCTTGCCGGCCACCGGGCTGAGCCAAGCCCCGCTGTTGGATCTGCCGATCTTGGATCAGGTCAAAGCGATGCAAGCGGCGGACGGACGCGATGAATTTTTTGAGGAAGCGGTGCGCATTGTGCGCGAAACCGGGCGCGGCTCGGTCAGCCTCTTACAACGCAAGTTGCGCATCGGCTACAACCGGGCCAGCCGCCTGGTCGATCAGTTGGAGGAAGCCGGCATTCTCGGCCCCGACCAGGGGGGCGCCGCCGGTCGCGAAGTGATCGGTCGTGAGTTGACTGACGACGAAGCGGAAGCAGGCGCCGGCGAACCGCTCCAACCACGCATCATCGGTGGCGAAGACGATGAGGGTGGCAACAACAAACCGCGCGTGTGGATGTAAGACATTCGATCAAAATGACTCTTCCGTAGGCGCCTAGAAGGCCACCGACTCTTGCGGTCGCCCGGGTTCCGCGGTGGGCTTGGGGCGACCGCAAGGGTGCGCCCCTACGTTTCTTTTGACACGCACCAACCAAAGGAACCGTTTGTGGAAAACCAACATGACCAGCGCCGCGCCGCCCTCGCCTTTCCGCAATTGATGGGGTTGAGCATCACCGCGCGCCTCCTCACCGACACCGTTGCGCAACTCTTCAACCCATTTTTGACCATCTTTGCCGTCGGCTTGGGCGTGGATGTAGTGACACTGGGGCGGCTCATGAGTCTGCGCCTGGTTACCGGCGTCTTCACGCCCTTGCTCGGCGCCCTGGCCGACCGTTACGGCTACCGGCGGATGATGCGCCTGGCGCTCTTGGCCATTGTGGCCGGCTTGCTGCTCATCGGCAGCGGCGGCGGGATGCTCACACTGCTCACGGGCATGGTCCTGATGGGGCTTGGCCAGTCCGGCTTTGTCCCCACCTTACATGCCTATCTGAGCGCCCGCCTGCCCTATGCCATTCGCGCGCGCGGGCTGGGTATCCTGGAATACTCGTGGGCGCTGGCGGGGATCATCGGGCTGTTTCTCATGGGGCAACTCATTGCGGCAACCGACTGGCGGATGCCGCTCTTTGTGCTGGCCGGCGGGATTGGGGGTAGCTGGCTGCTCTTTAGTCTGCTGCCGCCGGCACACGCCGATCAACAGCACAGTCCAGCGCCCAAAGCACTGGCGCCCACATCCCGTTTAGGTCGAATCGCAGACTTTTTTGATCTGGGTCTGCGGTCACGGTCGGCCTATAGCGCTATTCTGGCCGACGCCCTGCTCTTCTACGCCGGGATGCACCTGATGATGATCTACGGCACCTGGCTCAGTGACCAATATGGGCTGGGCGCGGCGGCGTTGGGATCAGTGGCGCTGTTGATGGGATGCGCCGACTTGATCGGCAGCGTTTCGGTGAGTCTCTTTACCGATCGGCTGGGAAAGCGGCGCAGCGTTCTGATCGGCACCACCGCCATGTTGATTGGCTATGTGCTTTTGCCCTTCCTGAATGTGGCCTTGCCGCTGGCCATTGCGGGCATTGCCATTACGCGCGGCTTCTTTGAATTCGGCATCGTCAGCCAAATCTCCCTCCTAAGCGAACAGGTGCCGGAACAGCGGGGCAAGATGATGTCGCTCGGTTCGGCCTTTGTAATGGTCAGCGGCGCCCTGGCGAACATTACCGGGCCGTGGCTTTATGTCAACTACGGCGTCAGCGGGTTGTGTCTTATTTCGGTGCTGGCGCTGATTGCCAGTTTGCTCGTCCTGGTGGCTTTTGTGCGTGAGCCGCAAACGGGAACCCAGCGCGTGGCTGCAGCGGTGGAGTAGCTTCAACTTTCGACCGTCAAATAGGCTTCCACAGCAGCGACCGAAGTCAACGTGAGGGTGTGCTGGGCAACCATCCTGGCGTGGGCCTGATGGAGCCGGCGGATTTGCGCTTTGATGGTCGGCACCGCCTGCGGATTCATGCTCAACTCGGTAACACCCAGGCCGATCAACAGGGCCGTCGCCCGCCGGTCCGCCGCCAGTTCACCGCAGAGACTGACCGGAATGCCGGCGCTTTGCGCGGCCTGGGTTACTTGCGCAATCGCCTGAATCACCGGCGGCTGCAACGCATTAACCAGGGCGGCAACCTGGGCATTGCCCCGGTCGGCGGCCATGACATATTGGGTCAGGTCGTTGGTGCCGATGCTGAAAAAGTCAACATGCCGGGCAATTTGCGCGGCATGGAAGACCGCGGCCGGCGTTTCGATCATTACCCCAAGTGGCGGCAACTGTGTCAGGGGGCGCCCCGCTTTCGCCAAGCGTGCGGCTTCGTCAACAACCAATGCCTTCGCCGCCAGAAATTCCTCCACGGTGCTCACCATCGGGAACATGATCTTGAGCCGGCGGGCATCCCCCAAGTCAGCGGCCGCCCGCAACAGGGCGCGCAACTGCGTGCGGAAGAGTTCCGGGTTGTCCAGGCAATAGCGCAGGCCGCGCCAGCCCAGAAAGGGATTGGCTTCCGGCGGCATGGGCAGGTGCGGGGATGGTTTGTCGCCGCCGATGTCCAGCGTGCGCACGGTCAGGGGGTAATCGCCCAGGGCGGCGGCGGTCTGCCGGTAGAGTTGCAATTGGGTCTCTTCATCGGGCAGCGTCGCCTGCGCCATGAAGAGCAGTTCGGTGCGAAACAAGCCGACGCCGGTGGCGCCTTGCGCCACGGCGATTTCAGCTTCATGAACGGCCCGAATATTGGCCAGCACCCCGATTGTCTTTCCATCTTGCGTCATTGCCGGTAATTGGGCGGCATGTTGTAACGCGCTGCGTACGGCCAGCCAACTTTCCCGGTGCGCGGTTAAAGACGCAATGGTAGCCGGATCAGGCTCAGGCCAAACCCTGCCGGTTGCGCCATCCAGGGCGACGGTTTGGCCTGGCGCCAGTTGGGGCGCGTCGGCCACACCGGTGACAAAGGGAATGCCCAAGGTGCGCACCAGGATGGCGCTATGATCATTGGCGCCGCCGCGCGCTGTCACAATGCCAAGGATGAGCGCCGGGTCTAAGGCGGCGGCCAGGGACGGGGTTAGTTCGTCAACCGCTACAATGCCGGCGGTCGGCGGCAGTTGGAAGGTTAACGACTGGCCGCTGAGGTGACGCAACACCCGTTCACCCACATCGCGCAGATCGACGGCGCGTTGGCGCAAATAGGGGTCGGCCAGGGTTTCATAGCGCGCCGCCATTGCTGCCACCACCTGTTGCCAGGCCCATTCCGCATTGCACTGTTCCGCCGCCAGCCGCTGTTCGGTCTGGGTCGTCAGATGCGGATCTAATAACATGAGCCGTTGGGCGGTCAAGATGGCCGGTGCGTCGGTGGCCGCAGCCGCGGTTACACCGGGGACGGCAATCTGCGTGGCGAGGGCTTGCTCCAGCTCATCCAAGCTGTCCAAGACATCGCTGATCGCCTGTTGGAAACGCGCCCGTTCGGCGGTGACATCGGCAACCCGGCGTTGTTGAATCACAAGCGGCGTCGCCGTCAACGCCACCACGGGGCCGAGGGCAATGCCGGCGACAACAGGGATGCCCTGCCACTGCTTGTCGGTTGGGTTGACCGCTGGCGCCGGGGCGTTGGGCAGCTCCGCCGCGCTGACGGCTGGGTCGCCCAAATTGTCGGCAATCAAGGCTGCGATGGCGGCCAGCGCGGCGGCCGCCGCCGGGCCTTGGGCGCATACAGTCACTTCATCGCCTTGCCGCACATTCAAGGTGATCAACTGGTTAATACTGGCGGCGTCGGCGCGCAGTGCGCCTTTGCTGATGGTCACGACGGCATCATGCATACTGACGGTATTGACCAATCGGGCTGCCGGGCGCGCATGAATCCCCAGCGGATTGGGGATGACAAAAGTTTGGGTCAATTCAGCGGTGGCGGCGGTGGTCGGAGCTGGGTCTGTCGCAAGCGTAGCGCCGGCAGCAACCGTTGGCGTAGAGCGCAGCGTTGGGGCCAACTGCGCCAACTTGGCCGGTTGCGCCTGGCGCGCTTGTTGTAAAACCCGCTCAATTGGGGCGTTCCCCGCCGCCGCCACCGCTGCCGCCAATGCCCCTTCTACCAAAGGCGCTTCACAGAGGTAGATCTGCGCTTGTTGCGCCGGCGCCAACAGTTCAATGGCCGCTTCGGCGCTCATGATGGCGCTGCCCAAGTCCATGAGAACCAGAACGCCGTCAGGGCTGTAGGCTGCTTCAATTGCTTGTAACACGCGCATGGGATCAGTGCCAATCGGTTCGTCGGCATTTTCTGTGCCGCCGGCCAGGGCAAAGGGGACGTCACGCGCCATCTGGCCGATCAGTTCGGCAATACCGGCGGCCAGGGTGGCGCTGTGGGAGACAATGACAATGCCAACCATAATTACCCGGCGTTCATCGTGTCTAATAGCGCTTGTAAGATCAGATGGGTGGAGGTGGCGCCGGGGTCTTGATGACCGATGCTCCGTTCGCCCAGGTAGCTGGCGCGGCCTTTGCGCGCCTGGAGAGGGATGGTGTTTTTCATGCCGCTTTCGGCCGCGGCGACACAGACAACCAGCGCGTCCGGCAACGCTTGTCCGGCATTGAGGGCATCGCGCAGGGCGTTGATGGCCGGCGTCCAGGCGTCGATCATCGTTTTGTCGCCCACTACGGCGCGACCCCGCTGCACAATTCCATCCTGACCGGCTTCCAGCAATTGCACCAATTCGGCAGCGGTCAATTCGGTTTTGTTGTTGGCCAGGGGCGCCGCCTTTAGGAAAAAGTTACCATAGAGCAGACCGCTGGCGCCACCAACGGCGGACATGAGGGTCATACCCGTCATTTTGAGCAATTGACCAATATCTTTATCGGTCACGGTCGGCAATTTGGTGACAATCGTGGCAAAGCCGCGCGCAATGTTCGCCCCATGATCGGCGTCACCGATGGGCGAATCGAGTTCGGTCAGATAGGCTTTGTTCGCTTCTAACACAGCGGCGCACTTCTCCAACCACTGTATCAGTTGCGCTTGTGTGATCTCCATAGTGTTCTTATTTCCACATCATCACAACCGTAGGAAAGACTAATGCAGGTTAGCGAATGGTTTCGGTAATCCTTGGAACTGGTCACGCCGGCGGCGATGACCTACAGTTACCGCTTTATTTTCGTAACGTTCATTAGTCTTCGTCTGTGTCAGAGCAAGACTAAAGTCTTTACTACGGTTAAATACCCCAGCGCAGCGCCGGCGTTTTGACCGGAGCGTCCCAGAACGTAACAATCTCGCGATCGGCCTTGACCAGCGTGATCGAGCAACCTTGCATTTCCAGCGAGGTGATATACGGACCAATGAGGTTGCGTATAATATTGACGCCCCGGTCGGCACAAAGGCGCGCTAATTGGCGATAGACGATATAGAGTTCCGAAAGCGGGGTGCCGCCCATGCTGTTGACAAAGGCGATCACATCGTCGCCCCGCTGGAAGGGTTCGTCGGTCAAGCTTTTTTCGACCCAGACGCCGTTGTCGCGATCCCACTCACGCACAATGCGGCTGTAGGGACCGTCGTCGAGAATTTCGGTTGTGAGCATGGTGGTGATTTCGTCGGCACTGACGAGCTTCATGCGTTTCTGTCCTGGCTCGCCGTGAATACCGATGCCGATCTCAATCTCGTCACCACCCAGTTGAAAGATGGGAGAGCCTTTGGCCGGTACGACACAGGAGGTGAGCGCCATCCCCATGGATCGCCCGGCCTGGCTGGTTTTGCGCGCCAGATCGGCGCACTGGTCGAGATCATAGCCGGCTTCTGCCGCGGCGCCGACAATCTTTTCGACAATGACTGTTGTCCCCACGCCCCGGCGACCGGCAGTGTAGAGGCTATCTTTGACGGCGACATCGTCGTCGATCAAAATATTCTGTACCTTGACGCCGTCGCCATGTAGCAATTCAGCGGCGGTCTCAAAGCTCAGGACATCGCCGGTGTAGTTTTTGACCAGAAAGAGAACGCCGGCGCCGCTATCGACCACCTTGGCGCACTCGTACATTTGATCGGGCGTGGGCGAGGTGAACATTTCGCCGGGGCAAGCGCCGGTCAACATGCCCAAACCGACATAGCCGCCGTGCATCGGTTCATGGCCGCTGCCGCCGCCGGAGATCACAGCAACGCGGCCGGCCAGGGGGGCGTTGCTACGCACAATGTAATGGGGGTAAAGGTTGACTTTCAGATCAGGATGAGCGACGGCGATGCCTTCCAGTTGGTCGGCGACGACGCGGTCAACGGCGTTGATTAGTTTTTTCATGCGAGTCATCCTTTGCTTCGGTCAGGCCGGTTACCCTGGCGATTACAGGCAGAGCCTTTGCGCAACTAAACAAATGTGTTTGTTGATATTATAGCATAGATGATGCGTGTTGCGTGTTGCGTGAACTGCTTGGTGTTACGAATCACGTAGCACGAATCATGCGCTTGCCAGTACAGCCAATACATTCTGCACGGTTTGGATACACATGGCGCGATAGGTTTCTGCGGTCAAGGCGGAGGTGTGTGGGGTAATGAGGACGCGTTCATGGGTTAACAACGGATCGGTCGGGTCTGGCGGCTCTTGGTCAAGGACATCGGCGCCAAAGCCGGCAAAACGGTTGGTTGCCAGGGCAGCACGCAACGCCACCGGATCGATGATGGCGCCGCGGGCGGTGTTGATCAAGAGCGCCGTGGGTTTGAGGAGCGCTAACTCACGTTCACCAAGCAAATGGTGCGTCTCTGGCGCCAGCGCGCTATGGATGCTCACCACGTCGGCCTGTTGGAGCAAAGTCGGAAGATCAACCTGAGGGTAGGGTAATGTTTTGGGTGAGCGATTCCAGTAACAGACGGACATGCCAAAGGCCGTTGCCAGTGCGGCGACCCGTTGCCCAATTGCGCCCATGCCGATGATACCGAGGAGTTTGCCATATAAGTCATGGCCTTCATACCCATTGCGCACGGCCCAGTTACCAGATCTGACAGCGCCGGCCAGCGTGTCAAGCCGGCGCGCTAGGGCCAACATGAGCAGAAGCGTATGTTCGGCCACCGCGATGGTCGTGCTGCCTGGGGCGCGCTCCACCGCAATGCCCCGTTCCTGGGCGACAGCGACATCAATGTTGTCCAGGCCGACGCCACAGCGCGCAACGACGCGCAAATTGGGACAGGCTTCCAGCAACGGGCGGCGAATCTGCCCACGCCCACGGGTCAAAATCGCCACAATATCGCCGTAGGGAATGCGTGTACCGAGATCAGCAGGCGACTCCGCCAAGACAACCCGATCATGGGCAGTCAGCAGCGCTTCGGCGTCCGGGTGAATGGTTTCGAGCAGAACAATGGTCACGGCTGGATATACTTTTCAATAAAGGCCGGACGCGGGGTGACGCCCAGGCCAGGGCGGGTTGGCGGCGTCAAGACGCCATCGGTGACGACCATCGGTTCCTCAACCAGCTCGTGGAGCAGCGGATTGGCGCCCAGGGAAAACTCAATGATCACGGCGGCGGCGCTGGTGAAAGCCAGGGTCACACCGGCCATAAAGGAGAGCGCCGATCCCCAGCAGTGGGGGGCCAGTTCCAGTTGATGTGCGTCGGCCAGGGCTGCAATGCGTCGCCCCTCGGTGATGCCGCCGCAGATGGCAAGGTCGGGTTGGAGAACATCGACGGCGCGCACTTCAATGAGGTCACGAAAATCGAAACGGGTAAATTCGCTCTCTCCGGCGGCAATGGGGATGCTGGTTGTGGCGCGTACTTCCGCCGTGCCGTGCCGATTGTCGGCGTTGATCGGCTCTTCAAACCAGCGCAAGCCGACATCTTCCAGTTCGCGGCAGAAGCGCTTGGCCTCCGGTACGCTATAGGTGCCGTGGGCATCGACCATAATGTCCACTTTGGGGCCAACGCCGGTGCGCGCCGCCCGCACCCGCGCCACACTGGTCGCCACGTCGCCATCCATCACGCCGACGCGCATTTTCACGGCGCGAAAGCCGCCACGGTCAATATAGCTTTGCAGTTGCGCGCCAATGTTGGCAGCATCCGCCCAACCGCCGCTGGCGTAGGCGGGCATGATTTCGCGAATGGGACCGCCCAGCAGTTGCACGACTGACGAGTCTAGGGTCTTGCCCAGCAGATCCCAGAGCGCCATATCAACGCCGCTCATGGCGGCGATGGTCAGGCCGCGGCGACCCAGGATCGGGAAGGCGCGACCGCGGGCCAACGCATAGTGGTCACGCGTGCCGTTGTACATCATCTCCCAGAGACGGCCAATGTTACGGGGATCTTGGCCCAACAAGATCGGGCGTAGATCGCGGCGCACAACTTCCACCAACGAAGCGCAAGTGCCGGCGCTACCCACCGCCGCTTTCGCCTCGCCATAACCGACCAACCCTTTATCGGTCGTCACTTTGACCAGTGTCATGTCAAAGCTGGCGAGCCGGCCAAAGTCGGACACATGCTGTTTTTCATATGGGATCGGGCAACTGAGCCAGACCGCATCGACATCCGTGATGATCATGAGTTCTCTTCACCAAATTGTTGCTAACGTGTTGCGTGTTGCGTGCTTTGCGTTGCGTAATCGACAAGATTTTTGTTACAGGGGTTGTACCCCAAAGCGCGACAAACTGTTCAACCAGTTCACGCAACACGCAACACGTTTAGACATAATCCTTAATCAACGGCAACAGAACCTGTGCGCAACGCCCCACCAGCCAGTCATAAAATTCTTCGCTCAGTAGGCTGGAGCCGTGGTCTTCGATGAACTTGAGTTGTTCGGCGCTGATGTTGACCGGGTTCTTTTCCACGGCGTTGGGGAAGGGGTTGGCCGGCGTGCGATCGACCGGGGCGACAAATTCGACAGTGATAGCGCCATCATAGCCAATTGACTTGAGGGTACGGATAATGGCTGACCAGTTCAGCGACCCCATACCACAGGCTAATCGATTGTTGTCAGCAACATGGAAGTCATAGAGGCGGCTGCCGGCGCGGCGAATGGTCGCCAGCATGTCGGCTTCTTCAATATTGAGATGGAAAGCATCGAGACAGACGCCGCAGTTGGGGCCGACCGCTTCGGCCAAAGCCAGCGCCTGGTCGCCGCGACTGATAAAGTAGGTTTCAAAGCGGTTGAGCGGTTCGAGCGCCAACTTGACGCCGGACGCTTGACCGTGGGCGTAGCATTCTTTCAGCCCATCGACGGCCCATTGCCACTCCTGCTCTGGCGTGGCGTCGGGGTTGACCTTGCCGACAGTACCGGGGACGATGGTGATCTCTTCGCCCTCCAACTCTTTGATCATGGTGATGCAATCTTTGACGTACTTGACGGTCTTCTCACGCGTCGCCTGCTCCTTGGCCGGGAAGCAGAGGCCAGGGAACATCAAGGTGACAGCGCCCCAGCAGCGCAGGTTGTGTTCCTGCAACAGTTTGCGTACCTCTTTGGTGTTGTACTTGTCCGGTTCGCCGCTGATTTCGATGCTTTCATAGCCGTATTTGGCCAGCCGGCGGACAGTCACTTCCAGCGGTTCGGCGCGCATCCAGTTGTGCATGGATAGATGCATAGGTGTTCCTCCTTTTGGTTTACGTCTTAAAATAAATTCTAGAATAAGTAGGTGCGGTTTGCAACCGCACGGCTTGGGTTGAAAAGCCCGTGCGGTTGCAAACCGCACCTACGGTTATACCGACTCTTCCACAGCCGCAACCACCGTCGGCGCTGGTGTGACATGGCTCCAGACAATAAAGGCCAGGGTTGAGAAGAGCAACACGAGAAAGCCATATTTGTAGCCGACAAAGAGCCACGGTTGAAACATGCTGACCACGCCCAAGACAATGCCGGCGATGATCACCCGCTCAATCTGGGTAAAGCGGTCGGCGGCAATCTTGTAGCTCAACCGGTGTGAGACCCAGCGGATAAAGGTGATAAAGAGACCCAAAATCACCAGAAAACCGAGAATAAAATAAAGTGCATTCATATCCTTCTCCCAGCCGGAAGCAACCAACTTCACACGGGTAGGAAAGAACACTACTCTTTCTTGCTACATACAAGCAGTGCTTCTTCCTATCCGTGTGAGCTATAGGCGTAGACCCGTATTGTCAAAGTAGTGTAGGCGCTCGCGATTGATGGTAAAACGAACCGTTTCGCCAATCCGCCAGGAACTCATGCCGGAGACCAGACTGAGTAGCCGTTGTTCCCCGCTGCGCAGGTGCAAAATGGTCTCGACGCCCAGCGGCTCGATCAAAGCAATTTCACCGGGAAAGGCGCCATCCGATTGCGGTTGGACATCTTCCGGGCGGACACCGATGGTCAAGGTATCTGGCAAGCGCTGATTTCCTGCCGCCAGTTTAATTGGGCTTTGTTGCAAGTGAATGGCGCCATTGGTGGTCGTCGCCGGCAGCAGGTTGATACGCGGCGAGCCGACGAGTTGCGCCACAAAGACACTGGCCGGTCGATCATAAATGTCCTGCGGCGTCCCCACCTGGACAATGCGTCCCTGGCGCATCACGGCAATACGATCGGCCAGGGTGAGCGCTTCCACTTGATCATGGGTGACGTAGAGCGTGGTACTCTGCTGCGTTTTCTGGATGTGTTCTAGTTCAATGCGCAATGATTCACGCAATTTGGCATCCAGGTTGGAAAGCGGCTCGTCCATGAGAAAGATGCGCGGTTCCCGCACAATGGCGCGACCAATGGAAACACGCTGCATTTCGCCACCAGAGAGGCGCGCTGTCTTGCGTTCGAGCAAATGCGTAATGCGCAGTTTCTCCGCCGCTTCGGTTACGCGCCGCTTGATCTCCGGCTCCGGCGTTTTGCGCAGCGGCGAACGGAGTGGGAAAGCCAAATTGTCATAGACCGACATGGTCGGGTAGAGCGAATATTGTTGAAAGACAAAGGCAATATCGCGTTCAGCAGGCGAACGAGCGTCGACAGCCTCGCCATCAAAGAGGACGGAGCCGCTCTCCTGTTTTTCCAGTCCGGCGATGACACGCAAGGTGGTCGTTTTGCCGGCGCCGGTGGGGCCGAGCAAGACAAAAAATTCGCCGTCGCTGATCTCAAAGCTCACCTCTTGCAGCGCCGGAACGCCCCGAAAATGTTTGGTGATGTTGCGTAATGCCACAGTTGCCACGGGTAACTCTTCACTTTCCGCGCAGGTTCGCCAACTGGTTCTAGCGCTTCTTCTGCTTGTTCTTCGACTGTTTTTTGCCGGACGTGTTCGCCTTAGATTTGCCGACGTTCTTGGGATTGTTTGCTTGCAGTGGCGGCGCAGAAGCAACCGTTGTCTTGGCTGGTTTCGCCGTTGACGCCGGCGTGACAGTGGCCGTTGTGCGCTTCTCGGCGACGGCTACGGCTAATTCGGTTTTCGGATCGAAGAAGCGCACCATGCTCGGTTCCAGGTCAAAACCCAGGGTCTGACCGATCTTGTGGCTGCTGTCCCGTTCGGCGCGAATATGGGCCATTACCGTCGCCTGTTCACCATCGAGCGCCAGATGCAGCATCGAGTAAGCGCCGTAGAGATCATCAGCGTAGACCTGTGTTTTGAGTGTGCCATCCGCTTTGATGCGCGCCGCTTCCGGGCGAAAGCCGAGGATCACTTCGTCGCTGCTCAACTGTTGGGCCAGTCGATTGCGCCACTGTTCCGGCGGCGTGTATTGATTGCCTCCCGGCAGTTGCACCACGCCGTTGACCAACTGCCCGCTGATCAGATTCATGCCGGGGCTGCCGATAAAGCGGGCGACAAAGAGGTTGGCCGGGTCATAATAGACCTGCGCCGGCGTCCCCACCTGTTGCACCACCGCCGCCGACATGACGACAATACGGTCGCTCATCGCCATCGCTTCGATCTGGTCGTGGGTGACATAGACGGTGGTGGCATGTTGGGCCAGGTGCAACCGTTTGATCTCGGCACGCATAATCGCACGGAAATCGGCATCAAGCGCGCCCAACGGTTCATCCATGAGAAAGGCTGCTGGTCGGCGCACCAGGGCGCGAGCCAGCGCGACCCGTTGTTTGTCACCGCCGCTCAATGCCTTTGGGCGTCGATGCAGCAAATGTTCGATTTGCAGCAACTTGGCGACATCACCAACACGCTGGTCAACCTCGCTGCGCACCACCTTTTGCGCTTCCAGGGTGAAAGCAATGTTCTGGCGCACGGTCATGTGGGGATAGAGCGCAAAGAACTGGAAGACAAAGGCAATGTCGCGGTCGCTGGGGTGGTTCCAGGTGACATCACGGCCATTGATCAAAATCTGTCCGCTGCTCACCGCTTCCAGCCCGGAGATCATGCGTAATGTTGTCGTCTTGCCGCAGCCGGAGGGGCCGAGTAACACTACAAACTCGCCATCATTGATCGTCAGATCAACCGGCTTGACGGCATACGCCTCTCCAAATTTTTTTGTCACTTGACGAAGTTCGATTTGTGCCATAATAATTCTACGACTCGAATAAGAACAGTTTATTTGGCTGCTACCCCGTAGAGTTGCAATTGTTCCTTGCCAAAATTGATGACTAAGCCAATCGACAACCCTAAACAAGTCAGATAGCTTTGCATACGTGTAAAATCATATTCAGTTGGATACGGTAGCAAAGAACGAATGTGAACAAGAAATTTCCCCTCCATCATCAATAGTTGCGTCCATTGATAGGTAAAGCATTCGCCATTCCACAAAACAGGCACTTCAACTTCTTCGCCACACCGTATGCCGCAACTCACCGCTTCTACCGCAATCAATTTTCGGTAAACAGTTTCCGGGTACCCCAAACCGTATTGACGGCCAATCGCTAAGATACATTCCCGTATTTGGCGCAAGAGAGGTCGATCTTGTTCAGACAACAATGGTATAATTCCGTCATAACGTTCAAAAATGTCCCACTGCGGTTCATCCCAAACAACCCTTTTTACTTGAACGCGTGTTGGCGCAAAGTTAATTAATAGACCCAAATCTTTGCCATAAAATTTCAGGTAATGAATCAATTGAGCGTACTGTTCACCGGTAAATCGCGTCTGGTAGGCTAATGATTTTAACTCCAGAATGATTAGATCCCAAGCAATCAAATCAGGTTCAAAGCGATGGATCTCAACGCCACGGTGAACAAGTGAAGTACGTGATTTTGAAACGATTGGCACAGCTTCTCGTTCACATAATTTTACCATTGCTTGATGGTATACTTCTTCCGACCATCCTGCCTTTAGTTCATTGCGGACCTGATAAGCTAGGCCAAGTAACCGCTCTGTTTTTTCTGAATGACGTAATACAATAGCCCCAGTTTGTTGCACGATCTACTGTGTACCTCGCAGTAATGATAGTTTTATACAGATAAAAAAGAACATGGTTTTCAGATTATCCCAACCGTGCTTACTCCTATCTGTAGTTACTCACTATTTCCATTGTACTTACACGGATAGGAAGAAGCACAGTCTTCTCAGCATTCATTAGTTTTGTTACATATCCGTGCTTTTTCCTATCCGTGGTCAGCCATTATTTTCATTGTACTTACACGAATAGGAAGAAGCACAGTCTTCTCAGCATTCATCAGTTTTGTTACATATCCGTGCTTTTTCCTATCCGTGGTCAGCCATTATTTTCATTGTACTTACACGAATAGGAAGAAGCACGGTTTTTCATTGTTCAGAGTGTGATGATATCTACCCGTATTACCTGGTTTATTGCCGGATCGCGCCAAAGGTTACGCCACGTAATAGGTGTTTGCGTAGGGCGAAGGTGACAATCACAACTGGAATTAAGAACCCTAGCGATCCCGCCGCGATAGCGCCCCATTCCATGCCGCCGCGACCGAGGATGGTGGGAATGGTGGGCGGAGCGGTGCGGGCGTTGTCGCTGGTGAGCATGAGGGCGAAAGCGTATTCGTTCCAGGCAAAGATGAGCGAAAAGACCGTCGTGGCGGCGATGCCGGTGGCGGCTTGGGGCAGCACCACTTTGCGGAAGGCTTGGAGCCGGGTATAGCCATCGACCATGGCGGCGTCTTCATATTCACGCGGAATCTCGTCCATGAAACCTTTGAGCAACCAGACCGTAAGCGAGAGATTGAAGACGGTGTAAAGCAAAATCAACCCCAAATGCGTATCATGCAACCCCAGTTCGCGATACATCAAAAAGATCGGAATGGTGACGACCACCGGCGGCAACATGCGGGTGCTGAGAATAAAGAAGAGCCAATCCGATTCACCCGGCACCTTGAAACGGCTAAAGGCGTAGGCGGCCAACAGCCCTAGCACCACCGCCAGGACAGTCGATGCGCCGGCGATGATAAACGAATTGAGCAGGCGTGACGCGTTGGCGCTCATCCCGGTAATCTGTTGGCCGCCGGCCAGCGCGATCTTTTCATACCAAGTCAACTCGTCAATACGCGCTTGCAAGCGCTTAATGCGCGCCGCATTGAGTACCGAGCGATCAGTCAACAGGTTGATAAAGCCCTCAAGTGTCGGCGTGAAGACCACTTTGGGCGGCACGGCGATCACATCAGCGCGCTCTTTGAACGCCGTCGCCCCCATCCAGAAGACCGGGATCAACATCACCACGGCCACCAGCAGCGCCAGAACAATTTGCACCCAGCGCACAACCTTCGCCTGCGCACTGATTTTGTCGACACGGGTCGAATAGTTCACCCCCCGTTCGCTTGTTGACATCGTCTGATCAGCAACAGCCATTGCGTCTCTCACTTCTTCATAACAAAAACCGTGATTCGTGATTCGTGATTCGTGATAACGTGATTCGTGATAACGTGATTCGTGGTTGCTACGGGATCGATGTTAGTTCACCCAACACGCAACACGAATCACGTTACCCATCGCGCACTTTGTTCAAATTCCGAATATAGACATTGCTGATGGCAATGATCACCACCAGGATGATATAGGCCAGGGCGCTGGCATAGCCGGTGCGCCATTGACCTTGAAAGGCAATGCGATAGAGATTGACGGCCACCAGTTCGGTCGTATCGCCGGGGCCGCCGCCGGTCAAGCCCATGACGAGATCAAAGCTTTTAAAGGCTTCAATCGTGCGGAAGAGAATAGCGATCAGGAGCAGCGGCAGCACCTGAGGCAGGGTAATACGCCAGAATTGGAACCAACCACTGGCCCGGTCAATGGCCGCGGCCTCATACAAATAATCAGGGATGGCATTGAGACCGGAGAGGCAGAGCAACATGACAAAGGGGCTCCACATCCAGACATCGACAATGACAATGGCCCAGAGCGCCAGCACCGGTTCGGCCAACCAATCGGGGCCTTTGCCGGCCGGATAGCCCAGCAGGTAGTTCAAAATGCCAAAGGAGGGGTTGAAGATCAGCTTCCAGAAAAAGCCGACCACTACCGGCGACAACATCATCGGCACCAGGATCAGCGTGGTGAGCAGACCACTGCCGTTAAATTTTTCGCGCAACAAGAGCGCCAACGCAAAACCGATAATCGTCTGCAACCCGACCGAGAGGAAAGCAAAACGTCCGGTGGTGGCAAAATATTTCCACATCTGCGGATCGTTGAGCAGCCGGCCAAAATTCTGAAAACCCACCCAAACGGGATCGGGACCGGCAATGGCCGAATAGTCGGTAAAGCTCAAATAGAGGCTATAAAAGAGTGGAAAAATATTAAATAAAAAGAGCAGGATCAAGGTGGGCGCAATAAATGTCCACTGGATCGCCCGGTCGCTCAGTTGGCGTTGGGGCTGGTTGATGCGGGTTGCTGAATTTGTTGGATACATAGGTTGGTCAGGTGATTTAGTTTAACAGCAGGTTGTAAAGTGCTGTAACCGCAAATACAGGTGGTGCCTTGCGGCTACAGCACTTTGTGTCGGATTCCGCTTTTTAGACTGCCAAACGTTCTTCAACACGTTGACGCAGAACGACTAATTCTTCCCGGTCAAAACTCTCTAATGCTGAGAGAAAAAATGAAAACGGGACTTGCAAACGAACAATGCGCTCGTTCTTGAGTAGATTTTGGCGTAGAACATCGGCCACTTGTAGCGCATCGTCCCACACATCGTCAGCACTCATCACCGGCGCTTTTGGTTCGTGAACTGATTTTATCATCATTACCTCCGCTTTTGCTTCGCCATCTCGTACACCTGTCGAATGAACGGGACACCGTAATGCGTGCCTTGCTTGCGGCAACTTTCGAGTCGCTCCCGCAACTCCTCTGCCGACAGCAACCCAGCTTGGACAGCCATATGCCGTTAATTGTTTACCGGAAATATTATGGTGCATTGCTGACTTATCGATTCCTAAAGCGGCAGCAACGCCTACGACCAAACTGGCCGCAGCACCAAATGCGCCTATCCAATTTGGTAAACCAACCGCAGTCAAAATTCCACAAATAGCAGCTATCATCGAAGGGATGATCAGTAGTAATCGTGCTTGGTTTTCGGCTTCCTGTGCGATAATGTATTGTGTTTCCGCGACATAACGACAATTTTCAAAAATTGTTCGACATTCACTAAGAAGGTGCTGAATCTCTATTGGACTTTCTTTCAAAAAGGTGTTATCCACAACATATCCCTTTTATCTCTCGGTAAAATGGATTCTTACCAATGTTCAGCCGTGACACGTTCGACGCTTTTTCAATTTTTGAGGTTATCTTCTTATGACAACCATATCATTGCTATTGCTAATATCCCAAGAATCACAGTTGCAGAAGTATTGTTAGCGCCTGTTAGTATTCGAGTTGAGAAGTGTACTTTAGCATTGCCATATTCCTTCCAGTTATCAGGAAATAAAGCATCATCTTTTATAAAAAAGCCTTTTTCATAATAGTGAAGCAGTTTGTCTATTTTTGCTATCACACTTGCGTTCTGGTCTCTATACTTACCATAGCGTGTTTGCCATAGTGCTGAATATATAGTTATGAAAGCAACTGTCAAGGATACGATACTTTTTCCCCAATACCCATAAGAAACCCAAAAGGCATTTTCACTTGGTCTGAGAATCAGCAATGCACCAATTAAAGTCAAAATTATATTGGTTGACCAGGTAAATATTTGTGATTCGGCCTCACGTCGGTTATTTAATTCGTTTCGCTGGATTAGTTCCATGTGTTTGAGTAGATCAATTTGATTATCTGTGAGGCGATTTCTATCTGACATAACTGCTTCCGTATTGTGATGGAAAGTGAGCCTTTTCGTAATCGTAGATACGGTTTGTAACCCTATGTACTCTAATGAACTTCTGTAGTTACAAACCGCACCTACGACTGCTCCCTACGCCCTACTTAATAAACCCATTCTCCCGCAGAATCTTGTCATGCCCTTCCGCCATCCGTTTCATCGCATCGGCGGCGGTGCCTTCGACGGTTTCGGGGACGATGTAACCGCTCAGTTCACGCTGGCTGACTTCGAGCAATTGGGCAAAGACGGGGATATTCCAGAAGTCCTTGACCATCTGCATGGTTTCGGCAAAGGCGGCGTTGAAGGGCGCCACATCCAGGAATTCCTGCGATTGGAGAACGTTGATGTTACAGGTGTAGCCGCCGGTGAGCGCCCATTCCATCTGGATCTCTTCTTGAGCAAACCACTTGATAAATTCTTTGGCGGCTTCCTGGCGTTCCGGGCTGACATAGGAGATGACGCTGATCCCCTGACCACCCAAGGCGGCAAAGCGGTCGCCATTGGGGCCGGCGGGGTTGGCAAAGTAGCCGGTGTTGGCGGCGTGCGGGTTGATCGCTTCGCTGGCCAGCGCCGGGAAGAAGGCGAAATAGTTCATCGCCATCGCCACCTGCCCGTTGATCAAGGCGTCGTTGGTCTCCTGGAAGAAGGCGTTGCTCAGGCCGGGCGGGCTGCAACATTGGTAGAGTTCGCGGTAATATTCGAGCGCAGCAATCGCTTCCGGTGAATCGACAATGCCCAGCACTTCATTGGTTTCGGCATTCTGCCAACTGGCGCCATAGCTGAACATCACATTTTGGAAGCCCATGGTGATGGCGTCATAATCTTTTTGGGTGTAGATGGCGGCGCCATACATCGCCGGGTCGGCATCGGGGCGGGTGAAGAACTTGGCAATATCCAGCAACTCGGCCCAGGTCTTCGGTACAGCCAGGTCGTAGCCATATTCGGCCTTGAAGGCGGCCTGTTCGTCGGGGTTTTCAAAGAGATCCTTGCGATAGGCCCAGCCATCGGCGTCACCTTCGGTCGGGTAGGCCCAGTAGGAGCCGGAACCGGTCGGGTATTCACCGTAGTAGGTCAGCGTGGCGGGGGTGACAGTCTTGTCGATGCCGTTGCTGGTGAGGAATTCGGTGATGTCCACATAGTGACCCTGGGTGGCGGCCTGACCGAGCCATTGGCTATCGCCGACGATCATGTCCCAACTGTCACCTTTGGCGGCAAATTCGGTAAAGGCGCGATCATAGAAGCTGCCCCACGGTTCCTGGACGACTTCGACCTTGATGCCGGTCTGCTCTTCGTAGAGGTTGCCGATCTCCTGCAAGTAATCCGCCGGGTCCCACTGCGCCCAGAGGATCTTGAGTTCGGTTACGGCGCCTTCGGCCGGAGCCGCCGCCGGTTCCGCGGCTTTTTCTTCTTCGGGCGCTTTGGTGGCTTCGGCTGGCGCTTCGGCAGCAGGCGCTTCCGCCGCTGGTTGGGCCGCTGGCGCGCCGCCGCCACAAGCCGCCAACAAGAGCGACAAGATGACCATGATCGACAACAGGTGTTTTACTTTCATGTATCCGACTCCTTTGGTTCTTGAATTGAAAGGATGAAAGAGAGCGAGAGATTATAGAGATTTAGCTAATTCAATAACACAGAGAGCCGCTGAGGCTTCACAGAGATGCACAGAGAAAAGCCTTGAAGATTTTCTCTGTGCAT
>QWII01000043.1 GCA_021405325.1 Caldilinea sp. CFX5 | reverse complement strand
CGCAACTATGACGGTTCGTGGACCGAGTGGGGCAGCGTCATTGGCGCCCCGATTGAAAAGAGCTACGCCGGCTAGGTTCTACACCTGACAGGTTTCCAAAACCTGTCAGGTGTGTGCGTCTCAAATGTCAACAGAACCTAGTTCGCCATGGCCGTCGATCACCACCCCGCTCTGACCGACGGCCATTGCGAACTGCTACCTGCCACCTGCTACCTGCTACTTTTAACAATAAGGAGAAATCTCATGTGGTTTGAACAGATCATTCGCAAAGAGACCGGTTGTGCATCCTATATGATTGGCTCCACCAAGACAGGCGAGTGCATGGTCTTTGACCCGCTCTGGGACATCACCCCGTATGTGACGCTGGCAAAACAGAAGGGGGCGCAGATCCGCTACATCATCGATTCGCACACCCACGCCGATCATGTCTCCGGAGCGCGCCGGTTGGCGGCCTTGTCCGGCGGTGAACTGGTTTTGCATCGACTGGCCGCGATTACCTATGCGGCGACGCAGGTGGAAGATGGCGACACCTTCCAGATGGGGGAAGTGTTGCTCAAGATCGTGCATACCCCCGGCCATCGCCCCGAAATGATGAGCCTGTTGGTCACTGACCGTTCGCGCGGCGAGCAGCCCTGGTGCCTGTTGACCGGCGACTTTGTCCTGGTGGGCGATCTGGGCCGCCCCGACCTGGCGCAAGAAGGGGAGGAGGGCGCACAGATGCTCTTTGACCAGGCGCTCCCCCGCCTGCGCGCATTGGACGATTATGTGGAAATCTACCCCGGCCACGTCGCCGGCTCGACCTGTGGCCGCGTCAGCAGCGGCAAGACGGTCACTACGGTGGGCTATGAGCGCCGTTTTAACTGGCTGTTGCAGACCCAGGATCGCGATCACTTTACCGCTGAAATGAACGCCGAGCAGCCCGTGCGCCCTGCCAATCTGGTCAACATCGTAGAGATCAACCAGGGCAAGCGCCCCTTGACGATGGCTACCCCCAAAGCGCCGGCGTTGTTGCCGGCTGCCGTCGCCGACTGTATCGACGCCGGGCATCTGGTGATCGACACCCGTTCGGTGGCGCACTTTGCCGCCGGCCATCTGCCCGGCGCCTATCACATTCCCGTTGACAACCCCAACTTTGAACAGTGGGTGGGCTGGGTGACGCCCCCGGATCGCCCCTTGCTGCTCGATGGGGAGAGCGAAGCCGAAATCGAACGGGCGCTGCATAAGTTAGCCTTTTTGGGGCTGGATCAGCGGGTCAAAGGCTTTGTCAGCGGTGGCCGGACCGCACTCGCCAGCGTGGGACGCCCGCCGGTCACGCTGGCACAGCTTACCGTGCAGCAACTGTACCAACGCCTCCAGCCGCGCAATCAGCGGCATCCTCTGGGCCGCCCTTTCCACGTACTCGACGTACGCGAGGTGAGCGAGTGGGCAAGCGGTCATGTTGCCCACGCCCATCAGATGAGCTTCAAGCAGCTCGCGGACCGGCTGCCTGACCTACCGTTTCAGCGGACAGACCCCGTTGCCGTCATCTGTGCCAGCGGCGCCCGCGCCAGCCTGGCCGCCAGCATCTTGCTCCATCATGGCTACCAGGCGGTCTACCATGTCATCGGCGGCATGACGGCCTGGCGCAACGCTGGGTTGACGACCGTTGAAGATGACGAAGTCGATGAAGCAATTCTGCCGCTCCCACTGCTGCTGCAACTCAACCGGCACGTGTGGCAACCGCGCATCGCCGAGAAGATCCCATCCGGTAGCAACACGGCGTAAATAAACCCATAGTTGCCAGTGAGACAGTGAGACAGTGACTGACTTACTGTCCTACTGAACTACTGGCTTACTTAGGCCGCTCTGTACTAGATTCTGTTGACATTTCGTGGCACCCCGCTAGTACACCTGACAGGTTTCCAAAACCTGTCAGGTGTGTTCGCCGCAAATGTCAACAGAACTTAGCAAGCGACAGCAGCACCAAGGTCAAGACGAAAGGAGGAAAACCGACAATCCTGGGAATATGGCGTAAAATTACGTACATGGAACACAATTACGAAACCATCAAGATTTGGAAGACTACACTAAAAAACCTTCGACTGCTTCACGCTTTGTTGGGTGAAAGCATTGTAGCCATCGTAGATCGTCTAGTCCGTCTTGAATTAGAGCGTATCCAGGCCGAACAGCGCAATGATCAGAAAAGCCTTTAAGTTTCGTCTCTATCCTAATAGCGAACAGCAGGCCAAACTGGCTATGCAGTTTGGGTGTAGTCGCTTTGTCTACAACCATTACCGTGCCGTTCGGGAAGAATATTACCACGAAACAAAAACCGGCTTGACCTACCGTGATTGCGCTGTCGATCTGGCCGAACGATTGAAGGAAGAACGCCCCTGGTTGAAAGATGCTGACAGCCAGGTCATTCAACAGGCTTTGATGGACTTGGACAAAGCCTACAAAAATTTCTTTGAAGGGCGCGCCGCTTACCCCAAGTTCAAGCGCAAGCACGATAAGCAATCCATCCGCTATCCGCAACGTTTTAAGTTTGAAGACGACACAATCTACCTGCCAAAAGTTGGGTGGGTGAAAGCTGTTTTCCATCGCAAGATTGAAGGCCAGCCGAAAAACGTTACCGTGTCGAAATCCAAAACCGGTAAATATTTCGTCGCCGTTCAATGCGAAGTAGAACATATCACCCCTGAGCAGAAGCCGACACAGGTCGGAATTGACTTGGGTTTGACCACCTTCGCCACGTTCAGCGATGGTCAGAAGATTGACAAGCCCAAGCACTTTTACGCTTCTGCGCGTCGGTTGAAGATCCGTCAGCGTCGGCTTTCCCGCAAGGTCAAGGGTAGTAACAGCCGGAATAAGGCCCGCTTGGTGGTTGCATCGATCCACGAAAAGATCGCCAACCAGCGGAAAGACTTCCACCACAAACTGAGTAGAACCATCGTCGATCACTTCGGAACTATTGCCTTTGAAAGTCTCAACATCAACGGCCTGTTGAAAAACCACAACCTCGCCAAAGCCATTGCCGACGCTGGCCCAGAGGGCGCCCCGAACCAGTTCGTCAACTTTGTCGAATACAAAGCAGCCTGGAACGGATGTGAAGTCTTGAAGGTGGATCGCTTCTTTCCCTCTTCCAAGCTGTGTTCTGACTGTGGTGCGAAAAATCAAAGTCTCACCCTCAACATTCGACAATGGGTTTGTACTGAATGCGGTGTCATCCATGATCGCGATGAGAACGCCGCTGTAAACATTTTGAACGAATCTACCCGCGGAGCGCGGGAAAGTTACGCGGTGGGAGATATGAGCAGCGCAGTAAGGCACTCAGCCCCCGAAAAGTTCCAAGCTACCGTCTTGGAAGCCCAAGTGCTTTAGCCTTGGGTAGCTCACGAACAATGGCCTTTTGGTCATCGGCTTGATCGGCGCGGCGTTGGCCATGGCCTTGTTGGGCAACCGGTTTCGGTGGTCACCTTTGACGCTACGCAATGGCGGAACAGCGTTGGTGGGCGGCGTGTTCATGGGCTGGGGCGCGATGACGGCGTTGGGTTGCACCGTCGGTACATTGCTCTCCGGTATCGCCGCCTTTGCCCTCTCCGGCTGGGTGTTTGGCGCAGCGACCCTGGCCGGCGTCTGGATCGGGATCAAGCTGCGGCTGCATCAGGAATAGGGGGTAGGCGACAAATGGCACAAACCCGGTTTCTGCCGGAAACCGGGTTTGTGATTGCAATCCACTGACTATGCTAAACACACGATCGCCACACGCGCCGATCCCCAAAACCACACGCTTTCCACACGGGCGGTTGCTATCATGAAGGCATCGATAACACAGCTATACTCAACGGCGCCATAAAGTAACACTTTTTCAGGTGTAAATAGGTTACTTTATGTGCTGCCGTGAAGTATAACAACGTGTGTCAACCATCGTGAAGCAAACAGGAGGAATCAGATCATGATAAGCCGCGAAAAGCAAACGTCCGTTCTTCCCGCCGGTACAGGTGGCGCCACTCACCGTCATTCACCGGAACACACCATTCGCCACACCTATGCTGTCTGGATGCGCCGCTTCCCACGCTGGGTCAATGCCGGCTTCAATGAGGATTTCCTGCTGCGGGACGCCCTGCCCCAGTTGCGCGCCATGCTGACCAATGGCTGTCAGCTCACCCCGGCCCAGTTGGCGCAGATTTGGGCGACGGCCTTTGGCATCCCCCAGGAGCGCATCCAGCGGATGATGGCCGAATGCACTCCGGTGGCCGCCGACTTTCTCATGCGGCTGCAGATCGACTACTGCACGCCATAGACAGGGACATCCTATGCTGAATGCGGCGTGAATGCCTGCCTCACCCCCGGCCCCCTCTCCTGACGTGTCAGGAGAGGGGGCTTATGCGACGTAAGCAAGTCCTAAATGGTTTTCAAGAGAGAGGCGCACCCATGACTATCCTAAGAAATGGCTACCTGCAACTGGTCTACTATTCCCTCTTTAACGGGTTTGTCGGTGTCCTGGTGAAACAGGCGCATGGATTAGATACCTTTGCCATTGTCTTCTTCCGGGCGCTCATTGCCGCCGCCTTTATTGGGCTGTTTGTCACTCTGGTGGGCCAGGTCAAAACGCTGCGCCTGGCCGATCGGAAGGCGACGCTCTTGGTGGCGCTCTTTCAAGGGGTGATGACGGTGCTGATTATCGGCGCCCTGCGCTTGACGACGGTGGCCAATGCGCTCTTTTTGCTCTACACCGCCCCCGTCTTTGGCGTAGTGATGGCCCGACTCTTTTTGCAGGAAGCGGTTACCCGCATCACTTGGGCGGCCATTGCGGTTGCGCTGTTGGGCGTCTTGTTGATCGTCAACCCGGCCACGATTGCGCTGGATGCCACCCAAGCCCTGGGCAGTTTCATGGCCCTGGGCGCGGGGGTGGCATCGGCTGCCATGACGGTGGCCGCCAAACCGCTTTCGCAAAAGGTCTCCGGCTACTACATCGTCTTCTGGCAATACCTGCTGATCGCCCTGCTCACGCTGCCCTTTGTCCAGGCCACGCCACTGACCACCGTAACCGCCAACTGGTGGCAACTCGCCGGCCTGGGAATTGTTTGCACCGCCATTGCTTATACCCTCTATATGCGTGGCGTGCGGCGCGTGCCGACCCAACATGTGTTGATTGTCGCCTCGCTGGAGCCGCTGGTCGGCAGCCTGATCGCCGGTCTCTTTTTGCACGAAGCCCTCGGCTACTTAACCTTGCTGGGCGCCCTCTGCATCATGGCGGGCGCCTATGGCGTCGCCCGCGCCCATGCGGCAGTGATCAGAAGTTGCGCACCCGGTGCGAATTGCTGCGCCTAAGGTAACGACTAAGCCAGAAACCAGGTTTTTCACCTGCAAACCAGGATGATTGGTCCAGCAAAAACCTGGTTTCTTCACCTGGGGTTAGTCGTTACCGCCTAAGCTGAATTGGTACAGCGGGGCCGGCAAACAAGGGGCAGCAAGAAAGGAAGCATATACGATGTCACACAGAACCAACCTACCTTCTTATCGCTCCCTGCTTTTGCGCATGTGGCTGGAAAACCGCGACCAGCGCGCTGCCGTCTGGCGTTTCAGCTTGAAAGATATCGAGTCCGGGGAACTCAATGGCTTTGCCGATTTGGATGCGTTGATTTGTCATTTGCTCGAATTGATGGAGGAAGCGTCAGCGCAGAAAGGGGAACAGGTCCGTGCTGAAACCAATCATTGTTACCGTCGATGATGAACCAGCGGTTCGCCATGCACTTGAGCGGGATTTGCGCCAACAGTACCGCCGCAACTATCGCATTATTACGGCGGACTCCGGCCAGGAAGCGCTGGCGCTGGTCCATCAACTCAAGCGGCGGGGGGACGCGGTGGCGCTCTTCCTGGTCGATCAGCGCATGCCACAGATGGCGGGAACCGACTTTCTGGCCGAAGCCCGCAAGCTGTACCCGGAGGCGCGCAAAGTTCTCCTCACGGCCTACGCCGATACCCAGGCGGCGATTGCCTGTATCAACACCATTGGGCTTGACTATTATTTGATGAAACCCTGGGATCCCCCGGAGCAGCAGCTCTATCCTGTGCTTGACGGTCTGTTGAGCGATTGGCAAGCCACGGTCCCGACCCCCGTTGACGGCATCCGGGTCGCCGGCGCCTTGTGGTCACCGCAATCGCATCACGTCAAAGATTTTCTGTCGTGCAATCGCATTCCCTACCACTGGGTAGACCTGGAGAAGGATGCGACGACGGCGGCGCTGGTAGCGGCGACGGCCGACGCTGCCGGCACGGCAGCGCGCCTGCCGGTGGTTTTCTTCCCCGATGGCAGCTACCTGGTCGCCCCCGATAACCGCACATTGGCCGAAAAGGTGGGCTTGCGCACCCAGGCCACCCAGCCCTTTTATGATCTGATCATCATCGGCGCGGGGCCGGCAGGATTGGGTGCGGCGGTCTATGGTGCATCGGAGGGACTGCGCACGGCCCTGATCGAAAAACGCGCCACCGGCGGGCAGGCCGGCACCAGTTCACGCATTGAGAATTATCTCGGTTTTCCCAACGGGGTGAGCGGCGCCGAACTAGCCCAGCGCGCCACCACCCAGGCCATCCGCTTTGGCGTCGAGATATTGAGCGCGCAGGAGGTGGTCAAGGTCTGTGTCGAAGGCGCCTACCGTATTGTCGTCCTCCAAGATGGGACGGAGTTGAGTTGCCACGCCTTGCTCATCGCGACAGGCGTCAGCGTGCGCCAACTGGATCTGCCCCATGTTGCGCGGCTGACTGGCGCCGGCATCTACTATGGCGCCGCGCTGACTGAAGCGGCCCACTATCGCCAGGAGCATGTTTGTGTGGTGGGTGGGGGCAACTCCGCCGGCCAGGGCGCACTCTTTTTCGCCCGCTACGCCAAGCAAGTGACCATGCTGGTGCGCGGCGCAGTTTTGGAACATGGCATGTCCCACTATCTGGTGGATCAGATCCGCGCCACCCCCAACATTGCGGTCTGTCTACAGACCGAGGTGGCGGGGGTCAGCGGGGAGCGCCAACTGGAAGCGGTGACCGTTGTCAACCGGCAGACAGATGCCATAACAACGCTGGCAACCAAGGCGCTCTTTCTCTTTATCGGCGCCGTGCCGCACTCGGCTTTGGTGGCCGATGTGGTGGAACGCAACCATGCCGGCTTTATTCTGGTCGGGCCGGACCTGCTCCGCGCAGGCAAACGCCCCAAAGGTTGGTTGCTCCCGCGCGACCCCTATCCGCTGGAGACGAGCGTACCCGGTATTTTTGCCGTGGGCGATGTCTGCCAGGGATCGACCCGCCGGGTGGCGACGGCGGTGGGACAAGGCGCTATGGCTGTGGGGCTAGTTCATCAGTATCTGAAGACCGTATAGCGGTCAGGAGGCTTTGCATGGTCATCGAACAATATGTACGCCTGACGGCGGGAACCTTGATCTTGGTGTCACTGGTGCTGGGCCATCTGGTCAGCGCCCAATGGTACTGGCTCACGATTTTTGTGGGAGTGAACCTCCTGCAATCGGCCTTTACACGCTGGTGTCTGTTAGAGCAAATCCTGGAAAAGTTGGGCATCGCCCACCAGTGCGGCCAGTTGCTCAGTCGGCTCAAAGCGGGTCCGCCGCGCCATCACGCGTAGGTAGGTGCGGTTTGCAACCGCACGTTCTCTGATAAACGAAATTGTGCGGTTTGCAACCGCAAGTTCTCTGATAAACTTTGTCTGCTTGTCCCAGGAAAAGTTGGGAAACAAACCATGGACTTCCTTCAACCCTCCCTGCGCCGGATACGGGCCAGGTTCAGCTCGTGGATCGCCCGTGTGGGGGCGCAGCCCGATGAGTGTGCGGAGACGCGGCTGCGGAAACGCTTGATCCTGCTCTTTGCCGCCGCTATGAGTCTGGCTGGGCTGGTTTGGGGTTCCCTGGCCTGTTGGCTCTACGCCAGCCTGGCAGCGGTGTTGCTGCCCTATGGCTATACACTGCTGTCGCTCGGCAATATCCTCCTCTTTGCGCGTACACAGGATTTCCGGCGTTTCCGCTTGCTGCAGCTAACCCTGAGCCTGCTCCTGCCCTTCCTCATGACGGTCATTTTGGGGGGACTAGTGCAAAGTAGTGCAACGATCCTCTGGTCGCTGATTGCACCGCTGGGCGCACTGCTGGTGGCGGACCGGCGCCAGGCGCTCCGCTGGTTCTGGGCCTTCTTGACGCTGGTCGTCCTCAGCGCGCTGTTGGAGCCGTTGAGCAGTACACGGCCGGCGGTGGATCCGACCGTGCGCACGCTCTTTTTTGTGCTGAATATTGTCGGGCCGTGGGTGGCGGCTTATGGCATGCTCACCCATTTTCTGCACGAGAAGGAGCAAGCGCTGCTGGAAAATATGCGGCTCTACCAGGAAGCGCAAACCGCCCGCCTGAGCGCCGAAGCCGCGACGCGCGCCAAAAGCGCCTTCCTGGCCACCATGAGCCATGAGATCCGCACGCCCATGAACGCCGTCATCGGCATGACTAGCCTGCTCTTGGACACCACGTTAACCCCCGAACAGCACGAGTCTACGGCAACGATCCGCAACAGCGGCGAACTGTTGCTGACGATCATCAACGATATCCTCGATTTCTCAAAGATGGAAGCGGGCCGGCTCGAATTGGAAGAGCAGCGCTTTGACCTGCGCCAGGCCATTGAAGCCACCCTGGATCTTATGGCCGGGGGCGCCGCCGAAAAGGGGCTGGCTCTGGCCTATCACATCAGTGATGATACGCCTGCCGCCCTTGTCGGGGACGTAACCCGCCTACGTCAGATTCTCACCAACTTGTTGAGCAACGCCATTAAGTTTACCGAGCAGGGGGAAGTTGTCCTCACTGTCACTACCGCGGACGGGGTGGCCGCCCCAGCGGCTACCCCGCTGACGATCCACTTTGCCGTGCGCGATACCGGCATCGGCATTCCCGCCGAGCGCATGGATCGGCTCTTTCATGCGTTTAGCCAAGCCGATGCGTCCACCGCCCGGCGCTATGGCGGCACGGGGTTGGGGCTGGTGATCAGCAAACGGCTGAGTGAACTGATGGGGGGCGCTATGTGGGTGGAGAGTGTGGCCGGCGGCGGCTCCACCTTTCACTTTACCATCCGGGCGCCGGCGGCCCCGGCGCGGGCCGACTTGCCGGCTATGCCGCCCCCTCACGCCCAAAGGGGGCCCGCTCCTTCGCCCTTTGATCCCGATCTGGGGCGAAGGCTGCCGCTGCACATGCTCCTGGTCGATGACAACAGCACTAATCAACGGTTGGCGTTGCGTCTGTTGGCGCGGCTGGGCTATCGGGCGGATGTGGCCGGCAGCGGCCAAGAGGCGCTCCAGGCGTTGCGCCGGCAGCGCTATGATGTGGTGCTGATGGATGTACAGATGCCGGTGATGGACGGGCTGGAAACCACCTGTCGCATTCGCCAGGAGTGGCCGCCGGCGGCGCAGCCCTACATCATCGCCATGACCGCCGACGCCATGACCGATATGCAGAGCGCCTGTTTCGCCGCCGGTATGGATGGGTATGTCAGCAAACCGATCCAGGTGCAAGCGTTAGTGGCGGCATTGCGCCAGGCAGCCGACGCCCGCCCACAGCCCAGCCCCGATCGCACCACCAAGGCAGAGATGCCGGCCCTGGATCATTCCGGGACGAGCCAGCCGCCCCACCCGTCTGTCGCGCCACCGTCCGTGGTCGCCGTGGCGGACGCCATTGAGCCGGGAGCGCTGGCTCGCTTACAGACCGTCGTGGGGGACCAACCCGCTTACCTCGACGAACTGATCGATACTTTCCTAACGGATGGGCCCCAACTTCTGGCTGATCTGCGCCGCGGCATCGCAACAGGTGATCGCCGGGGCGTCCATCTTGCGGCTCATAGCCTGAAAGCGAATGCCGCCGACTTCGGGGCGGGGCGGCTGCGCGATTTGAACAAAACCCTCGAAAGCATGGCCAAGGCGGGCGATCTATCGCAAGCGGACACGCTGGTAACGGCGATTGAAGAGGAATTTGCCCGCGTTCACCGTGCGCTGCGGGCAAGCCAACGGGAGGGCAATAGCCGTGACAACAAACCAACAGGGTAAGATTTTGGTCGTCGATGACAATCAGGTCAACCGTCTGAAGCTCGCCCGTGCGCTGGAACAGCAAGGCCAAACGGTGGAACTGGCGTCAAACGGGCAAGCGGCGCTCCAGATGTTACGGGCGCGCCCCTATGATCTGCTCTTGCTCGATCTCATCATGCCTGACATGGATGGTTTTCAGGTGCTGCAAGCGATACGCGCCGATGCCGACCTGCGTGCGCTGGTTGTGATCATCGTTTCGGCGGTGGAGGAGATGGCGAGTATTGTCCGCTGTATTGAGATGGGGGCGGAGGATTATCTGCTCAAGCCCTTTGATCCGGTGCTGCTGCGGGCGCGCGTACAGAGCAGCCTGGAAAAAAAGAAGCTGCGCGACCTCGAGCGCGCTTATTTGCAGCAGGAGCTGATGTTGCGCCAACGGGAGAAGCTGGCGACGCTGGGCAAACTGAGCGCCGGGGTGGCCCATGAACTGAACAACCCGGCTGCCGCCGCCCAGCGCAGCGCCAGCCAACTCCTCGCCCGCCTCGGTGATTTACAAGCGACCCATCTCCATCTGGGAGAGGCTGGACTCACCGCGGCGCAGACGGCACAGGTGCAGACGCTTTCCCAACAGACAGGGGCGCACCCCAACGCGCTGTTGCGGCTGGATGCCCTCACGAGCAGCGATCAACAGGAAGCGGTTGAAGCATGGTTGGCCGATCATCAGGTGGACCAGGGCTGGGACTATGCCCCCGACCTGGTGACGCTCGGCTACACGACTGCGACCCTGGAGGCATTGGCGGCTATGGTTGCGCCCCACCAACTGGCGCCTGTCATCGCCTGGCTCACAGCCACCTTTACCCTTGCGACGCTGGCCCAGGAAATTCACGACGCCACCGGCCGCATTGCCGAAATTGTGCGCGCCCTCAAAGCCTACAGCTACCTGGATCAGGCGCCCATGCAGGCGGTGAACATCCATGAAGGGTTGGATAATACGCTGGCGATGCTGCGTCACCACCTAAAGACGGGGATCGTCATCGTGCGTGACTACGCCGCCGATCTCCCGCCCGTTGATGGCTACGGCAGCGCACTCAACCAGGTGTGGACCAATTTGATCGACAACGCCATTGCCGCCATGAACGGTGCAGGCGGCCTGACCCTGCGTACCCGGCAGGAAAATGACTGGGTGGTGGTCAGCATCGAGGACAGCGGTCACGGCATTCCCGAAGCCATTCAGCCCAAGATCTTCGATCCCTTTTTTACCACCAAACCACCCGGCGCCGGTACAGGCTTAGGTCTGAATATCGCCCACCAGATTGTGACCCAGAACCATGGCGGGCAGATCACCGTCCGCTCACAGCCGGGGGCGACCTGCTTTACGGTGCGCCTGCCCTTCGGGGTGAGGGGGTGAACGATGGAAGTCTGTTCACTCTTCCACTGCGCCCAATGCCTTCAGCGCCGCCTTTTGCGCCGCGGTGATCCCCGTGACGCCGGTGATCTTCAGGCCGGCGTAGGGGCCGGGTGGTTGGCGGGTGGCAATGTGCGCCCCGGTCTCGGCATCCCACAGGTTGACGGCGCCATCGGCGCCACCGCTGGCCAGGATTTTGCCATCTGGGCGGAAGGCCACCGCGGTCACGGCTTGTTGATGTTTCTGCAAAAGTGACCGTTGTTGGCCGCTGGGAATATCCCACAAGCGAACCGTGTGATCCTCGCTGCCGCTGGCAATGGTACGCTGATCCGGGCTAAACGCCACGGCGCGCACCAACGTTTGATGACCGGACAGCACCGTGACCGGTGGGGTCGTGGCGGCGGCCTGCACCGGCCATAGCCGAATCGCCCCGTCGCGGCAGGCCGCCGCCAGCACTGCGCTGTCCGGGCTTAGGCTCACGGACCAGATCTCGACCCCCGTTTGCTTGACGATGGGTCTAGGCTCTTCGTTTGCCAGGAGCGCCGGCAAGGACCAGCGGCAAATGGCGCCATCCCGACTGCTACTGATCAGCCAATCGCCCTGGTGACTAAAGACAACGCTTCTAATGGTGCTGTCGTGCGTTTGGCGCGCCTGCACCAGGCGCCCGTGGGGCAACGGTTGCCTGTCCCACAGATAAAGCTGGCGATTGTTGCCGCCCGTTGCCACCATCTGCTCGTTAGGAGCAAAGGCCACACACTCAAGCAAGGTGCCATCACAGGGCAACGTCGTCACCGCGCCAGCCAGCAACAGATCCCAGACGCGCAACACGCCATCATCGCCGGCGCTGGCCAGGTAGCGGCCCGTTGCGCTAAAAACCACCGCCTTCACCCCGCCGGCATGACTCAACAAGGTGCGGTATTCGGGGGCCTTTGCCGGTGGGGTATGCCACAGGTGAATCGTGCCATATTCATCGCCAACGGCTAAGGTGTTCCCGTCAGGGCTAAAGGCCAGGGTATGGACCGCTGGCAGATACCCCTGTACAGTGTGCAGCGCCCGCTGCTGTCCCTGCCCCCGTAAATGCCAGAGCCGGATCGTGCCATCCTCCCCGGCGCTGCTCAACACCTGCCCATCGCTCGTGATCCCAATGGCCCAGATGGTGCTGGTATGACCATACAGCGTGTCTACCAGCTCGCCTTTGGCTACATCCCACAGCCGCACAGTGCGATCGGCGCTGCCACTGGCCAGGAGGGCGCCATCCGGGGTGAAGGCCAGCGACCGAACCCAGTAGCGATGGCCGGTGAGCCGGTGGAGCAGCCGTCCATCGGCGGCATCCCAGAGCTGTACCACGCCGCCGGCATCGCCACTGGCGCAGAGCGTTCCCGCCGCATTAAAGGTGAGCGCCGTCACCTTATCGCTATGGTGGCGCAGAACCAGGCGCAGCGCCGTTTGCGCCACCGGCCCATCGTTCGGCGCATCAAGGTTGGTGTGGGCCTGGGCCAAGGCGCCGACATCCCAGAGCGCAATTGTCGCGTCTTCGCTGCCGCTGGCCAAAAGACGACCGTGCGGGTGAAAGGCGATGGCGTCTACCCAATTGGTATGGTGCCGAAGAATTTGGCGGGGTTGCACAGTCCCGGCGGAACCATGAAGCGCTTCCGACAGCGACCAGAGATAGATGGTATGATCCCGACTGCTACTCGCTAAGATGGCGCCGTCCGGGCTAAAGGCGACCGCCAGCACGCCGTTGCGGTGTCCCGTCAGGCTGGCGAGCTGTTCGCCACGCCCAACATGCCAGAGGCGAACGGTGGTATCAGAACTGGCGCTGGCCAGGATCTCGCCATTGGGATGAAAGGCCAGCGCTTGCACCCGGTTCTGATGACCAGTCAGGATGCGTTGGGGTTGCAGATCGCTGAGGCGCCACAAGCGAATCTCCCCGGCGCCCGTACCCACGGCCAATAGCGTGCGCTGGGGTTGCAAGGCAAGCGCAAAGATATGACCAAATTCATAGGTAAAGGTCGAAAAGGCGAGATCAGCGCCGGTGAAGTTTACCTGGCGCAGGTTGGCGCCCTGCAAATTGGCTTGCCACAGACAGAGGTGCGAAAAATCGCGCCCGGTGAGGTCAACTTCCAGCGCGCGCAACAAGTTCAGCAAGTTGCCGCCCAAATAACCGGGGGCGTCCGCCGCGCGACCGGCGGCCAACGTTTGCAACGCCAGCCGTAGTTGCTCCAGCCGCGCCACCAGCGCCGGTTGCCCAACGTGCGCAACCAACCGGTTCAACACCGGCTGGACGATCTGGCGCAGTTGGCTCTGGCGCACATGCGTTGTGGCCTGCGCTTTGAGCAACGCATGATGCTGAAGTAAAAAGTGGTCGATAAGCTGCTCCCCACGCCCGCCTTTGGCACGTAATCGGGGCGCGTTTTGCACCGGGTTCAGCCAGCGATCATCGGCGATCTCGGCACAGACTTGCGCAATGATCGCCTCCGTGACATATTCGATGACGACATTTTGCAGGGTAAAACCGGCCGGGGTTTTTTCGAGGAGGGAACGGCGTTGCAGCGCCCGCAGCGCTTCCAGCAGGTCGCTACGGGTTGGCGGCCGGACCAGGTTTTGCGTTAATGCCGGGAGCGCAATGCTTTCGCGTTCAATGGCGAGCCAGCATAAAATTTCCCGTTCGAGGGGCGTGAGCCGTTGGAATTGCTCATCCAACACGCTGCGGATGTCATCAAAGATCGGCGTCTCATCGCGGAGAAAGGCGGCAACGTCGCCGTCAAATAACTCCTGGATCGTGCGCGCCACCAGCTTTAAGGCCAGCGGATTGCCCGAATAGCGCTGCACCACCTCTTGCACCAAAGGCGTTTCATCGGCCAGCCCCCGCGTTTTGAGCAACGCCTCCCCGGCCGCCACGCCTAACCCCTCTAACGGCAGGGTGTGGACCCAAGGATAATCTTCCTCCAATTGGCCAAGGCGATGGGGCCGTTCGCGGCTGGTCAACAGCAGACAACTCTGGTGTTCGCTCTGCGCGATCCGCTCAATCAGTTGACCATAGTCTTCATAGCCGGGGCGATAGTGGCCGGCCTGCCCCGCTTCCAGGATGCTCTCGACATTATCCAACACCAGCAAACAACGCTGCTGGCGCAAATAGCTGAGGAGCAACGTTACTTGTTCCCCTAGCATGGGCGGCAACTGGGCCAGTTGTTGGCGCGCCAGAAAGGGGAGACAGGTGCGGAGATAGTCCGTGACCGGCGGCGCATTGAGCAAGGAAAACCAGAAGACAAAGGCGAAGTGTTCGGCAGTCGCCCTGGCCGCCTTGGCAACCAGGGTCGTCTTCCCCATCCCCCCCATGCCCAACACCGCCACTAGGCGCGCCTGCTGCGCTTCAGCCTGGCGGGGGTCACGGCCTAACCACGCTTGCAGTTGTTCTAATTCCTGCGTGCGGCCATAGAAAAAGGCAACGGCCGGCGCGTTCCCCCAATCCTGGTGAGATGACAGGGTGACAGGGTGAAGGGGTGACAGGGTGACAGGGTGAGTTACTGTCACCTTGTCACTTGTCACCTTGTCACTTGTCACCTTGTCACTTGTCACCTTGTCACTTGTCACCTTGTCACTTGTCACCTTGTCATCTTGTCGCCTTGTCTTCTTATCAAGCTTGCCGCTGCGGATCTGTTCATAGAGCGCGGTGGTTTCGGCGTCCGGCTCGATGCTCAATTCATCGGCCAGGATTTTGCGACACTGGGTATATTGGGCCAGGGCGGCGCTGCGTTGACCACTGGCGGCCAGCAGGCGCATCAACTGGCGGTGGGCTTCTTCGCGCCACGGCTCCAGGTGCAGTTGCCGCCGTACATACTGCTGAGCTTGTTCATCGTCGCCCTGTTCCGCATGATAGGTTGCCAGGGTGAAGAAGAGTTCCAACGCCTGCCGATGCAGCCCCTCGCGCTGGATGACCAGCCACTCGTCAAAGGGTTCACTGTCGTAGAGTGAAAGCCCGGCGAGAAAATCACCGCGGTATAGTTCGGCGGCTTCTTGATAGCGGGCCAGACAAGCCGGGCAAGCGGCCAGCTCGCGCTGGGGGCAGCGGCGCGACTCCGCTAGCAGGTGGGTAAAGCGCGCCACATCCAGGGTGTAGGGGCAAGCGGGGTTGATCTGGATGGTCTGCTGGGTGGTCAAGAGCAGGGGCGCGGCCCCCGCTGTTTCGGGCAGCGTCTGGCGCAGTTGGCGCAAGACGTGGCGCAGATTGGTGCGCGCCATCTCCTCCGGGTAATCGGGCCAGAGCAACCCGGCCAGGACTGCGCGCTGGTGTGGCCGCGCCCCCGCTGTACTCGCTTCGACCGCTAAATAGGCCAGTAAGGCGCGCACTTTGTTGGATTCAAACGCGGCGATCGGTTCGCCCTGCACTGTCACGGCAAAGCCACCGAATAAGGTGATAGCAAGCGCTTCCATACGGCCCTTTTTCCCCTAAAGTCTACTGTTGCGTTGAATTTCTACTAATCCATAGTATAAAAGTGGAATCATTAACGGTCAATCCCCAAAACGTCACCCCAACCCGACCACAGTTCAGTATAGCACCGGTTGCATTGGTCAGGGGTTACAGGCGGCTTACGATTGTCAGCATAAGGCGCCCCACACGCTTCCCACACGCGTTTTGCCCCAAAACCACACGCGCCCCACACGCAAGATCGCTATGCTAGAGCCAACACCAAACCGATGCACCGCACCGAGGAGGGCGCCATGACCAACTTACCACGATTGCCACCCTATCGTTCGCAATTGTTACGTATGTGGGTTGACGCCGCCGGCCGGCCATCCCGCTGGCGCTTCAGCCTGGAGGATGTCGCGACCGGGCAGCGGCGTGGCTTTGCCGATTTGGACGAGTTGATTTGCCACTTGTTGGCCTTGATGGAAACATCGGCGGCAAGTGAGCCGGCAGCTAGGCGCTTTTCCCAATCAGAAGAGTTACCCTAGCCCAACAAAAGAACTTTCTACAGACTTTCTACAGATATTCTACACATAAGGAGAGAAACATGTTACTCAGCCCATTTCTACCCCCCCGTCCACAGACGACCCGGTCTGCCCAAGCCGCTTACCACCGCCGCCCGTGGCCTGGTCTGCGCATCCTGGCGCTGTGCTTGGCGATCACAAGTAGTTTGGGCTGGATCCAGCCCGCCGGGGCGGCCCTGATCTGGCAGATCCAGGTCGTGGACAGCGCCGGGAATGTCGGGCGCGACCATTCGCTCGTGTTGGATAGCAACGGCTTCCCGGTCATCAGCTACTTTGACCTCACCAATGCCGACCTCAAGCTGGTGCATTGCGGCGACGCCACCTGCAGTAGCGGCAATACCATCCGGGTTGTCGATAGCAGCGGGGCTGTCGGCGGCTACAACTCACTCGCGCTGGACAGCAGCGGCAACCCGGTCATCAGTTACTTTGACTTTACCAACGGCGATCTCAAGTTGGCGCATTGCGGCGACCCGACGTGCAGCAGCGGCAACATCATTCAGACGGTAGACAGCAGCGATGATGTCGGGTGGTTTAGCGCACTGCGGCTGGATAGCAACGGCAGACCGGTCATCACCTATTTTGACGCCACCAACTTCGATCTCAAGCTGGCGCGGTGTGGCAACCCGACGTGCAGCAGCGGCAACATCGTCATCACCCTGGACAGCGGCGGGACGGTGGGACGCGATCCCTCACTACGGTTGGACAGCAGCGGCAGACCCGTCATCAGTTATTACGACATCACCAACGGCGACCTTAAATTCGTGCGTTGCGGCAGCGCCACCTGTAGCGGCAACACCTTCCGCACGTTGGACAGTGCTGAGAACGTTGGCGAGTTTAGTTCGTTGGCGCTGGACAGCAGCGGCAACCCGGTCATTAGTTACCACAACTTTACCAATGGCGACCTCAAGTTAGTGCATTGCGGCGACGCCACCTGTAGCAGTGGCAGCACCATTGTCACCGTGGACAGCGTCGGGCGTTACACCTCACTGGCATTGGACAGCAGCGGCAAACCGGTCATCAGCTACTATGATGCTTCCAACAGCAGTCTGAAGTTGGTGCATTGCGGTGACGCGAACTGTAGCAGCGGCAACAACTTCCAGACGGTGGACAATACCGGGAGTGTGGGATTTACCAACTCATTGGCGCTGGACAGCAGCGGCAAACCGGTCATCGCCTATTATGACGAAGACAACGGTAACCTCAAGGTCGCGCGCTTGATTGACAACAGCCCGCCGCCCAGCGTCACCATCAACCAGGCAGCAGGTCAGGCGGACCCAACCAGCAGCAACCCCGTGTTGTTTAGCGCCACTTTTAGCGAACCCGTCACTGGCTTTACAGAGACCGATGTTACGTTGAGCGGCACAGCCAACCTGGCCGGCGTCAGCATCACGGTTAGTGGCGGCCCCAGTGACTACACCATCAGCGTCAACGGTCTGGCCGGCAGCGGCACGGTTGTTGCCACCATTGCCGCTGGTGTTGCCGTTGATAGTGATGGCAACCTTACCACCGCCAGCACCAGCACCGATAACAGTGTGACGGTCAACTTCGACAGCACCCCACCGGTCATCACGCCAGTCCTCAACCCGGCCACGCCCAATGGTCAGAATGGCTGGTATATCAGTGACGTGACAGTGAGCTTCACCTGTACTGACGAAGCGGGCGGCTCCGGTCTTGCCACGAATACGGTGGCGGGGGCAACCCTCAGTACGGATGGCGCCAACCAAAACGTTACCAACACGGGGACATGCACCGACAATGCCGGTAATACCGCCACCCCTGTCACCGTCAGCGGCCTCAATCTGGACAAGACGCCACCTACGCTCGCCCCAGTCGTCTCCCCCAATCCCGTGCTGCTGGGCACAGCGGCCACCGTCACCAGCGGGGCAGCGGATGGCGTTTCCGGCATCGCCAGTGAAAGTTGTGGCACACTGGACACCAGCACGGTCGGCATCCAGAGCGTCACCTGCACTGCGACCGATAACGCCGGCAATACCGCGAGCGTCACCATCAACTATCAGGTGGTCTACGCCTGGAATGGCTTCTTCCAGCCGGTGGATAACCTGCCCACGGTCAACACGGTCAACGCCGGGCAGGCCATTCCGGTCAGGTTCAGCCTGGGTGGGGATTATGGCTTGACCATCTTCGCCCCTGGCTATCCCGCTTCGCACCAGGTGAGTTGCGCCAGTGGCGGCAGCGGCAGCAGCGCCCCCATCGAAGAGACAGTGACGGCGGGCAACAGCACACTGCAATATGATGCCGCCACGCAGACTTACAGCTACATCTGGAAGACTGACAAAGCCTGGGCGGGAACGTGTCGCCAGTTGATCGTGCGCCTGGTCGATGGCACGGATCACAGCGCCCTCTTCCAGTTCAACGGCAAGGTGCGCAGCGCCGACGCCGAGGAAAGCGCGGAAGCGGTGGTGGTGCAGCAGATTTTCCTGCCGCTCGTCAATCGCTAAACAACAAGCACAACCGTCAGGCGTTGGCGCAACGCCTGACGGTTGACGGGATGGACAGTGGATGGCGGAAGGTAAACTAGGGAATATAAATGCGGCTCACACCGCGATAGGATTCTAGATCAATGACAATTTCAACGAGGCGTTCAGCACAGCGGCGGCGATAGTCAGGTTGCACTAAGCGAGCACGACTACCGATGGTGATTACGGGGAGCGAGTGCGGCGCCCCTTCTTCACGAATGGTCTGCTCTAGGGAATGGGGGCCTTTCATGTTGCGATTTTCTGTCAGTAGCAACATCTGGTTCGCTTGGACAAACCGCCATAAACTGCGGTCGTCAATGTTTTCTGGTAAGTTCACCTCGGTAAACGTAACGAGACGGAGCGCAATCAGATCCAGCCACCCAGTGGCGAAGAGGGCGCCGGCTAACAAGTCTAGCTGCCCGGCTAAATTGTTATCGATCAAGCATTGCATCGGGCGGCCTCACGTTGCGCTTTCCAGGCTTGAAACTTGGTGCGCAAGGCGGCCTGTTCAGGCGATAGCGGCGCTGGTGGCGTGCGCGCCAGGTGCTCACGAAGCTGTTCCTCCCAGTAACGGCGGTTTTCTTCCGCTTCTTGGAGGATCTGTTGATATTCGGCTTCGACTTCGGTGCGATGCTCATGAATATACTGAAGCGCGGCATCAATCTGGGCCTCCGTCAACGCCAGATGGTCACGGATCGCATGGCGGGGATAGTCCGCCTTGATGAAATCCATCACATCATACAGCGTTATGCGGGCGCCATCAATGGAGAGGCCACGCTCGGTGCGGATAATCCGCGCTACGCCGTTCGTGCTACCGTGGGTGAGGACAGCCATCATCTACTCCTTGCTTCGGATAAGGATCTACGCCCACAATGCCACGCATTCCGCGTAAACCCTACGTATATTCTGCTGATTCTAGCATACCATAATTTGACCCTGTGCGCAATGTCCATGCGTAACTACTAACCCTAGGTGAAGAAACCAGGTTTTTGCTGGAGCAATCAACCTGTTTTGCAGGTGAAAAACCTGGTTGCTGGCTTGGTACTTACGTCCATGCCAGCAACGGGTCAGCAGAAACATTGACACAGATGGCCGGCAAACCAACAAAGCGTGGGCAGGGACTTGTCGCCAGTTGATCGTACGCCTGGTCGATGGCACGGATCACAGCGCGCTCTTCCAGTTCAACGGCAAGGTGCGCAGCGCCGACGCCGAGAGTGAAACCGAAGTCGTACAGCAGATCTTCCTGCCGTTGGTCAACCGGTAAGGAAGACAAGAAGACAGGAAGACAAGGTGATCTGTCTTCCTGTCTTCTTGTCCCGCCACACGATCACCACACGCGTTTGTCCCAAAAACCACACGCCTGCCACACACAAGGTTGTTATCATCACGGCATACGCACCTTTGTCATTTTGGCTGATTGATCAAAAAAGGGGTCATTTATGCAAATCATACGTTCCATTCCACGTCAAGCCAAGCAGCTTCTATGCTATCTTCTCCTCCTCATGCTCGTGGCTGGGTTCTTCCTGGCCGACACGGCGCACGTCCAGGCGGCGACGTTTACCGTTGCTTGCACTGGCAATGCCGACAACGATGGCGTCGCTTTGCAGACCGCCGTTGCCACCGCCAACAGCAACAGCCAGGCTGACACCATCAATCTCGCCGCCAATTGCATCTACCAATTGCCCACGGCACTGCACTTTGGCGCGGATGGCGGGCGTTTGCTGACCGTCAACGGCAACGGCGCGACGATCCGCGGCGGGCGGGGGGCGGAACGCCATGTGCTCACCGTGGACAACCAGGCCGCAGCGACAGTGGATCGGGCCACCTTCAGCGGCGGTATTGCCAGCGGTTCGTTTGGCGCGGCCGGCGGACTCATCGTTTATGGCAACATCACGCTCAATCGTAGCACGATTCGCGACAACATCGGCTCCCAGAATAGCGCGCTTGCCATCTTTGTCTTCTATACGAATGTGGCGCCCTTTCCCACCATCACCTTAAACAACAGCACGGTGAGTAACAATCGCGCCAGCGGCATTGCCAGCGGTAGCAATGGGATCCGATCAGGGGGTGTCTTGATTTTTAATAACAGCACCTACGCCTACAATGACCTCGGCATCTTTATCACGGAGGGTAAATTCACGGCCAACAACAGTATCCTCAGCAACTGCTCCACCCTCACCACGCCCCTAGGTGTGTATGCCATTAGCCACAGCCTGGTGGAAAGTGGCAATTGTCCGGTTAGCAATGGCGTCAATGGCAACATTGTGGGCCAATCCGCCGGCTTACTGCCGTTGACTGGCAATCCGGCCTATCATCCTCTGCCGCCAGGCAGCCCTGCATTGAATGTGGGCGATAATACGCTCGTGCCGGCGGGTGTCACGACCGACCAGGCTGGCAACCCCCGACTGTTCGGCACGGTTGACATGGGATCAGTGGAATATCAAAGCCAACCACGGACAGTGACTGTCTCCACCAACCGGGTCTCCATCGCCGAGGGCGAGGCGGCGACGTTGACCTTTGTGCGCACGGCCCCGTTGAACGACGCACTGGATGTCGTTTTTACCGTGACCGCACCTGGGAGTGGCGCCGACAGCGAACTGCGTGATGCCAATGGTCAACTGGTGACCAACCGTGTGACCATCCCCGCAGGCGCATCGTCCACCACAGTGACGCTGACGGCCGTGGACGATTGGCTAGCGGAAGCCGATGAAACCGCCGTGGTGACGCTGGTTGACAAGGTTGCCTATAATCCCGGCTCACCCAATGCCGCCACGGTGACGATTGCCGCCAATGACTACCTAGTCACCAAACTGACGGACTACAGCGGGGCAGCCGCCCCCGACGTTCAGGAAGGCACGCTCCGGCGCGCCATTGAAAACGCCAATCACTCGGCCACGGCGGACACTATCACCTTCCAAGGCGTCAATGGCACGATTACGCTGGTGGGTGGCACGCTCACCATTGCCAACCAGGGCGCGTTGACTATCGAAGCTGCGGGGATCACCTTGAACGGCAACAACGCGGTGATGCCGGTGCTGATCAACACAGGCGCCACCGCAGTGCTCAACGACATCACCATTACCGGCGGCAAGGGTTCTAATGCGGGCGAAGCGGGCGCGCTCATGAATTTTGGCACGGTGACCCTCAACGACGCCCTGATCACCGGCAACCGCACCGACACCGGCATTAGTGATGGTTATGGTGGCGGCCTCTCCAATAATGGCACGATGACGTTGAATCGCAGCGTGGTCAGCAACAACTTTACCAAGACGGGTGGCGGCGGCATTAGCAACGGTGGCACGTTGAACCTCAACAGCAGCTCAGTGATTGGGAACGAAAGCACCGGACACGGCGGCGGCATTAGCGGTGGTTTCGTAGGTTCGATCACACTGGTCAACAGCACCGTGAGCGGCAACCGTGTCACAGCAACGACCGACCCCATCGCCGGCGGTGGCGGCATTTTTAACGGCAGCCAAATGACGCTGATCAACAGTACGGTGAGCAACAATACATCCATTATGAGCGCCGGCGGCATCCTCAACCAAGGCGCCATGATTCTGCGCAACACCATCCTGGCCAACAGCACTGGCAGCGATTGTGTCAACTCTGGCACGCGCGCCGCAACGAACACCCTAGTCGAAGACGGCAGTTGCAATATCGCTGCTGGCGTGAATGGCAACAAGACGGGTGATCCAATGCTAGCGGCACTGACCGGCAATCCAGCCTTTCATCCGCTGACCGCGGGCAGCCCAGCCATCGACGCCGGCAACAACAGTTCTGTCCCGGCGGGCTTGACCCTCGACCAGAGCGGCAACCAACGCTTCTTCCCGATCAACGGCACGGTGGATATGGGTGCGTTTGAATTTGGGCAGATGATGGTGGCGCTCACGGTGGATACTACCAACGTCAACGAAGGTGGAACCGCCCTCATCACCATCAGCCGGGTTGGTAGCCTGAGCAATCCGCTGACTGTACGCTTTGCCCGCAGTGGCAGCGCAAGCAGCGCAGATTATGCCCTCCAGCAGGACAACGCCCCGTTGACCGTGGATGAAGTCGTCATTCCGGCGGGCGCAGCGTCCGTCCAGATCGCCTTCCAGACGGTTGACGATGTGAGCGCCGAGGCGGACGAAACCGGTGTGATCAGCCTGGTCGACACCGACGACTATAATCTGGGCGCGGTGACGGTTGCTACCATCACTATCCCAGCCAACGATCTGGTCGTGACCAACCTCAATGACTTTACCAATGCAACGCCAGCCGATGCGCGCGGCGGTACATTACGCCAGGCGTTGCGCAATGCCGATAGCTTTGCCGGCGCAGACACCGTTGCCTTTACCGTGGCTGGCGTGATCCAACTGAGCGGCGGTTCATTGACGACGAACGGCAGCGCCCTCACGACAATTGAAGGCGCTGGCATTACGGTGGATGGTGGGGGCAATGGCTCGGTCTTTCAGATTGGAGGCCCGACCACGATCAACGATCTGACGATCACGGGCGGCAATGCGGACAGCGGCGGTGGTCTGCGGGTGGGCAGCCTGTTGACGCTTAACCGCAGCACGGTGCGTGGCAACAGCGCCCAGCTTGGCGGTGGCATCTACAATCTCTTTGGCACAGTAACCATCAACCACAGCACCATTAGTGACAACCATGCGACCGACTACGCTGGCGGCATCTGGAACGACGAAGCGCTCGACCCCAACGCCGTAAACATGACGATCAACAACAGCACCATCAGCGGCAATCGTGCATCCCATATTGGTGGCATTGGTCACTGGGCCAATAAGATGGTCATCAATAACAGCGCAATTGTCAATAATATCGAAAACAGCAACCTCGGCGGTGATGGCCTTTGGATTCAGTCCACGCTTGAGGTCAACAACAGCATTCTCCGCAACGGCCAGTTGTCCGGTGGCGTTTTGTACGGTTACGACTGTTATGTGAATGGTGGCACGGTCACATTCCGCAATACGCTGGTCCGCCAGCCTTGGCAAAACTGCACCGTGCCCAATGGCGCGAACGGCAACATCGTCGGCCAAGACCCCAATCTGGGCGTATTCACGGGCAACCCCGCCTATTATCCGCTCAATCCAGGCAGCCCGGCCATCAACGCCGGTGACAATGCGCTGATTCCGGCCGGCATCACAACCGACCAAGCGGGCAACCCACGCCTTGTCGGTGACAGCGTTGATATGGGGCCGATTGAGTTCAATAGTGTCGTCCCGCCCAGCGCAACCCCAACCACTACACCAGAGCCGCCGACTGAAACGCCAGTTCCGGCAACGGCGACACCGACGAACACGACTCTGCCGCCGACAGCGACGTCCACCGAAACACCTGTTCCACCGACGGCAACACCAACGAATACATCTGTGCCGCCCACGGCAACACCGACCAACACGGTCGTTCCGCCAACGCCCACCAATACACCCATCCCGCCGACGGCCACGCCGGACGGGACAGTCGTCGGTAGCTGCGGGACCATCACGGTCTATCGCAACGCCGCCGGTAACCTGGTTGCCCCCGGCTGGGTCGGCACGATCAAGGTAGGAACAAACGGCGCCAATACCATCAACGGCGGCAGCGGGCCAGACCTCATGCTTGGCTTGGGCGGCAACGACACACTCGACGGCAAGGGTGGCGATGACCTGCTCTGCGGCGGGGATGGCGTGGATTTACTGACCAGTGCGGCGGGGAACGACTATCTCGACGGCGGCGCCGGCAACGATGTCCTCAATGGCGGGGCCGGTGACTATGATACGCTGGTCGCCGGTGACGGCAACGACACGCTGCTCGATTGGGATGGCGTGCTCAGCGCCCAGGGCGGCCCCGGCAACGATACGTTTACCCTTGCTTTGCGCATAGGCTGGCGCAACCAGAGCGGCCAACCCAGCTTCAACGGGCTGACCGCCGGCTATGGCGATGACACCGTTGGGCTGGCGCTCTTGGACCCCGCGGGTCTTCTGCTCGACATCAGCGGCGATGAGCGCGATAATCCGGCCAGCCCGCTCGAAGGCCAGAACGATCTGCTGGCTCTGGTCGGTGGGATCGACCCGGCTTCCCAGATGATCAAGTTTGAGCAGCAACTTGTGCTGACGGCCAGTGTCGATTCCTCATTCATTGAGCAAGGCTTTGCCATCGACCCCACCACCCTCACTGACGAGAGCGGTGTCGAGTTCCTCAGCGAACCGGCTGGCGGTGATGAGCCGGTGGAGGAAAGCGAAGGCGTAGCGGTGGTGCAGAACAACTTCCTCTTCCTCCCGTTGGTCAACCGCTAACCCTGACAAGATGAGGGGATGACAAGATGACAGGGTGAGGGGATGACAGGATGATTCATGTTCATCTTGTCATCCCCTCATCTTGTCATCTTGTCATCGCAGTTAGATCAGCCGCTCATCATAAGCCGCCACCAGGGCGCGATGGCTGGGGACTGCTGCCAAAAAACGGCGGCGGCTCTCCTCGTCCAGCGCGGCGGCAGCCTGTTGCAGGAGGTCGTAGCCCTGTTGTAAGAGAGGGGCGGCGCGCGGGTCATCATTGGCGGCGAGGACGCGGTAAGCGGTCAGGTAGATGAAAAAGGGGTTGTTGTAACCGGCATGCGGCTGTTCCGCCAAGACAGGCAAGATGGCTTCAATCTGCGCCCGCGCGCCGGCCAGATCACCCTGCGCCAGGGCAATTTGCGCCAGGCCGGCCTGGGGTTCGGCAGCCAGCGCCTGTTTGCCGAATTGTTGGAAGGCGGCGAGCGCTTGTTGGAAGGCTGCTGCCGCCCCTGCCCACTGCGCCACCGCCGCGCGTGTATGGCCCAGGATCAGCGCCGTATCCACCAGCCGGAACAAGATTTCGCCCTGCTCGTTCTGCTGGTTGGCCTCTTCGGCATAACGGAGCGCTGACTGTGCATCACCAGCGTAGTGCGCTTGCAGGGCGGCGGCCAACCAGCCAGCCAGTCGGCATTCGCGCGGTAACTTGATGAGCGCCAACAGTTGGGTAAGCTGTTCGAGCTGTTGCGTCGCCGCCGGCTGGTTGCCGAGTTGACAGTGCAGGCGGACGAGCCTGGCTAAGAGCATGGACTTGTCATAGTTGAAGGCCGCTTCTTGCGCGATCGTTAATGCGGCTTCCAGCAAGGATAGCGCCGTGGTATAATCGCCGCGCAACCAGGCGATCACCCCTAACCCTTCCTGCGCATCCATGGTCACCCGCCGAAGGCCCAAGGGGCGCGCCAGATCAAGCGCCGCGCGGAAACTTGGCTCACCGCGGGCAAAGTCAAAGAGGTAGAAATCGGTTTGACCCAGGCAGGCCAGGCTTTGTAATTCACACAGGCGCTTGCCCAGGGTTTGGGCCAGTTCTAAGGCCTGCACCATATAGGCGCGACTGCCGGTGTAATCGCCAAAGTGGAGGGCGCTCCCGCGCAGCCAGACCAGCGCGCGCCAGTGTAAATCGTGGAGCAATTCACGCGCTGGCTGCGTCGCGTGATAGGCACGGATCAGTTGAATGGTCTGTCGCCAAAGCTCACCGGCTTCGTGCGGTCGCCCCAATTCATGGAGCGCGCGCCCGAGTACAAAGCTACCATAGGCGTGCCCTTCTATACTACCACTGGCAACACCCAACTGTATAGCCTCTTGCGCCTGTGCAGCCATTTCCTCATCACGCCCCAGGGCAAAGAGCTGGTCGGCGTGGCTCGCCAACAACGCGGCCAGCAACCGTTGCCCGCGGAGGACGTTCGTGGTGTCGCCGGCGGTGCGCGCCAACTGCTGACGCATGCCGGCAACGGCCAGGGCAAAGCTCTGGCGTCCTTCCACCACCAGGCCTTGAAATTGGTAAAATTGCCACCAGCCATAGATCGCCCCCTCGATCTCCCCCAGCCGGCCAGCGGTGGCCGCCCAGTGCCAGGCCTGGCGCACATTGTCCAACTCGGCCTGGATTTCAGCGCTCGCTTTCTGCGGCTCCGCGCGCCCCAGACGCAGCCCACTTGCTGCCAGCTCGGCTAGATAATAGTGGCCATGCCGTTCCTCAGCCAAAGGACGCTCGCCGGCCGCGTTCAATTCCTCAGCGGCAAACTGGCGCAACAATTCGTGCATGGCATAGCGCCCCTCGCCGCGCCCGTCCCGTCCCAGGGGCAGGTTCCCTCTGGGAGCCGTTCCCGCCGAAGCCCACTCCCCTGTCGCCTGCCACTGCAACAGCGATTTATCAGTCAAACGCGTCAAGAGGGGCAGCGTGGCGTCAGTCACCGCCTGGGCGGCCGCATACGTAAACCCGCCCCGGAAGACGGCGCATTGGCGCAAGATGCGCTGTTCCCCAGGGCTTAAGCGTTGCCAGGACCAGGCAAAGACGGCACGCATACTGCGCTGCCGTTCTGGCATATCGCGCCAATCCACCGTCAAAAATTCAGCGCTTTGCGCAATGGCGTCGGCAATGACGCTGAGGGGCGCCCCTGCAGCATTCGCCGCGGCTAACTCCAGCCCCAGCGGCATGCCTTGCACCAACCGGCAGATGCGTAGCACCGCCGCTAGATTGCCGGCCGTCAGTTGAAAATCGGTCTGGCTGCGTTGTGTGGCCTGGACAAAAAGACGCACGGCGGGCAGCGCGGCGGCTTCGGCCAGGCTGGCTGAAGCCGCAAAGGCCAAAGGTTGCACCGGGTAAAGCTGTTCGCTGCGCAACTTGAGCCGTTCGCGCGAGGTGACCATGATCTGCAACCGCGGTGCGGCAGCGAGCAGATCGACCACCAAATCCACGGCTGTTAACTCCGCGGTCAGCAGATGTTCAAAGTTATCCAAGATCAGCAGCAGGTGTTTGGCGCGCAGCGTTTGTAAGAGCATCGTGCGTGGGTCGCCGCCCTGCACCGACAACCCCAGCACACTAGCGATGGTCGGGGCCAACGCGGCAGGGGTGTTGATGGCAGCCAGCGCGACAAAAAAGACGCCATCGGCAAAGAGAGTCAGTTGCTCGCGCCCGGCGGCCAGCGCCAGGCTGGTTTTGCCCATACCGCCTAGGCCAACCAGCGTGAGCAAGCGCGTCGCCTGCGCCTGTAACCGGCTGGCGATCTCAGCCAAGGCCTGGGTGCGTCCGATCAACAAGGTCGATGCGGCGGGTAGGTTATGCGGGGGTGAGGGGGTGACAGGGTGAGGGGGTGACAAGGTGACAAGGTGACTAGGTGATTCGATGACTGGGCGCGCAGTCACCTTGTCACCCTGCCACCCTGTCACCTTGTCAAAGTCTCCACGACGGATCGCCTCAGCCAAGGCGCGCGTCTCCGCCGCCGGCTCGATGCCAAACTCACGCTGGAGCGCCAGGCGACACTGTTCATATTGGGCCAGGGCGGCGCTGCGTTGACCACCCTGGGCGAGCAGGCGCATCAGGAAACGATGCGCTTCTTCGCGCCACGGTTCCAGCGCTAATAGCCGTCGGGCATAGTGTTGGGCCGGTTCCCCTTCGCCCCGTGTGTCATGCGCCACTGCCAGATCGAAGAGCAGCAACACGATCTGCTGGTGCAGCGCTTCACGCCGCAGCACCAACCACTCCTCAAAGATCGGCGCATCGGCGAGCGTAAAGCCGGCCAGCAACTCACCGGTATAGAGGTCCGCCGCCCTCATCAGCCGCGCCAGACAATCGGCACACCTGGCGACATGCTCTTCTCTGCTCAGGGCGGCGCTGCGGGCATGGGTCGTGCTGGCGCTGACCAATGCCTCGAATTGTTGCACATCGGCTAGCAGATAGGCCGGGTCGAGGGTAATGGTCTGGCGCGTGCTGGTCAGCAACTGTTCGGCCAAGGCGGGGTCGTGGGCTTGCAACGGCTGGCGCAAGCGGTGGAAGGTGTTGCGCAAATTCTTCTGGGCATACGCCTCGCCGATGTCGGGCCAGAGCAGCGCGGCCAGCGTCTCCCGCCGGTGGGGGCGCGCTTCTAACGCCAGATAGGCCAGCAACGCCCGCACTTTGTCGGTGCGAAAGGACAAGGGCTGTTGGCCCAGCGTAACCGTGAATTGACCCAAGCAGTGGAGAGTCAGAGCGACCATAAGCTTGCCTCCTGGATGATTAGAACACCGCGCATTTTACCCTATTCTACCAAAATTGACTACTTCGTTTTACTGCCACTTGTCGAATGCGTGGTGATTTGGGGACGATTTGGGGACGATCAGCGCCAGCCCTGGCGACGTTTGGGGACGATTTGGCGTTGATCGTCGGCTATCCTTACCCACAGCAACCGTGTACGTACATTCGCCACCGCAGGCCAACCTATGCAACGACGATCTTTCCGTTATCACGCTTATCTGATCCGCCTCTGGGAGGAAGGCGCGCCTGGCGCCTGGCGCGCCTCCGCCCAATCTGTGCAAAGCGGCATCACCGTGCGCTTTGGCGATATCGAGAGCTTGCTCGCCTTTTTACAAACCGAACTCAAAGAGACGCCTGGTCGCGATGAAGCCGGCGACGGTAAGCGCATCGCCAGTGTCCGGCACGGAACTCACGCTTTTCGTAGTTGAACCACGATCCATTGATCCCAAACCCATTGATTCGCAACAAGGAGCAAACGCAAATGACAAACCAACGCCGATTTTTCAGACGACCCTACCCCATGAATCGCCAATTAGCTTTTCTCAACCGCACGGCGCGCGCTGGGCTGGCCGGGCTGGCGCTGGCCGCCTTGGCACTGTTGTTCTCGGCCCGGCCAATGTACGCGGCCACAATCACCATCAGCGACCAGGCGAGCTGTGAGGCGGCGAAGGGAGAGTGGCGTTCTCCGCAAAACACTTGCAACTTTAGCGATTACACAGTGAAAGCTGGGGATACATTCCAATTTAGCGTCGTTACTGTCTTTAGTAATCTCACCAACAACGGCACGGTGAATGCCAATGCCTCCGCATTCGTTGCTTTGAACGCTATCAATAACGACACCATTAATATCAACCGGGGGTTCAGATTCAGGGACACCCTCCACAACACCGCCACTGGGGTTATCAACGTCCACAATGGAGGAGAACTCGAGTTATTCCCCGCGCCTGTACTCAACAACGATGGCGTTATCACCATCAACGGCGGCGGCGAACTCTTTAACGATGGCACGGTCAATAATCAGAACTTGATCGAGGTCAAGTGCGGCGGCATCCTCAGCGGATCAGGCGCCTACACCGGCAACCCTGTCCAGATCAACGATTGCATCCCGCCCAACGTGACCATCAACCAGGCAGCCGGGCAAGCTGATCCGACCAGCGGCAGCTCGATCAACTTTGCGGTCAGCTTTAGCGAACCGGTGAGCGGCTTTGCTGATTCTGATGTGCACCTCAGCGGTACGGCGGGAGCGACAACGGCTGTGGTCAGCGGTGGCCCGACCAACTACAACGTGGCTGTCAGCGGGATGACCAGCAGCGGCGATGTCATCGCCGCCATCCCGGCCGTTGCCGCCAGCGATGCGGCCGGCAACGGCAACACCGCCTCCACCAGCACCGACAACAGCGTGACCTTTATTTTGCCCGACACGACCTCGCCGGCGATTCACGCGAATATCATTGGAACCCTGGGCAACAACGGCTGGTATGTCAGCGACGTGGCGGTCAGTTGGACGGTGGTCGATAACGAATCGGTCATCAGTAGCCAGAGCGGCTGTGAAACACAGAATGTCACCAGCGACACCGCAAGTGCAACCTTCACCTGTTCGGCCACCAGCGCCGGGGGTACAGCCAGCGAGAGCGTGACGATCAAACGCGATGCCACTGCCCCCACCATCAGCGCGGCGGCGACGACTGCACCGAATGGCAACAACTGGTACAACAGCGATGTCACCATCCGCTTCACCTGCGCCGATACCCTCTCCGGTGTGACAAGCTGTCCAGTGGATCAGGTGTTGAGCAGTGAAGGGGCAGCGTTGTCCTCGACAGCACAAACCGTCAGCGATCAAGCGGGCAACAGCAGCGCCGCCAGCAATGTCGTGACTGTGCAGATCGATAAGACCGCGCCGGTCGTCACCGTCACCGGTGTAAACAATGGTGCCAGCTATCCGCTCGGTAGCGTACCAGCGGCTGGGTGCAGCACCAGCGATGCGCTCGCCGGTGTGGCGACGCAGGCAACGCTGACCACCACCGGTGGCAACGCCGATGGCACGGGCAGCTTCACCGCCACCTGTAGCGGCGCGATGGACAATGCCGGTAACAGCGGCAGTGGCAGCGCCACCTTTACCGTCCGCTATACCTGGACAGGCTTCTTCCAGCCGGTGGACAACCTGCCGACGGTCAACACGGTCAACGCCGGGCAAGGGATTCCGGTCAAGTTCAGCCTGGGTGGTGACTTTGGCTTAAACATCTTCATCAACGGCTATCCCAAAGTGCAGACGGTCAGTTGTGGCGGCGGCAGTAGCGGCAGCACCAGCCCCATTGATGAAACGGTGACGGCAGGCAGCAGCACGCTGCAATACGATGCCACCACCCAGAGCTACACCTATGTCTGGAAGACCGATAAAGCCTGGGCGGGGAGCTGCCGCCAGTTGATTGTCAAGCTGATTGACGGCAGCGAACACAGCGCCCTCTTCCAGTTCAACGGCAAGGTGCGCAGCGCCGACGCTGAAGGTGAAGCGGAAGGCGTGCAGCAGATCTTCCTGCCGTTGGTCAACCGCTGATTGAATTCGAGGAGGAAACAACCTATGCAACCGCAACAACACTTCCGCTACTGGTTCAGCCGCAGTCTGGCGCTGCTCGGTCTCCTGCTGGGTGTAGGGCTGGCGGTGCGCCCAGCCCAGGCGGCGACGATTACCGTCACCACCACCGCCGATAGTGGCGCGGGTTCGCTGCGCCAGGCAATTAATAGTGCGGCGGCGGGGGATACGATCACCTTTGCCCTGCCCAATCCCAGCATGATCACCTTGAACAGCGAACTAGTGATTGCCCAAAACCTGACGATCCAGGGGCCAGGCGCAGCGGCGTTGACCATTAGCGGCAAAAATCTGACGCGCGTCTTCTTGATCAATCCCGGCGCAACCGGGGCAACCAGCGGCCCACCCGCCACGCCGCTGACGGTGATCATCAAAGATCTCACCATTGCCAATGGCATGGCTTGGGGTGGTCATGGCGCTGACAGTGGTTGGAATGGCAATGGCGGCGGCGCAGCGGGGATGGGTGGCGCCATCTTTAGTAACAATAGCCATTTGACGATTCGCGGCGTCACGTTTCGGACCAACGAAGCGCGCGGTGGCAACGGTGGGAACGGGAACAATCGGCCACCCGACTTCGCGCCTGACCAATCCGGTGGCAATGGTGGCAGCGTCATTGGCGCACTGGGCGGTATCGGCCCTGGCCAAATCGGCACAGGCGCCCCTGGCGGTGAAGGCGTTGGCGGCGGGGGAGGCCGCCCTGGTGATGCTAGCAGTCCTGGCGGTGCTGGTGGCGGCGGCGGCTTTGGCGGCGGTGGTGGTGGTGGTGGCAGCATTGGCGGTATCGGTGGCGGCGGCGGCTTTGGCGGTGGCGGTGGTGGCGGTAGTGGCCTCCTTGATCAGTCCGACCTGCCGGTAGCGGGCGGTGTGGGCGGTCTGTTTGGCGGCGCCGGCGGACGCGGCGTCTACAATGACTTCCGCGCTGGCGGTAACGGTGGCGGCGGGGCCGGCTTGGGTGGTGCGATCTTCATCCGCGCCGGTTCGCTCTCGCTGGTCGATAGCAGCTTTCTCAATAACAGTGCTAGACACGGGAGTGGCTCGGGCGGCCCATCTACTAGCTTGCGCGGACAGCCTGGTAAAGGCAAGGGTGGCGCCATCTTCATCCTATCGCCAGCAACCGTGGCCGTTACGGGCTGCGCCACCTTCAGCGGGAATAGTGCCACGAGCGCCGCGGGCAACGGTTCTGATACCCAGGATCTCTATGGCGGCGTCCTTCCCCAACTGCCGGCATGTGCCACCGCCCAGCCAACCGCAACGCCGCGACCGGATGCCTGGCTCGCTGGGCTGGATGGGACAACGAATCTGACGCCGCAAGATCACCCCACCTTCTGCCTAAATCTGCACGGCAACGCCGCTGCCAACGGCGGCGTGATCAACCTATGGCATTGCAACGGCCACAACAGCCAGAAATGGGTGCGCAATGCCGATAACACGATCCGCCCCAAGGATTACCCGACTTTCTGTCTGAATCTGCATGGGAATGTCGGCGCCGACAATGCCACCATCAACCTCTGGAGCTGCACCGGCCATAACAGCCAGAAGTGGAGTGCCGATGCGAATCACAATCTGCATCCGCAGGACTATCCAGGCTTCTGCCTGAATCTGCACGGGAATATCGGCGCCGACAATGCCACCATCAACCTGTGGACGTGTACCGGCCATAACAGCCAGCGGTGGCATGTGGCCGCCGCCCCGGTGAGCGCCGCCGGCGTGGCGGGTGGCGCCGTGGCCGTCACTGACACCAGCACCGTCGTAGACCCGCCGGGCGCCACCCAACCGCTTACCGCCACCGCAGTCGCCGGCGCGCCGGCAGTGGTCGCGACCACTGTGCAGGCTCAACGGCTCTTCTTGCCGCTGGTTGCCAACAATGGGGCGATGACCGCCGGTGATGGCGCCGCCGTGGCGCTGGTCAGTGAAGCAACAACGCAAAGCGCCGCCGTGATCGCGACGGTCGCCACGACGCTCACCCGCACCGCGGCTGACCCGAATGTTAGTGTACCCACTCAGTCGGTCACAACGACCGAGCCGACTGCCGTCATCACAACGAGTGCGTCGGTGACGGTGAAAGCTAGCCCCGTAACGACAGAGAGTACGCCTGCCAGCGCACCAGTGGTGGAGAGTGCTTCCGTCGTCAGCGAAAGTGTACCGATCACTGTACCGGCGGCAGTCGAAGCGGGGTCGGTAGTTAGCGAAAGTACGCCGGCGAATGTACCGACGGTCGTCGAAGCTGCCCCGGCGGTCACAGCAACGTTGCTGCTGACTACGGCCAGCCCCACCAACGCCAGCACAACCGTGCCGCCGTGACTACCCACAGCCGTGCCGGCCAGCGGGGTGGTGGGGCTGGCCGTAGTCAGCAGCTTCCTCTGGCAACGGCGCCGATCGTCTATTGGTCGCTAACCCTGCTCCCACCTGTTCTTACCTGGATGCCTATTGTCGTGGGTCTCTGGCTGGCGCTGCTGATAACGGTGGCGCGATCGTCACTATCACCGGCGTAAGCGCTGGCGCGATCTATTCCCTGGACAGTGTACCGACACATCCCACACGATTTCCACACGCATTTTGCCCCAAAACCACACGCGCGCCACACACGGGGTTGGTATGCTGGTGTTAGCGAACCACAAAGCCCAATCGGCACCAGCCAGAGGAGAAAAGATCATGATGCAGCTATCCAGCCACGCCAACCAGACGCACCTACACCGCCAGAGCCAACGCGCGCATCGGCAAGTCGCCCCCAATCTCTTGCGCGGCGTCACCAGCGACGGCGTCACCTTTTTTGTGGCGCATGACGGCGCCAGCCCCACGCTTCCCGGTAATGGCGGCTTGCGGATCAAACCGTATGCCAGCGAGGCTGCGGCCAGCGATGAATGTTTGCGCCTGGCGCAAGTGATGACCCATAAACATGCGCTCTATCACACGGGCTTTGCCGGCGCTAAGTTGGTGGCCGTGGGTGATGCCCAGCAGTTGGACAAACCGGCGCTTTTGCAGGCGGTCGGGCGACTCTTAAACCGGCTCAATGGGCTGGTCTACACCGGCTGTGATTTGAACACGACACTGGCCGATATGGACTATTTAATGCAGCTCTCCCCCTATGTGCTGGCCTCCGTCGGGACGGCCGTCGACCCCAGCGCCGCTACAGGCTATGGCGTCTTTGGCAGCATCAGCGCGGTTTGCCAACAGGCAATCCGGGGTAAAACCTTTCTCGTGCATGGGGTGGGGAGCGTCGGCGCGGTGGTAGCGCAACTGCTTGCGCAGGCCGGCGGGACCGTGTTGACCTATGATCATCTGCCAACACGCGCTGACCTGCCCGGTTGTCACAACATTTCCGGTGAGAAAGAGTGGTGGAAGATCCGCTGCGACGTGCTGGCGCCTTGCTCAATCTCCGGCTTGATCACCCCCTACATCGCCCACCGGTTGAAGTGTCGCTGGGTCGTCGGCTCGGCCAATCTGCCGCTGGCCGGCGCCGCCGTCCACGAGATTTTCCAACGCCGCCGGATCGGCTTTGTCCCGGAGGCGATTAGCAGCGCCGGCGCCATCCTCTGTGACTCGGTGGAAAAGTATGGCGCTTTGCCCTTTGCCCAGGTGGCGCCGGTGGCCATCTACGCCTTTGTGCAAACGCTTGTGCAACAAAAGACCGCGCAATTCCTCACGACCGTGTCCCCGGCGGCGGCCTTCTCCCCGCAAGCGTTGCGCCGGCTCTATGATGCCCCCACGCAACCGATGGCCGGCGTCCGCTTTGGCGCCTGGCAAGCCGCGTCCCTGTCCACCCGGCTGCACTAATGGTAGCGTTGTTATCCCAATCATCCGGCGCACGCGCCAAAGGAGCATCGACCATGACCAACCAACCGTATGATCTCATCGTTATTGGTGGCGGTCCCATCGGGTTAGCCGCCGCCTATTATGGCGCCAAAGCGCAGCAGCGGGTGCTGGTGTTGGAGCGTTTTAATTTTTTCAATGATCGTGGCGCATCAGGCGGTGAATCCCGTCAGTTCCGCATTCAGTACAACGAGAGAGAGATTGCCCAACTGGTTCTCGACTCGCTGCCGCTCTGGGCGGAGTTGCAGGCGCAGACGGCCGAAGAATTGCTGCACACCGCGGGTTGTCTCTGGTTCGGCAACCCGCACGTGACCGGCGCCGAAGGCCAGATCGCCACGGTCCTCCAGGTGATGGAGGATCTCAAGCTGCCCTACCGCTTGGTGGATCAAGGCGATCTGGCCGATCGCTATGGCTTCAAGTCAGTGCCGAGCAGCTATAGCGGGTTCTTCCAACCCGATGGCGCCGCCATCAACTACCCGGCGCTGCTTCGGGTCTTGTACACACAGGCGCAGGCGAGCGGGTTGGTGACGCTGCTGGCCCAGCAACCCGTGATCGCCCTTCAGCCCACCGCGGCCGGCGTCACGGTGACGACCACCAACGCCACCTATCACGGCGCCAAGTTGATCATCGCGGCGGGGCCGTATGTCAATGAGGTGCTGGGGCTGCTGGATCTCCGTCTGCACATTGGCATTTGGGAGATGGTCTCCGCCTATTTCCGGCGGGTTGACCCCACGGTTGATTTCCCGACCTGGATCAATTTTGACGCGGCGCAGGGCGATGACCCCATGCTCTACTACGGTTTCCCGGCCCTGGATTGGGCCAAATCACGCGACTATGTCAAAGTGGCGGCCAACTACCCGGTTCAAATCCACCACGACCTGCGCACCTATCACCGCCGGCCCGATCCGCAGGTGGTAGCCAATATTAGCCGCTGGGTTGGTCGTTTTATGTCAGGGCTTGACCCGACACCGCACGACCCTTCCACCTGTATCTGCGCCATTGTGCCTGAAGCCGACAACCCTTACGCGCTCAAACGCGAGCTGATTTTGGATTTTGCGCCCCCCTGTGTGCCGCACCATCAAAACATTGTCATCTACGCCACCGGCTGGGCCGCCAAAATCGTCCCCCTGATCGGGAAAATTTGTGTCGATCTGGCGGTGCGCGGCGCCACCGACCATGATATTGCCAAATTGCGCTTCACCGAAGATCTGCTCCGGTGACAGTCATCAGCGGCTTTGACCAGCGCGGGGCGATCGGCGCACAAACAAGGCTATTCCTCCACGGCCCCCAACGCCCGCAACGCTATCTTCTGTGCCTCGCTAATGCCGGTGACGCCGGTGATCTTCAGGCCGGCATAGGGCCGGGCGTTGGGCGCGCCTGACGCAGGCGCCCGTGCGGCAATGGTTGAAGCTCCCAGAGATAAAGCAGACGATTGTTGCCGCCCGTTGCCACCAACTGCTCTTGGGGATCAACGGCCACACACTCAAGCAAGGCGCCATCACAGGGCAACGTCGCAGCGCGGCGGTCACATCCCCGGCGCCGCCGGCATCCCCTGGGTAACCGCGGTCGGCGACCGCGGTCGGCGGCGATGGCTGCTACAAGTCCTACACCGAACTGCAACAGATCTATGGCGACAAAGGCATTACCGACGACAAAGAAGTGATCGCCTACTGCCGCATCGGCGAACGCTCCTCCCACACCTGGTTTGCTCTCAAATATCTACTCGGCTACCCCAACGTGCGCAACTATGACGGTTCGTGGACCGAGTGGGGCAGCGTCATCGGCGCCCCCATCGAAAAGAGCTATGCCGGCTAGGTTCTGTTGACATTTCATGGCACGCCACTAGTACACCTGACAGGTTTCCAAAACCTGTCAGGTGTTCACACTTTCCGTAGATGAGCCAATAGCCAAATGTCCGGCGTGTTGCGACCGGCCTGCACGCCAGCCCACGCGTGGGCGCCGCCGTTTTTATAACTGCGGCTATAACCTTTTGTTGTATCTAACTAGAGTATGAATGCCTACGATTGGATTACCCTACCTATAGAGGCATTCCATCGTTGCCTATCATTGCTCAACAGTTGCTGAGCTACCACGCAAAATTACGCGCGCGCGCTGTCCGGCGGTGAGTCGCTGATCCATCGGCAACCGTTCGCTATACCTGGAGGACTAACCCTTTTACTGACAGCTATGTGAGACAACTATGTCATGACAGAACCCGAACGAAAGCAAGCAACTGCTCCTGAAGGCGGCGCTGCAACCACTGACGCCAACAGCGCAAGCGCCGCCCTCTTTCCGATCATCGCCATGCTGGCCGCCGGCAACCGCCAAGCAGTGGACGCGTTTTGCCGCACCCTGCCGGACGAAGCCGGCATGGCGTTTATCGTCGTCACGCGCCCAACCGCGATCCTTCAACAGCACTTGCCCATGGTCCAGGAAAGCGTCGCCTTGTCGAATTTGCGGTCCGTGGACACAGAAGCCCAAACGAATGACTCGTTGACTGCACGGGTGAAAGAAGAACTGCTGCGCACAAGTGAACGGCTCCAGACCATCCTCGACGAATATGCGACTTCCACGCAGGAATGGAAGAACTCGCAGGAGGAACTGCACGCAATCAACGCCGAGCTAAAGACAACGACCGCGGCGTTGGCCACCAGCAACGAAGCGTTGCACGCCATCACGGCGGAGCTGACAACGGTCAAGGATGAGTTGACGCGCCAGCTTGAAGAGCTGATTCCTGCCGCCGGCGACGCCCTGCACCAAGAGCGGACAACGCCCGTGACGCAGGACTATGCCCATCTCGAAGCGGCCCTGCAACAGATCCCGGTCGGCGTGATCATTGCCGAGGCGCCCAGCGGTAAGTTACTCTGGAGCAACGCCCAGGTGGCGCACATCTGGCGTCATCCCGACTGCCCGGCCGCCACGATTGATGACTATCAGGTCTATCAAGGCTTTCATCCCGATGGCCGCCCCTATGCGCCGCACGAATGGCCGCTGGCGCGCGCCATTACCACCGGCGCAATGGTGGAGCGGGAGGAGATTGCCTTCCGCCGCGGGGATGGCACGGACGGCATGATGTTAGTTAGTGCTGTCCCGATCCGCGATAGCCCCGGACGCATCACCACCGGCGTTGTGATCTTTGAAGACATCACCGAACGGAAACAAGCCGAAGCCGATCTGCGGCTGCTGACGACCCTGGCCGAGCAGATCCGGTTGGCGGACAACGCCGAACACCTGACGGCGGCCGTCGTGCAGTTGGTCGGCGAACATTTGCAGGTTGGCCGTTGTCTCTTAATTGAAGTAGACAAAGCGCGCAACCGAGGCTTCATTCGCAACCAATACTGCCGCGATCTGCCGCCCGTCGCCACCGAGTATCAGCAAACTGACTATGCCCCCGCCACCAGCGCCGAGCTGGCGGCCGGTCGCGTCCTGATCAACCATGATGCCCAGCACGACCCACGCACCGCGGCGCACTATGCCACGGTCTATGCGCCGCAGGACGAACGGGCCTATATCGGCGTGCCCCTCTTTTACGAAGGCGTCTGGCGCGGCATCCTGTCGGTTACGAGCGCCACCCCGCGCCAGTGGCAAGCGCGCGAGGTCCATTTGTTGGAAACCATCGCTGAACGCCTTTGGCTAGCGGTGGAAAAATTACGGTTGGATGCCGAAGTGCGCATCCGGGAAGCCCGTTTCCGCCAGTTGGCTGATGCCATGCCGCAGATCGTCTGGAGCACCAATGGCGCCGGGCGGATCGAGTATATCAACGCGCAGTGGCTGACCTATAGCGGCATGACACTGGCCGAGAGCCTGGAACATGACCGCTGGCCGGCGCTTCACCCGGCGGAGCTTGCCGCAACCCTGGCAAGCTGGCGCCAGGCGGTCGCCACCGGGGCCACCTATGAAGCCGAGGTGCGCTTGCGCCGCGCCGATGGCGCCTATTGCTGGTTCCTGGAACGGGCAGTGCCGATTCGCGACGAGCAGGGCGCGATTCGCCACTGGTTTGGCGCCGCCACCGACATCCATGCGCGCAAAGTGATGGAAGCGACCCTGCGCGAGCGGGAAATGCAGTTACAACTCATTACGGACAACATGCCGGCGCTCATCGCCTACGTGGATGCCGAGGAGCGCTATCAATTTGCCAATGCCCAATATACCGAGTGGTTTGGCGCCCCAGCGCCCACGCTCATCGGGCGGCGGCTGTGCGAGGTGCTGGACGCCGCGGCCTACGCGCATGTCCAGCCTTACTTGCAGATGGCGTTCCAGGGCCGGCGCACAACCTTTGAAAATGAATATCAACTGGCCGGCGGCGCGACCAGAATCGGGAGTGTGACCTATGTTCCAGACATGACAGCAGCACAACAGATCCTCGGCGCCTATGTCTTCGTGTTTGATATTACCGAGCGGAAGCAAACGGAACAACGAGTGCGCCTGTTGGCCGATCTGGGCACGTTGTTGGCCACCTCCTTGGACTACAAAGCTACCCTGCAACAGTTAGCGCAACTGCTCATCCCGCATCTGGGCGACTGGTGCGGCGTCGAGATCGTTGGCCCGGACGGTGAGCTGGAGCCGGTGGCGCTGGCCCACCGTGACCCAACCCAACTGCCCTGGGCCCGTGAACTCCGTCAGCGTTACCGACCCCACCCCGACGGCCCACGGGGGATTGCCAGGGTGATTCGGACAGGGCAACCGGAGTGGTATCCAGAAATTGCCGACGAGATGCTGGTGCAGGCGGCGCAAGATGAGACGCACCTGGCCCTGCTGCGGCAGATCGGGCTGCAATCGCTGATCATTGTACCCCTGCAGGCGCGCGGGCAAACCCTGGGGGCGCTGTCGCTGGGCTGGGCGACCTCTGGCCGGTGCTATGGGGAAGCGGATCTGCGTTTTGCCGAAGAAGTGACGCAGCGCGCCGCGCTGACCATCGACAATGCACGGCTATACCGAGAGGCGCGCACCGCCGAAGCCCAACTGCGCGCCATGAACGAGCAGTTGGAACAACGGGTGCGCGAACGGACCGTGGAGTTAGAGCGTAGCAATCGCGAATTGGATCAATTTGCCTATATCGCCTCGCATGATCTCAAGGCGCCCCTACGCGGGATTCTCAACTTAGCCGGATGGATTGCTGCTGATGCCGGCGCCATCCTACCGGCATCTTCGCTGACCCACCTGCAAAAACTGCGGGGGCGCGCCCAAGGCATGGAACGGCTCCTGGATGATCTGTTGACCTACGCGCGCATTGGGCGCAGCGGTGGCAGCGTAGAATTGGTGAAGACCGCAGCCTTGCTGCAGGATACCCTCAAACTGCTGACGCCGCCGGCCACCTTTACCGTGACAGTAAGTGGGGAATTGCCTGTGTTACGCACAGTGCGCGTGCCATTGGAACTGGTTTTTCGCAACCTCATTAATAACGCCATCAAACATCACCACCAGCCGGCGCAAGGCGTCATCCATATTCAGGCCCAAGACTTGGGGGACTTGGTTGAGTTTGCCGTTAGCGACAATGGTCCCGGCATTGATCCCCAATACCACGACCGGATCTTTGGCATGTTCCAAACGCTGCAGCCGCGTGATGCGGCGGAGAGTAGCGGCCTGGGGCTGGCGATTGTCAAGCGCGCCGTCGAAGCCGCCGGCGGCGCGATCCGCGTTGAATCAAGCCCAGGAGCGGGCGCCACCTTCCGCTTCACCTGGCCCAAAGAGCCGGTGTCAACCTAACTTGCGATATACGTTCCGCAATCGTCCGTCTTCCGAAGAGCGCGGCTGATCAAGCCATCACCACCGCGAAAGGAGTGCTATGCACTGCTTGCCCAACCCTGCGTCCCTCGCCGCCTCCCCGATGAACCGTCCGCCTTGGTTACGCTACAGTGTGGCTATTGTCACCGTGACCCTTACCTTGCTGTTCACTATCTGGGCGACCCCCATCCGCACGGGCACACCGTTCCTCTTCTTCTTTTTGGCGGTGACGATCAGCGCCTGGTATGGCGGCCGGGGGCCGGGGCTGCTGGCGACGTTTCTCTCCGCCTTCGCCGTGATGGTATGGGCCTTTCCGCCCTACGGCGCCCTCGCCTTCTCACCGTGGCACTATGGGCAACTGGCCGGCTTCTTTGCCGTGGCCGGCGCCATTTGTTGGTTGCTCTCTGCCTTGCAGATGGCCCGCCGGCGGGAGGAAGAATTGCGCATGGCGCAGGAGCTTTCCCTGCAAAGCTTGCGCAAGAGCGAAGAGCGCTACCGCACCCTGGTGGAGGCGGCCCCGGTCTTTGTCTGGCACGCCAACGCCGCCGGCGATCTCACCTATAGTTCCGACCGCTTCTACGAATATACGGGGCGGCGCGCTGACGATTGCAATGGCTGGAATTGGCAGATGCAGCAAGTAATCCACCCGGACGACCTGGCCGGATTGGCGACGCGGTGGCGCCAGAGCCTGACCACAGGGCAACGCTTTGAAATGGAGGTGCGCTTGCGCGGGGCCGATGGTCTCTATCGGTGGCATCTGAACCGGATGTTGCCGGTGGTGGATGACGCCGGCGTCAGCAGCGGTTGGGTGGGCACCAGCACCAATATCGACGACCGCCGGCGCGCCGAGGAGGCGCTACGGGCCGCCCATGTCCAAATCCGCAACATTCTGGAAAGCATCACCGACTGCTTTTACACCCTCGATCATGAGTGGCGTTATACCTATATCAATGTCCAGGCCGAACGCTACTTTGGCCGGGCGCGCACCGAAATGCTGGGTCAGGTAGTCTGGGCGTTTTTCCCGGCGATGGCAGGCACCATTTTTGAGGAGCAATTTCGCCGGGCCACAACCGAAGGAGAGGCTGTCCATTTCGAGGTCTTGTCGCCAGTTACCCACCAATGGATCGAAGTCCACGCCTATCCTTCAGCCGATGGCTTATCGGTCTATTTCCACAACATTAGTGAACGTAAATGCGCCGAAGCACGCCAGCGTTTCCTTGCCGATTTAGGCGAGACAATGGTCGGCCTCCAAGATCCTGATGAACTGCTCTGGCTGGTTGTGCAACAACTAGGGGAATTCTTGGGCGTCTCCCGCTGCTTCTTTACCGAGGTGGATCGCGCCCAGGGGCAGATCTTCATCCATCGCAACTATCATCAGGCGGATTTTGCCTCGCTGGCCGGCGTCTATCCCATGACCGACTTTGATCCCCAAAGCGTCGCCGCCCATGAAGCCGGGCGCGCCCTGGCGCTTCCTGACATTCCGCCGGATGCCCTTCCGTCTACCGTCGGTCCGACGCGCTATACGGCGACACAGATACGGGCGATGGTGTCGGCCCCCCTGTTGCGCGATGGGCAATGGGTGGCCGCCCTGATCGTCAGCGACCACAACCCACGCGCCTGGAGTGAGGCTGAAGTCGGCTTAATCCAGACCGTAGCGGAACGGGCCTGGCTGGCCGTGGAGAATCGCCGCCTCTTTCAAGAGACTAAAAGTTTGCTGGCGCAGGTACATCAGTTGAACCTCACCTTGGAGCAGCGGGTGGCCGAACGCACCGCCCAACTGGCGCAGAAAAATGTCGAATTAGAACGCAGCAACCGCGAGCTGGAAAAATTCGCCTATGTCGCCTCGCACGATCTGCGCTCCCCTCTGCGCGCCATCGACAACCTGTCGCAATGGATTGACGAAGATGCCGGGCGCCTTTTGCCCGACGCTTCGAAGGAGCATCTTGCCAAGATGCGCGGGCGGGTGCGGCGCATGGATCAACTGCTCGATGATCTGCTGGCCTATTCGCGCATTGGCCGCTTTGCGTACAATGTGGAAACGGTGGATGTCAAGCAACTCGTGCAAGAGATTATGATTCTGCTAAACGCCCCGCCAACCTTCCAGGTGACGCTGGCGGAAGCATTGCCCGTCTTCCGCACCCAACGCGTCCCATTCGCGACCGTACTGCGCAACCTTATCGGCAATGCCATTAAACATCATCACCGCCCGGATGGTCATGTACATATTGCGGCCCACGACGAAGGGGCATGGCTCCACTTTGTGGTCAGCGACGACGGCCCCGGCATTGATCCCCAGTTCCACGGCAAAATCTTTGAAATTTTCCAAACGCTACAGCCGCGTGACAAAGTGGAAGGCAGCGGCATGGGGCTGGCCATTGTCAAAAAGGCGGTTGAGATCGTGGGCGGAACCATTACCGTAGAATCGCACGTCGGGGCAGGGGCGACCTTCCGCTTTACCTGGCCCAAACAGCATATCACTGAGAATCAAGAGGATTAGCGAATTGCTCCAGGTGGGAAAAATTCGCTAATCCTCTTGATTCGTGGTGATACGCCTGGGATGCTTCTATCAATCAAGACTTAATAATCTGCTGAGGAGAAAGGGCGGTTCAGCCGTTCGATCGCCGATGGCTTCCCGCAACGTGAAGAGAGCCTGGCTCAGGTTGTGGCGCGCCGACCCTTCGGGCATCCCCGGCCAGAGCAGATCAGCGACTCGCCTCCCCTATTGTACTGGTCTAAGTCTGCGATTTTACCACCTTCAGCCCCAACCGGCAAGTTCCTGATAGTTTCCTGATATACCGCTAAGACGCTCCTGAAATCGTCCTGAGAGTAAGGCGCTATGCTGAAAGGCGAGCGGGCCTAGACAAGTGTCCGACCTGTTTCTGCAAGACCCTAAACGCACAAGTGGAGGTGTGATCATGGATTATCCATTGTATGTCGAGGCGGCGCCCCGTGGGTGGTTGGCCGGAGACGCACCGTCTGACGCACAACCCTCACCCCTGTACCCGCAAGACCCCCAGACATTAATCGCCTGGGCTTTGGGCGGCGACCGTAGCGCGTTCAATCAACTAATTGCGACCCTGCAAGGTGTGGCTCAGCAGATCGCTTATCGCATTCTACGCAATGAAGAGGCGGCGGCGGATGCGGTGCAGGACGCCTTGCTCAAGACCTTTCATGCCCTCGCCACCTTTCGCGGCGGCAGCTTTAAGAGTTGGTTTCTGCGCATTGTCGTCAACACTTGTTACGATGTGGTGCGCAAGCGGGCGCGCGAGGTCACTACCAGCCTGGATGCCTTGCCGGTCGAACCGGAAACGGGAAGCCAACTGGTCGCCCCGCTTGAGCCGCCGGAGCGTTATGCCGAACGGATGGAGTTGCAGCGCTGGTTGCACCGGGGCTTGGCTACCCTGCCGGCTGACCAACGCCAGGTGGTGATCCTGTTTGATGTCGAAGGGTATTCGTATAACGAGATTGTCGCCATGACCGGCGCGCCCATGGGAACCGTGAAATCGCGGCTCAGTCGCGGGCGCGTCCGCTTGCGCGATTATCTCGTGCGCCACAAAGTGTTATAGACCGTGACAGGACGGAGTTTTGTAGTACTTTGCGTAGCGCTTCTTGTGGCGCATCTTGTAACAGTTTGTTGCTGTTCGGTTGATCGATTTCGTGGTGAAATGGAAACAGAGGGCGTTATGGAATCGCAATGGCAGGGAAAGCCATCATTGCTGGTTCTGTGACAGTATCGTTCCTTGGGAAGCAAGGGAAGAACTACCATGACCACTGTATCCACACCATCGCTGATCCGCACCCCCGATCAACGCTTGCGTGTCTTCGTCAGTTCGACTTTACAGGAGTTGGCCGATGAACGAGCGGCGGTACGGACGGCAATTACTGATCTGCATCTGGCCCCGGTCATGTTTGAACTGGGCGCCCGTCCCCACCCGGCGCGCATGTTATACCGGGCTTATCTGGCGCAAAGTCATCTTTTCATTGGCATCTACTGGCAGAAGTACGGTTGGGTGGCGCCGGGCGAGGAGATCTCCGGTCTAGAGGACGAGTATCGACTGGCTGCGGCGCATCCCAAACTGATCTACATCAAGTCACCGGCGCCGGCACGCGAACCGCCGTTGACCACGCTGATCGAGCGCATCAAACGTGACGATGCCCTCTCGTATAAGTATTTCTCGACCCCTGCTGAATTACGCGAGTTAGTCGAAAACGATTTGGCGCTGCTTTTGAGCGAACGCTTTGAACAGGTGCAAGCCGCGGCGGCTACCCCGGCGGAAGCCGATGCCCTGCCGACCACCAATCTGCCCGTTCCACGTAGCTCGCTCATTGATCGCGAGTGGGAAGTAAATACGGCGCGCGATCTCCTATTGCGCGAAGATGTCGCCATGCTCACGCTGACCGGCGCCGGCGGCATCGGCAAATCGCGCCTGGCGCTGCACCTGGCCCTCGACTTGCAGGAACATTTTCCCGACGGCGCTTTTCTGGTTGCGCTGACGCCGCTCACCGACTCGGCCCAAGTCATTCCCACGATTGCCCAGACCCTTGGTTTGCGTGAAAGCAATGGCGGCGCCCTGGCCGATAGTCTGCAAGCCTACCTGCATGACAAACGGATGTTGTTGGTGTTGGACAATTTCGAGCATCTCATGGCGGCAGGCCCGTCTGTCGGCGCCCTACTTGAAGCCTGCCCTGCCCTCAAGGTGATTGTCACCAGCCGCGCCCCCTTACACATTCGCGCCGAACGCGAACTGCCTGTGCCGCCGCTGGCGCTGCCCACGGCCGGCGATCGCCGATCCCAGCGATCTGTCGCCGAACAGATCGCACAATCCGCCGCCGTCCAGTTGTTCGTGCAACGGGCGCAAAGTGTGAAGCATGACTTCGCCTTGACCGACGAAAATGCGACAGACGTAGCAGAGATTTGCCGCCAATTGGATGGTTTGCCCTTGGCGATTGAGATGGCGGCGGTGCGTATCAAACTGTTGTCACCAAAGGCGCTGCTAGCTCGCCTGACCGGGGCCTTTGCGACGCGCCTTGACCTCTTGCGCGGGGGCACGCGTGACCTGCCGACACGCCAACAGACGCTGCGCAATACCATTGCCTGGAGTTATGATCTGCTTGACGCACAGGCACAAAGGCTCTTTCGCCGGCTAGCCGTCTTTGCCGGCGGTTGGACACTGACCGCGGCGACGGCCATTAACGGTGAAGCACAGTGCACAGAGGTGGAGATGTTGGATGCCCTTGCCCTGTTAGTCGACAACAATTTAATCAGACAAAAAAACGGTGACGATGGCGAACCACGTTTCACTATGTTGAGTACAATCGACGACTATGCCAGCGAACTCCTAGCCATTAGTGGGGAAATGGAAACTGTGCGCGAGCGCCATGCGCTCTTCTTTTTGCAGATGGCCGAAACCGCAGAACCCAACTGGACCGGCAACGGACGCAAACGCTGGGTAACGCAACTGGCGCTCGAACATGACAATTTACTGGCGGCGCTGGCCTGGAGCCAAGAGAGCGCCGTCAGTCCTGCCCTTGGTTTACGCCTGGCCGGCGCTTTAGGCTGGTACTGGTTCTTTTGCGGCCATCTTAGCATTGGTCGGGTGTGGTTGAACAGCGCCATCGCACGGGGCATCACCGTCACACCGCGCCCGGCGGAGCTGGCTTATTTGCTGGCCAAGGCCCATACCTTTGCCGGGATGCTCGCCCATACCCAAGGTGACTATCCTGTTGCTCGTACACAGCTAGAAACGGCAATGGCCCTGAGTCGGCCATTGCCGCAAAGTGAGTCCCACATGCTTGCTTACGCGTTGACCGCGCTGTCGCTAGTCGAGAATGATCTCAGCAATTATGACGCGGCCCGCACCTTGAGCCAAGAAAGCCTTGAATTCGCACGCCGCGTCAACAACCAGTGGTTAGAAGGGTTAACTTTGATCAGTCTGGGCTATTCACTGCTGAATCTGCGCGAGTTGACGGCGGCGCGCACCGCGTGTGAGGAGAGTCTGGCCATCTTCCGGGCATTGGCTGATCCGTGGGGGCTGGCCATGGCCCATGCCGCCGCCGGCAATGTGCATCTGATCCAAGGCAATAACGCTGATGCACAGGCAAATTTCGCCGAGGCCGTCAGGTTAACCCGTCAGGAAGGGGATCACTGGGGCATGGGGCTAACCCTAGGCAGCTTGGGCTATGCCTTGCTTCGCCAAGGCGATCAACAAGGCGCACAAGCAGTATTTGCGGAAGCGCTGGCGATCTGGCAACGCTTCAATTATCGGGTGGGCTTTAGCTTGGTGCTGGCGGGCCATGCCACATTGGCGGCAACACAGGGTAACTTTACCACAGCGGCGCGCCTGCTCGGTGCAACGGCCGCACTGACGAGCGCCAGTGGTTTTGCCCTCTATGTCGCCTATCAACATGAATACGAACGCACATTGGCTGTTACGCGCGCCCAACTCGGTGAAGCTGCATTTGCCACTGCCTTCCAAGCAGGCAGCGAGATGCCATTAGAGCAGGCACTGGCGCTGGTACAGGATGAGCAACCGCCGGCACGCTAGGACGGCGTCTCAATGCAATCAATCCGGCCATGTACCGGACCTCGCCAGCGGCAAAGAATAGTTGGAACTGGGGATGGTGTTGCCCTTCACCGTTACGTAAGGGACGACAAGGCAAGCAAGTGCCGGCGGAATTGTTACGGTGATGCCAGAGCATACGCCAGCAGTTCAGCGGTGAGGGTCGGCAGCGCTTTTGCCTGCACTTGCACTTGCAGCTTGTCGATCTGTTCAGCCGTAAAGCGCGGCGCCAACTCACTGTATAACTGCTCGGCGCGCTGTTTCACCGCTTGTGGGCTGGCTAGATGACGGAGGACGGTCAGGGTGAGCGCGCACGCGGCTTCGTCCAATCCGTCATGCGCATACAGGGTCGCCACACCGGTCAGCGCATCCAGCGCTTGGGCGATCAGGTGAGCGTCATGGGCGATCTGTAAGGCGGTCAGAAAATGGCGGCGCGCCTGCACCCAGTCGCCGGCGCCGGCCGCTTGCCGACCAAGGGCATTGTGGACACGCGCTTGCCCCTGCACATTGCCGATTTCTTTGGAGAGGGCAAAAAAAGCGTCTAAATGGGCCGCGGCTTCGCGCTGCCGCCCAAGTTGGTGCGCTTCGTAGGCCAGATGTTCCAGGGCATATAACCTGCCGATGCGGTCGCCCGTCGTTTGCGAGAGGCGTTGGCTTTCATTGAGCAGATCATGGATCTCACTCAACCGCCCCAAACTGTGCAGGGCGTGGCCGAGAAAACCCACGGTCAGAGCAATCAAGCGGGGATCGCCGAGCAGGCGTCCTTGCCGCAGGGTCTCGCGCAAGATGGCTTCCGCGGCCAGGGCATGACCTTGTTGCAGCGCCACCCAGCCCACATCGGCGCTGACGACAGCGGCAGACCAGGGTCGTTGCAAGGTTTGGTTGAGGACCAGGCTTTCGTCCAAATGCTGTGCGGCCCTGGCCAACTGGCCGTGATGCCAGGAACAGACGCCGGAAAACCAGAGGGCATCGGCCAGTGCCGCCGGCTCGTCATGCTGGCGCAGCCAGCCAATACTTTGATCAAGCAACGCCAGCCGATGTTCCGGGGCGAAGCGAACCAGGCGGCCTAGAAACCAGGCCCAGTGCGCTTGAAATTCGGCCAACGCCACCTCACCGGCGCGTGGCGCGATTTCTTCCCGCTGTCGTAACCCTTGCACCGTCTCTACCGCCTGGCGAAAGGTGGCTTCGCCTTCATGAAAGGCATTGCGCACCTCATAGTAATGTTGTAGCGTAGGCGCGACCGGCCGGAGGCGGTCGACCTGACGGTTGGTGAGCGCCCAGGTCAGCGCCTGTCGGATGTTATCAATATCGGCGTTCAATGCGCCTAGCGCCGCTTGTTGACGCTGGCTGCGCAGCGCGCTATCCCAGACCAGGACAAGGTCGAGATAATAGTGGGCGTGCCGTGCGCGGGTCGCCTGCTCGGCCTGGCTATCCTCTTGTAAGCGGAGGGCGGCATATTGACGCACGACCTCGTGCAAATCATAGCGCCCCTCGGTGCTATGGCGGAGCAAAAATTTGTTGACCAGGGCCGCCAGCACTGGTAAGGTGAGACCAGCCACCTGCGCCGCCGCCTCCCGCCGAAAGCCGCCGCGAAAAACAGCCGCTTGCTGCAATCCCCGCTGCTCTTCCGGCGTCAGGAGCGCCCACGATTGGTCAAAGACGGCGCGCAGGCTGCGATGACGCGGCGGCAGATCGCGGGCGCTGCTGCTCAGAAAGTCAAAGTTCCGTTCGATCTCTTCGGCAATCTCGGCGCAAGAGAGCGTGCGCACCCAGGTCGCCGCCAGTTCAATGCCCAGCGGCATTTCTCCCACCAACTGACAGATCCGCTCAACCAACGGTTGCTCATCACTGCTGAGCACAAAGCCGGCCCGCGCCCGGCGCACACTTTGTAGAAAGAGCGCCGTCGCCGCCGCCCCCAGTCCATCAACGGCATAGAGCCATTCGCCCTGGATCTGCAACAGTTCGCGCGAAGTGACCAACAATTTCACGCCCGGCGCCTGGTGCAAAATCGCCAGTATGGTAGCGTTGCACTGCTCATCTGCCAGCAAATGTTCCAGGTTATCGAGGACCAGCAGCCATTGCTGGTCACGCAGGTGGTTGAGCAACTGTTGGCGCAGATCGGTTGCGCCAAAGAAGGTAAAACCAATGGCATCGGCAATGGCGGTCGGCAACAACGGCGCGCTCGCCACCGCCGCCAACGGCACAAAGGCAATGCCCTGGGCAAAGGCGCCCTGCAGTTGCGCCGCCACCTGGGTTGCCAGCCGCGTCTTCCCCATGCCGCCCGCGCCCACCAACGTGAGCAAGCGACAATCAGGGCCGGTCAACAGTCGCTTGATTTCAGCCAACTCCCGCTCCCGCCCGATGAAGGGGGTCAGGTGGGTGGGGAGGTTGTGGCGGGGGGACAGGGCTTGTCCTGACAGGATGATTGGGTGATTGGGTGATTGAATGACTGGCGCATCACTTGTCACCTGGTCAAAGGCGCCTTGCCGGATTTGTTCATACAACTGTCGGGTCTCGGCGGCTGGTTCGACGCCTAATTCGTTGGCCAGGATGCGGCGACAAGCTTCAAATTGGGCCAAGGCGGCGCTGCGTTGGCCGCCGCGGGCGAGGAGACGCATCATCTGTTGGTGCGCTTCTTCGCGCCAGGGGTCAAAACGCAATTGTTGTTCACAGGAGTGGATCGCCGCGCTGTGATCCCCCTGTTGTTCGTAGTAAGCCGTAAGATTGGTCAGAGCGGTCAGGGCGCGGCGGTGGAGATGTTCACGTTGGAGCAAGGCCCATTCTTCAAAGGCGGCGCTATCGGCCAAAAAGAACTGCTGTAGAAAATCACCCTGATAGAGCGCCACCGCCTGTTGCAGACGGGCGGCGCATTCTGCACAGAGGACGCCGGGGGGGTGGGTGTGCGCATCACAGGCGGCCAGCAAGGTGCGAAACTGGGCGACATCGAGCGTATGGCGGCTGGCCAGGTTGAACTGAAGGACATCGCGCTGTACCAGCAGAAAGGGGGGCTGCGCCTGCGTATCACCAATGACCTGCCGCAGGTTGAAGAGTACCTGGCTCAGATTGTGCCGGGCCGAGCGTTCGGGCATGTCGGGCCAGAGCAGGCCGATGAGCGCCTGTCGCCGTTGGGGCTGCGGCGCTTCGACGGCCAGGTAGGCCAGCAACGCCCGCACTTTGTCCGATTCAAAGGCGGTCACCGGCGCGCCGTCCACGGCCACTTGAAAGGATCCCAAGAATGCTAAGGATAGATGGGTCATACTGGTTGATTGAAGTCGCTTTCCGGCCATAGCCGAAGCGGTTGCGATTGCCGTTCTTTACCGGTTTTGTACCCGCAGTATAGGCTAAAACCCACGGAAATCTGGTAATTCCTGATACCGATCTGATAACTTTCATCGCCCGGCCTGATAGTTGCCTGATAGATGGGTGTCATACTGAGTGCAGGAATTGTTATGGTTGATAAAACGTAATGGCTCCAGCGGCTATCAAGGATTCGTTGGTTCGTTGGTCGGTTCGTTGGTTGAGCCTGTCGAAACCAACGAACCGACCAACGAACCAACGAACCAACCTAATTTGTAACCAGGTTATCACTTATGGCAACCGATCAACCCAATTATCATGCTTATTTATTACGTCTATGGCGGGTGGAAACCCAGCACACCGGGGCCGCGACGTGGCGCGCTTCGTTGGAAGACCCCCACACCGGCTTGCGGCTTGGCTTTGCCACCCTCGAACAACTCTTTGCCTACCTGATGGAGGTGAGCGAGGGCGTGGCGCCGCCCGCAACGGCAGGGACGGCTGGGGAAGAGAATCAACCACCCACCGATTGATCGGCAACGGTTTTTCAGGATCAGCCCCTTGTTCAACGCGGAGACGCGATGATAGGTTGAACTTGTCCAATAATCCATTCATACGTTGATGGAACCGTTGATGGCTGGATCGTCGAACCTCCGATCAAGGTCGTGATTGCCAACGCTGTGATCCCCAGCAACGTGCTTCTGTTCATCTTCTTTTTCCTTCTACCAAGTAGAAAAGGTGGCTCAACCGGAACGCAGGGGCTTGACAGCCAGCGCCACGCGCTTACTCAACAAAACGGAAGGTGGCCAGCACCTCTTCAATCAGCGCCTGATTAGCGGCGTTACTCGCACCGGCGATATAAGGTGTCGCCAGGTTTGTCGTCACAGCATGGGGTTCGATCATCAACTCATAAATGCGATCCTGGTAAAGCGCCACGATGTGGGCGGTGATACCGGTCGGGCCGACGGGCAAATCATCGACGCGTAGAGCGGGTACACCATCAAGCTCGATCTCCTGAATTGGCTGGCCGGCAAGTACGTCGGCCCCATAAGCAATCAGCACGCTGTTGGTAAGTAGATCCGGCGCGAGGGTGCGACCTTGTTCATTGGCCCGCACCGCAATCGAGAGTTTATAGGTGCTTTGCCCTGGTTGGCGGTAGACAAAGGCGTCGTTTGGTTCGACAACGCGGACGCCGGGAAAAAGTACTTCTGCCGCCGATTGCTGGGCTGGACGCAGCGAGTAGAGCGACAAAGGGTAGGCGATCGCATAGCCGCTGTCAGCCTGATAGCGTTGCCATGCCCCTAGCTCTGGTTTGGCCGGTGGGGTTGCCTGAGCGGCCAGGCGCGCATAGACTTGTTCTGCCCAGGCGGCGACCTCTGCCCGCTCGGCTTCGTTGGCGGTTCGTTCACCGCGACCGACCAGGTAGTTGTCAGCGACATAGAGGTCGCTGAACTGGTGCAACCAGATATCAAACTGGATCATCTCGGCGTCGGTAAGCCAGTCGCCAAGCTGTGTTTGGGTTGGCCCGCCGGTGCAGGGGGCGGTTGCGGCGTAGGCATAGCCATAGCGCAACACCGTCAACTGCCGGCAACTCTCCGGCTGCGCCGGCACTGGCCCAACCAGCCAATGCAAGGCGGTCGCCCCGCTGGCGCTAACCTGGCCGGTGGCAAGCTCGGCATGAACCAGTTGCGCCCACGCCACCAGGGCGCGCTGCCAGGCGCCACCCTGGGCCTCACCATCGGGACGGTAGAGCAGCTTGTGGCCGATCAACTCGACCTCGGTTGGCCCCCACAAGCGCGCTTGTAATTCCAGCCATTCGCGTTGGTGGGTGTCGCCCAGCGGCTGCGTTTCACCGGCCCGTTCACCACAGCGGCCAAGTGTAACCATACCAGAGCGATCAATGGTCAGCCGGCCGCAGGCAGCCGCATCTTCGGCAAAGAGCGGTTGTCCCTCCCACCGTAACACAGCGTTGTGATCAAGCGTTGCATCCGTGGCTGAAGGCGTTGCGTTGTGCACACCGCTGTCGGTTTCTGCCGGGGGCAACAGGTGGAATGACTCGATGATCGTTTGATAGAGCGCCTCCGCCTGTTGGCGCGTCTCTGTCCCCTGCTCACCGATAGGGGCAAAGAAGAGGGTGTACAAGCGACCGTTATGAATCAAGACCACCCGCCGGGTCAAATCCTGACCAGGCACTTCATCGAGCAGCACAGCCGCCACACCATCGACCGTGATTGTGATCGGTGTAAGATTGAAGCCGGGTGGGGCGTAATCGGCCAGCATTTGCTTTACTACGGCGTCCAGTGTGCGATCGGCGGCCTCTTCGACACTGATCGACGCGCGTGGTGTGATGTGGTTCATGACGGTGTCACTGATGATCTCCGTTGTCCCCTCATTCTGCTGCCATAAGCTGTACGCCGCCGGGTAGAGCAGACAGTAGCCGGCCGCTTCGTCAATGAGAATCTGGCGTTCTGCATCCGGCGCCATGCACCCGGCAGGCAGCACCTGCTGCGCCATTCGGCTCTCATTGAAGAGATTTTGGGCAAAGTCCATCATGAGCGTCGGTATCGGCTCAGTCACCGGCTCTTCACCGCCGCCCATGAAGGTGAGGGTAACGCTCATGCCGTCACGCTGCTCCACACTCGGGTACGTGACGTTGAAGGGGGCGAAGGTATCCAGCCAAGTGTAGAGTGTCGTCAACTGCGCGCTGTTCAAGCGAAGCTGGTTGGGTTCAGCGCTTTGGCCCCGGCAGGAGCTGACGTAGACTGCACCGCCACGGTAAATCATTACATCATCACAGAAGCCCGCTCGTCCATCCGCCCGCTGCCAGGCCAAGACCGCCCGTTGATCGATCGCCGCAGACGCCGTCGGTTCGGCAGATAGAGCCGAACCGGATTGCACGTCATCGCGTGTGATGGCCACGCAAGCAGCCAACAGCGCCGCCAGTATGGCTAGGATAGGCCAAGTTAAAAAATGATAAAAGGGTTGCTTCATAATATTCTTCCTGCTCTTGGCTTACACTTTTCGGTTCCCGGATCGATATGCGTGGTCATTGCAATTTCTCCTTTCGCCCGCTTAAGCACATGGCAAACCGTCAGACGGCGCCTTCCCCTGAGCGATCAGCTAACTTGCGCCAGATATTGGTGGACGGACTGAATGGCTATCCCGCCCTCGCCGACAGCAGAAGCCACCCGTTTGACAGAACCATGCCGCACATCACCGGCGGCAAAGACGCCAGGCACACTGGTTTCCAGCAAAAGGGGCGGTCGTTGCAACAAAGCGCTGTCAGCCGGCGCGCCAGCCGAGCTGAGATCGGCGCCCGTAAGAATAAAGCCGCGTTGATCACGGACAATAGTTGGCGGCAACCAGGCGGTATGGGGTTGCGCACCGATGAGGACAAACAACGCCGTCGCCGGCACACGCTGGGTTGCGCCGGAGGTGCTATCCGCCAAGACCAATTCCTCCAACCGTTGTCGGCCGCCGCCATTGACGATCTTTGTGTGCAGGCGCACCACAATGTTCTCGCTTGATTCAATCTCCTGCACCAGGTAATCGGACATGCTGGCGGCGAGCGAAGCGCCGCGCACGAGCATCGTCACTTGTTGGGCATACTTGGCTAGGTGGACAGCCGCCTGCCCAGCCGAATTCCCCCCACCGGCCACAAAGACAGTCTGGCCGGCCAGCGCCTGCGCTTCGCTAACCCCGCCCCCGTAGAAGACGCCGGCGCCCACCAGCGCTTCTAGACTGGGTATCCCAAGCCGCTGGTACCGTGCGCCCATGGCCAGGACAATCGCCCGGCTCCGCACTTCTGTCCCATTCGCAAAAACCAGGATGCGCTCACGCCCCGCCACCCGCAAATCGACGGCTTCGCGCAGCACAGAGGTTTCGGCCCCGAATGCCCAGGCTTGGTCCAGCGCGCGGTTGGTGAGTTCTGCCCCGCTAATACCAAACGGGAAGCCCAGATAGTTGCGAATCAGTGAACTCGTGCCCGCCTGGCCGCCAATTGTTTCGCGATCAACCACAATCGTGCGCAAGCCTTCCGAAGCGCCATAGACCGCGGCTGACAGTCCTGCCGGCCCGGCGCCGACGATCGCCAGATCAAAGACGCCCTGTTCAAAACTATGCCGTGCGCCCAGCGCCTGCGCCATTGTTTCGTTCGCGGGATTGGTGAATACCTGACCATCAAAGCGAATTAACACCGGAAAAGGCCCAGCGGGACAGCGGGCGTTCGCCAGCAGCAGCCGTCCTTCGGCGGAATCCACCTCATAGAACATGAACGGAAGACCGCTGCGCTCCAGCAGATCGCGCAGTTCATAGGAACGGGCGGCCCAGCGTTCAGCGATGATGGTAACTACGGCGCGCGGGGTCTGCTGTTGCCGCTGCCACTCCTGCAAGAGTTCCGTGATGAGGTGGTGAAATTGTTCATCCGGCAGCGTGTCGGGTTTGGTTGCGAAGCGGTCGATCTGGCCCAGGGTGATCGCATGCAGCAGCGGCTTGGACGCCGAGCGATTGCCCCAGGGGATGAGCAAGATGCGCTTGGCCTGGGGATGCAGTTCATGCGCCTGCACCAGATAGTCAATCCCCGTCATCGGCGCCATCGTCAGCGCGGCCAACAGGAGGGCGACCGGCGTCCCTGCCGTCTGTAACGCGGTCAGCCGTTGTAGCGCTGTTACGGCTGACGGTTCACAAATGATTTCGTAATCGGCCCCATAGCGTTTTTGTAGCTCACTTTGCACCGTCGCCAGATCCTGCGGTTGATCGTCAACGGCTAGTAGAATTGGTTTCGTCTTCATGGCTTGCTTGCTTTCTGCAGTAGATGTGCAATTTGTAACCGCCTACGTCGATGACATCAAAGAGCGCCACCAACTCCAATTTACCGATGCCATCATCCACAGCCAATCTCCAACAGTGTTACGCCGCCAGCCAGTAAAAGAGCGGCGTCAACATCCACAGCACAACCGGCGCCACCGGGCCAAAGGCGGTGAACGGAATCGACAGCAGGAAGACCGCCGGCGTCACCACCGCGCGCACTGTAGTCTGCCGCACCAGATGGGCATCGATGTCATCTGTAAGCAGGTGACGATGATAGGCAACGTACCACCACAGGCCCAACTTCGCCAAGCCGGTCAAGACAACGCTGACGGCGTAAAAGCTTTGGGCAAAGGCATGGTTGCCATATTCGCCCACCACGACAGTCGGAAAGGGCGTCAGCGCCACAAAGCAGAGAAAGAGCAGGTTGAGCCAGATGAGGGTGCGGTCAAACTGTTTGACGTACCGGAAGAGGCTGTGATGCGCTACCCAGTAGGTGGCGACCACGGTGAAGCTGATCAAAAAACCCAGCAGCTTGGGCCACAACGCCCACAACGCCGCCGGCAGTTGGGTATCGACTAGGCGCTCCTCAAGCTCAGGCACGCGGATCTCGATCACCAGCAGGGTAATGGCAATGGCGAAGATGGCGTCGCTAAAGAAGACAATGCGCTCAAAGGCCAGGTCACTCCCCTTGCTCTCCGTAGGGGCGGACTGACGCGGCGGGCGCGCAGGATGTTGCTTCATCGCATTCCCCCTGTGACGCTGGCTTGGGCATCGGCCGGCGGTACAGTGGCGTTGCTTGCAGTCGGCAAGGTGGCCCAACGCTGACGTAAACGGGGGTGCGGCGCCAGGAAGCGCGCGCCCCGTCCAAAGCAGAGATAGGTCAACCCCACTATCATCAGGGTGAGGAGGATATCGAACCCCCAACGTTCAAACATGCTCAACCGCTCGGCAAAGTGAAAGACAGCGATGCCAAGGGAGACACCGCTATCATTGCCGGTGACAAAGAGATCGGTGGCGAAGTTGTGGCAGGCATGAACGACCACGGCCGTCCACAGCGACCCGCTCTTGATGTAGAGATAACCGAAGGCCAGACCGGCCAGGAACTGCGTCACCAACATAAAGTTCACGCCCTTAAAGAAGATGTGCGTCAGGCTGAAGAGAAGCGCCCCGATCACCAGCGCCCACCCCATGCCGACGCGTTGCTGCAAGAGGGGCAAGAAGTAGCCCCGCGACAACACTTCCTCATGCAATACACCGAATTCGCCCAAGAAGCCGATGATCAGCAAACCCAGCGGCGGCGTCACGATGGTAAGCGGATGCGCCCCGCTTTGGCCGAGCCAGTAGATGTAGATCGCCGCCAACGCCAGCGTCGCTGCCCCGGCCGCCAGCGCCAACAACACGCCCCGGCTATCCCAGGTGAACGCGAACGCCCGGCGCGGTACGCCGCCCCATCTTTGAGCGTAGAAGAGCACCAACCCGCTCACGACAAGGCCCAATACCAGATCCGCCACGGCACGCGCCGCCGGTTCTTCCGTCACGGCGCGCGCCAGCCCCAAAATGGCGACCACACCAAAGACCAAGCCCACGCCGACCAGAAAGGCCGCGATGCCGCCAATGATGCGCAAAATCAGCTTGGCGGATGTCACACCAGTTGCTTGTCCAACTTCTGTACCCATATCGGTTGTTGTCATGGTCATCGATCCTTGTCGTTCCGAAGGTTAATCAAATTATGGTTGTCCTGTAGCCAACACCGCCAGGAGCAAAACGGAAAGCGCATTCGCCGCCCAATGCGCCACGATCAATGGCAGCAACCGACGAAGGCGCAGATAAACCAGCGCCGCCGCCAATCCTAGCAGCAGACTGGAGCCAAAGCGCCAGAGCATGAAGTTGCCATCCGCGCGGAAGGGCAGCGCGCTGTGTTGCAGCCCAAAGCCAAGCGTTACCAGCAAGAGCGCCAACCAGGTGCGCCCGGTGATCACTTGCAGCCGCGGCAACGCATAGCCTTGATAGGTCAACTCCTCCGCTACACCCCAGATCAGCGGCCAGACGAGCAAGCTGTACCACGTCGCCCACCTGGGCAAACCGCCCATGAGGGGAACAGGTGCGGTGGTGACGCCGTAGACCGCCAGCGTGGTCAATGCGCCGCTGAGAAAGCCAAGCGCCACATAGAGTACAGTCAACCCCAACCCCATCGCCAAATCACGGCCTAGCCGGCGGGGCGCATCGCCAAGCAAATCAACCAGCCGAAGGCCTTCCCGTCGCGTCAGCCAGCCGAGAGTGAGCAGCGTAGCAATGTCGATCAACGTACCGTAGACGGTCCACCACGCCGCCGCTGCCAGCCAGGGCTGGGTATGAGCTTGCACCCAAAAGAGCGCGGCCACCAGGGCTTGCGCCGCCAGGGCAAAGAGAAAACGGGCAAAGAGCAACAAAAAGGGCGCAACCTGGTTCACTTGTCCATAGCGGAGGCGCCGGGCAATGGCGGTTTGGGAGTTTGGCCCCACTTGTGCGTGTGACATTGTCACCGGGAAGAAGTACATAACCAATGTTACAAACTCAGGAGATCCAACGTAAGCACCAACAGGAGCAAGAGCAATGTGCCAACACTCGCCAGCCATACCCGGCCCCGCTGCTGGCTTGGCGCTACACCAGACGGCGCGGGCAATTGGCTGGCGCGGCGATAGTAGAGATAGACCCCGACCAGCACAAGCGCCAGTTCAAGGGCCGCGCTGAACACTGGGTATTCCCACAAACCGAACCCTAGCAACGGCAAGTTACCCGCATTGCCTGGCAAGATCGGCAAATCCGGGCGATGCACCAACAGATCGAGCAGCCAATGCGAAAAGATCACGGCGGCGATCACCAGACCGCCCTGGCGTCCCCACCAAAGGCCGGCAATGCCGCCTGTGATGGCAGCGATCAGGAGCGCCCCCACTAGCGAGTGGGTGTAGTAGGCGTGGATCAATGCCCCGCCATAGCTGGGATGGGCCGGATCGATCTGGGTCAAGCCTTCGATCCCGGCGGCGAAGAGAAAGATAAAGATGACATCGAGCCAGAAAGTGCTGAGCAAGAGCGCCCATAGCGGCAGGCGCGGCGCCCCGGCCTTGACCCCTGTCGCCAAACCAAAATGGCCTGCAATCATCGTCGTTCCTCCTTTACGCTCTTTGGGTTTACCTGTGACCAATTCAACTGCGCATCGAGCCAACCACCCACAACAAGTAACAACACGATGGCAAAGATTGTCCACATGATGATTCCTCCATTATTGTTTTTCTCTCATAGAGCGCCTCTTTAACGGCGAGTGCGCTATGACGTTTTGTGTTTAGTAGGGAAGACCCCTTTTACTTATCCTTTGCCATTATGCTTTACGACCAATGTTGCGGATAGCAGCCAACAACACCACGATCCCCGCCTGTTTGGCGACAAAGGCCGCCGCGCCGGCGGCTTGGGCGCGTTGGCGGGTGGCGGCGTCATCATACAAGCTCAAAATAATGACCGCACACGGCGGGGCCACTTGCCGCAAGGCGGTGGTGAGCGCAATGCCATTCGGTGCATGGGCTGGGCCTAGCATGTTGACATCGACAAGCGCAATATCCGGTTGAAGGGCTACGGCCAATGCCAATGCCTCGGCCCCATCACTGGCCTCGCCCACGACCCGCAGATCCGGCTCCAGGCTCAGACGTAGACGTAATCCTTCACGCACCGCCGCCTGATCATCAATTAACAATAGTCTGAGTATCTTCATGGTTCACCCTGCGCTCGCTTCCTGACGTGAGTATAGCGCCTTACCACCCGGTCCGCCTCTGACCAAGGACGGTTGCGGAGCAAGGCTTTAGGCGGGGGCTTGTTCCCCGCCTAAAGACGGGGAACACCACACCTCGTGTTCTGTCAACTAAGTCTTGATAGATGAGGCTCGTTCCGCCGGTCTCCGGCATAACCACGCAGAGCGTGGTTACGAGAATACCTGTCAAGACTTAGTTGACAGAACACTAGACAGATCACAAATGGAATGGAATTTGCACATAAACTACAAGAGGTAACCTACCTATACGCTTCTGAATTGATAGGATCCGGCAAATTTGTGAATTGTTGCACAAATAAAAACCTTGACTTTGCGCTCACTACCGATCAGTGCTACAATAAAAGTTGAGTTCGATTGACAAATTGAACCTTATTGCGGCAAAGGCAAAGGTAGGTCGCTTATGTCGATTCGACTTTTACTGGTAGATGACCACAGCGTGGTGCTTGAAGGGTTGCGCATGTTCCTGGCGCTTGACCCGGAATTGACCATTGTGGGCGAAGCCGCCGATGGCGCTGAGGCCGTGCGCTTGGCGCGTGAACTAAAGCCGGATGTGATTTTGATGGATCTGCTGATGCCGGTGATGGACGGCATTACAGCGATTGGGCTTCTGCGCCGCGAGTTACCCGACACCGAGATCATTGCCTTGACCAGTGTACTCGAAGATGCCGCCGTCGTGGGTGCGATGCGCGCGGGAGCCATCGGCTATCTGCTCAAAGACACCAAAGCGGCTGAACTGCGCCGGGCGATCAAAGCCGCCGCCGCGGGACAGGTGCAGCTTTCGCCCCAAGCGGCGGCGCGCCTGGTCCGCGAGATCCGCGCCCCCGAAAACCCGGAAAAACTGACCGAACGGGAGATCGATGTGCTGCGGCTGCTGGCGCAAGGTCAATCCAACAAAGAGATCGCCCATACGCTGACGTTAGGCGAGAAGACCGTCAAGTTCCATGTCAGCAATATTCTGGCCAAGCTCGGCGTACCGAGCCGCACACAGGCGGCCCTTTATGCTGTGCAGATTGGCCTAGCGCCCAAAATCGGCTTGTCCGCTCCCGAAATCTAAGAAGCTGGTTGAAAAGGTGATGCCAGACAGGCGGTCGCCCGCTACCGTAGGTCATCGCCTCCGGCGTGACGGGGCCGCTTGTCACGCCGGAGGCGATGACCTACGGTCGATCAGACTTTTCAAACAGCTTCTAAACGGGTTTTGCTTTCTGGCGAGGCGCAATGCAATGGCTAACACCACACCGCTGGCGGCTACAGAGACACCCGCCGCTTCCTCCTCACACCCCACGGCGGCCAAACCTTCGCTTTGGCTCATCCTCGGCTATTTGACCCTTTACCTGGCGCTGGATCAATTCACGACCCTTTTTGAAACCGCGCCCGGCGTCAGTCCGTGGTATCCGCCGCCTGGGTTGAGTCTGGCCCTGTTGCTGGGTTGCGGACTGCTGTATACACCGGCGCTCTTTGTGGCCGCGCTGCTGGCGATTGCCCTGAATCCATGCTGTCGCGCGGCGCCCGTGGCCTGGGTGATCATGGCGACGTCGATCACGGTTGGGTATGCGCTGGCGGCGGCCCTTTTGCGGCATGGCTTGCGGATTGATATGCGCCTGCAACGTTTGCGCGATCTGGGCTGGTTGGTTGGGGTTGCCTTCGGCACAAACCTCCTCGTGGGGGCGCCGGCGGTTGCCGGGCTGGCCGGGAGCGGGCTCATGGCGTGGTCAGCCTATTGGTACACCCTCTTGCAGTTCTGGATCGGCGATGCGATTGGCGTTATGATTCTGACCCCGTTCCTGCTGATCCATGTACTACCCTGGGTCAATCGCCGTCAGCAACGGCAGGCTGCCATCCCTGCCGGATCGCCAACCTGGCATTGGCCCACGCCGTTCCAGCAATTGGAACTCTGCGGGCAAATCGCCAGTGTGCTTATCGCGCTGTGGGCGGCCTTTGGTTCGCCGCCGGCGCGCGAGTTTCACCTCTTCTATCTTTGTTTCCTGCCGCTGATCTGGATCGTCTTGCGCTACGGTTTGCCGGGAGCGTCGCTGCTGAATTTGGCAATGAGCGTGGGCGTGATCCTGGTGGTTCACTTTGCCGACTTTGTCTTTCTCAGTCTGGCCGAATTACAGATTTTTATGCTGGCGTTGGTGTTGACCAGCCTGTTGCTGGGGGTGACGGTCAGTGAATCCAGGGTGCGCGAGGTTGCCTTACGTCGCAGTGAAGGGCTTTACCGGACCATGGCGCAGAATTTCCCCAATGGTGCGATCTTTTTATTTGACCGGGACTTGCGTTTTACGCTGGCCGATGGCGCCGGGTTGGCTGCCGCGAAGTTGACTCGAGAGCAGATCGAAGGCAAAACCCTGTGGGAGACCCGACCACCGGCGTCCGTTGAGCGGCTACTGCCCTACTACCAACAGGCGCTGGCCGGTCAGCCCAGTATCTTTGAAGTTCCCTACGAGGATCGCGTCTACCAAACCCATATCACGCCCATCCGCAATGAACGGGGGGAGATCCAGGGCGGTATGGTTATAACCCAGGAGATTACCGAACACAAGCGGGCAACCACGGAGATCCATCGCCTCAATAGCCAACTGGAGCAACGGGTCGACCAGCGCACACATGAACTGACAACTTTGCTGCAAGCCGCCAGCAACCTGACTTCCACCCTGGAGTTGACGCCACTGTTGCGCTTGATCTTGGAGCAGTTGCAAAGTGTCGTGGCGTATGACGGCGCCGCGATCTTCACTTTGGCCAATGAGCGGGAATTGAAGCTGCTCCTCTATAGGGGACCCATCCCCCAGGCCGAGTTACGCAGCACATGGCCGCTGGCCCAGGATCAGGCGAATGCACAAGTGATCAACCGGCGCCAACCCGTGATCATTCCTGACACCCATGCCGATACACCGCTGGCGCGGGCCTACCAGGTGACGGCCGGTCAGCATCTACGCTATATACGGACTTGGATGGGCGTGCCCCTGATTTTCAAAGATCGCGTGATCGGCATGTTGGGCTTTGATCATACCCAGCCGTACTACTATAGCCCCCATCACGCCGAACTCGCACTGGCGTTTGCCAGCCAGGCCGCCATTGCCATTGAGAACGCCCGGCTCTATGCACAGGCGCACACACTAGCGGCGCTGGAGGAACGCCAAAAGCTTGCCCGCGAATTACATGATTCCGTCTCGCAAGCGCTCTATGGCATCAACCTGGGGGCGCAGACGGCCCGCGAGTTGCTGGGCAGTGACCCCGCTGCAATTGCCCAGCCGCTGGATTATGTGGTTGCGCTGGCGGATGCGGCGCTGATTGAAATGCGCGCCCTGATCTTTGAATTGCGTCCCGAATCGCTCGAAATGGAAGGGCTGGTCGTCGCCTTGACCCGACAGGTTGATGCCGTGCGCGCCCGCCATCGGCTGGCGGTGAGCACCGACTTTTGTCCTGAGCCACCGGTTGCACTGGCCGTAAAAGAGGCCTTCTATCGCATCACGCAGGAAGCCCTGCACAACATTGTCAAACACGCCCATGCCAGCCGGGTTGAAGTGCGGCTGGCGCAGCAGGACGCGCAGTTGGCGCTTCAGATTGATGACGACGGTCGCGGGTTTGATCCGACTCGCTCCTTCCCCGGTCACTTGGGGTTACACTCTATGCGCGAGCGTGCGGAACAACTGGGCGGTCACTGCCGGATCACCAGCGCGCCGGGCCAAGGGACGCACATTCAAGTGGCAATCCCCATCAAAGATCGCGCCCTCTAGGTTCTGTTGACATTGGCCAAAACGACCAATAGAATTGGCCGACTAACAGCGAGAAGCCGCCGCGGCGGCTTCTCGCTGTTAGCAGCGGGTTTATGAACATGATCTAATTGTTTCGGTAATCGTAGGTGCGGTTTGTAACCGCACGGTTCCCAGTAGACCAGTGTACCAGTGCGGTTACAAACCGCACCTACGATTACCGGATTATTTTCATAACGTTCATAAACCCTACTGCAAAAATGAAATGTCAACCGAACCTAGTCAGCCCATCCCACCTTTCACATCCTGATACTTTTCTGATAGTTGTTGGCGGCTCCCTGATGCCTGCCTGATATTTGTCCACTAAACTGAAACCGCAGGCGCTTCACGGTAGGAGGCGCCACTATGTCCCCCACCTTTGGGGTCAGGCAACGGAGGAAACAAGATGACGACACTCAGCACATCAACACCGCCACGTTCCGACCTTCGGCACGCGACCACCGCCCGGCGGCGGCGTTGGCGCCAGTTGCGGCGTAGCTTGATCGGCCTCTTGGTCACGCTCTTGTTGCTTGCAGTGGCCGGTTCGATCTACCAAACGGTGGCTACGGGGCGGGAGCGCCGGGCCTTGCCGCCGCCCGGTCAACTGGTGGCGATTGGCGACACCGCGAATGCGCCGCGGTTGCATCTGCACTGTGTCGGCGTCGGCAGCCCGACTGTAATTCTTGAATCCGGGCAGGGTGGACTTTCTGCCGATTGGGTGTGGATTCAAACCGCCGTGGCCGCGGTGACGCAGGTCTGCGCCTATGACCGCGCTGGGGTCGGTTGGAGTGATCCGGGGCCAGCGCCACGCGACGCTCAGCAGATCACCGAAGAGTTGCACCAACTACTCCGTCGCGCCGGGCTGGCCGCACCGTATCTCCTAGTGGGGCATTCTTACGGCGGTTTGTATGTGCGGCTGTACGCAGCAACCTACCCGGACGAGGTGGCGGGTCTGGTCCTGGTCGACGCCTCCCACCCCGATCAGTGGCAGCGCTTGCCGGGCGCTGAAGCGCAATTCAGGCGCATCGGGCAGATCTATCGCATCGGCGCTGTATTGACCAGGCTGGGACTGTTGCGCCTGAGCAACTACAATCCATTGTTGACCGATCTCCCGCCACAGCAAGCTACCGAACATAAGGCGATGGCGGATAGTGCAGCCTTTGTTGACACCGCCGCGGCTGAGTTTGCGGCCTCCCCGGCAACCAGCGACCAGGTGGGGGCGGCGGGGAGGCTGGGCGACAAGCCGTTGTTTGTACTGTCCGCCACCGAACATGATGCACCGCCAGAAGTGGAGGCGATGGCCCAAGCCTTTCAGCGCGAGTTAGCGGCGCTTTCCACCAATCATGTGCATCAAATTATACGGGGCGCTACCCATGCCTCGCTGCTGTTGAAACAGGAAGATGCCCAAGTGACGAGCGCTGCGATTCTTGCCGTGGTCGCGGCGGTGCGGGAGGAAAAGCCCCTCGACACCGTTCGTTAAAGCAACGCCAATTCACGGGCGCGATTAATCGCCTTTACCCGTCCTTGCACGCCCAATTTGCCAAAAATATGGTTGGCGTGCGATTTCACTGTGCCTAGCGTGATAAATAACCGGTCGGCAATCTCTTGGTTGGAGAGGCCGGCGGCCATCAGGTGCAACAGTTCGCGTTCGCGATCAGAGAGTGGTTCAACCAGATTTTGGATTTTGGATTTTGAATTTTCGATTTTAGGCGGCGCGGTCGGTAATGAGTTAGTTTCTGGTGCAGGTTCACGAGTAAAAGCCGCCAACACTTTATCAACATAAAGCTGCAATTTCCGGTTTTGGTCCGTGTCAGGTTGTTGCGCAATCCAAAATCCAAAATCCAAAATCAAAAATCGCATAGGTTCGCCTTCATCGACAAATGTACGGAGATAACCTTCCGGTTCGGCCAGCGTCAACGCCTTGCGGAGCGTGGCCTGGGCGGCCGCGTGATCCCCTTGGCGATAATGAGCCACGGCGGCCAGCACATCACACTCCACCACCATTTTCAGGCGGCCGGCTGCTTCGGCTGCCTGGCGGAGCTGGGTCAGCAAGGGGAGCGCTTCGGCGCTACGGCCCTGGGCGATCAGCACAGACGCGGCGGTGATCTGTTCGCTCTCGCGCAGGCGGTTTAGATCGCTAGTCAGGGTTGGTTGGGTCTGAGTTAGCCACTGCGCCGCACCGGTTTCTTGCCCAAACGCCAGCCGGGTACGCACGAGGACGCCGGCGGCGGCGCCTTTGGTCCAGGAGAATGGGATCGTCTGCGCCACCTGTTCGGCCTGTTGAAGCAAAGCTGCGGCGGCGGCCTGATCGCCCTGCGCCTGTTTGACCCGCGCCAGTAGCACATAGCCGTCAAATTGCAGCCAACTCCCGCTATGGCCTTGCAAAATAGCAAGCCCCCGTTGCAACTGTTCGGCGGCTACAGCGAGTTCGTTCCACTCGTAGTGAAGCCGCCCCAGATTGATGGCAAAGTGGGCCGTATTCGGCAATTGGCCCATGCCCCGTTGCATGGCCGCGGCCAGCCCCTGGGTACAGATGGTGGCGGCGGCATGAAGTTGCCCTTGCACCAGGCAAGTGCGCGCCAAGCTGCGGGTCGCGACCAGGGCCGAATAGTGATTGCCGATGGCGTGGCACAGATGAATCGCCTCAGTAAAGCTCTGATAGGCGGCGCGCACCTCCCCCTGCATCTCGTAGGCAAAGCCCAACGACAGGAGCGCAATGCTGCGCCAACTGCCGACTGACTCCGGTAGACAAGCCAACGCTCGTTGCGCATTGGTGAGGGCGCCGGCATGATCCTCATGTTTGCTGTAGTAGACCGCACGGATCGCCGCGAGTACGCCCTCAAGTTCGGTGGGGCCGGTTGGTTGGTCAGTAGCCTGCCCTCCCGCGGTGATTCGCAAAATTGCCGTCTCGGCCTGCTGGAACAGTGCTGTGATGGTGGTCGCCGCCCCGTCGGTCAGCACGTAGGTCCACGCTTGCGCCAGGATGAGGCGCGGTCGTTCGGTGATAATTGGGGTGGGTAACAAGGCGAGCCACTGTTGGAGCATGACAAAGCGGCCCTGCATCCAGAGCGTCTCCTGGGTTTGTTCCAGTAGATCGGCGGCCTGGGCGAAATCATGGCCGGCAATCTGGTGGCGGATGGCGTCGTCAAGCTCTCCCTGGTGAGCAAACCACCTCGCGGCGCAGCGATGGAGTTTGTCGACCAGGTGCGGGTGGCGGCGCTGTAACCGTTGGCGCAACAGATCGGCAAAGAGATGGTGATAGCGATACCAGCGACGGTTGCCATCGAGCGGGATGAGAAAAAGGTTGGCGCGTTCCAACCCTTCCAAGCGCGCCTGGGATTGGTGCATCGCTCCCTGCTCGCCAACCACCGCATCACACAACTCGGCGCACAGCCGCTCCAAGATCGACGTTAGCAATAGGAAATCCTGCACATCCTCAGGCAGCAGCGTCAGCACTTCATCGACCAGATAATCAGCCACAAAGCGATGGCTGCCATAGAACTCCCGGACAAACGCGGCGCGGTCGGTCGTGCTTTGCATGGCCAGCCCGGCCAGTTGTAAACCGGCGATCCAGCCCTCGGTTTTGCTCTGTAACTCTTGCACGGCGTCTGGCGGCAAGGATAATTGCATGACGTCGTTCAATAGCTGATTAGTCTCTTCTTCGCTGAAGCGTAGATCCGCCGCACGCAATTCTAGAAGCTGTTGTCGGGCACGTAGCCGTCCCAACGGCAGGGCTGGATCGGCGCGCGTGGTGATGATCCAGCGCAAGGCCGGCACATGGTCGAGCAGAAAGATCACGGCCTCATGAATGGGCTGGGCGCTGATGACATGATAATCATCCAGCACCAGGACACAGGGTTGCAGGCGGTTGATTAAGTCGTGGGCCAGCGTATTCAGGATGGAACGCACCGGCGGAGGCTGCGGCGATTGGAGCAACGCCAGCACCGCTTCCCCCAAATCGGCCACACTGACGGTGCGCAAGGCAAAGAGGAGATAGCTGAGAAAACGCCCAACCTCATTGTCATCTTCTTCCAGCGACAACCACGCCACAGCGGGATTTATGATTTTAGAATTACGAATTACGGTTTGCTCGTTGGCCGAATCTCCTCGTAAATCGTAATTCGTAACACGTAAATCATGGATCCATTCGCTCACCAGCGTGGTCTTGCCAAAGCCGGCCGGCGCAGCGATCAGTGTGAGCGGACACAAGTCAGCCATGTTGAGCTTTGCCGTTAACAAGGGGCGCTGAATCAAATTGGCGCGCGGCGGCGGTGCATAGAGTTTGGTCGGTAACAATGGCAACGACATTGGCGATCTTACCCTCTCCCTCAAGACCTGATCCCGGTCACTGTTGTCATTATACCAGAAAGGGGCGTGTTTCATCCGAACCGCAAGCGTTAGCGAACGGTGCTTTTCGCTCGCTAACGCTTGCGGTTCGGACAGAGTCGCCTTACTTGGGGGTGTCCCCATCCAACTTTGGTTGGATCGACAGGACAGTCCCAGCCCGTTTGTGCCGTCGGCAGAATCTAACCCTGCTCTCTAACTCCGGTTGGATGCGACGCCCTCCGTAATGGGGTACATTGCAGTCGTAACAGATTGTGAGGCGCCCAATGAACTACCTTTATCACATTCGGCTTCGGGGTCATCTTGGTGATGACTGGTCGGATTGGTTCGCCGGTTTGCAGATCACGCGCCTGGCCGCCGGTGAGACCCTGTTGGTTGGCGCGTTGGATCAGACGGCGCTGCATGGTGTGCTGGCGCGTATCCGTGATCTAAACCTGGTACTGCTGGCGGTCGAGCAGATCGACGCAGCGTCTATGCCGGATCAAGCAAGTAGTCTACAACGAGGAGAAGAAGCGCAATGATGACAAACACATTTCGGACCTTCACGTCAACCATGACCAAATTCAGGCCCAAATTCAGACGCAGTCGGCTAGTCGATCCCCTTGCCCCTGTCGCTCATCGTCCGCCCCAAACCGGCTCATGGCTGCGGAAAATAGTGATCGGCGGCTTGATGTTGCTCGTTGCCTTGAGTGTATTGACCTGGCTCGCCGGCGCATGGGCCAAAAGGAAGCTGGCGCAAGCCTATCCGCCGCCGGGCCGACTGATTGATGTGGGCGGCTACCACCTGCACCTCGACTGTCGTGGACAGGGCAGCCCAACCGTGCTGCTCGAAGCGGGCCTTGGTGACTTTTCGGTACAGTGGGCGCTGGTGCAACCGGCGGTGGCTCAATTCACCCGTGTCTGCACCTATGACCGGGCCGGGTTGGGGTGGAGTGAGCCTGGCCCGCACCCCCGCACGCCTGCCACGATGGTTGAGGAACTGTATACCTTGCTCAACAAAGCCGGGGAAAGCGCGCCCTATCTGCTGGTCGGTCACTCGTTCGGTGGGATCACGATGCGGCGCTTTGTTCAGCAATATCCGGCAACCGTGGTGGGGCTGGTGTTCGTCGATTCTGCCCACGAGGCACAAGGGGCGCGTATGCCAGCCTTGCGCAACGCTGCCGCCCAGGTAAACCAACAATTCCGGCTGTTGTCCCGGCTCAATGCTTTTGGGTTGCTCGCCCTGGCGCCGACGCAAATTCCCAATCGCGGCCTGCCCGCCGAAGAGTTGGCACAGTACCGCGCACGTCTGGCAACATCGGCCTATTTCGCCGCCGCCATTGCTGAAAGTGAAGCATTCTATACGCCTGTAGAAAACACAGCGGCAACAACGCCGACGGAATTGGGGGATCTACCGCTGATTGTTCTCAGTCGCGGTCAGGCGATGCCTCTACCGGGCCTACCGGTGGTGGAGAATGAAGCCTTGGAGCAAAGCTGGCGCGTGATGCAACGCGAATTGGTAGCGTTGTCCAGCAACAGTCAACAATGGCTGGCTGCATCGAGCGGTCATGACATTCAATTACAACAACCGGCGTTGGTGATCGCCGCAATTCGTCAGCTTGTGGCACAGCGGTAGGTCGGGGCGCCCCTTCCTGGAAGAGGCAACTAGCGTTTGGTAATGCAGGATGGTTCCCGCCTCTTCCAGGAAGGAGTGTCCGGTTTTTACGTTGAGTCGTTCCATGTCAAGATAAATGAGGAGAAAGAAATATGCGTACCAATTGGTGGAATCGTCTGATCAAGATGGGTGGGCTTTTGTTGACCGTTGGTCTCTTCAGTGGTGGCGTCATCTATGCCTACGCACCCCATCCGCCCAAAACACCGACTGACATTACGAAGGTGGCAGAACTGGAACAGTTTTTGACCAAACTCGTCGCCGCCGGCAACCCGCCTGGCCTCTCGATTGTGGTGGTCAAAGATGGCAAGCTTGTTTATAACCGCGCCTTTGGTCTGGCCGATGGGCCTAAGCAGATTGCCGCCAGCCCAGAGACGGTCTATCACTGGTGGTCGATGACCAAGATCGTGACGGCCATCGCTATCCTGCAATTGCACGAACAGGGGCGATTGCGCCTGGACGACCCCGTCACGGTCTATCTGCCGGACTTCGCCGTGCAGTACCCAGCGGGTAGCCAACCGATGACCATTCGTCACCTGCTCAACCACAGCGCGGGCCTGGTTGATCCGGTGCCGGCCATGCTGGGCTGGGTGCATTACCAGGATGAACTGGTCGATCAGACTGCGCTGCTGAAACGCCACCTGCCGAGCCATCAGAAATTACAATTCGCGCCGGGCAGCAAGGCGAGTTACAGCAACCTGGGCTACATGGTGCTGGGCGCGGTGATCGAGGCGGTGAGCGGCCAATCCTATGCCGACTATGTGACCGACCATCTTCTGCGCCCGCTCGGCATGACGCAGACCGGCTTTCTCTATACGCCGGCCTTGCAGGCTCAAGCCGCCAGCGGCTCCCAACCGCTGGTGCATCTCTATACGCCGCTGCTGCCCTTTCTGCTGGACACAAACGCGTTGATTCGGGAGCGCGCCGGTCGCACCTTGTGGATGAACCGGGTCTACATCGACGCTTTGCCCTCGTCCGGGATGATTGGTTCCGCGCCGGATGTGGGGCGCTTGCTGCTGGCGTATCTCAATGGCGGTGAGTTGGCTGGCGTGCGTATCCTTTCCCCCGCAAGTGTGACGTTGATGACCGAAGAGAGCCAGGTGTTGGGCGAAGGCCCCAACATGGCCGCCTATGCCCAAGGTCGGCACGGGCTGGGCTGGTATGTGATTCCCGAAGGGCGACGCGTGCGTCTGCAACATCACGGCGGCGGTGCGGGCTTTGCCACCACCATGCGTCTCTACCCGGCAGAGCAATTGGGCATTGCGATCCTGGCCAATAGCACCGACCTGGATCGCGATGGGCTTGCCGATCGACTGGCGCAGATCGACTGGGCAACGCGTTGAGACGCAACAGGCTGATACCTTCCTGATAGAGGGACAGGTTGCCCCTGATAGTTTCCTGAGTGTGACGTGCAATACTGAGTTTGGTCTGAAAATGGATAAGGAGAGAAAGATTATGCGCTTTGCTACATGGGTTTTTCGCATCGCTGGGGTTATCGGCCTCTTGCAAATTGTGCCACTCTACTTTTACGAGGCGCAGCTTGCCCGCGACATGCCGCCAGCCCTCACACACCCTGAATATTATTATGGTTTTCTCGGCGTCACATTGGCATGGCAAGTTGCCTTTCTGGTCATTGCGAGCGAACCCTTACGTTACCGCCCGCTCATGCCGGTCGCTATGCTGGAAAAGGCCGGCTTTGTCTTGGCAACCTTCTGGCTCTTTACCCAGGGGCGTCTGCCCACGTTGATGCTGGCAGCCGGCGTCATCGATCTGATCTACGGTCTCTTTTTTGTCGCCGCCTATCTTGCTACCCGTACTCATCGCTTGCCGTTGAAGATGGTACAAACCCCTTGAGCCAACGGTGCGGCTCCCGCTTTCTATTCAAAGCAGGTGTTAAGGATAAACATTATGACAATCCATCACACATCGATCCACCTCCCCGCAGTCGTTACGGAACAGCGTGGGGTGAAAGGCTGGCTCCACCGCCATCCGCTGTTGGCCTATGTGCTGTTGACTTTTGGTCTCACCTGGCCCTTCATGCTGGCGGAGGTGCTTGGCTCGCGCGGCCTGATCCCGTTTCGCCTTACTTTCGCAGGAACGGGTCTGCTGCTTATCTTATTCGTGGCCTATGGTCCCACCATTGCCGCCCTATTGATTACCGGCTTGACCAGCGGTTGGACAGGCATCCGCACGCTACTGGGACGCCTCCTGATCTGGCGCGTTGGTTGGCGGTGGTATGCCGCGGCGCTTTTGCTGCCAGGAGTGGTAAGCGCCGCCGCGTTAGCGCTTACTACGCTACGGGGCGGCATGGTTGTACTCCTGTTCCCCTTCTCCTGGGGAATGCCCTTCATGTTCACCATCGCTTTGCTGGTGCGCGGGATTTTGAATGGGGAGGAGATTGGCTGGCGTGGCTTTGCCTTGCCCCACCTACAGCGCCGTTGGAATGCGTTGACCGCCAGTCTCATCTTGGGCGTCATCTGGGCGTTGTTTCATCTGCCGATCTTTTTTGTCCAGGGCGCCAGTGTGCTGGGCAGCCAGAACAATATGAATCCGCTGGCCTTTCTGATCGAGGTGGTGGCCGGGGCCATCCTGGTAACCTGGCTTTTTAACAATACCAGGGGCAGCCTGTTGATTGCCTACCTCTATCACGCCGCCGTCAACACCTGGACGTCCGAGGTCTTCCAGAACAACAGCCTTGACAGCGCGCTGGTCACGGTTGTCGCGGCGGTGATCGTGGTTGTGATCTTCGGGCCGGCCCACTTGACACGCAAAACGACCAGCACCAAGCTGTTTTGAGGGGCAGCGTTACGGTTGATCAGCTTACCGATCAAAGGTTGGACATCCATCTCATCGCCCAATCCGGGTATCTCTTGATGCTAGGACGCGCTTGCTGGTTGTCTGGTCGCCTGGCCGATGCACGGCGGGTGTTTGAACGGTTGGAACCGCTCCAGGCTACCGAAACGAATCCTGCTGCACGCCTGCGGAGTACGATGTTTCAGGGGCTGCTGGCGTTGGCCGAGGGTCACTATCCGGCCGCCAAGCGCCTTCTACAAAGCGCCGTCATGCTGGAAAGCGAACTGCCGATCTTTAACAACTTTGGCAGCGCCCGCATTCTCCTCGCAGCCGTTGATTTGAAAATGGGGTTGACCCCCGACGCCCTGGCCGAGACAACCGCCGCGTTGGCCGAGGTGACGGCGCAGGGCGCGCCCGGTCGCATCTTGCTGGAAGGCGCGACGGCCTTACCGCTATTGCAACTGGCCGTGACCCACGCTCGTCACACTGTCCTCGCCAACCGCTTGTTAGAAACCCTGACGGCGGGTGCGCCGCCGGAACCACAACCCATTGCCATCACCGAGACAGGCGAGATGCTGAGCATCCGCGAAGTCGAAGTGCTGCGCCTGATCGCGGCTGGGGCGAACAATCAGATGATTGCCGCGACCCTTGTCCTCAGCCCGCATACCGTCAAACGCCATGTGGCCAATATTCTCGCCAAGCTAAATGTAGCCAGCCGCACCCAAGCCGCCGCGCGCGCTCATGCGCTGGGTGTGCTTAGTTAATTACCCTTCACCCGCGCTTTTCCTCTGCTAACCCAGACGCTGTTAAGCAGTGGCTCTTGGTGAGAGCCATTGCCTGGCGCGCGATTGATCCTCCTGGTTCGCCATAATGGCTCCTTCGGGCGATGACCGGCCCCCACTTTCGCTGTAGACTGATGACAGTACGGTCAAATAGATTTATGGAACTTACGCAAGACGAAGAAGTCCGACTTTTGAATGAACGTTACGAAAATAAAGCGGTAACTGTAGGTCATCGCCGCCGGCGTGACCAATTCCAAGGATTACCGAAACAATTCGCTAACCTTCATACAAAAGTCGGACTTCTGGGAACTGTCCTATTTAGTCGAATGACAGAAAGGAACAACGATGATGACAGCAACAACAGGGGTGGTGAAGGCTGGCCTTGTCCAACAACCAGGGGCCGGACAAAGCATCACCATCGCCGATTTACGGATCACCGTGAAAGCAAGCGGCGCCGAGACGGCGGGGGCGTGGGCGCTGCTCGAATATCACGTCCCGCCCCGTTTTGTTGGCGCACCGCTGCATTGGCACGCAAGCTATTGCGAAAGCTTTTACATCTTGGCGGGGACAGTGACAGTGCAGGTGGAAGAAGCGGTCTTCCACGCGCCGCCAGGCTCTTTTGTGCTGGCGCCGCCTGGGTTGGTGCATCGTTTCTCGAATGAAGAAGCGGTGCCGGCCATGTTCCTCTCCTTCGTTGCGCCCAGCGGCTTGGAGTGTTTCCTGGCGGAACTGGCGACTTTGCAGCAAGGCGAAGCTACCTGGCCTCCAGCCGATCTGCGTCAGATCACGGCGCTCTGTGAACGGTATGGCATTTATCCACCACCCGTGGTGAAAGACAACTACTGATACTTTCCTGATAGTCCCTATCCCCTTACCTGAGACTATCCTGAGCGTCAGGTGCTATCTTGGTGGTAGATCGCTAGAATGCACAGCAGCAGCGGGCCAAGGGCAAACTGATGGTTTATCGTCATTTACATAATGTACATTTACAGTAACTACTAACCCCACCCTACCCCTCCCCAGCTTGGGGAGGGAACCATGTCTGCTCCTCCCCCAAACTGGGGGAGGGAACCATGTCTGCTCCTCCCCCAAACTGGGGGAGGCTGGGAGGGGGTGGCTTGGTCGTTACCATTCACAGGAGAACATCCGATGACAACGCTTCACACATCTGCCTATTTGCCCACCACAACCACGGAACCGCGTGGGCTGAAAGGTTGGCTGCGCCGCCATCCGTTGCTGGGCTATGGCCTGCTGGCTTATGGTCTGACCTGGCTTGGCATGGCGGCGATAGTCGTCGCCGTGCAGTTTGATTTTGTGTCCATCGACTCGTTCATTGTCGGGCTAATCAATCAAGTCGCTGTCTTTGGGCCGGCGGTGGGCGCCTTGGCCGTCATTGCCATCACCCAGGGCCGCGCCGGTGTGGGGAAATGGCTGCGCAGTCTGGTGCAGTGGCGGGTGGGCCTTCAGTGGTATCTGTTCATCCTCTTTGGCATTCCCTTGCTGATGTTGATCGCTGAAAGTGTGCTCTACGGTATGCGGCCTTTCCAGGCGCTCGTGCAACAGTGGCCCCTCCTTTTCACTCGCTACTTACCCTACGTGGCAATCATGACGATCACAACGGGGTTGGCCGAAGAGCCGGGCTGGCGCGGCTTTGCCCAGCCCCACTTCCAGGCGAAGTACGGCCCGTTGTTGGGGACATTTCTCCTGGGTCTGGTCTGGTCGGGCTGGCATTTGCCCAATCTCCTCTTTCAACCGGGCGGCTTGTTCACCTTTGGGTTGTGGTTTGGCGCAACCATGGTCAACGCCTTTGTGTTGGCCTGGGTCTACAACGCCACCAACGGCAGCGTTCTCCTGGTGATGGTGCTTCATGCGGCGCAGAATGCCACCGCTGGTCTGGTGTCCAACCTGCTTGGCGCCAGCGACCCGGCGCCGTTTATGAACGAATATTACATGCTTTCCGCCCTTACCTTTGGCGTTCTCATGTTGGTCGTGCTGTTGCTCACCCGTGGCCGTCTGGGCGATCAAAGTACAAATAGTCAAGGTCAATAAGTCTGAAAGGAAAAATACCCATGTCTACCCTCACCGTTAGCCCCAAAGCTACCTTTTCCGTGTCGATGCGCAATCTGTTGGCAAGTCATCCCTTTGTTGCGTTTTTTGTTCTTGCCTTTGTCGGCTCTTGGCTCTTCTTTGCACCGATGGTCTTGGGGCAGGATGGCTTGGGCTTGCTGCCCTACCATGTACCTTTTGGGTTGTATGTGGCGCTCTTTCTCGCCGCCTCCTTCGCCGGCCCAACGCTGGCTGCACTGGTGATCACGGCGGCCCGTGACGGCAAAGGGGGTGTCAAACAATTTCTGCGCCGGTATGGACAGTGGCGAGTCGGCTGGCAATGGTATCTGCTCTTTCTGTTCGGCTTTCCGCTGCTTTATCTGCTCCCGGCGACGCTTTGGCTGGGCGCGGCGCCGTGGCAGGCGTTGATTGTCCAATGGCCCACCTTTTTCACGGTCTACCTGATCGCTGTGTTGATCTTCCCCGCCCTGATCAACTGGGGCGAAGAAGCCGGGTGGCGCGGTTTTGCGCAGACACATATGCAACCGCTCTACGGGCCTTTACGCACCAGCTTACTCGTTGGCTTGCTGCATGGGCTTTGGCATCTACCCGTCTTCTTGCTGGTACAGGGGCCGCCAGCGTTGGGGCCGTTCGACCTGCGCGAGTTTCTCCTGAACACGCTCATGATCATGACCCTTACCATGATCTGGACCTGGATTTTTAATGGGGCGCAGCAGAGTATCCTGATCGCTTCGCTCATGCACGCCGCCTTTAACGGCACGCAGGCGTGGATGGGCACATTGCTCCCCAATCTGCCTGAGGAAGTCAATCAAGCCGTCACCATCGTCATTGTGGTCAGCGCCTTGTTGACTATCGTCCTGACCAAAGGCCGGTTAGGGTATCAGCCTGAACAAACAGTGCCCTAGTGGCAGCGCTACCCCAAAAGCGCTCACTACAACGAGCGCTTTCTACCTGACAAGAAAGGATACAAATCATGACTGCACACACAACTGTCCGACCTGCTGCGGCGACGCACCACGAGCAACGTTCAACTCTCAGCCGACTTGTGGCCCGCCATCCCGTAACAGCCTACCTCGTCCTGGCCTTTACCTTTGCCTGGGCAACATTGGTTCCCCTGCTCCTTTCACAGCAGGGGTTTGGCGTACTGCCCATCGAGTTGCCGGTCAAATTATTTAATGCGTTGGCTTCGTTCGTGGGGTTGGCCCTGCCGGCCTTCCTGGTGACAGCGGCAATCGGCGGCAGAGCTGGCGTCCAAGATCTGTTGCAGCGGAGTTTGCGCTGGCAGGTTGGCATTCAGTGGTATCTGATCGCGCTCTTAGGGCTGTTTGTCGCTGTGATCGTCGCCGCCCTCCCGTTTGTCGGTCTGGTCCCGCTGGCGATGGTGGCACAGAAGTGGATGCTCCTCTTCACGGTCTTCTTGCCAGGTGTAGTTGTGCCGTTCCTTTCGATCAATCTGCCGGAAGAAGTCGCTTGGACGGGGTTTCTGCAGGCCCAATGGCAAACGCGCCACGGCCCGCTGTGGGCGAGTATCATGGTTGCGCCGTTCTTTGCCCTGATCCATTTGCCGGCCTACTTTGTCGCCGGTTGGATGAGCGACGAGCCGATCCCGCTCACCCAGTTCCCAACCCTGCTGCTGCAAATTGGGCTGACGGCGGTGTTCGCCATCTTCTTCCGGTTGTTGATTATGTGGCTGTACAACGGCACCGGCGGCAGTGTGTTGATCGTAGGGCTTTTCCACAGCGCCTTCAATATGATTACCGGGCAGCAGATCACGCCCTTCTTTATTCCTGGACCTACGGCATCCTGGCTTAACCTGTTTGTTGTACTCGTGACAATGGTGGTTGCAGTGCTTATCACCATTGTCACAAAGGGACGGCTTGCTTACAAGTCGGCGCCCGTATAAGGCGTCTAGGGCAGGGGCAGAAATTATCGTATAAAGGGGGGCTTACGCCGTTGGCGTCACCATAGAGACCTTTAGGGTTTCCGAAACCCTAAAGGTCTGGCAAGCGCGCACCCGCTATGAGAAAGGAAGCAGCTATGTTCACTTTCACGACAGCACCGCCATCCCTCAGTTGGCTCGGTTTGGTTTGGTTACTCGTCTTCACGCTCGCGGCCTTTACGGTGCAACCCCTCACCGCTGCCCAACAAAACAATGGGCTTGATGTTGCGCAGATTGACGCTTTTGTCCGTGAACAAGTAGAGCGCCATGGCCTGCCCGGTCTCGCCCTGGCGGTGGTCGAGGGGGAGCAGATTGTGCATTTGGGCGGCTATGGCAAAGCGGACCAGAGTGGCCGCGCCATGACAGCGCAAACGCCCTTTGTGTTAGCCTCAGCGAGCAAACCGCTGACGGCGCTGGCCGTGCTACAGTTGGTGGAGGCGGGCAAGGTGGAACTGGATGCGTCGGTGCAGCGCTATCTGCCAACCTTTCGGGTTGCTGATCCGGTCGCTTCCCGACAGATCACGGTGCGCCATCTACTCAATCATACCAGCGGCCTGCCCGAAGCAGCCTGTCAAAACAGCCGCTTTGGCGCGACGACACTGGCTGGGTTTGTGGCGGCATTGCGGACAATTGAACTCGATGCGCCGGTAGGGGCGCGCCACTTCTATTGCAGCGGCAACTATAACATTCTCGGTTATATGATTGAGCGGGTCAGCGACCAGTCCTACGCCGCCTATATGGAGCAGCATGTTTTTGCCCCGCTGGCGATGCACCGCAGTTTTACCGATGAGCAGGCCGCCAGACAGGCCGGCCTGGCCCAGGGGTATCACTGGCTCTTCGGTGTGCCGGCCCCGACGTATTACCCTTATGACGCGCCGCAGATGCCTGCCGGCTTTTTGATCGCCAGCGCTGAGGACATGGCCCACTTCTTGATTGCCCAACTCAATGGCGGTCGCTTTGGCGCAGCGACGCTCCTCTCCTCACAAGGGATCGCTGCGATGCAAGCGCCTGGTGCGCCCATCGGCGCAAGCAAAGATACCTATGGCTTGGGTTGGCGGACAACCACATTAGGCGGCATCCCGGTCATCGCCCATGCCGGCGACCATCCGAATGTCCATACGCTGCTTTTCATCGAGCCGGCCAGTCGGCGCGGCGCGGTGCTGCTCCTGAATAGCCAAAACATGGTGGCCCAGTTCGTCGCTTTCCGGGAGATCGAGGCCGGCGTTGCCCGCTTGCTGGCCGGGCAGGAACCGGCGCCGGTCACAGCGCTACCTTTACCCACCCTGTATACCCTGATTGATGCGGTGCTGGGCGGCCTTTTCGCACTGGCCTTATGGTCTTTCTTGCGGTTGCCCCACTGGGAGCAGCGCTTGCGACGGCAACAAGCTGCCGGACAGATGCGGCTGTGGCGGGTGGGTCTGCGCGTGCTCTGGGAAATAACCTTCTCGTTGAGCTTGCTTGTCGGTGTGCGTCTGTTACTCCATGCGTTGGGCGCACAATCGTGGGCGGAAGGACTGCGCTTGTTTCCCGATTTCGGCGTATGGCTGTGGCTCTTCGCTTTGCTCATGCTGTTTACAGGGGTTTTGCGGCTCATGCGTTTGCCGCGCGTGTACCACAAGGGATACGTAGACAATGAGTTGGAGCCAATGGCCCAGCGCCACTTGGTTACAGGTCATGCCCCCAACCCATTACGAAACCACCACTAACGATACGAAAGGATCGTCCAATGAAACAGACCCTGGTCGAGACCCATTATGGGCAACCAACGGTATCGTCAAGCCGCCGACCGGCCATTTCCCTGTCCGCGTTCTTTGTAATTACCTTTGCCGTTTCCTGGTTGGGAGCGATCCCGATGATCGTTGCCTCGTGGCGACCGGGGCCGCTCCCACCAGGACTGGGGCTGCTGCAACTCCTGCTCTTCTTTGGCACGGCGCTGAGCACGCTCTTTGTTGTCTGGTGGAATGAAGGCCGGGCGGGGGTGATGGGGTTGCTCAAACGCTACCTGCTGTGGCGCGTTGGTTGGCGCTGGTATGCTTTTGTTTTCCTGGGGCCGGCGCTGCTCTTTTGGAGTGCGTTGCGCTTGAGTGGATGGCTGGCGGCGGCCAACTCAATGGCGAGCGGCATCTCTTCGACCAACCGGCAGAGCCGCACCACTTCTTCTTCTTCCGCTTAGCAATTCTACGCAATTTGTAGTATACTACACGTCAGAGACGCCGCACGTTGTGCGGGTTGCGCAATGATTAATAATCTGCGACTACAATCACAGACCAGCTTGCTGGCATTCTTTCTAAGTAAAGGACAAAAAGTCTTTAGAAACCAGATTTTTCGCCATCAACAGAAAAGCGTATATCACGAGGGCAAAAGCTGGTTTCCTTTTCGAAGACTTTATGTGTTTTACTTAGCGGCAATGTGGTTGGTGATTGCCGCCAATTTTACTACTCCCTCAGGTGGCCCTGTATGAAGCAATCTCTGCTGTATCAACATGCTCTGTCTTCGTTGTTCAACCGCTTTTGGCCCAGTTTGATCATGGCGGTTGGCGTGTCGGTTCTGCTGACCACTGTTGCCGCTGCCCAAACCGTGACGCCAACCAGAACGCCAACACCGACGCGCACCCCGCTTACCATTGAGATTTACTTGCCGGTGGTTAGCGGCGGCGCCGAACGCCCGAGTATCACCGGGCAACGCATCGAAGCGATCAATGGCGTGGTTGGGCAAATTCACCGGGCCACTGGCCGCAACTTTGGCAACTACTTGTTGACCAATGATGGTCTAACGTATGGCTTAGTGGGTGGCACGGTGGCGGTGGAGCAGCAGATCACGGCGTTGCGCAATACTGAACCCCCGATTGCGGCAGTGGTCTGGGGTGTATCCTACCGAATTGTGGGGGCGGAAGACATATTGGTGATTGTAGTGGACCGGATTCAGTCCGCCAATGCAACACCAGAGGCGCCGGATCCTACGCTGCCGGTAGCGAAGGTAAAGTTTGATCTGGTCAATTTGCGCACAGGGCCGGCCAACAGCTATGCCAACGCCGGTCAAGTCGTGCGCGATCAGCGTTGCACAGTGGTGGGGCGCAATCGCACGACTACCTGGTTGGAATTGCAATGCAGCGCAACGGTGCGCGGGTGGATCGACTGGCGCTTGGTGGATGTGAATGGTGATACCTCGACGCTGCCGATTACGGAACCCACCATCATTGTGGTCATTACGCCGACCCCCACGGTGACGCCCACGCCGACCCGTCTGCCGCCGACCGCGACGCCTGTCCCACCCCCAGCCGGCGCCTGGCGAGCCAGCTACTTTAACAATCGGACCCTTCAAGGAACGCCGGTTGCGGTGCAAGAAGCGCCGACGATCAACTTCAACTGGGTTGCCAATCCCCCCATCGCCGACATGCCGGCCGATGGTTTTTCGGCGCGCTTTGAGCGGCAGGTCAATTTCAATGACGGCTTCTATCGCTTCTCTATCGACGCCGATGATGGGGTGCGCTTCTGGTTGGACGATGAATTGCTCATTGATGAGTGGCACGGCGCCGAGAATCGCACCTATACTGTTGGTCGCTACCTGCGGGGTGTTCATACCTTGCGCATTGAGTACTACGAGGCCACCGGCCTGGCGACTCTGCGCTTTCTGACGGAATACATCACCGCGTTCCCGGAGTGGGAGGCAACCTATTATGACGGCGTCACCCTCAGCGGACCGGCGGTCTTTGGCCAATTGGAAGCGCGCATGATCAACCCGCTCGACTATGACTGGGAGAATAGTTCCCCGTTGCCGTCACGTTTAGGGGCGGATACCTGGTCGGCGCGCTGGGTGGGGCAATTCCGCTTCAACTCAGCCACCTATATCTTCCGCGCCATTGCCGATGACGGCGTGCGCGTCTACCTCAACGATCAACTAGTGATCGACGGCTGGCGAGATGGCTATAATGATTTGACCAATCGCTTTTATGCAGTGGGCGCCGGCATCCATACGGTGCGGGTCGAGTATTATGAACGCACCGGCAATGCCCAGGTACGGGTGTGGTGGTTTGAGGATTTTGCCAATTCACCGCGATAGAAGACAGGAGACAAGGAGACACGAGACACGGATGAGGGAGGGAGGATGAAGGATGAAAAAGAATTTTCGCCTTCCTCCTTTCATGGTGAGCGACAGGCAGAAATCGACGATTATGTTTCCTGTCTCGTGTCTCCTGTCTCCTGTCTCCTGTTCGTGATGCGCAATGGCCTGGGCCGCGCCGATCAATGCGGCGTCTTTGACGATTGGGGCGCCCTTCATGAATGGGCCGTTGAGCGCGCCAGGTGAGCCGGTTGTTGTGCGGCCGTTGTGACGCGATCCTGTTGCCGCCAGGCGCGCCAGTAGGCGACGGTCAGGCTCAGGTAGACTAGCCCCATCGATACCAACAGAACGATGCCGGTTAACCGTTGATCCATAGCCGGGGTTAAGCCCCAGTGCTGTGCTGTGGGTAGATAGATGGGATACCAGAGCGGCGGCGTCAAGGTGATCAAGGCGCCAAGCAGAATCCCGGCGAGTGCAATGGTGGCGACAAAGCGGAAGCGCAGCGCCGGTGATAGGCTCTCCTCGGTCTGCGGTAAGAGCAAAAGGCGCCAGAAGAGCATGGCGGCAGCCAGCATAGCGCCGTGTTGCACCAAATGGACAAGGCCATCATGCCGCGCCACCTTGAAGACATAGGGCGCCTGCCAGAGCCAGAGGGTTGCCAGGTAGACGCCCCAACTGACGCGCGGCTGCAAAAAGAAACGGCCAATCAGGTGCAGATCACTTTGTTGGCGCCACCAATAGTGCCACCAGCGTTGGATCTCTTTCGGGATCGCCCAGCTTAGGGCAACCGGCGCCTGCCCCAGCAACAATAAGGGCGCGGCCAGCAAGATCAAAAGTAGATGCTGCACCGTATGGGCAATAAAAAGGTCGGCGCTGAGCGCCTGGAGGGGCGAGACAAAAGCAATAAAAAGGACAGTCAAGCCGCCATTAAAGGCTAATGCCTGCCCGCCGGTGATCACCTGGCCGCCGCCGGAACGCCACCACAAAATACGGACCCCCCGGCTATAGAGCCAGGCTATGAAGACCAACCCTACCATCGACCAGGACTCCCAATTCCACATCTGCATTAACCGCTGCGGCGGCAACGGCACACCATCATGGGCGGCAACCGGCGTTGGACTCAACCCTAGATAATAACCAAGTACGAGCAAAGACATTGTGAGCAAGCGTAGGTTCCGAAACAGAGCCTTCATCCTGACATCCCATCCTGATCAAACACCCATACCGCCAATGGTGAGCGGACGGGTATACACCAACTCCCTAACATCAACAATATTGGTACAAAATCAGGAAGACTGCGCTCTATCCATATATAGTTAGCGGCATAGACCAGTTACGGAAGTTGCCGAAGTAGATCTTCTCCTATTGCTATCTTCTGTATCTAAACATAGAAAAGTGATGGATTATATCTATATCTTGTATATAGAGCTATTGTTCTTTCCTGGGCTGCCGTTTAGGATGATTGGCGGAGGAAGTACTCATAGATAAAGCGGATAGACTCCACATAATGGTAGGGGCGTCCCCTTGTGGGCGCCCGCAAGGGGACGCCCCTACCATTATGCGACTTTTACTTGGCTTATCTATCAGTTTCGCTTTTCGCCGCATACGGACGAGTTGTCCAAGAAACGATGCTGTTGACGACGGTTATTCTCCTGGCGCCCGGGCGTATTACCGGCGAAACTTTTCCATAGTATCACTTTTCCATAGTATCAAAGGAGATCGCTATGTCACTATTAGGCTTTCTTGTTCTCTTGATCATTGCCGCTATTTGCGGCGCCATCGGTCAAGCCCTCGCCGGCTATTCGACCGGCGGCTTTCTGATTTCGATTGTACTGGGCTTTGTCGGTGCGTTTCTTGGCGCCTGGCTGGCGCAACAGTTTGGGTTGCCCGAGATTTTTGTCATCAACATTGATGGTCAGCCCTTCCCGATTGTCTGGTCCATTGTGGGCGCGGCCATCCTGGCGCTCCTGGCCGGCTTGCTCAGCCGACCACGCACTGTCTATTAAGTCGAGTGATCGCGCCGAAAAACGACGAGGGCGCACGCTGTGCTCTATATCTTAAGGCATTTGCAAAAAGTACGTGAATTAGTCTAAGTCAGGAGATACCCAATGCCATTTCTACAAAGACCAACAATCACCGTCATTGCTATTTTGCTGACGGCAGGTTTCCTGGCCCTCGGCCCGACCGGTAGCAATTCTACTGTCTATGCCCAGGCGCAAGGTGAACCAACGGCGACCACCCCCCAAGCGATCACGGTGGTCGGCGAAGGCTCCGCCGCGGTCGAACCGGATATTGCCGTTGCCAATATCGGCGTCCAGGTCGCCAACGCCGATGTGCGCACTGCCAGCGATGAAGCTGAGGAGATTATGAATGCCGTCTTGTCCGCCATTCGGGAACAAGGAGTGGCCGAAGAAGACATCCAGACTTCCGGCTTTAGCATCTTTGCCGAATTTGGCCCCATTACTCAGAACAACGAACAGCCCCAGACGCCCCTCTACCGCGTGAGCAACAATGTCAATGTCACCATCCGGGCGCTGGACCAAGTCGCCACCATCCTGGATGCTGCCATTGGCGCTGGCGCTAATAACATCTTTGGCGTCAATTTTAGTGTGGATGATCCCACGCAGGCCGCCGCCGAGGCACGCGCTGAAGCGATTGCGAACGCGGAGGCCAAAGCGCAAGATTTGGCTGAACTCACCGGCTTGCAACTGGGCAACGTCGTGAGTGTCAGCGAGATTATCGGCAGTCGCGGCGGCTTTTATGGCAGCTCCAGCTTGAGTGCCGTTGCGCAGACGGGCTTAGGCGGCGGTGGCGGTCCCATTGCACCCGGCCAACTCAAGGTGGCTGTACAACTCGAAGTCATCTACAGCGCGACGCCTCCGGCTGAATAGACGAATCTTATACAGGACTTACGCAAGACGCCGGGCACCCTCTGGGTGCCCGGCGTCTTGCGTAAGTCCTGTTATAGACAGTTGGTCAGTTCGCCAATCATCCGAACCTTGACCCACTCTCGCCCTGACCAACTGTCTTTCTGCCGCCCTCGATAACTACAGACGACCCACCAGAATCAAGACCAACAGGATCAACAAAATCAACCCCAAACCGCCACTTGGGTAGTAGCCCCAGTTCGTACTATAGGGCCAGGTTGGCAGAGCGGCGAAAAGCAACAGGATCAGCACAACCAGCAGAATCACCCTTAGCATCTTTTCCTCCTCTCCCTTTTTTGTTTGGCCATCCCAAAGAATAGAATCCCCAATCCCGTAGGGACGCCCCTACGGGATTGGTTTTCTTGCACCCCGTTAGTGTAGAAAGTTTCCGGTTCAAGGTTAAGTCATGTGAAGAGAACCTGAAACCTTGAACCGGAATGAACTACCGATTTTCTAGCCAGAAATTGCGTGCATCCCGATCCCAGTCCGGTGTATTCAGCGTTGTGTCATCAAAGACCGGCGCTGTTTCCAGTTGTTCTTCGGTAACATCGAGAACGAGCGTCGGTTGACCAATCTCGGCCTCGGCCTCGGCGCTGGTGGGAATGAGATCAAAGGCAGCCATCGGAATGGCGTACTCATTGTCGCCGATACCTAAGAAGCCGCCAAATGACAGGATGAAGTATTCCACACGGCCAGCGCGCAAGTCAATCAATATGTCGTTGATCTCGCCCACATTGTCACCGGCAGGATTCTGCACATTCGCGCCATCCAGATCGCTCAACTTGACAACGTTGCCGGTCAATTCCTCCAAATTGGTTTCTGCAATCGGGCGACCGATCACATCTTCGCCGAGATCACGGTAGAACGCCTCAATGTCACCTACCACTGTTGGGTCAGTCAGGTTCAAATTTTCATCAACGCCAGGTGCATCTTGGAAAGTTTCTTCAGGAATATCGAGAATCAAGCGCGTATCAATCACCACCGTGTCAGTCAGCATGGTGTCGCTTGTATCGGTCGTACCGACTGTCTCGGTCATTGCCGCCGTATCTGTGATAACCGCACCCGGCAGGGCCGGTTCCACGGCGGGAATATCAGCCGTTTCCCGGTCAAAGCGGAAGGCGCTCAACGGAATTGGAAAGACTTTGTCCCCAATGTCCAGGAAGCCGCCATACTCCAGCGTGACTAGGAGAATTTGGCCGTTATCCAAATTGAGGATCAAATCCTGGACATTGCCCAAATCCTCACCGGCGGCATTCTCCACATTGTAATCCTGCAAGGTGGTGGCGCGAATCAACTGATGGGGCGCTTCTTCAATCCCGGCCGTTTCGGTCATACCCGCTGTACCAGTCATGTCCATCGTCCCTGTGATCGCACCAGCGCCAGTAACGCCCTGCGCCTTCGTCGTCACAGCCGTTCCGGTTACTTCTGCCGTGCCAGTCATCTCTTCGGCGCCAGTCATCTCTTCGGTGCCGGTTAGTTCTTCGGTGCCGGTTAGTTCTTCGGTGCCGGTCATCTCTTCGGCGCCGGTTAGTTCTTCGGTGCCGGTTACACCTTCGGTTTCCGTCAGCGCTGTGGTTGGCATTGCCGCCTCGGTGGCCGCTGCGGTGGGTGTAGCGGCCACCGTCGCAACCGCCGGCGGCGTCTCGCTTGCGCCCTCTCCACCGCAGGCTGTCGCCAAGAGCAATGGAATCAACATACACATCGTGAGCAACTTCTTCATTGATGGTCTCCTTTGATATTGAACAATCCAGAAGTAGCGGTTAGGTTATGCTTGACCTGCAAACACATCCATAACGGTTATATAAATTTGGCCAAAAATCATAACATTTCTATCTATCTTGATAGAGAGAAAAGGTACAAAGAAGGAACATCTATAATCCAGTTGAACCAAAGCAAGTACCTCCTGTGTATCCGTTCGCTATACCTTACTCTATTGACCCTATCGAAACGACGGAGTATAAGAGCTGATGAGCTTCTATACCAGCAGCGCGTACATGCCCACGGATGGGCAAGCACCGCCTGCTGGTAGGAGAAGCGTATGCCACCGTGAAAAGCGCAGCGTGCGCACAACCCGCCGGTCAGGAGCGCCAACGGTTGGCGAGGCAGCCCAAGCGGCTTGTGGGAAAGGAGAAGGCATGGCGAATGACGGTGTAACCAATCAAGAGGTAGCCCTGTTGCTCGAAGAGATCGCCTCGCTCTTGGAGCAGCAAGCGGCCAATCCTTTCCGCGTACGGGCATACCGCACAGGGGCGGCAACCGTGCGCAAGCAAAAGAAGCCGGTGATGACAACCATTGCTGAAGAAGGGGCGGATGCGCTACAGGAATTGCCGGGCATTGGCGAGGGGTTGGCGGCAACCATTGCCGAGTATGTGAACACCCGCCGGTCGCGGGCGCTGGAACGGTTGCAAGGCGAATTTGCCCCGGCGGATCTGCTGGTGCGCGTGCCGGGCATCGGCGAAGAACTGGCCGGCCGGATTGTCGAGAAGCTGGGTATTGAAACATTGGAAGAGTTAGAACGGGCGGCGCATGATGGCCGGTTAGCCACCGTGGAAGGCTTTGGCCCCCGCCGGCTGGAGACCGTGCGCGCCAACCTGGGCAGCATCCTCAGCCAGGCAACGCAACGGCGGATCCGCCAACGCGCCACGGCCGGCGCCGCCCCAACCGCGCCGCCGTCGCAACCCACCATCGCCCAACTGCTCAGCGTGGATGAAGAGTATCGCCGGCGCGCGGCGGCGGATGATCTCAACAAGATTGCCCCTCGTCGCTTCAATCCCAACCGGGAAGCGTGGTTGCCGGTTCTTCACACCGAGCGGGATGCGTGGGAATTTACCGCCGTTTTCTCCAACACCGCCCGCGCCCATGAATTAAATGCCACCCGCGATTGGGTTGTCATCTATTACCGCCCCGAAGGCAAAGGACAGGACGATGAAGGGCAGAATACCGTTGTCACCGAAACCGGCGGCTCCCTGCTGGGCAAGCGCGTCATCCGTGGTCGCGAGGATGAGTGCCGCCGGTACTATGCCGAACCGGCACCGGCAGAGCAGGTGGAAGACGATACAACTGTGCCGTTCTAGGTTCTGTTGACATTTGTGACGTCTACACCTTGTCATCGGAGATGCCCCCGATGACAAGGTGTATCACTGGTTAATTCCGAAATGTCAACAGAACCTAGGCGAAGGAGCGGGTGGGTTGAAAGACTATCCTTATGTAATTCTCGGTGGTGGCGTGACGGCGGGATACGCAGCCCAGGCCTTTGTCGCGCACGGCTTGCCGCCGGGCCAGTTGTGCATCGTCTCCGCCGAACCCCAGCTACCCTACGAACGGCGGCCGCTCTCCCAAGCTTATTTAGCAGGCAATGTCGCCGTGGCGGATCTGTTGATCAACCCGCCGGCTTTCTATGCGACGCATGGCATTGCCGTACAGTTGGCGACCCCGGTGGACTATGTTGATTTTGCCCAGAAGCGGCTCTACTGCCAGGGTAATAGCCTGGTTTACGACAAGCTCTTGATCGCCACCGGGGCCAGGGCGCAACGGCTGTCATTACCCGGGGCTGAATTGGCCGGCATCCACTATCTCCGCACCCTTGACGATGCCGATCAAATCCGTCAGGCCGCTGTCAACGCGCAACGGGCCATTGTCATCGGCGGCGGTTTTATCGGCATGGAAGCCTCCGCGCGCTTACAGGCGCTGGGGCTGACGACCACCCTCATCTTTTCCGGCCCGCACCTCAATGAACGCATCTTTACCACCCGCATGGCGGCCTTTTTTGAGAACTACTACCGCGCCTGTGGCGTCACGCTCTTCGCCCAAGAGCGGGTGACTGGCTTTGTGAGTGACAATGGGCATGTTTCTCACGTCAGTCTTGCCTCCGGTAAAGACCTGCCGACCGATTTGGTGGTGGCCGGCGTCGGCATTGTCCCCAACACCGAACTCTTCAGCGACACACCACTCCAGATCGATGACGGCATTGTCATCAACCGTTTTCTGGAAACCAGCATCCCCAACGTTTATGCCGCCGGTGATGTGGCCTGCTACCGTGATCTACTCTATAACCGCCTGCGCCGTGTCGATCACTGGGATAACGCTGTAATGCAGGGGCGCCTGGCTGCACGCATCATGTTGGGCCAACGCGAGGAGTATCGACATGTTCCTTATCTCTTCTCCCACATCTTTGACCGGCGTTACGAATTGTGGGGCGATGCCCAACAGGCCGAACGGGTCGTCTACCGCGGTGACGTGGCGGCGGGCAGCTTTAGTGTCTGGTGGCTCTCGCCGGCTGGTCGTCTGGTGGCGGCCTTTGTCACAGAGCGGCCGGAAGAGGAACGGCGTCTGGCCCAGCAATGGGTCCAAGCAGGACAACTGTTGAAGGTAGATTGCTTGTGTGACGCAGCCAACTTGTCTGATTGCTTGGGGGATTGAGCGAGACAGCGTTTATGGGCTTAATCCCGCAATCGCTGTCTCGCGCAATCGCCTTACCGCCGACCGACTCATGCGCTAGCGCCAATTGAAGAGTGCGCCAAAGAGGCCAAAGGGAATGGCAATCAAGGCGCAGAGCAGCGGCAACCCTACCAGCAGCACCAGCAGCACCCACGGTAATGAGGTGCGTTGACCGGCATCATCCGGCAAAATTGCCCATAGCACCAGATAGACCAGCCCGCCCGCCCCCGCCAGCAGGAAGAGCAGCACCCAGCCCACACGTAACAGCCCTGGATCAATCCGAAAATAGCGCGCCAGCCCGCCACAAACCCCACCAATCATACGGTCGGTGGTGGAGCGGCGCAATTCACCTTGCGTCGTCATGGTTGCTCCTTTCTGGATACGACCTGGATTACATCATTGAACAAGTTGCCCCGGCCCGACTTATGGTTGTACCAGACAACGGCGGACCGCACCTACTCGTCTGTCCCGCCAGAAGCCGTGGCGCCGGTGCGCCGGCGGATCGCCGGCGCCACCACCCGCAGCACCAGTACCTGAAGCGCCGCCGACAGCGGAATGGCGACCACCGCACCTAACACGCCGCCCAGCGTGCTGCCGGCGGCAAAGGCAAAAATGACCAATAAGGGGGAAATCGCAATCTCATGGTGCATTACATTCGGGAAGAGGACATAGCTCTCCAGTTGTTGCAGGGCAATAAAGAAGAGCAGGACAATCACCGCTTGTGTCGGCGATTGAAGGAAGGCAATCACCGTGATAATGCCACCGGCAATGATCGGCCCGAAGATCGGGATAATCTCCAACATACCGGCCAGAATCGCCAACATGAGCGGATAGTTGACGCCGACCAGCCGCAGCCCGACATAGGTCAAGACGCCGATGACGACGCCCATAATCATCACGGCGCGCGCATAGCCGCCCATGGCCGCCCCCATTTCATTGAGAATAGCGCGCGAGCGTTCATACCGCTCCGGTGGCAGAAGAGAGAGAACAAAACCGCGCACCCCCGGCCCGATCAACAACGAATAGATCGAAATCGAGATGACCAGCACTAGATTTAGGAGGATGTTCCACAACGTGAGCGGCGCCGCGACGAGGGTCAACCCAAACTGGCTCAGTTGCGGCGCCAGGACATTGAGCAGACGTGCCGCATCCACCACCTGCTGTTCGGTCAGCCACTGTTGCACCACGCTAATCAACGTTGGCACGGCAGTAAAAAAGGCTTGTATCTGGTTCAATAGATCCGGCGCCACCAGGCTGCCGAGAAAGACAATGAAGAGCAGGATCGCCAGATAGAGCAGGAGAATAGCCAGGGTACGCGGCAACCAGCGCGCCAGCCACTCGACGCCGGGGTCGAGCGCAGTGGCGATAGCGACGCCAAGAATCAGGAAGGCCAGCGGCTGGGCCAACAGCACAATCGCAAAAAGGCTGCCCAACCCCAAGAGCAAGGCCGTGGCGCCGGCGGTTACATACCACCACCACGGGCGACCAGTGGCGCGCACCGGGTAGACGGCCACGCGCGGCGATGCGGCGCCCTGCTCATCATCGATTTGTTGCGCTGCTGGTTGGTTTGACGTCATCATGGCTCTCTTTCCCTACTTGATCACGATATCGCCCGCCGTTGCCGACTCGACCAACGTGTCGGCGGGCAGTAAGTCCTCGGCGGCCAGCATATAGGCGGTCACGGCCCAATACTCCGCATCCGCTAGGCTGCCGGGGGCGCCGGGGGGCATGGTGCGCCGGGTGTAGGCAAAGAGTTCCAGCGCCGAGCCATACTTGGTCAGGGCAATGACATCTAACACTGGGCCTGCCCCGCCGGAGACATGACAGGAGGCGCAGCGGTTGGCAAAGACACTTTCACCAGCGGCGACTTGTTCTGCCGGCGTCGATTGTGCGCCCGCTTCCTCGGCCAGCAAGGCTGTCCCCCCATCCACCCCCTCTTGCTCACGGAGGGCGGCTAGGGCGGCCGGTGGTAAGGCCGCGCCGCCGCCCACTGCCAGTGTATCAGCCGGCAAGTGACATTGGGTGCAACTTGCATTCGGCCAGCCCAGATGATTGGCCGGATAGGGGACGGAACCGTTGCGCCCGTGGCACTCGACACAATTTTCATAGCCGACCAGCGGGTGAGGGATGACCGGCGCGTCGGTAACTGATGTCAGCGCGGCCTGTCCCGGTGTCTGGATCAAGGCAAAGACCACCGCTAACAAAATGACCAATACCCCGGTGACAATCGCCAATTGATTGGCAAAGGCGTGGCGCATGGTTGCTCCTCCTTCCGGATCTACACCAGGTTGAACACTTCCATCTGGGTTTGTGACAGGGGAATGCCCAATTGCGCCAACGCGGCTTCCACGGCGCTCATCATCACCGGTGGGCCACAGATGAAATACTCGTATTGCAGGCGCTCGACCGGCAGATGACGTGCCAATAGCTCTGTGGTCACATAGCCGCTTTCGCCTGTCCAATCGGCCGGCGGCGTTTGGAGAACATGGACAACCTGTAACGGTAGTTCGGTTTGCAGCGCCGCCAATTGCTCGCGAAAGGTTACTTCATCCCAGCTTCTGCTGCCGTAAAAGAGCCACAACGGTCGCTTGTCTTGGCGATCGGCCAGCGTCTGCAACATGCTCATCACCGGGGTAATGCCGACGCCGCCGACAATAAAAACATAGCCGGGCGCCCGGTAATTATCCAGGCTGAAGGCGCCATACGGCCCGTCCAGGTAGGCGCGGGCGCCGGGTTCAATTTCACGAATTTGGGTGGTAAAATCGCCCAGCGCCTTGATTGACATGGTTACGCGCGCCGGTTGCATGGCGCTGGACGAAAAGGAGAAGGGGTGTTCGCGAATGGCAAAGGGCGACCGGAGAACCGTCAGCCAGGCAAATTGCCCCGGTTTGAAGCGGAAGCCCTTGTGACCCTCCGGGCGCAGCACCAATGTCCAGGTGTCACCCCGTTCTGGAATGACTTCATCGACCACAAACGGGTAGCGCAACTCCAGGATCGGTTTGACGACGCGAATGTAGGCCAGCGCGCCGATCCATGCGGCGCCCAGGAGGATCCACAACCCCCGCTTGTACGGCTCACTCAGATAGTAGCCGACGCTGATAATGTGGCCGAACGCCAACGCGACGGCGCCCGTTGCCAGTAAGCCATGCGTGATGCGCCAGACTTCATAACTGATGCGCAAGCGTAAGCGCCAGAGGGAAAGCGCGATCAAGAGGGCAAACAAGAGCAGTGAACTCACCCCAGCCAGCGCCAGCCACGATAGGCGGAAAGGATTCAACAGCGTCAAGGTCTCCGGGCTGGTGATGAAGAGCAGCAGCGGATGGGTGAGGATCAGCCCAAAGGCCACCAGCGAGATCTGGCGGTGAAAGTGGTAGACCACATCAATGCCAAAGGGCAAGGTAGCGCGACGAAAGCGCGTGGTCAGCAGAAATTGCATCCCCATCATCGCCAACCCCACAAAGCCGAGCGCCACCGAAAATTCGCGCCAGAAGTTTCGCCCCGGCGGCGTCGGCCCGATAATCAAGACAAAGAGCGGCGCCAGCACCAGCATGAGATAGATGCTAATCCAAAAAGCGCCATTGGTGACTTGTCGCATGAATTCTGTCCTTCTGAACTGCTCAACCCCCGCTGTCCGCTGGCAGCCTGGGTGTATCCTCTGCGCTGCTTTCTAACAAATTGGTCTCTTCCTCCGGCACGCGCGCCAGGTTGGCCTGTTGCCGGATACGTTGGTTATCACTTTGCAAGCCCCCTTCGGCCTCCGTTGCTGTGGCGGCGCCTTCGGGAGTTGGTTCCGGCGTTGGTTGTGCGGGCTGTGCGCGCCCTGCGCCATTCCGGCGCTGCTCGACAATTTGCACCGGGACGCCGCTGGGAAAGATCACCTGGCGCGTTGGGTCGGGCAGTGAAAAGCCCTCATCTTGCAGGGCGCGCTTCACGAGGCGGATGGCGGCGGAGCGCAGTTTATTCTCCTCATATTGCTGGCTGTTAAACCAGATGCCGATCTGTAGGTTGACCGCCGTCGACGTCAATGCATTGACCAAGACCAGCGGCTCCGGCTCCTTCAAGATGGCTGGGTGGTCCAATAGCACATCGAGAATGGTCTCCTGCGCCTGCCCGATTGGGTCTTTGTAGCCGATGCTCACCTCAAAATTGAGCCGTCGGTTGGGATTGACGGTGTAGTTGATAATCGTGCTTTTATAGACAACCGCATTGGGGATCAAGATGTGATCACCATTGAGCGCAGCGAGGACGGTGGCGCGCGTTGTCACCCGCTGGACAATGCCAACGTGACCGGCCACTTCAATGCGGTCGCCGGTGCGAAAGGGGTTGCGGGTGCTGATCAAGATCGTTGCTAGAAAATTCTCCATAATGTCCCGAAAGGTAATACCGACAATCAACCCGGCGATCCCCGTGCCGCCCAACACTGTCACCGCCAGGCGGGTCAACCCGGCGATCTGGAGGACCAGATAGAGACCCAGCAGAAAGACCGGAATGCTCAATGTCAGCGCCGTCAAGTTACGCAAAAAACTGTTCGTGATCTGCCGGTGCAACAGGTAACGCATCACTTGCGCCGTGAGCCGGGCGGCAAACCAGGCGATCACCAGCACCAACAGCGCAAAGCCTATCAGCGGCAGCGCCTGCACAACGCTGCGGGCGATATTATTCAGTTCGTCAAAGGCCGGCGTAAAATCCCAAGGCGACCGCTCCACGACCTGGAGGCGATTGACTACCGCCACCACATCCTGCGTGTTCCGCGCCAGATCACCCGCCCAGGTGCGATATTCCTCCCGCCGGGTGCGGCCATCCAAAAAGACCACCCCTTCGCGCACGGCCACAGTCGGTTGCTCAAACCATTCGGTCGCTGCCAAGATAGTCTGCAAGCGTTCGGCAATCGCTTCGTCGCGCGCCGTCGGTTCCACTTGCACACTATCCGGCGCCGGCAACGTTTCGTCCGTCGGCGGGGTCGGGAGGATGTCATCAACCGGTTGGCCCTGTGCAGCAACGGGTTGCGGCAGGCAGATCAACAACAGAAACAACCAAACTGCCAAGGTAGCAAAGATCGGGCTTCGGCTCCAATCGCGCGAGCGGACAGGCGAGACCTCCGGGCGGGGGCCAAGGACTGTTTGGTCGAGAAGTCGGTCTATGGCCCTCTTCCGGAGGTCTCGCCAGCTTACGTGTGACTGGTTTCCATTCATGACAAACACGCTTGCACCTCAGTCACATAACGGCAAGAGCAATGTTGGCGCTAACGAGACCACAATGGAGAGCAGAAAGATGGCATTCAAAAACAGGGCCAGCCACGCCATAAAGCGAAAGCGGCCCGCCGCCACGTCATCGGCGGCAACGGGCGCACGCTTGACTTCTTGCCAGTTGCGATAGGCGACAACGCCGGCATAGGCAACCACCGCCGCTGCCACCACCGTCAACCCAACCGCCAGCCAGCGCGATACGGCGAACGTCCCCCATGTCCCTTGCCGCAATCCACGCTCACAAGAGAGCGAGACAATCATATAGCCAATGATCAGATGCAGGCTCCAGATCACTGCGCCGGCGGCCAAGGTCCACCAGAGCGTCCGCAAGGTGACGGTATGATAGGTGTGGGCTTCACTTTGGGTTGTCATCGTCAGTTCCTTCTATAAGCAGTAGCCAACAACACTACAACAGATTCAGAAAGTAACGGATTTTTACAATAGGACGAAATGGTTGCAAATAAAAGCATTTTTACGCTTCCTGTCTTACCCGTTTCCAGTAAGCAAGCCGGCAATCCGTTACTTTCTGAATCCGTTGTAGTGTACTATGCGCGACCTTGTGCGTGCGCATGTACCTTCTCCACCACCGCCTGCGCCGACAACACAGCGCCCTCCATCCAACCGGAGAGGTAACTCATGTGATCCCCGGCCAGGTGGATGCGTTCATCGAAGTCCAAAAGTCGCGGGTAGAGATCGGCCCGTTGCTCGTTACTGTAGACGGCCCAGGCGCCCAGGCTATAGGGTTGCCGCTGCCAGGCGACGGCAAAGCCTGTCTCAAAGCGGTCACACACCTGGGGGTGGATCTTGCTCACCTGGGCCAGCGTCGTTTCAATGCGCTCTGCCGGGGTCAATTCCCCAAAGGCGGTGGCCGCGGCGCCCAAGTTGTCAGCGCCAACCAGGATGCCCTTCGGGGCGTGATAGTGGTGGGACGGATACCAGATGCGCCCAATACCCAGGTTAGTAAAGGTGGGGCCACCGTAGATGTGATCCTCGTCCTCCCAGAAGCGAGGCGCACATTGCAGCCCGACCCGCACCGCCGGCTCATACTCAATGGCGCCTATCGCCTCTTGTACGGGGGCCGGAAAATCGGTGGTGAGCGTGCGCAAGACCGGCAGCGGAATGGTGCAGACACTGTAGTCGCCCACCGCTTCCGCCGTCTGGTTGCCCGCCCCGGTCGCATAGACGATACGGACGCCTGTTTCTGTCCGTCGAAGCTCACGCACTACTGCGCCGTACTGAATGCGCTCCGCCCCCACCTGTTCGACAAAGGCGGCAACAATGCGATCCATACCGCCATCGGGGTGAACCTGCGACATCTGCCAGTTATAATCCCAGTCAAAGGGAAAGTAGCGCCAGAACTCGGATTGGAGCAGTGCACTGCGATCCAGCACTTCTAATGGCGTGCCTTCCGCGTCACCGGCCCCCGGTTCTTCGCTGTAACCGGCTTGACTGGCCCCGGCGTAGGCATAGGCATCGTTGAGATTGCCGTAGTCGGCCAGGTATTCCAGCATGGTTTCTTTGTTTGCCGGGTCAATATCGTTATCAAGCGCGCCGCTTTGAATGGCAAGCGCCAGCAAGGCAAAGCTGTGGCCCTGCAAATCCGTCCACGCTCGCCGCATCCGCACTGTCCGCCCGGAAAGCGGGCCGACGTTTTCGTTATAGAAATAGGTTGCCGTATTAAAGGTAATAAAGGCGCGCAACGGCACCTGAAAGCGCCGACAATAATCGAGCGTGGCGCGATGGTGTTGGGGAATGCGGTGGGCGCCGGCGTTGAAAAAGAGACCTTCCTCAAATTGCGCTTGCTGGTTCGGCCCGTCGATCTCCTGGGCTGCCTCACCGCCGCGCACCGTCCAAATACGTCCACCGGCCCGTTGACGCGCTTCCAGGATCTGACAATCATAGCCGGCCTGCTGTAACTCATACGCCGCCGTCAAGCCCGCCAACCCTGCGCCCAGAATGATCACCCGTCGCCCGGCCCCGTTGCCCTGCAATCGCAAAGGCCCGGCATAGGTGGAACGCGGCGCAACGCCCAACGCGTGCAACGCCGTTGACCCGCCGACTGCCCCCAACCCTTTTAAGAAATCGCGTCGTGTAATCAATCCACTCACCCTGTCACCTTGTCACCTTGTCTCTGCCCTACTCCGTCAACCCACCCACATTGCTCCCCGTCCCACCAAAGGGATCGAGCGGCACCTCGGCGGCATCCAGGCGGAAGTCGCCAATCTGCGTCGGGCTGATCGCCGTCCCCTGGTTGCCCCATTCGCGGCGGATATAGGTGCTGACCAGTGCCAACTCGCGGTCAGTGAGCAAGCCGGTAAAGCCGGGCATCGCCCCCTGCCCATACATGATCGGCATGAGCATTGGCCCATACGGCCCATTCACCAACCGGCTGCCGGCCAGCGCCGGATAGGCGTTCGGTGCCCCCTCGCCCTCTGTTCCATGACAGCCGGCGCAGTTGCGAAAGTAGAGCCGCGCCCCTTCATCCGCCTGGTTCATGCGCCAGAAGCCCGACGGCGTGGGTTGAACGGCTGCGACTTCCACCGGCGCCGTTTCCGTCGTGCGGCAAGCCTGAGCGCCCAGTCCTATCAGGAGCAAGAGCAACGGGTATATGATAGAACGTGTGCGCCGGCCATGTTGCTGAGTTATTGGTTGTTGTTGCATACGCCCCTTACTGTTCCTTGTCACCGCGCCCGGATCAACGGATTCAAGACAGGAACGGATTTTTACGCTGCGTTCGCCCGCGCTTGGGGTTTTGGTTGCATCTGAATCCAGGCGCATCATTTTGCCCTATATCTCCATTGCGACAGTAGTCAATCCGTTGCTATCCTGAATCCGTTGAATCGCCCTGTGCCCGCTCATGTAGCCGTTCCTTGTCACCGCACCCGGATCAACGGATTCAGGATAGCAACGGATTTTTACCCTGCGCTTGACCAAGCTTTTGATTGCGGTTGTATCTGAAATGCCGCGCATCATTTTGTCCTACATCTCCACTGTTACAGTAGGCAATCCGTTGCTATCCTGAATCCGTTGAACCACCCTGTGCGCGCTCATGCAGCCGTTCCACTACCTCTAGCGCCGACAAAATTGCGCCTTCCATCCAGCCGGTGATGTAACTCATGTGTTCACCGGCCAGCCAGATGCGACCATCAGTTGCTTGCAGCAGCGGGTAGAAGGTGCTGCGCGCCTGGTCGGAATAGGCGGCGTAACAGCCGAGCATGTGGGGGACGCGATTCCAGGCGACGGAAAAGCCGGTTTCGTATTCTGCGCGGTATTGGGGGTGAATCTTTTCGCCTTCCTGCAACGCCAGTTCGATCCGTTCTGCTGGAGAAAGGGCGCTCATGGCAAAGGCTTTGCTGCCAAAGGGGTAGGCGGCCAGCAGAATGCCCTTGGGGCCGCCTAAGTTGGTCGAACTGTAGAGAATCTGCTGGATCGTCTGGTTCGTCCAGGTGACGCCCCCGTAGAAGGCTTCGTCTTCTTCCCAGAAGCGGCGGGCAAATTGCAACGCCATGCGCAGACCGCTGGCGTAGGAGACATTGTCAATCGCCTGTTTCACGCCGGGCGGATAGTCGCCGGGAATGTAGGCCAGCACGGTGAGGGGAATGGCAACAATGCAATAGTCGCCGCTCTCCTCTGCCGTTTCACCGGTGACGAGATTGCGGTAGCGCACCCGCACGCCATTCGGGGTGCGCTGGATGGCGCTGACTTCGCCCTGGTAGCGGATGAGGTGGCCGATGCGGTCGGCAAAACCGTAGGCAATGCGATCCACACCATCGACCGGCGCCAGCATGGTCATCTGTTGGTCATAGGCCCAGGCCGCGCCAAAAAATTGCCAGAAACGCGATTCCAGCAGCGGGCTGAGATCAAAGGGCGTCCCTACCTCACCCGCTTGTAGACCAGCCCCTGGCGGCGTGACGTAACCGCGTCGCGCCGTGCCACGGTAGAAAAAATCAGGGGTGAGATCGCCATAGACCCGTAGATACTCGACCATGCGTTCGGCGTCTTCGGGAGTCAACGCTTCATCCAACGCCCCCTGGCGCACCGCTTTGGTCAATAGCTCCGCCGTATAACCGGTGAGATCAGCAATGGCTGCCCGCTGTGGGATCGCCTGCGCCGAAAGCGGCCCCACATTTTCGCTATAGAAGTACGCACCCCGGTTCATGTTGAGGACAATGTCGAGTTCAATGCCAAACTCTTTGCAATAGTCCAACGTGGCGCGGTGAAACTGGGGGATGCGCGACGGGCCGGGGTCATAGTGCAGCCCCTCGTCAAACTGGCAGAGCTGGCGGGCGCCGTAGAGTTCGGTGTAATCTTCCCCGCGGCGCACCGTCCAGCAGCGGCCACCGGGGCGGGGGCGCGGCTCCAGGATCAAGCATTCATAGCCGGCCTTGTCCAGTTCATAAGCGGCGGCCAGACCGGCCAGACCAGCGCCCAGGATCAAAACCCGTTTGCCCTGACCCCCGCCTTGCAACGCCGGTCGCCCCTTGTAGGTCGATTCGGCTTGCAGCCCGGTGGCACGCATAGCATGGTAGACCGCATCCGGTCCCGCCACCCGCCCCAGTTGCTGGAAGAAGCGGCGGCGGGTCATGGGGGGATGGTGTGTGGTTTGTCTCATGATGGCTCCTGATGGTGATTGGGTGATTGGGTGATGCGGTGAGTGAGCTTGTCGAACTCACCGCATCACCCAATCATCCAATTCCTAAATCAACCGCGGCGACAGGTACAGCGTAAAAAACAACGGCACCCACGCAACCACCACAAAGTGCCAGTAGAGGCCATTGACCGTCAGCGCGCTATAGCGCCGTTCGTTGAAATAGCCCTGAAAGGCCCAAACACCCACGACCAGCGTTTTCAGCAGGAGTGCGATCACATGGGCGCTGTGAAAGCCGGTAATTGTCCAGACAATCGAGGTGTAGGCATTGGTCGCCCAGTTGTAATCGAGATTGCTGTATTCCACATACTTGAGCGCCAGAAAGATCAAGCCCAACACAAAGCTGACCGCCAGCCCGACCTTGAGATGGGTCTGGTTGCCCCGGCGAATCCCGCGGTCGGCCAGGTAGATGGGAATGCTGCTGGCAAAGAGAATCAGCGCGTTAATCGATGGCAACAGTAGATCCGGCGGCTTGAGACCTTCTAGCGGCCACTCCTGTGCACTGGCGCGCAGGTAAAAATAACTGGCGACCAGTGAGGCAAAGACCACCGTCTCGATCATGATCAACCCGGCCATGCCCCACCAAAAGGGCGGACGGACGCCAGCGCTGTCGGCGACGGTGCTGGTGGGCAGCGCGCCGGGCGGGCCGGCGGTCACATAGGCCATGTCGCGCTCTTCGTTGTTGGGCCAGTGCCAGATGGCCAGAAAGAGAAAGACAAACGCCGCGCCAACCGGCACAAACCAGAGGTCGATCAATAGGCCCAGAAAGGTCAGCGCAACCGCCAGCGCCAGGAAAAAGGGTACAATCGTCGGCCCCGGCAGGATGATGCGCTGTTGGGGCTGGGCGTCCAACACCGAGGTCCCCAGCGTCTCGCGCCGGCGGAAGAGCAGGCCAAAGCGATCGCGTTCCGGGCTTTCCAGGTCACGGCGATAGTCGGGATCTTCTGCCGGTTCCCAGAGCGGTTCGCGACTGCGCACGCTGGGGATGACGCGGAAATTGTAGAGTGGCGGCGGCGACGAAGTGGCCCATTCCAACGTACCCGCGCCCCACGGGTTGTCGCTGGCCGCTTCCCCGCTGCGCAGTGTCACCAGAAAGTTGATGACAAAGAGAACAAAACCGCTCGCCAGCACAAAGGCGCCAATGGTCGAGAGCATGTTGAGCCATTCCCAGCCCAGCCCCGGCAGAAAGGTGTAGACCCGGCGGGGCATTCCCCAAAAGCCGGTCAAGTGCATGGGGAAGAAGGTGATATTAAAACCGATAAAGGTCAGCCAGAATTCCCACTGGCCCAGCCGCTCGCTCAACAGGCGCCCGGTGATTTTAGGGAACCAATAGTGCATACCGGCAAAGAGCGGAAAGAGCGCGCCGCCTACCAGCACATAGTGAAAATGGGCCACGACAAAATAGGTGTCATGTACCTGTTGGTCAAAAGGCACCGAAGCGACCATAATGCCGCTAATGCCGCCGATGACGAAGACAACGACAAAGCCGATAATATAGAGCATGGGCGTCTTGATCACCAGCCGCCCGGAGGCCATCGTCGCCAATGTGGCAAAGATCTGGATGCCGCTGGGAATGCCAATCACCGTGCTGGCGACGGTAAAAAAGCTCAAGCCCAACGGCGTCAACCCGGTGGTGAACATGTGATGCACCCAAAGGCCAAAGCTCAAAAAGCCAATCGCCACCAGCGAGAGCACCAGTAACGAATAACCGGCCATCGGTCGGCGGGCAAAGGTGGGGACTACGGCGGAGACAATGCCCAACGCCGGCACAAAGATGATATAGACCTCTGGGTGGCCGAAGACCCAGAAGAGATGTTGCCAGAGCAGCGGGTCGCCCCCCTTGGCCACATTAAAGAAATGGGTGCCGATGGTGCGATCCAGCGCCAGCTCCACCGTCGCTACCATCACCGCCGGCATGGCAAAGATGATCATGAAGGACATGACCAGGATCGACCAAACAAAGAGCGGCATCCGGTTGATCGCCATCCCCGGCGCGCGCATAATAAAGATGGTGACAATCAGTTCAATCGCCGCCACGAGCGCCGCAATCTCCAAAAAGGTGATCATCGTTGTGTAAAAGTCGATGCCAATCCCCGGCGAATAGGCGGGGCCGGTCAGCGGCACATAGGCGAACCAACCGCCATCCGGCGCCACGCCAAAGAAGAGGCTCCCCCAGATCGCCAGACCCGCGATCAGGTAGACAAAGTAACCAAAGGCGTTGAGCTTGGGAAAGGCCATATCGCGCGCCCCGATCATCAGCGGCACAAGATAGATGCCAATCCCCTCCATAATCGGCACGGCAAAGAGAAACATCATCGTTGTGCCGTGGGTGGTGAAAATTTGGTTGTAGAGATCGGGGTTGAGAAAAGTGTTATCCGGCACGGCTAACTGAATACGCATCAACAGCGCCGCAATGCCGGCCAGGACAAAAAAGCCAAAGCCTGTCACCAGATAGCGCGCGCCCACTGCCCGGTGGTTGACTGCCGTCAAAAAATTGATTACCCCCGTAGGGCTTTGCCAGGTGCGTTCCAACGTATCAATCGTGGGCGCTGCTGTCGTCATCGAATCTCCCTTATTGGTAGGTGCGGTTTGTAACCGCACGGGCCTTCGGTGGAAAGTAAACTTGGGCAAAAAAGTGAACTTGTGCGGTTACAAACCGCACCTACCGTAACGAGACTAAATAATCCAACATCGCCTGTAGCTCCGGCGCGGTCAGGCGCGCGGCAGGCATCAAGTTGCCGGGTTTGATATGTTGCGGGTTGGCGATCCAGCCGCCCAGGTTGCCCCGGTTGTTGACGACCGCCCCTGCACCCAACGTCCGCCGGCTGGCCAGGTGGGTCAGATCCGGCCCCAGATTGCCCTGGGCCGCTGTCCCTTGCACGGCATGGCAGTAGACGCAATTAGAGGCCAGGAAAACCTGCTGGCCGCGCAACAAATTCGGATCGGTGGGCGTGACGGCCGGTTGCTGTTGCTGCTCGATCCAGCGGTTGAAGGCGGTCGGCGGCGTGGCGACAAGAATGAATTGCATCTTGGCATGTTGCCGCCCGCAGAACTCAGTGCAGAGGCCGCGGTAGTCGCCGGGCGTGTCGGCTTGGATCCAGAGCGTGTTGATCTTGCCGGGAATCATGTCCATCTTGCCGTGTAGCTCCGGCACCCAGAAGCTGTGGATCACCTCAGCGGCGGTCAAGCGTAACTGCACCGGCTGGCCGACGGGAATATAAATTTCGTTGGCCGTGACAATGTTATGGTCGGGGTAGCGCACCTCCCACCACCAGAGGCGACCCACGATTTCAATGGTCGTAACCGGCGGAGTGGGGGGATAGGCCAGCGCAATGTGGCTGCGCAGGGTAAAGAAGAGGGTAACGCCTAAAATGATCGCCGGGCTGATAATGCCACCCCACCAGATCCAGGTGCGGTGTTCGGGCGCCTGTAGATCGGGTTCCAGTATGGCGCCCCGGCGGCGATGGGTGAAAACGATCAGCAACAATAACGCGGTGACGACGACAAAGACCGCCGTCCCCAACCAGAATAGGATCCACCAAAGGTTGGCGATGGTGGCCGCTGCCGGCCCTTGCGGGTCGAGCGCCGAGGGAATATCCGGCTCAACACGAGTGGCGGATTGACAGGCTCCTGTCCAGAGACTCAACCCCAGGAGCGCAAACAGCAAGCTTCGCTCGCGCAACTTCATCGTACCGCTGCCCCTTCTGCGTTCGTCATGGAATGTTGACGCCAAAACTGATTAATCGTTCTTCCTAGATCCGCGTCGAGGTGGCGGTTTTCCAACGCGGTGCGGTCAAAGTGCGGGGTGGTGCGCAACACTTCGGGGTCGATGTGGAGACGGAAGGCGATTTGATTCTGAAAGACTTGCGTGGTAAAGGCATCAAAAGGCGCCGCCACCATAGGTAAAATAAAACACGCAAGGGATGACGATTCATCTGAACTCCCGGGAGCCAGTGAGACAGTGAGACAGTGAGACAGTGACTGACTTACTGTCCTACTGACCTACTGACCTACTGACCTACTGGCTTACTTAGGCCGCTCTGTACTAGCGTCTGGTCGTACCGAACGGTTCTCGCCTCTTCCGGGAAGTAGCCATGCACCATTGTGCGCCACAGCCAATGAAAACCACCGGCGTTTCGCAGATTTTAAAGATTTATATTGCAAATTAATCTGTATAATCTGCGAAACGCCGGTGGTTTTCAGGGCAGGGTGGCCGCCGTTATGTTTGAACAGTCACTTTACTTCTTGTACTACATGGCGAGCTGGCGCTCATGCTGCATCGGTTCAGTAAAGGGGATGGCGTTGGGAGGCGCCAGCCGCACCTCGATCATGCCATTGCGGATGCGGGCCTCATAATTGGTCGCGGCATAGGTCGAGGGGCCATGCACCACCCGCCCGTCGGCCAGAGAAAAGACCGAGTTGTGCCAGGGGCATTCGACGCAGCCGTTGTAGAATTTGCCCTGCTCCAACGGTCCGCCGGCATGGGGACAGACGGCGCCGATGGCCTGGATGCGGTCGCCCTGGCGGTAGAGCAACACCGGATGGCCGGCCACCTCGATGCGACGGGGTTCGCGCTGGCGGAGCAAATTGGCATCCAGCGCCGGCGCCCAGCCTTGCGGCTCCTTGACATCTTCAGTATATTTCACGCCCACTCGTTTGTTGTAGGCGAGATGGCCGCCTAAATAGGCGCCGGTCATCATAAAGATAAAGGCAAGACCGGAGAGGGAGAGGGCGCGTTCCCGGTCACCTCGGCTGCGGGCGCGGGCGGACGCAACCTGAAGGGCAAAACCAATGTTGTTGACGACCGCATGGGTGAGGCCAATCTTTGCCGCCGGTTCAGGAATGGTTGAATATTGGGCCAGGCCACTGAGGATGGAAGGCAGCGCCGCATAGTTGCCGATCTGGAGCAGCGCATCAGCCATCATTTCGGCTTGTCTTGACCGATTAAAATAGGCGACCAGGTCGAAAAAGCTGCTGATCGACCAGGCGCCCACCACCACTTCCACCAGCACTGGATGCAGCGGATGGCCGAGCCAGGTGCCGTGGAGCAGGTCAACCACCTTGCGCGTCCCTTCGCCCCCTTCGAGGACAGCGTTGTTGAGCGTGCGTGCAATGGCTAGTGCTGTGTCTTGTAACTGGGGATTATCGAGGGCCAGGTCTACCCGTTCACCAATCATACCGTTGACTCCTTCTGTCGCTGTTGCTCTGCATGATCAGGGTCGCTCATGGTCGATGGCATAATTCGCTTTTGATAACAAGGCTATGATAGAGGAAATCTTTGCAAGCTTTCCTATGTCAAGGCACAGAAATGGGATAGAAGCGGGTCACAACCTCGATCCGGCGTGCGTGGCACTGACCAGGACAACCTGCCCCACCCGACGATCTGCTGGTCAGTGCCGCGACGCGGGTTAGATAGGAGATCTAGCCGTGAACCGCGTGCAAGGCACTGGTCAGTTGTCGTTAGGAGCAAGTGAAGTGTCGTTGACCAGTGCCTTGCACGCTATGCCCCTTTTCGCCGGTTCCACCGCTGTCGTAGCCTATCTCCACCGACAAACAAGACAAAGGTCAGCGCACCGATCAATACCGTTGTCGGCAGATTGGTCGTGCCGCTGGCCCCGGTCATGGGCATGGCGGCGGGCGTGGGGGGAAGCGGTTGGATCAGTTCTGGAAAGAACAGTGGCACTGTCGGTAGTTGGGTAGGCGTTGCCGTGTTGACTGGCGTTATTGGCGGGCTGGTTGGCGTGATCGTAGGCGGCTCTAGCGTCGGCGCCAGGGTTGGGGCCAGGGTAGGTGCAATGGGGAATGGCGTCGGCAAGGGCGACGTGGGTTGGGCCACCGGCTGCGTCCCTGTTGGCGCCATTGTCTGTGTAACCGCCTGTGTGATCCCTGGTGTGGTGGCTTGCGGCGTCGATACCAGGGTTGGCGAGACGATGAGCGCCGTAGGCGTCGCCGTTGTCGTAAAGGTCACAGGCGTCGTCACTGGCCCCGGCACGGTCATAGTTGGCTGGATCAGGGGTTGGCTGGTGATCAGCACTGGTTGCGTTTGGGTGGGCGACAACGTCGCTTGCACGGGCGGCGCATTCGCAGCGGTAATGGTAAAAGGTTGAACAACCGGTTGATTATTGACCAGAAAGGGGGTGTCAGCGCCGGGCGCTTCAAAGACGCCAATCGGTGCGGCGTCGATATAGAGCGCAGCATAGAGTTGGTCGCCAGGAACTACAGGTACATCCAGCGGAACGACCACATTTTCGGTTGTGCCAGTCTGTAACGCAACCCGCCCCAGGATCGACCCCGTTGCACCGTCCGGCGCACGTTGGATAACCAGAAACGCCTGTTGCGGAACCGTGACCGCCCCAATGGTGAGCGTCCCATTGACCGGCGCCTGGTTGTTGACAACCACGCTCGGCGTTTGTCCTGGCCCCTCTTGGGCAAAGGCCACGACAATCAGGGTGACAATACAGAGCGTCACCACCACGGTTCTACCCAAAATCCGTATGACGACCATACATTCCTCCTCTCCTAACCTTGCAATTGATGATCGGCGTGTATGCCATCATGCGCTGTTTTGCGTCCCATAGGGACGGCTGAGTTTAGAGGAAAGATGCCTACATTCCTCCCCTGCGTGAACAGGCCAGACCTCCGGGAAGAGGGTAACGGTCGGTTTATAGAACAGGCCACATGTCTTGGCGACACCACAAACGATGAAAATGCAACAAGAATTTCACCGATTGCGCAGATTTTTCTATTTGTGTACCACTAATTTTCTAATTCACCGACGCCCTCTTCACTCTCCGGCCCCTGTCCGGCGTTTTCGGCCAGGGCGGCGCCTTCGCGGTCGCTGATGCCCCCTTCCTCGGTGGCGCAGGCGCCCAGCGCCAGGGCCGGGTTAGCAGCAGAGAAACCATGCCCAGCCGTAGGAGGGGCAAGGTTCGTTGTCGCACAATCGATTACTCCTTCGTTTACGTGATCTGACAAGGTTTGATATTGCTATTCCTGGCGGCATACCATACCATTCCGCTTAACCGCTTGCCTACCTATCCCGGCAGGCATTGAGATACAGATTAGATATAAATAGGACTTCCGCAAGACGCAACCGGCCAGACCGCCGGGAGGTGGGCAAATGAACTTTTTCTGGTACAACAGCTTGTGCCCACCTCCCGGCGGTCTGGCCGAGCGACATCATCGTGGCTCGTCTGGCGGAAGTCCGAATAAAAAAGGAGTCGATGATGGCACAGGAGATTGAACGCAAATTTTTAGTGCAGGGAGAAGGCTGGCGTACCGCAACCGGCGCCCGCTACCGCCAGGGCTATCTCAGCCTGGACCCGGCGCGCACCGTGCGCGTCCGCACGGTGGAAAAGCCGGCCACCGGCGCACAACATGGCTATTTGACCATCAAGGGCCAAGCAGTCGAGCTGGCGCGCCCCGAATATGAATATGAAATTCCGCTCTCGGATGCGCATGAGTTGCTTGACCGCCTCTGTCAACGCCCGTTGATTGAGAAAATTCGCCATCGGCTGCCGGTGGACGATGTTATTTGGGAAGTTGATGAATTTCTGGGAGACAACGCCGGCCTAGTGGTGGCCGAGGTGGAGTTGACCAGCGCCAATCAGCCCTTTCCCAAGCCGGCTTGGCTCGGGCAAGAGGTAACCGATGACCCTCGTTACCTGAACGCCAGTTTGGTTACTTTACCCTTCAGTCGGTGGTAACAAAGATTACAATTGCCCAGGGGTGGCTATAGCGCTAACTGTATCTGCTGTCTATATCCAGTTAGAGATCAATAAGAGCCAAAAAGCGGTATTCTTTCTCTGAAAGATCCCTATCGTGACCATGACACCGTGCGCGCATTGCGCCCACGTAGCTAAGTTATATCCCGCTTCTGTGCCCTACTCTATGGGTTTCTGGAAGCCGCACCGTAGGATGAAGCAAGGGAATTGGTTGGTTGCTACCTAACCAACTGAACAACCAACCAGCTAACAAGTCAGACGATTCGGCAACGATAGGACCAACGCTATGCAAGATTTTACTTACGAATTTTTTACTGAAGTGCAAAATCTGGGCGATGCGCTGCACGAGCGGTTGCAGACTGAAGCCGAGACCCGCCTACGCAAGCTGCAACAGGGCCATACCGATCTGATTGGCGCGGCAGTCAGCATCGAGCAGCCGGCCAAGGCGGAGACCGCTTTTCTCTATCGGGCGCGTGTCGTTGTCTACATCCGCCCGGAAAACCTGGCGGCGACGGCGCAAGAAAGCGACCCGCTGGTTGCCCTCAAACGGGCGCTCAGCCAGGTGGAGCGGCAGGTGCGTGAACAGCGAGAGCGCTTACGCCAGCGCTCCCGTCAACCAGCCCCGGTCGGCTTTACGGACCCTGAGGAAGAGGAGGCGCCAAGATGAGTGATACAACAATGAGTGACACAACCATTACCAAGATCGATTCCCGCCATTCACCCCGCGGCGCGATGGGGCAAAAGTATCTGGCTTCCGGCATCACCCTGGCCATGCGCTTGTGGGAAGAGGAGGCGCCGGGCGAGCCGAAACCGCTGCAGAGCCGCCCCTACGAAACCATAGGCTATGTCATCAAAGGCCGCGCCGAACTCCACGCCGAAGGCCAGATGGTGCTGCTGGAGCCGGGCAACAGTTGGGTTGTCCCTAAAGGTGCGCACCACACCTACAAAATCCTGGAACCCTTCACCGCCGTCGAAGCCACCCACCCGCCGGCGCATGTGAAACAGCGCGATACGCCCTAGGTTGTAGACAGGAGACACGAGACAAGGAGCCAGGAAAATAGAAGACAGAAGATAGAGGACAGATGAAATCGACGATATGTCTCGTGTCTCGTGTCTCGTGTCTCCTGTCTCCTGTCTCGTGTCTAACCAACGCTCCCATTGCAAACGATCAACAAACAACCGGGGTTGCATCAGCGCCGCCGACCAAAACCGCCACACCGCAAACCCAGAACGGCTAGTGGGTCTTAAACTACCATGATAACGCAAAACGTAAAGCAGATCGACGTAACTGCGTCTAGCCGGCCAACCGGCGCGCTTGACCTGTCCAGCACCACGCCGCTGTCCGGCGCCTTCCCGGTGGTTGGTGTGGTTGGCGCGGCCGGCAGTCGGCTGGCGCTGGAGAAATTTTTTCGCACGCTGCCCACCGATGCCGGCATGGCTTTTATTGTGGTGACACGGCTGGCCGCCAAAGAGCAACGCTTGTTATCGGCCGCGCTGCAAGCGCGCACCGATCTGCCGGTGTCGGTTGCCACCGATGGCGTTTTGCTCCAGAGCGATCAGATTTATCTTGTCCCGTCCGGGGTGCAACCAACTGTCGCGCAAGGTCGCTTGCACCTACAACCCATTGCCAATACTCCGGCGCACCGCCGCTTTGATCCCTTCCTAACTTCCCTGGCGGAGGAGCAGGGCGCCAACGCCGTCGCCCTGCTCCTCTCCGGCGCGGGGGAGGATGGCCTTGCCGGCTTGCAAGCCATCAAAGCCCAGGGCGGACTGGTGCTGGTGCAGGAACCGAATGAGGCCGCTCACCCGGCGCTGCCACGGCGCGGGGCGGCCACGGGCATTGCCGATTGTGTAGGGAAAGCGGCGGAATTGGCGCAGTGGCTGGTGCAAAGCCGCGGCGATCTGGCGAACCAGCCGCTTCCTGAGCAAAACCAGGATGAACATTTCCTGCAAACCTTGCCGGCGCTGCTCGCCCAGATTGCCGGCCAGACCGGCCATGATCTGAGCCACTACAAGCGTTCAACCCTGCAACGGCGCATTTTGCGCCAGATGCGAGCCGCCGGCGCTTCCGCCCTAGGCCAATATCTGGAATTGCTCAAAACCAACGCCGGTGAAACACTCACCCTCTTTCGCGCCTGTCTGGTCTCTGTCACCAGCTTCTTCCGGGACGCCGATGCTTACGCGATGTTGGAGCGCGATTGTATCCCCCAACTCTTTCAGGGCAAAGGGCGCAGCGATCTGGTGCGCGTTTGGGTGGCCGGCTGCGCCACCGGTGAAGAAGCTTATTCGGTGGCAATGCAACTGGCCGAGCGCGCCGCCCAGATTACGGATCCGCCCCGCTGGCAGATCTTTGCCACCGATCTCGATGAGGCGGCCATTACAATTGCCCGCCGGGGTCTCTACCCGGCCACCATTGCCAAAGATATTGCCCCCGGCCGCTTACAGCGTTACTTTACCGAGGAAAACGGCTGCTACCGGGTGAAGCCCGAAATTCGCGAGAACATTCTCTTTGCCGCGCATGATCTGTTGCGCGATCCGCCCTTTTCGCGGTTGGATCTCATCTGCTGCCGCAATGTCCTCATCTACTTCACCCGCCCGGCGCAAGAGAAAGTCTTTGCCACCTTTCATTACGCCCTCAACCCCAGTGGCTATCTCTTTTTGGGCGCTTCCGAATCGATTGACGCCGCCAATGATCTCTTCGCCGTTCTCAACAAACAGTGTCATCTCTACCAGCGGCGGAACATCACCCTGTTGCCGCCCCGGCGCCCGCTTGGGCATGTGATCACGCCGGCGCCGGCGGCCTTGGAGCATAAAATGAGCGAGCGGTTGACACCACGGGCGACCGAGAAGGTGCGCACGCTGGAAGAAAGCTATGCGGCCTGGAGCTTACGTGTGCATACGCCGCCCCGTCTCCTGGTCAATCAACATTATGAGATCACCCATCTCTTTGGCGGCGCCGAGCGTTATTTGCAAACGCGCGATGGCGCCATAACGCAGAATGTGCTGCAACGCATCCACCCCGACCTCCGGCTGGAGCTACGCGCGGCGCTCTATCAGGCGTTCAATCAGCGGGAACGCACCATCTCGCGTCTGCTGCCGCTGGTTGTCCAACAACGCACCGAACTCATCCAGTTACAGGTTGGCCCCGTCACCGAGCCGGGCTTTCCCGCCGACTATGTTGAAGTGGTGTTGGTGGCGCAGGAGAACCCGGCGCTGCTGGAACTAGGGACAACGATCGAGCGCAAGGCGAGCGATCTCTCCCTCGTTTCCCGGCTGGAAGAGGAACTGCTGCGCACGCGCGAACGCTTGCAGCAGATTATCGATGAGTACGAGACCGCCGGCCAGGAGTTAAAGGTCTCGAATGAGGAGCTGCAATCGATCAATGAGGAGCTAAAGTCCACCACGGAAGAGTTAGAGACGAGCAAGGAAGAATTGCAGTCGATGAACGAAGAACTCACCACAGTTAATGGTGAGTTGACGCGCAAAATTGAAGAACTCCACCGCGCCAACAGCGACCTGCTCAACTTGATCGCCTCGACCGAGGTCGGCGCCATCTTTCTCAATCCGCAGTTGCAGATCAACCGCTTCACCCCGCGCGCCACCGACCTCTTCAATCTCATTGAAGGGGACATTGGCCGCCCCTTTGCCCATGTCACCCACCGGCTGCGCCACAGTGACCTGCCGACGCTGGCCGCGCAAGTTCAGGCCGGCCATGATCACATTGAGGAGACCCTCCAGCGTGACGATGACCGTTGGTTTATGCTGCGCCTCTTCCCCTATCGCACCGTCACCGGCGAGAACGACGGGGTGGTCCTTACCTTTATTGACATCCATGACATCAAGCGCGCCGAAAGTGAAGAACGGCAACGGCGCCAACAACAGAGCCTGGCCGAATTGAGCCGGCAGGCGCTGACCGGGGTCGATCTCGATACCTTCTTTACCGCTGTTACCCATCGCGTTGCCGAAGTGCTTGACATGGAGTTGTGCAGTGTGCTTCAACTCCAGCCCGATGGCAAAATGCTGTTGTTGCGCGCCGGCGTCGGCTGGCAATCCGGGTTGGTCGGCCGGGCGACCGTCCCCGCCGCGGTCAGCGTTCAAGCCGGGTATACGCTCCAAGCCAATGCGCCGGTAATCGTCCGCGATCTCCAGACCGAGAGCCGCTTTCGCGCCTCGGATCTGCTGCGCGCCCATGCGGTACGCAGTGGGATCAGTGTGACGATTCCTGTCACCGACCCGGCGACACCAACCGTTGAAACCAGGGGCGCTTATGGCGTGCTGGGTGTTCACAGCCGCCAGTTGCGCGCCTTTACCACCTATGACATCGATTATTTACAGGCAGTTGCCAACCTCCTGGCCGCGACTATCGCCCGGCGCACAACGGAAAGTGCGCTGCGCCGTGAGGAAGAGCGCTATCGCTTCATTTTTGATACGGTGGGCGTCTCGATCTGGGAAGAAGATTTTACGGCGGTGCAAGCGCTCATTGATCAACTGCGCGCCCAAGGGGTTGACAATCTACGCGCCTATTTAACCGAGCATCCGGCGGTGGTCGCCCAGGCCATTGCCGCCGTCCGCATCCACAATGTCAATCAGCAGACGGTCACCCTCTTCGGGGCCAACGACAAAGCGCAATTGCTGGCCTCGCTCGACCGCATCTTTATCCCCGCAACAGAAGCGATCTTTGTTGAGGAGATCGTAACGCTGGCTGAGGGGCGTGGCGCCTTTGCCGCGGAGACGGTGCTGCAAACCCTCCAGGGGGAGCAGCGGCATGTCCTCTTTACCATTACCTTCCCAATGGCGACCCGGCTTGACCGGGTTCTCGTCAACATCGTTGATATTACGGAACGGAAAGTGGCGGAAGAAGCACGGCAACGCTATGCCGACCTGTTGCGCCTCTCCCATGATGCGATTATGATCTGGCGCCCGGAAGGGGGCATTGAATTTTGGAACCACGGCGCTGAAACGCTCTACGGTTATACAGCCGCCGAAGCGCTGGGGCGGATGACCCATGAATTATTGCAGACGGCACACTTCCGTCCGTGGCCTGAAATTTTAGCGGAGTTACAGCGCAATGGCCTGTGGGAAGGCGAAGTGATCCACACGGCCAAAACCGGGCGCAGAATCATTGTCTCGACCCGCCACCAACTCATTACCAATGCGGACGGCGATCGGCTGATTCTCGAAACGAACCGTGACATCACCGACCGCAAAGAGAGCGCCGCGCTCCTCGCCCGCTACCAATTGCTCTCCGAGCAGACGCGCGATATTATCCTCTTTATTCGTCCGGATGGTCGGCTGGTCGAGGCCAATGACGCCGCGGTCGAAGCCTACGGCTATGATCGCGCCACGCTCCTCAACCTGACCGTCTATGATCTGCGCGCCGCGGCAACCCACGCCCTCATTGCCGAGCAGATGACGCAGGCCGACCAGGCCATCGCCGGCCACGGTATCCGCTTTGAAACTCTCCATCGCCGGCAGGATGGCAGCGTCTTTCCCGTTGAGGTCAGTTCCATTGGCGCCGATGTCGGGGGCGAGCGCTTGTTGTTGAGCGTCATTCGCGATATCAGTGAGCGCAAAGCGGCGGAAGCGGCCCTGGCGGCCTCTGAGGCCAAGTTTGCCACCGCCTTCAGTCTCAGTCCTTTGATCTTGACCATTACTACGCTGGCCGATGGCCGCTTGCTCGAAGTCAATGAAAGTTTTGTCCAGCTCACCGGCTATTCGCGCGCCGAAGCGCTCGGACGAACGCCAATTGAACTGGGGCTGTGGGTGAACCCGGACGAGCGTGCCGAAGGGTTAGCGCACCTGGCGGCCGGTGAACGCTGGCAAAATATAGAAGCCGTCTTTCGCATGAAGAACGGTGCGTTAAAGATTTGTCTCCTGGGCGCCACGGTCGTGACGATCAACGGGCAAGCGTGCGCCTTGACGGCGCTGACGGACATCACCGAACGCAAGGCTGCCGAAGCGGCGCTACGCCAGAGTGAAGAGCGCTTTGTCACTATTTTCCAGCACAGCCCCTACCCGATTGCCATTCTGGCGCTGGCCACGCGTACCTATGTCGATGTCAACCCGACTTGGGTGCGTGACACCGGTTATACACGCGCCGAAGCCGTGGGACGCACCCCCGCCGAGTTGGGGTTGCAAACCGAGCAGCCGCTAAATCTAACGGAGCGCCTGCGCAACGGCGAGGTGGTGCGTGATCAGGAAATTCAGGTGCGCATACGCAATGGGGAGGTGCGCACGGCCCTGGTTTCTGCTGAATTGATTCAACTGACGGGGCAGCCCCATATCCTCCTCGTCTTCACCGATATTACCGCCCGCAAACAGGCCGAGGAGCGGTTGCATTTCCTGGCCGAAGCCGGCGCCCTGCTGGCCGGCTCGCTCGACTACACGATCACGCTGCAAAATGTCGCACACGCCGCTGTTCCCGGCATTGCCGATTGGTGTGTGATTGATCTGCTGGCTGAAGATGGCTCCTTCCTGGAAGGGGTGATTGCCCATCGCGACCCCGCCAAAGTGCGCTGGGCGCAAGAACTGCGGACGCGCTACCCGATTGACCCCAATGCACCCCTGGGCGCCCCGCAGGTGGTTCGCACCGGTCAATCGGAACTCTATCCCGACGTCACCGATGCCATGTTGCAGGCTGCGGCAAAGAATGAAACCGAATTGCAGTTGTTGCGTTCCGTCGGCTATCGGTCGGTGATGATTGTGCCGTTACAGACGCATGGTCGCACCCTGGGCGTTATTACCTTTGTTGCCACCGATGAAGAACGCCATTTTACCACCGCTGACCTGACAATGGCCGAAGAGCTGGCGCGCCGGGCCGCGGCGGTGATTGGCAATGCACAGTTACATCAGGCGCTCCAACAGCGGGAACAAGCGTTGCGCGCCAGCGAAGAGCGGCTACGTCTGGCCACGGAAGCGGGGCGGATTGGCATCTATGATCATGATCTGCTCGCCAATCACACGGTCTTTTCGGATATTTATCACGCAATTACAGGCGTAGACCCCAATGAACGGCTCACCCGCGAAGCCTGGTTGACACGGGTTCATCCGGCTGATCGCGCGCTGGTGAGCGAAAAATTAGCGCGTGCGCTCACCGCCGGTGAATCGCATGAGTACGACTACCGCATCTATCACCCCGATGGTACAGTGCGTTGGGTCGGGGTTAGCAGCCGCGTGATCGTTGATGCCACGGGCCGCGCCGTGCGTCTGACCGGCGCCATTCGGGATATTACCGATCGCAAGCGGGCGGAAGAGGAGATCCAACGGCTCAACCGCGACTTGAAGCGACGCGTCGACGAATTACAGACCTTGCTGGATGTCGCGCCGATTGGCATTTTTGTCGCCCACGATGCCGAATGTCGGCTCATCACAGGCAACCCGGCCGGCGCCAGCATGTTGGGCGTTGCACCGATGAGCAATGCTTCCAAAAGCAAAGCGACGGGCGATCCTTTGCCTTTTCGCGTGCTGCATGGTGGCCGTGAGGTTCCGCCGGACGAATTGCCCATGCAATATGCGGCGCAGCATGATGTCACGGTCGAAAATATGGAATACGAGATCATCCGCAGTGACGGCACGCAGCTCAATCTCTACGAATATGCGATCCCGTTGCATGATGAAGAAGGGCGAGTGCGCGGCTGTTTAGGCATTTTTGTCGATATTACCGAACGCAAACAAGTGGAAGCCGCCTTGCGCGAGAGTGAGGAGCGCTTTCGGAGCGCGTTTGAGCAGGCCGCTGTGGGCATGGCGCATATCAACAGCGCGGGTCAATATATCCGGGTCAACGACCGCTTATGTCAAATTTTGGGCTATGACCGCGCGACGTTGTTGCAGATGAAATTTTTAGATCTGACCCACCCGGAGGATCGGGCGAATAGTCTGACCTTGAGCGAACGGTTGTTGGCCGGCGAAATTGCCAGCTATAACGTCGAGAAGCGTTACCTTCGCCACGACGGCGTCATCATCTGGGTCAACATCAGCGCCTCAGCGGTGCGCAATGAGACCGGCGAAATCACCTATCGGCTTTCCGTGATTGAGGATATTACAGCCCGGAAAGCCGCCGAAGCCGCCCTGCATGAACTGACCGCCACGCTGGAGCAACGGGTTCACGAACGCACGATTGAATTGGAGCGCAGCAACCGCGAACTCGATCAATTTGCCTATGTCGCCTCCCATGATCTCAAAGCGCCCTTGCGCGCCATTATCAACCTGGCCGGTTGGATCGCCGAGGATGCCGGTTCCTTCTTGCCGGCGCCTTCGTTGGAACATTTGCAAAAGCTGCGCGGACGCGCCTTCCGTATGGAACGGCTGTTGGATGATCTGCTGATCTACTCTCGCCTGGGGCGGCGCAGTGATCTGAGCGAGCCGGTGCCGATCGATCGGCTGCTTCAGGACATTGTGGAAATGCTGGCGCCACCCCCCGGCTTTACCATTACGACCACCGGCGCGCTCCCCGTGCTGACAACGGCGCGCGCCCCGCTCGAACTGGTGTTGCGCAATCTGATCAACAACGCCATCAAACATCACCATCAACCGGCGCAGGGGGTGGTCACGATTACCGTACAAGCGGTCGGCGCCTTTCTCGAATTTGCCGTCAGCGACAACGGCCCCGGCATCGACCCACAACACCATGAGCGCATCTTTGGCCTGTTTCAAACCCTGCGCCCCCGTGATGACGTGGAGGGCAGCGGCATGGGGCTGGCGATTGTCAAGAAAGCGGTCGAACAGCGCAACGGGACCATCCGCCTGACCTCGGCGCCCAACCAAGGGACGACCTTTTATTTTACCTGGCCGCTTACAGAAACAAACCAATCAAGCAACCAACAACCTAACTAACCTACCCTGGTACAGGGGGCGACCTTCCGATTCACCTGGCCGAAGGGTGACAGCGCACTACAGCGGATGGCTCATCTACGGAAAGTGTGAACACCTGTCAGGTTTTGGAAACCTGACAGGTGTGGCGCTACAGCGGATGGCTCATCTACGGAAAGTGTGAACACCTGTCAGGTTTTGGAAACCTGACAGGTGTGGCGCTACAGCGGATTTAGGCACCAACGGATTTTATTTTGCTTGAGCAATAGATGGTTACGCCAAGGATTAAACAGATGAGCAAGCACATTATCTGTGTAGTCGTCTGTGCAACCATAGATCCGTTGCTACCTAAATCCGTTGTAGTGGCGCATGTGCCCGCCAACCAAAATAGTCATTTGGTAACCCACAGATATGTGGTTACAATAGAGCCAACTCGCGCCGTTTCTTGTTGAAAGAATCGTTATGACTACAGCATCCGATGTAAACCGACCCCGCCGCAGTCAAGGCCGCCGGACAAGCGCCGCCCAGCAAAGTACGTGGCAATTTCAAGCCAACCTGCTCGACCAATTGAGTGATGCCGTCATTGCCGTTGACCTGGACGAGCGCATCACCTATCTCAATCGCGCTGCCGTGGCCCAGTATCGGGTCGATCCGGCCGGCGTCATTGGCCAGCCGTTGCGCCATATCTATCGCTATGAGTGGCTGCAGCCGGAGGATGAAGCGGCGGCCACCACGGCGCTGGCGCAACAGGGTCATTGGCGGGGTGAAAATCGCCACATTTGCCAAGATGGCAGCTCGTTTCATGTCGAAGCGCTGGTCACGGTGCTGCGCGACGAGGCGGGCAATGCCATCGGCCTGCTCGCCACCAGCCGCGACATCACCGACCGCAAGCAGATGGAACGCGATCTGCGCGCCAGCGAATTGCGCTACCGGCGGCTGGCCGACACCCTGCCTCAGTTGGTCTGGACGGCAAGCGCGACCGGCGTTGTTGATTACTACAACATCCATATCCATGACTTTGATCCTGCCGTCTGGCATGGCGCATTCGGCTTTGAGTGGGAAAGTCTGCTCCACCCGGACGATCGGGCGCCCACCCTGGCCGCCTGGCAACAGGCCGTGCAGCACCGGCGGCCCTACAGTTGTGAACACCGGCTGCAGATGGCCGACGGCAGTTGGCGCTGGCACCTGAGTCGCGCCGTCTTGGTGCAAGACCCCGACAGCGGCCTGCGCTGGTATGGCACAGCCACCGACATTCACGAACGCAAAGTGGCCGAGGAAGCGCTGCGCGCCAGCGAAGAGCGCTATCGCACCCTCTTTGAGACGATGGATGAAGGCTTCTGCGTCTTCGAGCTGCTTTATGATGATGGCGGCCAACCCATTGATTACCGCTTCCTGGAGGTGAACCCCGCCTTTGCCCGCTTTACCGGGCTGGAAAATGCTGTGGGCAAAACCGCCTATGAACTGGTGCCTACGCTGGAACCACACTGGGTTGCTATTTACGGCGAGGTGGCGCGCACCGGCGAAGCGCGCCACTTTATTGAAGGCTCGGCCGCGATGGGGCGCTATTTCGAAGTTTACGCCTTCCGCTTTGGCGGACCGGAGAGCCGACGGGTGGCGCTGCTCTTTACCGACATCACCGAACGCAAACTGACCGAGGACGCCCTGCGCGACAGCGAAGAAGATCTGCGCTATACGATTGAACTCAACCCGCAAGTGCCCTGGACCGCCGACCCGGACGGCAACATTATCAGCTTTAACCAACGCTGGCTGGATCTCACCGGTCTGACCGAAGAGCAAGCGCTAGGGGGCGGCTGGGCGCAGGCGCCCCACCCCGATGACCACCCGGCCATGGTCGCCGCCTGGACGCATTCGATCCAGAGTGGCGAACCCTATGACATTGAACATCGCATCCGGCTGGCCAGTGGCGACTACCGGTGGATGCGTTCACGCGCCTTCCCCCGCCGTGACAAAAATGGCGCCATTGTGCGCTGGTATGGCGCCACCGAGGACATTCACGAACACAAAGTGGCCGAAGACGCCCTGCGCCGCGCCACCGCTCGTTTTGAACGGGCTGAACGGGCCGCCCACGGCTTTGTCTTTGAGTCGGATCTGGTTACGCGCCATGTCACCCGTTCTCCCAATTTCACCCAGATCACCGGCTATGCCCAGGAAGAAGTGCCGCCGACACCGGATGGCTGGCTGGCCTTGATCCACCCTGACGATTTGCCGCTGAACGACGGGCGCACAGATCTGCTTCCCAGTCGCGCCACCCATTACACAGGTGAATACCGGCTTCGTCATCAGGCGGGCCATTACATTTGGGTGCGCGAACAGGGCATAATCGAGCGCGATGAATGTGGGCGCCCCCTGGCTATCGTCGGCACCACTCTGGATATTACGGCGTCCAAAGAAGCGGAGGCAGCGCTGCGCGCCAGCGAAGCACGTCTGCGCCAATTAGCCGACGCCATGCCCCAAATTGTCTGGCAGGCGGATGCCGCTGGCCGGAATATCTATTTCAATCAACGCTGGTTGGAATATACTGGACTAACGCTGGATGAAAGCTTTGCTGGCGCCAGTCGCGCCATCCATCCGGCTGAGCAGGCCGAAGCGGTGCGGCAATGGCAGGAAGTGCGCCCCCTGGGCCAACGGTATGAATTTGAACTTCGCCTTCGCCGCGCCGATGGCTGCTACCGTTGGCATCTGGCCCGCTGTGTCCCGGTTTACAATACGGAAGGGCAGTTGCTTTGTTGGTATGGCACCTCCACCGATATCCATGACCGCAAAGAGGCCGAGCTGGCCTTGCAACAAAGTGAAGCCAATTTCCGCACCCTGGCGAATACTGTACCATCGATCATCTGGACGGCGGCGCCCGATGGCACGATCACCTATGCCAATGCGCAATGGCTTGAATATTGCGGCCTGATGCCGGAGGAGAACGCCCGCCAGTGGCCGCAATTGGTGTTGCACCCGGACGATTTTGAACGCTGTGTCACCCGGTGGTTGGCTGCCCTGGCGAGCGGGGAAGCTTATTCAATCGAAGTGCGCAACCGGCGCTATGACGGCGTCTATCGTTGGTTCCTCACCCGCGCCACCCCTTTACCTGATGCCGACGGTCAGATCACCGCCTGGTTTGGCGTGACGACGGACATTGATGAGCGCAAACAGGCCGAGTTGAACCAACAATTCCTGCTCGATCTCGACAGCCACACCCGCCTGTTGGACGATGTGACGGCGATCCTGGCGCTGGCTGCAGAACGCTTGGGTCAATACTTGGGTGTCGCCCACTGCACCTTTAGTGAAATCGATTTGGCCACTGACCAGGTTACGGTAGCAGCCCACTGGCGCCGCACGCCTGACCGCCCCACCTTGTTGGGGCCTCATCCCCTCTCCACCTATGTCGGGACCGCCATCGCCGAGGCGCTGACCGCCGGTCACAGTGTTGCCGTGACCGATGTTGCGGCTGATCCACGGACAATCCCGCTGCTCACTCTGTATCAAACCGTTGGGGTGCAGAGCCTTATACGCGCGCCTTTTAAGTTAAAAGGCGCGCAGTTGGCCGTTCTGAGTGTCGGCGATGCCGAGCCTCGCCGCTGGCGACCCGATGAGGTGCGTTTGCTGGAAACCGTGATTGCCCGCATCTGGCCGCTGGTGGTCAAAGCGCGCACCGAGCAAGCCTTGCACAGCAGCGAAGAGCGGCTGCGCCTGGCGACCGAAGCCGGCGGCGTCGGCATCTTTGACCACGACCTGATCACCAATCAGACCGAAATTTCCCCCATCTATGCGCAGATCACCGGTCTGCCGCTGGTCGCGCCGATGCCGCGTGAAGCGTGGCTGGCGCTCCTTCACCCCGACGATCGCACCATGGTCGAAGCCATCTGGCAGCACGCCCAAGCGACCGGCGCCTCCTACTACTATGAATGCCGCCTGCTCCGTCCCGATGGCGCCCTGGTCTGGATCGAGGTCAATGCCTGGGTGACAACGAATGACGCCGGCCAGGGCATTCGCATTACGGGCGCCATCCGTGATATTACCGAACGCAAACAGGCGGCGCTCCACCAACAGTTCCTATTGAATCTCAATAGCAGCCTGCGCACCTTGACCGACGCCGGCGCCATTCAGCAAACTGTGGTCGATCGTTTAGGCCAATATCTGGCTGTTGATCGTTGTCGTTTCAACGCCATTGACCTGGCCGCTGATAGCGCCACGCTGCTGGCTGCCTGGAGCCGACCGGGGTTGCCGCCGCCAAGCGACATCACGCCCCTTTCCGCTCATGCCTCGGCGGCTTACATTGCCGGCGCTCAGGCCGGTCGCACCTTGGTGGTTCAGGACGCCGGCCAGGATGAACAACATGAGACGGCCAGGGCGTTGCTGCTGGCGCGTGGCTTCGCCGCCACGATTGTCGTCCCCTGTCTGCGGGAAGGACAATGGGTTGCCTCGTTACATGTTTTGCAGCGGGCGCCCCGCCAATGGCGCGCCGATGAGGTGCAGTTGGTGGAAAATGTGGTGCATCACTTCTGGCCGTTGGTAGAAAAAGCGCGCACCGAAGAAGCGTTACGCGCCAGCGAAGCGCGCTTCCGCGCTGTGCAGCAGGCCACGCCCGACGGTTTCATGATCTTTGAAAGCGTGCGCGCTGAGCAGGGCGCCATCATCGACTTCCGCTGGCGCTATGTCAACCCGGCCAGCGAACAGATGGTGGGGCGCACGGCGGCGGAGCTGCTGGGCAAATGTTTGCTGGCCGAGATGCCGGGCAACCGGGATGAGGGTCTCTTCGACGCCTATGTCCAGGTTGTCGAAACGGGCGAGGTCTACCAATGTGAGTTTTGCTATCAGCATGATGGGATCGACCGCTGGTTCCGCAACACGGCGGCCAAAGTGGGTGACGGCTTTGCCGTCACTTTTAGCGACATCACGGCGCGCAAACGAGCCGCAGCGGATCAACAGTTGCTGACCGAGCTGGCCGAGCAGATCCGCATGGCCGAGGACGCCGATGAACTGGTCGCCGCCACAGTGCGGCTGCTGGGCGACCATTTGCAAGTGGGCCGTTGTCTCTGGATTGAGGTCTATAGCGCCCAACAGCGCGGCTTTATTCGCGCCCAACATTGTCGCGGCTTGCCCCCTGTGCCCGAGTCGTATGCCCAGGCGGACTATAGCCCTGTCACCCGTGGCGAGTTGGCCGCCGGTCGTGTCCTGGTCAATTATGATGCGCAACAGGATCTGCGCACGGCGGCCCGCTATGAAACGGTCTATGCGCCCTATCAGGAACGCGCCTATGTCGGCGTCCCCTTCTTGCGCGCGGGGATCTGGCGCGGCATTCTCTCGGTCACGACGCCCGAACCGCGATCGTGGCAGGCGCGCGAAATTGGCCTGCTGGAAACGGTGGCGGAGCGGGTCTGGCTGGCGGTGGACAAACTGCGGCTGGTGGCTGAATTGCGCGCCAACGAAGCACGCTACCGCACCATCTTTGAACATGCCGGCGTCTCGCTCTGGGAAGAGGATTTTAGCCGGGTGAAAAGCGCGCTCGATGAATTGACCGCCGCCTGGCGCGCCGCCGGCGTCACCGATCCGGCGGCGGCCATGCGCGACCATTGCGCCGCCCACCCGGACTTTGTCCAGGCCATGCTCGACCGGGTGCGCATTGTGGATGTCAATGAAGAGACGGCCCGCCTCTATGGCCGGTCCAAAGCGGAATTGCTCCGTCCCTTTGCCCAACATTTCGACGCCGAGACGCGGGCGCGCTTTGTCGATCAACTGGCCCTCCTGGCGGTAGGTGGGCAACGCTACCACTTTGATGGCCCCATTACGACGCCACAAGGCGAAACCCGTCACATCGCCTTTACGGTCGTCTTCCCCACCGACGGCGACTTTACCCGCGTCCTCTTGAGTGGGCTGGATGTAACCCCGCTCAAAGCCGCTGAACTGGAAAATCGCCGCCTCTTGCTGGCGACCCAAAGCTTGCTGGCGCAGGTGCAGGAAGGGGAGCGCTTCTTGCAAAGCATTGCTGATACCATCCCGAATGTGATCTATCTCTTCGATCTGTGCACCATGCGCAACCGCTACGCCAACCGCCAACTGGCTGTCACCCTGGGCTACACGCCGGCGGAAGCGCAAGCGTTGGGCGACCAGTTCATCCCCGCCTTGATCCACCCCGACGATGAGCGCTATCTGGCCGACCATCTGACCCACCTGGATGCCCTGGCCGATGGCGAGATGGCCGACTGGGAATATCGTATGCAACACAAAGGGGGCGAATGGCGCTGGCTCAACAGCCGCGAGATCGTCTTTGCGCGGGATGAGCAGGGGCGCCCAACGGTCATTCTGGGCGCGCTGCAAGATATTACGGCGCGCAAAGAGGCGGAGATGGCGCTGCGCGCCAGCGAAGCCCGCTTCCGCCACCTGGCCGAGGCCATGCCGCAACTGGTGTGGGCGTGCCAGGCCGATGGCAGCCTGACCTACATCAATCAGCAGTGGCATGTGTACAGCGGGATTGCGCCGGCGGTAACAGTGGCTGAGGGGATGTGGTCGGCTATGCACCCGGCGGATGAGGCTCTTAACCGGGAACAATGGCGCCAGGCTTTGACCAGCGGCGCAGCCTATGAAGGCGAAGTGCGTTTGCGTCGCCACGATGGCTGCTACCGCTGGTTTCTGGAGCGGGCCATCCCCGTGCGTGACGAAGCGGGCGTCATCCAACAGTGGTTTGGCGTGAGCATGGATGTTCATGACCGCAAGGAGGCGGAAGAGACGATCCGTCGCCAACTGGCCGAGATCGAGGCAATCTATGCCACGGCGCCGGTGGGGCTGGCGGTGCTGGACGCCGGGTTGTGCTATGTGCGCGTTAACGAGCAACTGGCCCAACTCAACGGTATTCCGGCTGCTGACCACATCGGGCGCACGGGCCATGCCATTATTCCGGAGGTGATGGCAACGGTTGAACCACTCTTACGCCAGGTGATCGCAACCGGGCAGCCACTGGTTAATCGAGAAATTGTCGGCAGCATTAGAGGGGAGCCAGGCGTTGAACGGCTCTGGTTGGAAAGCTTCTACCCGCTCTGTGACGAAGCGGGGGTGGTGATTGGCATTAATACCATGGTGCAAGAGATCACCGAACGCAAGCGCCAGGAGCGCCATCAACAGTTCCTCAGCGAGTTGGGCCTGGATCTACGCCTGTTGAGCGACAGCGAGACCATTCTGACGCAACTGGTGAGCCGGCTGGGCGAATACTTGCAGGTGGCCGGCTGTCGCGTCAATGAAGTGGATTGCCAACGGGCGCAATTTACCCCGCTAAAAGATTGGATCGCCGCCGACGCCCCGTGGCCGGCGGTAGCGACGTCGGCCGTCTACCCATTGACCGAATTGGCCCCGCCCGCCTTGTTGACGGCGCTGCAAGCCGGACAGACCGTGGTGGTGGCCAATACCTTGCGCGACCCACGCACGGCGCCGGTTGCCGACAATTATGAAAATGATCAGGTGCGTTCCTTGATCGGCGTCCCCATCTTCCGCCAGGGCGAGTGGCGCGCCACCCTATCGGTCAAAGGGCATGGCGAACGCCATTGGCGGCCGGATGAAGTAACGCTCCTGGAAACAGTGGCGGGGCAGCTTAGTGCCCTGCTCGAAAAGGTGCGTGCGGAGGAAGCGCTGCGGCAGAGTGAGGAGCGGTTGCGGCTGGCATTGGCCGGCGGCGGCATGGGCATCTGGGAATCACAAATCGCCACCAATCACTCGCTCTGGAGTCCGGAAGAGTATGCGCTCTTTGGCTTGCCCCCCGATCGAACGATTACCAATGAGTTGTTTAATCGTTTGGTGCACCCGGATGACTTGCCGGGGTTGCAAGCCGCCATCAGCAACTTGGTCGGGTCCGGTCGCGACCACATTGGTGAATTTCGTATCATCCGCCCCGATGGTGCAGTGCGCTGGTTGGCCGACCGGGTGACGGTGATTCGTGATGAGGCTGGTCAGCCGGTGCGGCTGCTGGGGATCAACTTTGATATTACCGAACGCAAGGAACGCGAGGCAATGATTCAGCAACAACTGGCCGAGATCGAGGCGATCTATGCCACGGCGCCAGTCGGTCTCTGTCTGTTGGATCGCGATCTGCGTTATGTGCGTATTAACGAAACGCTGGCGACGATCAATGGCAGCACCATCGCCGGGCAACTTGGTCGCACCCTGGCGGAGACCCAGCCGGTCGCGGGTTATCGCATCCTTGAACCGCTCTATCGCGGGGTGATCGAGACAGGTATGCCGCTGCTCAACCAGGAAGTGCACGAGAGCTATGTCGATCCGGCGCAGGCGCGCGATTGGCTCGCCAGTTATTATCCGCTCAAGAATGCCGACGGCGTCGTGATCGGGGTCAATGCGGTGATTTTGGAGATCACGGAGCGCAAACGCTACGAACGGCAGTTGAAAGAACTCAATGCCTCGCTGGAAGAGCGTGTTCGTGAGCGGACAAAGGCGTTGGAGCAAGCCAACCGTGCGCTTTCCCTTGCCAATCGCGAGTTGGAACAATTCACCTACGCCGCCGCCCATGATCTGCGTTCGCCCCTGCGCGGCATTGCCAATCTGGTGCAATGGATCAGCGAGGATGCAGCCCCGGTTCTCTCTCCCGATTCACAACGTCACCTGGCAACGTTGGGCGGTCGGGTGACGCGACTGGAAAAGATGTTGGAGGATCTGCTGGCCTATTCGCGGGTGGGGCGGGTGCACTATCGGTCGGAGCTGGTCGATGTGCAGCAGTTGGTGCACAGCTCGCTCGAACTGTTGGCCCCCCCGGTCGGTTTTGTGGTCAAAGCCGCCACCCCGCTGCCGACCTTTGACACGCTACACGTCCCGCTGGCACTGGTCTTCCGCAACCTGCTCAGTAATGCCATTCGCCATCATCACCAACCGGCCCAGGGGCAAGTGGTGATCACAGTGCGCGACCTGGGCGAGTGGTATGAATTCTGCGTCAGCGACGATGGGCCGGGCATTGATCCCCGGTATCACGAGCGGATCTTTGGCATGTTCCAGACGCTCAAGCCGCGTGATCAAGTAGAGGGCAGCGGCATCGGTCTGGCGTTGGTCAAGAAGACGGTGGAGAGTGTGGGCGGTCGGATTTGGATGGAATCGGCGCTCGGTCAAGGGACGCGTTTTTATTTTACGTGGCCGAAGGGATAGAACACAAGGAGACAAGGAGACAAGGAGACAAGAAGACAAGAAGCTATGAAGGTTGGGAAGTGTGGGTATAGCGGGTTTATATCCTTGATCTGTGCCTGGTTGCATTGGTTTTCACGCCGGTTGCGATAGGCTAGAGGGGTAGGATTACAAAGGCAATCCTGTTCATGCATGGCGCTGTCCCCCTGAAGCGCCGCCAATGCGCAAGATATAGTGCGCAAGATATAGTGCGCAAGATATAGTGCGCAAGATATAGTGCGCAAGATAAAGGAGCTAAACCATGCAATTCAATTCATTGAAAGACCTCTATGTGAACCAGTTGCGCGATCTCTACAGTGCCGAGACGCAGTTGATTAGCGCCTTGCCGAAGATGGCGCAGGCCGCCTCTTCGTCGACGCTCAAGACGGCCTTCCAGCAACATCTGGACGAGACCCGCACCCAAAAGCAACGTCTGGAACAGATCTTCTCCGAACTGGGCAGCCGCCCCGACGGCAAAGTCTGCGAGGCGATGGCCGGCTTGATCGAAGAGGGTGAAGAAGCGATCCAGGCCACCGGCGATCCGCAGGTCAAGGACGCCGCCCTGATCGCCGCCGCCCAACGGGTGGAACATTACGAAATGGCCGGTTACGGCGTCGTTCGCACCTTTGCTGATGAACTGGGCTTTAAAAACGCCAAGAGCCTCTTGCAGAAGAGCCTGGACGAAGAAGGCAACGCCGACAAGAAGCTGACCTCGATTGCCGAAGGCGGTCTCTTCAGTCAAGGCATCAACGAAAAAGCCATGGCGCACTAAGCCAATCCGCGCCGGAGAAGCCCTGGCCCAGCAGTGGGCCGGGGCTTTTTTTATCGGTCATCGTAGGGGCAAGAACTATCTTGCCCCTACGATGACCGATAAAAAAGTTATCAAGCAAGGATACACGCCTGTGTCACCTGAATCGCCGGTCTACCTATCTACCTATCCTCTATTCCAAGCTCCGCTCAATCCAGTCCACCACATTCGCGATCGGGCGCGCAGCGATGGGGCCGAAGGCGTCGGTGGCGGGGGTGCGGCTGGGACTGAGGGCGTGGCCTAGGTTCGGGTAGATGATGATGGTGACGGTTTCGGGGGCAGCGGCGGCGATGGTTTCGGCGTTGTGGAAGGAGACCCAGCCGTCCTGGCGGCCATGCAGCACCAGAATCGGCATGGCGAGCGCGGCCACGGTGTCGGCGACGGTGGCGCTGGGGGCAACGGCGGCATACGCTTCCGCAATTGCGGGAATGCGCGCTTCCATCACCGGCAGCAGTTCTTCGTCAATGTTGATCAACCCGTCGCCATTGGCGTCCAAACCTTCCTGAAAGGCCGGATTTGCGGGGGAAGCAGTAGGCGCCCAGATGTAGAAGCGGCTGGTGTACCAGACAGGGCCATTGGGAATGGTCGCCAACTCTTCGTGACTCAACTGGCCGTCGCCATTTTGATCGACCTCCGCGCGCAGATAGGGCAGCGCAACTTCCAGTTGTTGATAGTTGAGGCTCTCCGCCAGCCCGCCATTGGGAGGCGCTTGTAAGATCAGACCGGCCAACTCCGGGTGGTTGGCCGCGAGATTGGCGGCGACCACCGCGCCTTCGCTCCAGCCATAGAGAAAGATTTGCTCCGGGTTGACTTCCGGCTGGGCAATGGCTGTCGCCAGCACACTGTCCGCATCTGTAATTAGCTGGTTGACATTCGCCTGCTGCACCTGGGCATTATCATAATGGCCAAAGTCCAACACGCCCCGTTTATTAAAGCGCAAGACGGCAATGCCGGCTTGGCCCAGCTCGCTTGCCAATGACCGGAAGTTGGTCACCGGGACCGGTTGCCCATTACTGGTCGAACCATAAGTGGTCGCATCCAGGTCATAGGGACCGGAGCCGGCAAAGAGAATCACTGTCGGCCAGGGGCCTTCGCCTTCGGCGGGGAAGGTGAGTTGGGCGGTGCTGGTGAAGGAGCCGTCCAGGTTGATACTCAGGTTGCGGTAGTTCACGCTATCGGTCAAGACGCCGCTGCTTTGGGCGCTGCCGGTGACGATAGCGGTTGACGTTGTCGGCACAGTTGTTGCGATCGTGCCCGTGATCGGTGCGCTTGATGTGGGTTGTGGGGTGACGGCGCGCTTGTCGCTTGCCAGCGTAAAGGATTCGCTCACGCCGTTGACATTGACCACATAGTCACCCGCCGGAAGACCGGTCACATCCAGCGGGATGGTCTCGGCAAAGGGGACGAGCGCCTGGGTGCAAAAGGCGTCGGCGGGGCGACTGGTCGGCAGGGTGACGGCGAACTGTTCACCAGTGCGCGCCACATCTGCTTCACCCAACGTCGTGCAGCCGTCGGGTAGGTTGCCCTGCACCACCACCTGCACCGATTGGGATGTACCCTGGTTGATGGTGATGCTATCGACCACGGCTAAGCCCGGTGTTGTTGCGCCGGTTTGTGACTGGCCGGCGGCACTCCCTGCGGCGAGTCGAATGGGCGTACACCCCAACAGGGCAAGCCAGAAGACGAGTAGGAATGGGAAGAAACGGGTATGCGTTGCCATCTTTTGCTTGTTCATATCACCCCTGCTTATCCAATCAACGGCGCCCAAAGCAAACGCGCTTTCGGCAAAGGTCAGCCTTTATCGTAACAAGCAGAAGTAATACCAAGGTCTATCGAGACATAGCGGAAGGATACAGTGTGGTCATAAAATTTAGTGCGGCGGTTGGTACGGTGGTTAGTGCGGTGGTTAGTGCGGCAGTTGGTGCGGTGGTTGGTGCGGCGGTTGGTGCGGTGGTTGGCGCAGTGGTTGAGCTTGTCGAAACCACCGCACCAACCACCACTCAATGCACCATCGCCTGGCGCGCCAAGGTGCGACCGCGGTCGGTCAGGAGAAGCCGGCCGCTTTGGCGGCGGACGGTTCCCTTGCGCTCGGCATAGCGAATCACCTTTTCGGCGTGATCGGGCAGCCAGCGCAGATGTTCAACCAGATGGTCGGCGCGACTTTCCCGTTCCGCATCCGGTTTGTCCTCGTGTTGGAGCAGGTGGATCGTCAACATCGATTGGGCAAAGTCCCAGCGTTGGCGGTAGCGGCGCAGGGCAACGGCGATGATCCCCCGTTCCGGCGCAGCCAGAAAGATCAGCAGAAAGACCAGACCCGTCACCGTCGCCATGGAGCCGGCGATGTTGGCATCAAGCGCCCGCGCCATCCAATAGCCGCCGATGGCGCTGACAACACCAATACCGGCGCTCAACCACAACATGCGCTTGAGGTCGTTGGTCAGCAGATAGGCCGCCGCCGCCGGTGTGACCATGAGCGCTACCACCAGGATCGAACCGACGGCGTCAAAGGCGCCCACGGCGGTGATCGAGACGCTCGCCATCAGGCCGTAGTGGATCAGCGCCGGCGAAAAGCCCAGGGCCGCCGCCAGCCCGGCATCAAAGGTGGCAAGTTTGAGTTCCTTGAAAAAGAGCAGGATCACGGTCAGGTTGATGAGCAGAATTACCCCCATCACCACCAACGCACGGGGCAGATCCAGCCCCAGAACGGTCAGCCGGTCAAAGGGGGCAAAGGCCAACTCGCCCAACAACACCGCATCGACATCCAGATGCACACCGCGGGCAAAGCGGGAAATGAGGATGACGGCAACGCTAAAGAGCGCCGGAAAGACGAGGGCAATGGCCGCATCATGTTTGACCAGCCGCGTCCGGTTGAGCAGCTCGACCAGACTCACGGTGATGACCCCCATCGCCGCCGCACCGGCAATCAGCAGCGGCGATTCGAGCGACTGCACCAGGAAGAACATGAGGACAATGCCCAGCAAAACGGTGTGGCTGATGGCGTCGCTCATCATTGCCATCTGGCGTAACACGAGAAACGCACCAGGCAGGGCGCAGGCCACCGCCACCACGGCGGCAATCAGTTGAATTTCGATCTGTAACGTGGTCATCGCAGACCCCCTTTCGGTTGCCCGGCCAGTTGCTGGGCGCGTTGCACGCCCGTTGGCGTCAACGCCCATTGATTGTTCGCCGCTTGCTCCACCAAGCCATCGGCGGCCAGAGCTTTGAGGCTATCCAGGACGCTTTCCGGCGTCGCGCCCATAACCTGGAGGGCGGCAGCGGTGTGCGGATGGGTCGGTTCGGCATGTTGCGCAGCCAGCAGATAGAGATTGCTCAAGACCTGCTCGGTCTGCAAACGACGTCGGTTCCGGCGCTGGGTCAGCCAGCGCCAGAGGACGCCCCGATTGGGCGCCAGTAACAGCGAGACGATCACAATTGCACTGACGCAGAGAACAATGACCGGCCCGGTGGACAAGCCGGCGCCGGTGCTGCTGATCAACGCGCCGCCGACGCCGCCCAAGGCGCCAAAGCCGGCGGCCAGCATCACCATGACCCCCAGCCGGTTCGTCCACTGGCGCGCCGCCGCCGCCGGGGCCACCACCATTGCGCTCATCAACACAACTCCCACCGCCTGTAAGCCAATCACGATCGCCAGCACCAACAGAACGGTGATGAGAATTTCCAGCAGCGTCATCGGGTAGCCCAGGCTGGCGCCAAAGTCACGGTCAAAGGTCAGCAACTTGATCTCTTTCCAAAAGAGCAGCATGAGCAGCAGCGCCAGCCCGCCAAAGAGGCTCATCACCAGCACATCCTGCACCAACAAGGTGGCGGCCTGCCCAAAGAGAAATTTGTTCAGCCCGGCCTGGCGCGCATCGGGGTTGCGTTGCAGAAAGGTGAGCAACAGCAGCCCGAAGCCAAAAAAGACCGATAGGATAATGCCCAATGCACTGTCTTCTTTAATGCGTGTATAGCGGTTGATGCCGATCATCACCAACGTACTGACCAGGCCGGCCACCGCCGCCCCCAGCAGCAGCACGACCGGCGCTTTGGAGCCGGTGAGCATAAAGGCCAGCACCACCCCCGGCAGCGCAGCATGGGACATGGCATCGCCCAGCAAGCTCTGGCGGCGCAACATGGCAAAGGACCCCAGCGCCCCGCCGACAATGCCCAGCACGCCAACGCCCAGCGCTACGGTGCGCAACGTATAGTCAAAAAAGAGATTGTAAAAGAGTGTTGATAAATCCATGACGGCGCCCCTTTCTATTGCGGCCCCGCCGCGACCGCCGCTTCCCCCAGCAGTTGCACCGGCGCCGGCGCAATGAGCGGCCCCGTCCCCACGGGTGAGGCGCCGTTACGGCTGAGAAAGGCGACGCGGCCACCGTAGGTCAAGCGCAGATTCTCCTCGGTGAAGACCTCTGTCACCGGGCCACAGGCAATGCGCCGTACATTGAGTAACGTCACCCAGTCAAAATACTCCGGCACCGTCTGTAGATCATGGTGGACGACGATGACCGTGCGCCCGGCGGCGCGCAACTCTTTGAGCAGATCGACAATCGCCCGCTCGGTTGTCGCGTCAACGCCCTGGAAGGGTTCGTCCATAAAGTAGACTTGCGCATCTTGCACCAGCGCGCGCGCCAGGAAGGTGCGCTGTTGCTGTCCGCCCGAAAGCTGGCTAATCTGGCGGTCGGCGTAGGCGGCCATGCCCACCTTGTCGAGTGCAGCCAGCGCCTGCTCCCGTTCCCGGCGACCGGGCCGCTTGAACCAGCCCAACGCGCCGTAGCGCCCCATCATCACCACATCCAGCACACTGGTGGGAAAATCCCAATCGACACTGCCGCGCTGGGGAACATAGCCCACCAACCGCCGCTGTTCACTATAGGGTTGGCCGTAGATCAACACTTGTCCTGCCGCCGCCGGCGCCAACCCCAGGATCGCCTTGATCAAGGTTGTTTTTCCCGCGCCATTCGGCCCGACAATCGCCATCAACGTCCCTGCCGGCGCCGTCACATCCACATCCCACAACACCGGCTTCTCTTCGTATGCCACCGTCAAATCGGTCACTTCGACCGCGAGTTGCTTTGTCATTGCTTCTGCCTCTACTTTGTTGGTAGTAAAGACTGATGAACGTTACGAAAATAAATCGGTAACTGTAGGTCATCGCCGCCGGCGTGACAAGTTCCAAGGATTACCGAAACCATTCGCTACCCTTCATTAGTCTTTACTACGTTACTCACCCAACAACGCCCCCACAATCGTATCAATATTATGGCGCACCATGCCGACATAGGTGCCCTCCGGCGTACCAGGGTCGCCCATGGCGTCGGAGAAGAGTTGCCCGCCGATGCCGACGGTAAAACCACGGTCCTGGACAGCGGCCTGGAGCGCTTCAATATTGCGCACCGGCACCGATGATTCGACAAAGATCGCCTTGATCTGTTTTTCGGCAATAAAGTCAGCCAGCGCCTGGACATCAGCCGTACCGGCTTCGGAGGCGGTGCTGATGCCTTGCAGACCGCGCACTTCAAAACCATAGGCGCGGCCAAAGTAGTGGAAGGCGTCATGGGCAGTGATGACAATGCGCTGATCGGCGGGTACACGCGCCGCCTGCTCCTTGACGTAGGCGTCGAGTTTTGTTAACTCTGCCAGATAGGCGGCGGCGTTAGCCTGATAAGTGGCGGCGTTGGCGGCATCGACCGTCGCCAGCGTATCGCGCACTGTTTCCACCGCCTTCATCCAGAGCGTGACATCAAACCAGACATGGGGATCATACTCATCGGCATAATTGGCCCAAGGCAGGAGTTGCTGCGGATCAATGCCCTTGGTCACGGGAACGACCGTTTTTCGTTCGCCGATCTGCTCTAGAATTTCGGCCATCTGGGCTTCCAGAAAGAGGCCATTGTAGAAGATGACATCGGCATTCTGCAGCAACTCCATGTCCCCTTCGCTGGCGACGTAGAGATGGGGGTCGATGCCGGCGCCCATCAAGCCGGTCACCGCCACCTGATCGCCGCCGACCACTTTGGTAATGTCGGTGATCATGCTGGTGGTGGTTACAATGTGCAGACCATCACTGGCCGCCGCCGCCGTCGGTTCGCCGTCGCTACACCCGGTGACTAGCAGCAAGATCAACACCAAGAGAATTAGTTTGGAACGCATAACTTTAGCTACCCTCCATTTACTCAATATGTGTACTCAAAGAGCATAGTTTTTATCTATAACCATAAATTTAGTCTTAGCTAAAAATAGTTTATTCCACTTTTGACTTTTTGTCAAGTAGGAAAATTCACAAGGATAGCGGCGGAAATCTAGCCCATTCCCCAGCAAAATAGGGAAAGAGGCAACAGACCTGTTACAATATCAGCGCGATCATCAGCTTATGAGCAAATAATTTGAGCGTTAGTCTCGATTCGCCCTTGTCGGCGACATCGGCTTGCTGGCGCAACACGAATCACGTAACACGAATCACTCATCCATGCGTAGAATCCTGATCACTCTTGTAGTACTTGCCATTCTTGGTGTCGGCGGCTGGTTTGGCTATCAACGCTATCAACAGATGCAGGCGGAACAAGCGGCGGCGCCGACCTATGAAACCGTTGCCGTCCAACGTGGCACCATTGCCAGCACGGTGAGCGCCACCGGTAATATTGAACCGGAGGCGCAGGTGTCGCTCTCCTTTCGCAGCGCCGGGCGCATTGCGAAAGTGCTGGTCAGCCCCGGCCAAACGGTGGAAGCCGGGCAGATGTTGGCCGAACTGGAGACCACCGAGCTAACCCTGGCCTTGGCTCAAGCCAAGATCAGCCAGGAGATCAGCGAAGCCCAACTTGCCAAACTGGCGACACCGCCCAGCGCTGAAGATATTGCCGCCGCTCAGGCCGCTGTTGTCGTCGCCCAGACCAATGTCGCCAGCGCCGAAGCCGCCCTCGCCAGCGCCCAGGCCACTTACCGCCAACTGTTGGCCGGTCCTTCGGCGGCGCAGCAAACGGTCAACCTGGCCCAGGTGCGCCAGGCCGAAGCCAATCTGAAACAGGCGCAGCAAGCCTATAACGAAGTCAAAAATCAACCGAACATCGGCATGTTGCCCCAATCGGCCCAGTTGGAGCAGGCGACGGTGGCGCTTGAAGTGGCCCGCGCCCAGGCCGCCCTGACCGAAGAAGGGCCGGATCAGGCGCAGGTTGCCGGCGCGCTCAACCAGATTGCCCAGGCCCAGTCCGGTCTACGCCAGGCGCAGAGCAGCGTGATCACCGCGCAGAACAACCTGAAAGCGTTGCTGGAGGGGCCAAACGAAGAAGATTTGCGCATCGCCCGCGCCCAGGTGCGGCAAGCCGAGTTGAATGCGCTGCAGGCCCAATATTCACTCACCAATGGCCAACTGGTGGCGCCCTTCCGGGGCGTCGTCAGCCAAGTCAATATCCGCCAGGGAGAACTGAGCGGCGGTCAACTGGCGGCGGTCGTGCTGACCGATGTTGACCAGTTTCACATGACGGTGCTGGTCGATGAGATCGATGTGCGCCAGGTCGCTGTCGGCCAGGTCGCACGCCTGAGCGTCGATGCCTTGCCTGATCGCGACTTGAGCGGACGCGTCACCGAAATTTCCCCGGTCGCCAACGACGTGGCCGGCGTCATCGCCTATGAAGTGACCATCGTCCCTGACCCCAGCGACGCCCCTTTACGCGCCGGCATGAGCGCCACGGCGATCATCACCACGGCGCAGGTGGACAACGTGGTTTTGTTGCCCAACCGCTACATCCAATTGGATCGCGAGACCGACCAAGCCTTTGTCTATCGTATGGTCAATGGTGCGCCAGCGCTACAAACGGTGGAGTTGGGGCTGCGCAATGAACGGGAAAGCCAGATTCTCGCCGGCCTGACCGATGGGGATCGCGTGGCACTGATTACAGCGAGCAGCGGGGAGCGGTTACGGGGTGCGCTTTTTGGCGGGAATTAGAGATTAGGTGATTGGGAGATTGGGTGATTGAGCTTGTCGAAATCACCCAATCTCCCAATCACCCAATCTCCCAGTAGACAATCAGTACCTATGACCAACCAACCAACCAACCAACCGGTTATTGCTGTTCAAGGCGTGACCAAAATTTATACGATGGGCGACATTGAAGTGCGGGCGCTGCGCGGGATCAATGTCGAGATCTGGCCGGGCGAAATGGTCGCCATTATGGGGCCAAGCGGCAGCGGCAAGTCTACGCTGATGAATGTGCTGGGTTGTCTTGATGTTCCCACGGAAGGAAGCTATAAGCTCGATGGCGTCAACGTCAGTGAATTGAGCGACAGCCAGTTGGCGGAGATTCGCTGCCGCAAGATTGGCTTTGTCTTTCAGAGTTTCAACCTGTTGCCCCGCACCTCGGCGCGGGCGAATGTGGAGTTGCCGTTGATCTATGCCGGCATTGGCAGTCGCCAGCGGCGCAAGCGGGCGGAAGAGATGCTGCAACTGGTCGGCCTGGGGGAACGGCTGGATCACAAACCGAATGAGCTATCGGGCGGTCAGCAGCAGCGTGTCGCCATTGCCCGCGCCCTCACCAACCAGCCGGCCATGATCCTGGCCGACGAGCCGACCGGCAACCTCGACAGCAAGACCAGCATTGAGATCATGCAGCTCTTTCAACGACTCAACCGCGAGCACGGCATTACCATCATCTTTGTCACCCACGAAGCGGACATTGCCGCCTATTGCAAGCGGGTGATCTATGTGCGCGACGGGGTGGTCGAGCGCGATGAAAAGCGCGAACCGCAGGTGGCCGTGGCGCCTAGGGGAGAAGAGCGTGATGCTCCCCCATAGTTTTCAATATAGTTTTCAAGCCGGCTGGGCTGCCATCGACCAAACCGGCGATCCCACTGCCTACATCCGGTTCATGGACAACTATCGGCGGGGGCAAAGCGACAGCGACCCCGAACAATATCGCGCTATCTTTGACCTGCTGGCGGTGCAAGAAGGTGAGACAATCTTGGATGTAGGCTGCGGCACGGGTGGCGCCGTGCGCGCGCTGGCGCCACAGGTAGGTCAGGCGGGACAGGTGATCGGCATTGATGTCAGCACGACCATGATTGCCGAGGCGAAAGCGCGGTCCACCGGGCTGACCTTGCCCATTGACTATCGCATAGCCGACGCTCACGCGCTGCCCTTTGCCGACAACTGCTTTGACGGCTGTTACGCCACCGGCGTCTTTGAGATCCTGCCCGACCCCCGCCGAGCGCTGGCGGAGATGGTGCGGGTGTTGCGCCCCGGTGGTCGACTGGTCATCCCCGGCCCGGATGCCGATGCTTCGGTGATCGACGCCGCCGACCGGGATGTCACCCGCCGCTTTATCCACTTTATGAGTGATTATGAGTCCAATGGCTGGATTGGGCGCCAGTTGCCCGGCTATGCGCTGGATTTGGGACTAGAGGAAATCAATATTACCCCGTTGACCGGCATTGTCACTGACTTTGCTTTTGCCTATGCACTCTGGTTTCGCGCTTCGCTGGCGCACGCCCAGGCCGCCGGGGTGTTATCGGCCGCCGAAGTGACCGCCTGGGTGGCCGACCAACAAGCGCGGCAACGGGCCGGGTGTTGTTTCCTGACCTGGGCTGTCTTTGTCCTTTATGCACGCAAACCAGCAATGGATAGGCCATAAAATTTATTTGAAACCTAAGCCACGTTCTTTCATACTTACAAAGCGGTTGCGCCCGATGATTAGATGATCCAAAACATCAATATCGAGTAGCGCGCCGGCCTCGACAATCATTTCGGTGACGCGCACATCTTCGGGGCTGGGGGTGGGGTCGCCGCTGGGGTGGTTGTGGGTGACGACAATGGCCGCGCTGTTGGTGCGAATCGGTTCGCGGAAGACTTCGCTAATGCGCACCACGGCGCTGTTCAGGCTGCCGGTGTAGACCGTATGAACGCGTAAAATAAAATTTTTCGTATCCAACAAGACCACGCGCAACTGCTCTTGCTCCAATAGGCTCATTTCCAGCATCAACAAATTGGCGACATCGAGCGGGCTGCGCACCTGCAACCGCTCCTGTGGCGCCGCCGCCATGAGGCGCCGGCCCAATTCGAGCGCCGCCTTGATCTGGGTTGCTTTGGCGTCGCCAATGCCGTGTGCGCCACAAAGCTCCTCGAAGTTGGCCTGGGCCAGCCCAGGCAGACCGCCAAATTCGCTCAGTAACCGCTCGGACATGCGAATCACATTCTCGCCCCGGTTGCCGACGCGCAGGATGATCGCCAACAACTCCGCCGTGCTCAACGCACTGGGGCCGGCATAGAGCATCCGCTCGCGCGGCCGCAGATCATCGGGCAGATCCCGGATCATCAGGAGGTATTCGGGCGATTGGGTTCGCTCCATTTTACAAATCCTTATATGTTCGTTGGTTGGTTTCGTTGGCTGGTCGGCTAGGTGGCTGGTTCGTTCGTTGGTTGAGCCTGTCGAAACCAACGAACGAACCAGCCACCTAACTACCGCGATGCCGATACGCTTCCGCCACATCGACCAGAAAGGCGCGGCTGGCTTGCCAGTTGAACTCTGGGACGCCCGCGTCCAATTTGCCGGCAATGGCGGCGGCTAACCGGTGCAAGGCGCCGGGGGTAAGTTGCCCCTGGTCATGGCGGGCGAGGGCGTCGCGAATCAAGTCATAGTCGTTGGCAGAGAGGCGACGGAGGGCGGGAAAACGCTGTTGCCAGGCTGCTTGTTGTTCCGGCGTCGGCGTGACAAAGAGGGCGCGTCGGCGATTGTCCCCCAGGTTATCGAGTGAGAGGCCGGCGCGCTCTTTGATGACAATGGTGCCGGCGGCAAAGTCGCCTAGCCGGCGCGCCTGTTGGTTGAAGAACATGACAGTCAGGCCCAGGCCATAGCCGACAGGTAAAAAGTCCACAATGCGCACCAGGTTGCGAATCACCACATCGAGAAAACCGGCGGGGTTGCCGTTGGCGCGCACCACGCGCAATTTGGCCCAGCGCTTGCCGGGGGTCTGCCCGTTCCAGGTCAATTCAAAGACCACAAAGTAGCCCCAGATCAAGATGAAGTTGAGCAGCGTGTAGATCGCCAAAAGCAGACCGCCGGCCCAGGTGACGCTGGTCTCTTCTCCGATGATGGTTGCGGCCACCTGATCGGCGTTGGCCCACTCCATGAGTGCCGCTAAAACAATGTTCAGGAAGATGATTGCCAAGACTAAAAGCACGGCATCGATCAAGCCGCTGAGGAAGCGACTGCCAATCCCTGCAATTTCGTAGCCAAAGCTTACATTTTCCGGCGTATCAATGGTATACTCTTCCTGTAACCAATTTTCGCTCATGATGCAATTCCTGTAATTCATGCAATTTCTATGAATGTCGATACATTTCTGACCGAACGGCGGCCGGCCTGGCAACAGTTGGAGAGCCTGCTGACGCAAACCAAAACCGATATCCGGCGTCTTTCGCCCCAGGAGTTGGCCGACCTGGGACGGCTCTATCGCGCCGCCACCTCTGATCTGGCCCTAGCCCAGCGCGATTTCCCCAACCAGCGGGTAACGCACTATTTGAATGGGCTGGTCAGTCGCGCCCACGCGCAGATCTACCAAGAGGAGCCGTTGCGCCGACAGGCGTTGACCCAATTTTACCGCCGCGACTTCCCGCTATTATACCGCGCCTTACTGCCATATACGAGCCTGTGTTTTGGCGTATTTCTCATCGGCGCATTGATTGCCTTTTTTGTCACCTGGCGCCACCCGGATACCATCTATGTCTTTGCCGGCGCCGGTATCGAGCCGCTGGTGGAGCAAGTCGAAGCGGGCAAGATGTGGACGGAGATCGCGCCCACCGAACGTTCGGCGGCGTCGAGTTTTATCTTGACAAACAACATTCGCGTCATGTTCTTGACCTTTGCCGGCGGTATTACGGCGGGGTTATTGACCTTCTGGGTGATCCTGAACAACGGGCTAACTATTGGCGGCATCTTTGGCCTCTTGCAGGCGCATGGCATGAGCGGCAACCTGGCCGAATTTGTCGTGGCGCATGGCTTTATTGAGTTGAGCGTCATCTTTCTGGCCGGCGGTTGCGGCCTGTATATGGGCGACGCCCTGATCCGCCCCGGTCTGCGCACCCGGCGCACCGCCTTGATCCAGCGCAGCCGACAGAGCGTCCAACTGATTTTGGGCTGTGTGCCGCTGCTCATCCTGGCCGGGGTGATCGAGGGCTTTATCAGCCCCAGCGGTCTACCCTGGCCGGTGAAGTTGGCTGTCGGTCTGCTGACCGGCATTCTTTTGCACTACTACTGGTTATCTGTCGGCAACGATGATCGGAGTAAAGACTTGTAAACGTTGTAAAAATAGATCCGTGATCACTCGCCGGGTACGCCCCGACGAGCTAATGACAAAAAAGCAACCTTCATAAGTCTTTCCTACGGTAGGAAGTCGAGCTACGATGAAAACGCGCTTCTACGAACGCACTGCCTATAAATTGTCCGAACAGCCGGTCCCCAACTGTTTTCTCAAGTTGGATGACCACTTTGATTATCGCCTGGGTGTCATTCAATCGAGCAACCCGCACCCCAGTGTGATCATTGCGGAAAGCGTCTGTGCGCGCATCGCCGATGTGGAGATGTACGCTTTTTTGATCGAAGATGCGCGCAAACGGCATGGACTGGAGCAAGGCAGCGATGTCAAAGCGGCCATTCTCACCCGCTCCTTCTTTATCGGCTACTTGGGCGCCGCCCGCGCCCTGTTAGAGAGCGCTGCTGTCGGATTGTCAATTCTCTATGAATTGCCCATCCAATCCCAAGAACGGAGTTTTGGCAATGGCGCCTTCTGGCATCAACTAGTCACCGTCGCCCCCAATGTCCATCGGCGCTACCATGCCATGCGCCTGACCTTTAACGAAATTTTGCGCTGGTGCAACGAGATCCCCTACCGGGTGCCGCCGCTCTACATCTCCCATGAACAATTCGGCCCCTATTCCAGCCGGGAGATGCACCTGCGCATGTTAGATGAAGCCCAGGTCGATCTGACCAAGATTCCCGCTGAACCGCTACGCTTCAACTGGCTCGACCCGCTCCACCTCCACGACCGCTGGAAGACCACGCTGTTGAGCCTCTGTGAAAAGATCTGCCAGGACATTGAACAGCGGACGTGAGGGGAAGTCCGGACTCCGGACTTTGGACTCTAGACTACGGCCTGCGCTAAATTTGACAGTCATTGCGCTTGCCCCTAAAATTTAATCATGACTAAAAGTGCTACTGTGGAAAGCAAAAAAATTCTGACCTCGGCCCATGAGGATTATCTGAAGGCGATCTATTTACTGATGGCCGAGGGGCAGAAGGTGAATAATTCGGCGCTCGCCAATGTGTTGGAAGTGTCGCCGGCCTCGACCACCAACATGGTGAAAAAGCTGGCCGAGTTGGCATTGGTCGAGTATGAACCGTACCAGAGCATCACGCTCACCGAAGCCGGGCGCCAGGTGGCGTTGGAGGTCTTGCGCCACCATCGGCTGCTGGAGCTTTACTTGCACCAGAAGCTCAATCTGCCCTGGGATCAGATCCACGCCGAGGCCGACCGGCTGGAGCATGTGATTAGTGAAGCGTTGGAAGATGCGATTGCCGCCGCCTTGGGCAACCCAACCATCGATCCCCACGGCGACCCAATTCCCAGCAAAGATGGGCATGTCGAAACCATTACCGGCGTGCCGCTCAGTGCCGCCGAGCTGAACCAGCCCCACCGCCTGGTGCGCGTCCTTGTCCAGGATCCTGACCGGCTTAACTATCTGGGGTCAATGGGACTGTACCCCAACGCTACCGTCACCCTGCTCAAACGCGCCCCCTTTGCCGGTCCCCTGCTCATTGATGTCAACGGCGATCACCACGCCCTGGCGCATGATATGGCCGAATTGCTGGTAGTCGCGCCGGTGTAAAAACATTCGCTCATCTACAGAAAGTGTGAGGTTTCGACCCGCCACACCTGTCAGGTTTCCAAAACCTGACAGGTGTTCAAAAACATTTTGACTTCAACATAATCTCTGTATCGCTCTATCTCTCTCATAACCAAAGCGAGTAACCCACCATGTATGATTTTCTTGTCGTCGGCAAAGGCTTGATGGGCGCAGCCGCTACGCGCTATCTGAGCCAGGCTTCACGCAATGTGGCGGTCATCGGGCCGGATGAGCCGGTGAACCATGAAACCCACACGGGCATCTATGGCGCGCACTATGACCAGGCGCGCATTATCAGCCAGATCATCAAACGAGAGGCGATCTGGGCGACCTTTTCCCACACGACGTTAAGCCAAATGCCGGTGTTGGAAGCGGCGCTGGGCGAGCCGATCTACAAAGCGGTTGGCTGTCTCTCGGTCACGCCGGAACGGCCGTCGGCGGAATTGTTGGCGCAGGCGGATGCTCATGCGGCGCTCTACGGCGCCTCTTATGAATTGCTGGATCAACCGGCGCAACAGGCGGCCTTGCCCTTTCTGCGCTTCCCGGCCCATTGCAGCGTACTCTGGGAAAAAGCGCCCGCCGGTTATCTCAACCCGCGCAAGTTACTGGCCGGTGAGTTGGCCGCCGCCCAACAGAACGGGGCGACCCTGATCCGTGAAATCGCCGCCACGGTGACGGACAAGGGCGACCATGTTGCGGTGCGCACGCAAGAAGGGGGCGTCTATCAAGCCCAGCGGGTGCTGATTGCCACCGGCGCCTTTACCAACTGCTTTGACCTCTTCCCCCGTCCGCTGGCGCTGCGCCTAAAGATTGAATATGTGGTCATGGGTGAAGTGCCGTCGCGTGAAGTGGAACGGCTGCGCGACCTGCCGACCCTCAGCTACCACATCGAATCCGACCACCTGGCTGATCTCTACATGTTCCCGCCGGTGCAATACCCCAACGGCAAATATTACGTGAAGATGGGCGCCAACACCACCGCCGACCGCTATGTCGAGACGCTGGATGAGATCAATGCCTGGTATCGCACCGGCAACAGCGACGTGATGTTGAATGTCATGCGCGACACGGTTTGTGATCTATTGCCTGGTCTGCAAGCCGTACACTGGCATACCAACCGCTGTGTCATCACCCGCACGGTTCATGCCAAGCCCTATATCGACATTGTCACGCCCGGTCGTATCTATGCCGCCATCGGTGGCAACGGCACCTCCGCCCAGGCTGCCGATGGCATCGGCAAGGTGGCGGCGGCAATGGTAATCCACAATGAATGGCGTAGTGAACTCGATGCCAATGCGTTTCGCTTGGTCTATGCCGATGACAATGTCGATTGGCAGAATCGCGAGTTAGTTCGTGGTACCATGAAGTGCTGAAGGCATTTCAGTCGTAAAGCTTACGTCCCAATCACAATCCCGCCGTCGATACGTAGAACCACCCCGTTGACAAAGCTGGCCTCGTCGCTGGCTAACCAGAGATAGGCATTGGCCACATCCTGGGCCTGACCGGCGCGGCGAAGCGGGGTTTTGTCCACCATCATCTGATAGACCTTTTCCGGCATTTTGGCGGTCATGGGCGTTTCAATAAAACCGGGGGCGACGGCGTTGACCCGAATCCCCTTCGGCCCCAGTTCGCGCGCCCAAACTTTGGTCATGCCGACGACGGCGGCTTTGGTGGCGGCGTAGTTGGTCTGGCCAAAGTTGCCGTCGAGACCGACGATGCTGGCCGCGTTGAGAATGACGCCCCCCCTGCCCTGCTCCAACATCTGGTTGGCGGCGGCTCGGCCACAGTTGAACACGCCCTTCAAATTGATGTCGATGACAAAGTTGAACTCTTCGTCAGTCATCTTTTTGAGTTGGGCATCACGAGTGACGCCGGCATTGTTGACCAAAATATCGACATGGCCAAACTGGGCCACGGCTTGCTGCACCATTCGGCCGACACTGGCGGCATCAACGACATTGACCGGCAAAAAGATCGCCGCCGGCAGGCCGTTACCCAACGCATTGTTGATCGTGGTGGCGACTTCCAGACCAAGCTCTTCATTCACATCACAAATGACAACTTTGGCGCCTTCGCGAGCAAAGGTGAGCGCGGTGGTCGCGCCAATGCCGCGGGCGCCCCCGGTGATAATGGCAACTTTTTCTTGAAGGCGACCGTGAGGATGACGTGTTAATAGTGGCGCGCTGACGGCCTCCAATGATTCAAGCATCATTAGACGTTCCTTCTCTGTTTCTGGTGACTGGGCTGAACCGACACTGAATCTTGTGATACTGTAGCAAGGTGGGGTTACGAACGAGTTACTTGGGGCGTGATTCGTGATTCGTGTTGCGTGATTTTAGGCGCTATCCTGACGTAAAGCACGAATCACGAATTACGAATCACGAATCACGTTGGTCGGTACGAGTAAAGCACGGGTGAGGACGCCCCACTCGGCCAGGGTCAGGGTTTCGGCGCGACGGGTGGGGTCGATGCCGAGCTTGTTAAGCGTGGCGGTTAGCTCGGCCTTGGGCAGGTGAAGGCCGCCGCTCAGGGTATTGCCCAACTGTTTGCGCTTCTGACTAAAACCGGCGCGCACAACCCGGAAGAAGTGAGCAGGGTTGACATCGGGAACGGCGGGTTCAGGTCGCACCGCCAGGTGCAAAACGGCGCTATCCACCTTGGGCGGCGGGTAAAAAGCGCCGGCGGGGACACGATGCACCAGGGTCGGTTCGGCGTAAAATTGCACGCTCACCGCCAATAGCGACAGATCACCCGGTTGGGCGCAAATCCGCTCGGCCACCTCTTTTTGCACTAACACCACAATCTGTGTTGGTCGGCAATGGCCTTCTAAGAGATGACGCAAGACTGCACTGGTGATGTAATACGGCAGATTTGCCACAACCTTATAAGGGGGAGAAAGCAGGTTTGAGGGCGCCGCTTCATGCGGGGGAACTAGCGCACATGGGTCAAGGGTTAGGATGTCGCCGTGAACAATCTGCACCTGGGGCTGATCGGCAAAATGGGCGCGTAGGAGTTCGATCAACCGGTTATCCAGTTCAACCGCAATCACCTGTCCGGCCTGTGCGGCCAGATATTGGGTCAACGCGCCCAAGCCCGGCCCAATCTCCAAGACCGTATCTGTCGCCGTCAACGCGGCCGCGTCCGCAATGCGCGCCAGATGCGTTGCCTCCATCAAAAAATTCTGCGCCAACGACTGCTTCGGATTCACCCCATAGCGCCGCAGCAACTCTTTTGTCTCTATCATCTTCCCCAACTCAACCCTCACCTTGTCTCTGCCTTCTATCTTCTTGTCTTCTTGTCTTCTAGTCTTCTGTCTCCCTGTCTCCCCTTAACCTTTGCTGCCGTCACCCACCTATGCTATGATTACTCCTATGATTCGGGCGATTACGTTTGACTTTTGGGATACCTTGGCGATTGATGATTCGGATGAACCCAAGCGGGCCGCGTTGGGGTTGCCGAGTAAACCATTGGCGCGCAAGCAGCTTTTTGCCGAGCGGATGGGCGCTCTCTATCCGCATATCAAGGCTGAGCAGGCGATGGCCGCTTACGATGTCGCCAACCAACGCTTTCGCGAAGAGTGGCACACCAATCATAACACTCCCGGCGTCACCACCCGCATTTACTACGCCTACGAACACCTGGGGATCTCGCCCAAACCGGGTCACTATGCCGGCCTCGTGCGCGAGATCGACGCGTTGGTGCGCGAGATCGAGACGATGGAAGTACGCATTCCGCCCGATTTTGTCCCTGGCCTTCATTATACACTGGAATTGCTGGCGCGCGAATATAAGCTGGGCATTGTTTCTGACACCATTCACACCCACGGGCGCGGACTCCGGCATTTACTCGACCGCCAGGGCATTTTGCCCTACTTCAGCTACCTGGTCTTCTCCGATGAAATGCGCGCCTCCAAGCCGGCAACCGCAGTCTTTCGCCAGGCGGCCATTGGGCTGGATGTGGTGCCCACCGAGATTGTCCATGTCGGCGACCGGGAGAGCAACGATGTAGCGGGGCCGTTATCGATTGGGATGAAAGCGATTCTTTTCACGGGCATCGTTGATCGCGGCAGCCAACATACACGCGCCCATGCGGTCTGTCGGACATTGCGCGATCTGCCGCGGCTTGTTGGCCGGTTGGATTGAAGGAAGGGTGGGAGGTTGCATGTATGATCTGGATGAGGTCGTTGCTGCGCTAGCCAACCAGTTTATGGCGGCGTTTCCGGTGGAGACGCCGTCGCAACGCACTATCGGTCGCGAAGCCGAATATCCGGTGGTCAAGGCAACAGGGGAAGCAGCGGATGCGCGTCGTCTGTTGGAGCAATTGCGCGCCACCCAAGGGCTAACGGCCCACTATGACAGCGGCAACAAGCGCCTGATTGTCGGCGTTGATGGCGAGGATTACAAATATGCACTAGAGGTGGGCGTCGGCACCATTGAGGTCAACACGCGCCCTTGTCATACGCTCTTTGAAGTGCAAGCGATTATGGTGGCGGCGGTCTTGCCGATTGTGCGGCTGGCGGCGCGCTTGGATTGGCTGGTGTTGGGGTACGGCATCCAGCCGGTGACGCCGCCGACGCTGGCGATCATGGCGCCCAAACAGCGCTACCAAAGCCTTTACCGGGCGATGGGCGCCGAATGGCTCTGGTATACGGTCACGGCCAGCGACCAATGTCATGTGGCGATTGGTCGCGCGGAAATGGTCAAGCTGCTCAACTTCGGCAACCTGATGGCGCCGGTGTTGATTGCGCTCTGCGGCAATTCACCCGTACACAGCGGACGGTTGAGCCGCTTTTGCAGCAGCCGCGAAGGGCGCATGGCCAACATCCACGCCAACGAACATCGTCACGGCATGCCGGCGCGGCCCTACACTAGCATTGTCGATTATGTCCACACCGTCGCCCAATCCACCTACCTCATTGCCCGCGCCGGCGGCGAGGTGATCCCGGTCAGCCGTCCCTTCACCGACTATCTGCGCGAACACGGCCCCGACTTCCCCGCCTTTTTGTTTCATGAACACTACATCTGGAACAGCGCCCGCTTGCGCACATCCTACGGCACCATTGAAATCCGTCCGGCCTGTCAACAACCGTGGCCGGAACAGATGGCGGCGATGACCTTGAGTGTGGGCTTGATCGAAGCGGCGGACGCCATCGACACTTACGTGCAAAGGACATTGGGCGACGACTACTGGTCGATCATGCGCACCTATCACCAGCAGGCGATCCGCTTTGGGCTGGCCGCGCCCCAGCCGGCGCCCCGTTTTCTCGAAACCATCGTCGAACTGGCGACCGCCGGTCTGCAACAGCGGGGGCATGGCGAGGAAAGTTTGATGACCCCGATCGCCAATCGGCTTTACCGTCGCCTCAACCCGGCCCAACACAACCGCCGCATCTTTGATTTTGATGGAATGGCAGGGTTGTTGAGCCGGGCGTCGATCTATCCGGGGGCGATCCAGACTCAGTAGACAGGTAGATTCTAATCATCTTGCCATAAAAAATTTGCGCCAACTTCTTTGCGCAGCATCTGTTGGTAACTGGTTAGCGCCTGTATACATTCTGTTGGTTGTGCAATAGAATTTGAGGTGAAGACAGCGCGTAACATGGTATTAAGTGGGAGTACCGGCGTCAATGCAGCCCCTACCGTGGCAACACTGCGCGCTTTAATCAACTTGAGGAGCAACGCTTCCAAGCAGATAACGCGTCCGGCCACCGCTGTACGGATTGCAGATAACGTTGGTTCCTGTGCAATTGCCCGCATCGCTCGTTTATCACCAGAGGTGAGGAAAGCGCTTGGTTGTTCGGCCACAAGTGCATAAAGCACTGCTTCTCCAGCATCGACAGCCGGTGTAGCGACAAACATCTGCAGAAGAGCATCACTGGGTCGCTCGCGTAGAACGTTGACCTGTTGACATTGTTGAAGAACGCTCTCCACAACCTCGACCGGAAAACGCGACTGTCTTTTGCCGCTGCTCACAACAAAGGGCAGCGCCTCCAGCCGGTAGACATCAGCAAACGTAAAACCCAGTGCTGTCACTGCTTCTTCGAGCAAGCCTGCACCGGCTACGAGAATAAAGATGTCGTTGTCAATGAATAAGCGCGACAGAGGCATACCGCTGGCTATCTACAGTTGATGAGTGGGAGAAGGGCGGAAAGCGATTCGGGCAACTCTTCCGCCAGGTGACGCTTCAGCATCTCGGCAATCAATTCATGGGCGCCATGTAAGCGGCCTAGTCGTTTCAATGCGTTTTGGGCGACCCCCATCCGTCCTGCGCTATAGCCATAGAGTAAGGCCAACGTGCCGGCATCAATCCGGCTTTGGCCGGCTCGCTGCTGTACGCAGGATGCTAACTTTTCGCCATTGAGATCGCGCTGCATGGCAAAGCGCATCTCTGGTTGCGCAGTCAATAAGGTCATAGCAAAGACATTAGCTTCTGCTTCAATGCGTTCAAAGGCCAGATCTTCGACGGCATCCAGCAGCCGTTGTCGGCGGTCAATATTGTCATCCAGCAATAGCTGCCCGGGTTGTACATGCCCTAGCAAAATGTGACCAAGTTCATGCGCCAGATGAAAGGCTAACCACGGTGGGCTATCTCGACCGTCGGCTAACACAATGACTGGGCGCGTCGCATGAAAGAGGGCGATGCCGCTAAATTTTTTAGCGTGCATGGGCAAGCGGCAAAGGTGAACGACAATAATCCCATGCGTCCACGCCCACGCTAATAGTCCATTTAGGTCAACAGTGGCGTGTTGCGCCAAAATCTCCTCGCGCACAGTCAGTGCGTGCGCGCCAGTCACAAAAGGCGGCAAATCCTCGATCGTTTCTGCCAGAATATGGGCCGCTGATTGGGCAAGGGCAATCGCCGGCAACAATTCTGGGACCGTGACCCCCTTGTTGCGTTTGAGGCGAAATTCGTGATTGGGCGCCAAGTGCAATGGTGTTCCCGGTGTATGCAAGGCATGAATAGAGACGCCAATCATGCGGGCAATCCCGACTTCCGCCACCGCTCGCATCGTCGGATTTTCGCCTAGGCTATCGTCCCACCAAGTAGGCAATAAATAATCCTGTACAAATGCATGGTTGAAACCGGCTTGCTGCAACCGTTGGTATAATTCCTGCATAGAGGTTTGCGATGGCTTGCTATGTTTTCCGTTCAAGGATGCTAACATCGTCATCTTAACCTCCTTTCACACTAATCGGCCAAGTGACATGAACAATGGTTCAATCACATCATTATAACACAAACGGTCTTTCAAAACAATCCTGATCTTACATTGTCAATTGTTTCATTCATCTTACGTTTGGTTTGTTCGTGGCGGAACGCGTTTCTGAAGCTCTTTGACCTTGTCTTCATGAAGATAGACTGTCTCAATAATATGTTCAGTAATGTCAACAAGAGTGATCACATCTTTTGTGCTTGGCGTAAAAGTTCGATGAATCACTGCATGACCCGCCTCAAGAATTGTTTCTAAACGTTCCTTTTGTATGCGTGAAACATATCCTTGTTTTTCAAATTCTGTTAAATTTTTGCGAAAGCTTCCTTGATCTCCTATCTTAGCAATCATTACCTTTTCAAGTAGTGACCTAATGCCCATGGTCGCAAGACTTGAAAGATTGTTTTGTAGAGCAACATAGATCTCTTTAAGAAGTGTTTCGACAAAATCAGCATCATCAGGAAGTTCATACCAGAGATCAGAAAACCACTTCGGATTTGGGCGAAAGATCGGGGGTGGGAAATAGCTGACTTTATTGTCGTCATTCCCTACAACCCAGGAGCTGTGTCGAAGTTTAATCTGTTCACACCCTAAGCACTTAAGCATTTCATAGCTGTCGCCACCATGAATATGATCATACTCTTCATCAGTCCATGACGTTTTCTCTATAGCCAATACTCCATGATTTCGATCACCGCCACATTGATTACAGTGTGCTTTAGTTACTCCCATCGTATCCTTGGTCATATACTACCCTTCCATGCTTCCCCAATACCGGATGCATTATTGAAAATATATAGAAAATCTTATCGTTTCCGTAAATCTCCTTTGAATCATACAGAATAACTGACATGAAATTAAGCATTAAAATTGCTACTTGCTTACATTTAGGATACTGTCCCCAACTATGTCTCCGTCAACCGCCACTTCCTACACCGCTGTTATCGCCAGATAATCCACTGCTTCGTTGGGCGTAAAGCCACCTGGCGCAAAGGTGCTAACATCGATCTGCATCCACCCGTCAGAATAGTTGCTAATTCTGCACCCGCGCCAAAATCCGGCGCAACACCAACTCTTCCTCCGCCGTAATCTTTTCCAACGGCGGGTCGCCATCCACCATGATCGCTTGACCGAGTTTGCTGCGCGCCAGGGCCAGCAGATCTTCCTCCATTGGGTCGCTGATGCGATGATCGTCGATCACACGGCCATCTTTCATGCGCAGAATGCGTTGGGTCGCCTGCGCCACCTGACGGTCATGGGTGACGACGGCGATGGTTGTGCCCTGTTGTTGGTTGAGATCAGCCAACAGCGCCAGTATCTCGGCGCCGCTCTGGCTGTCGAGGGCGCCGGTCGGCTCATCGGCCAGCACAAGCTTAGGTTGATTGGCAAGGGCGCGGGCAATGGCGACCCGTTGTCGTTGCCCGCCGGAAAGCTGGCTAGGTAGATGGTGGGCGCGATCATCGAGGCCCACCAATGTTAAAAGCTGTTGCGCACGCCCAACCCGCTCGCTGTGGCTACTGACCTGGCCAATCATCGGCACTTCGACATTCTCCAGGGCAGTCAGCGTCGGCAGCAGGTTGTGGAGTTGAAAGATAAAGCCGATGGTCTGGGCGCGAAATTTGTCGACATTTTTGAGGCGCGCCAAGTTTTCACCAGCCACCCACACTTCCCCGGCCGTCGGCTGATCCAGCGCCCCTAACATGTTGAGGAGCGTACTCTTGCCGCAGCCGCTCGGCCCCATAATGGCGACAAATTCACCGGCATTGATCGTCACGGTCACATGGTCCAAGGCATAGACAATGGTCTCACCGCTGCCATAGGTTTTGGTCAGGTTGATGGTGTGGATTAGTTCGGTCATGATAAGTTTTTGATTGGGTGATGCGGTGGTTTCGACAGGCTCAACCACCGCATCACCCAATCACCTTTTTACTGTTCGCCATGGTAACTATCAAGCCTAAGCCCGCTCGCAGCCGCGCCTAAAAGGCAACCGGTGACCGGCGTTGGGGCCGCCGGTTACGGGCCGGCTGCGAGCGGGTTGAGCGGTTATTCGACATGGATGTTCACAAAGGCCGTCATTCCCCAACGCAACTGCCCGTCTAACGCCGCTAGGTCGATTTGGAGGGTATAGTTGGTGCTGCCCTGGGCTGCTGAACTGACCGGCGCGATCCGGGTAATTGTACCCGGAAAGATTTGATCAGGCAGCGCATCAAAGGTCACTTCCACCGGCATCGCGACGGCCAGCCGCACGACATCGGTTTCACGCAGGTCGGTGGTTTCGACGTGCATGGCACGGGTGTCGCCCAGCAAGAGTGTGTATGTTCCCGGCGTCGCCAGTTCGCCTAAGCGCACATTGATCGTCCCTATCTGGCCGGCAAAGGGGGCGGCGATCTGGCTCTGGGCCAGTTGCGCCTGGGCGCTGACCAAAGCCGCCTGCGCCGATTGCACCCGCGCGGTGGCCATGGCCACCTCTTCGACCGTGGCGCCGGTTTGCAAGCGGTCGCGTGCGGCTTTGGCGCTATCGCGTGCGGCCAGAGCCGCTTTGACGCCGGCTTCCACCCCGGCGGCGCGACTTTCAGCCAGGGTGACTTGCGTCTTGGCGACATCAATGGCCGCGGCGACGACGGCAAGTTGCTGTTGGGTTGCCCCTTGGGTTGTAAAGGCCGCTTGGGCTTGGGCCGCCTCTAGCGCGGCTGTCATCTGGGCCAGGGTCAACGCTTCGGGGCGGGCAGCGAGTTGCGGATCACCGCGCACGATGTTGTAGGCCGCCTGCGCCTGCCGTACCCCTTCTCGGGCAACGGCTACTTGGGCCAGGGCTGCAGTTTTTTCCGCGGCGGTCGGGTGGCTTGCCAGTTCGGCATATTGGCGTTGCGCGTGGACAACGCCGGCCTTCGCCCCCTCAATCGCTGCCTGTAACTCTAACATCTGGCTCGCGGCCAAGGCGACTTGCGCATCGGCGGCCGCCACCTGGGCTTGGGCGGCGGCCAGCTCGGCTTGGGTCGCGCCGGCTTTGACTTTGGCCAACGCCGCTTCGGCTTCCGCCAACGCCGCCTCGGCCATGGTCACCTGACTCCGGGCCACGCCATTGTCCAGCTCGACCAGCAACTGACCCGCCGCCACCCATTCGCCTTCGCTGACATGAATTTGGCGAACCAGACCGGTGGTTGCCGGACTGAGGCCCGCCCAAGTCACCGGCGTCAACTTGCCCGACGCCCAGATCACATTTGCCAACTCATCGGTTGCGGCCGCCTCTTCGGCGGTCGCGGCCTGGCGCGCCGCTTCCTGGGCCTGCTGATATTGCCAATAGCCCCATCCCGCCGCGCTGATCACAACAATGCCGATGAGGATCAAAAGTAGCCGTCGCATAGATACCCCATAATCATGAATGGTCAATGGCGAATGGCGAATGGTTAACGCGTGTTACCCGGCGTCGCGCATTAACCATTCATTGTTCGCCATTCGCCATTCATTATTCATACCGCAGCGCCTCCACTGGTCGCAACCGGCTTGCCCGCCAGGCCGGGTAGAGACCGCCGAGCAGGCCCAGGAGGATGGCGACGCCAAAGGCGGTGACAAAGGTCTGCACCTGCCAACTGGGCGCAACAAATTGACTGGCCCCCGGCGCCTGGGCGATGACGGTCAGGAGGATAACGCCAAAGAGGGCGCCGGCGACCCCGGCAAAGAGACAAAGGTAGAGGCTCTCCTGCAAAATTTGTCCCAAAATACGCCGCGCCGCCCAGCCCATGGCGCGCAAGGCGCCGATCTCGCGCGTGCGCTCAAAGATCGACATGACCATCGTGTTCGCCACCACAATGCCGCCAACCAACATGGCCAATAGCCGAATGGCGCCAAGCATCGCCATTGTTGTCTTCAAATCGTCCGTGTTTTGGGCAAACTCACTGCTCAAACTGGCGCGTGCTTCCACAAAGCGGCGGTCGATAGCCGTGCGCACCGCTTCGGCCTGGGTCGGCTCGTGGACATTCACAAAGATAAAGCTGACTGTGCGGCCGCGGTTCAAGAGCCGTTGGGCTTCCCGCAGCGCCAGCACCCCGCCGCCATCTTCAAAAGCGACGCCTGTTTCAAAGATGCCGACAATGCGGTAGCGGTTGTCATAGAGCGTCATCGCGCCACCCAGGCGCAAGTTGTACGTTTCCGCCGCGACCTTGCCCACCAACATTTCGTTAGGGCGCTGGACATAGCGGCCCGCAAGCAACTGGTAGTGGCTCATGGCGCTGCTGTTGGGGTCGAGACCGCCCAGGATAAAGAGCGGCAATTCCCGGTTGCTGATAAAGCCCAACACATAGGGGTTGGCTTCTTTGATTTCGGGCATGGCGCGCAGTTGATTGACAATGCGCTCGTCGATGCTGCTCAGGCTCATATCGGCCACATCGCGCTGCATGACCGTGATGTTGCCCACGCCGCCGCTGCCGGCCAGGCCATTTAATTGCGCCATCAAGCCATCGACCAGGCCGCCCAGCATGACCAAGGTCGCGACGCCAATGCCAATGCCCCCCGCCGAGAGGAGGGTGCGGGTGCGCCGGCGCCAGAGGTTGCGAAAGCTCTGGCTGCCGATACGGGTCAACCAACCTTTGGCTTGGGTGGCGCCACCCCCCTCGTAGCGCAGCGCCTCCACCGGCTGTAAGTTGGCCGCCGTCCACGCCGGGTAAAGACCGCCGATCACCCCTAGCAGCAATGCCGTTACCATGCCCTGGACAAAGATACCGGGCGTAAACGAGCCTTCCAGAAAGGCGCCGACGCCGGGCGCTTGCCCGGCCAGCCAGGCCATCCCCGCGCCCAGCACAAGGCCGATGAGACCGCCAATCGCACTCAAGCCAATCGCTTCGCCCAGGATCATCTGGATGATCAGCCGGCGGCTCCAGCCCATGGCGCGCAGCGTACCGATCTCACGGGTGCGTTCCATGACGCTCATGACCATCGCACTCATCATGCCCAGCCCGCCGATGAGGATGGCAATGGCGGCAATGCCCCAGGCAAAGCCCTGCAACATGCCCATCATCTGCTCGCTGCCTTCGTATTCGCTGGACTTGGTGACGGTCAGCTCTTTGTCGATGGTCTGGATGCGCGCCACCACCTGGTCGATGGCGCTATTGCGGCGCAGCCCGACTTGAAAGAGGCTCACCTGGCGCTGTTTCTGGGTGATGGTTTGCGCATCGGCCAGCGTGACCACGCCGCCCGATTCTTCCATGCCCTGGCCGGTCTCATAGATGCCGACAATGTGATAGGGGACGCCGTAGACGCGCAAAGTGTCATCGACGCCCAGCTTGAGCGCTTCCGCCCCGCGCCGCCCCAGGGCGATCTGTTTGTCGCCGGTCACCGGTTTGCCCTCGACAATACGGTAGTGGCTCATGGCGACGCTGCCCGGTTCATAGCCGTAGATCAGGAAGTAGGGGACCGTGTCAACATTGATCCACCCAAAGACGCCGGCTTCCACCTGTTCGACGCCAGGCACGGCCGCAATACGTTCGCCCAGGCTCGCGTCCAGACTACTAAAGACCACATCGTAGGCATTGGCCTGCGTTACCAACAGGTCATTACTCAGACCAACCGCACTGGTATAGTTTTTGGCAATGCCCTGCGCCATCGCGCCCAATGCCACCACCGCCGCCACGCCGATGGCAATGCCGGCAATGGTGAGCAGGCTACGCGTGGCGCGGCGCAACAAGTTTTTGAGAATCATGGTCACCTCGCACGACAGCCAACGCTCTCTTGACTATAAGACAGACGCGGTGACTTGTCGCCCTCTATGCGATGAGTTTTATCCCTGGTCAGGCTAGGCATACCGTGGCTGGTCAGATGGCCAGGGAACCCTAACCAGACCACCCCGCCCCAAAACTCGCCTTGTCAGCCCACTGCCATCAATGTTATGATACCACCTATCCCAACCAAACTAATCAGCAGGAGGAACAGACTTCATGAAAATCACCAATATCGAATGCTACCCGGTGTGGGGTGGCGGGCGTAACTTTTTGTTTGTGGTGGTCGATACCGATGAGGGGATTTCGGGCGTCGGCGAGGCGGGCATCACCGGCCGCGAACTGGCGGTGATGGGCGCGATTGAGCATTTCAAAACGCTGCTCATCGGCCAGGATCCGGGGCGGATCGAGCATATCTGGCAATTGCTCTTCCGCGGCGGCTTCTTCCCGGCGCAACGGATTCTCACGTCGGCCATTGCCGCCATTGACATTGCGCTCTGGGACATCAAGGGTAAGGCGCTGGGTGTGCCGATCTATGAACTGCTGGGCGGCAAGGTGCGCGACAAAGTGGTCTGCTACCCGCACAACCGCGGCCATGCCTTGGAGATTACGCCGCTGGTCGAGTCTTGTTTGGAGACCAAAGAGCAGGGCTGGAAATTTGTGCGCTGGGGGCTGCCGCAGGATGGCAACATTTTGGAGCCACGCCAGGCAGTCTTAACGGCGATCAAGCAGTTCCACGCCGTGCGCGAGGCGGTGGGCGACGAGATCGAATTGACCTTTGATGTCCACACCCGGCTCGACCTACCCGATGTGATCTGGCTCTGTCGCGAAATTGAATCGACCCGCCCCTTCTTTATCGAAGACCCGCTGCGCTGTGAAAACCCCAACTCGTTCAAGACGCTGCGCCCGCGTGTCCATGTGCCGATTGCCGCGGGGGAACAGTTTAGCTCCAAGTGGGAGTTCCGCGAATTGATTGAAGAAGAGTGGATCGACTACGCCCGCATCGATCTCTGTATCGCCGGCGGCATCACCGAATCGCGCAAGATCGCCGGCTGGTGTGAGACGCACTATATCAAGCTGGCGGTGCACAACCCGTTGGGGCCGGTCTCGTCGGCGGCCTGTCTGCAACTCAACATGGCGACCCCCAACTTTGGCGTCCAGGAGCAGCCGCGCAAACCGGGCGAGACGCTGCCGGATGTGGTGCCGGTGCAACCCAAATGGGAGGACGGCTATCTGATCCCCACCGACCTGCCGGGCTTGGGCATCGAGTTTGATCGGGAAGCGGCCAAAAAGCGCCCCTTCCAACAGGCCGAGCTACCGACGCTCCAGCGGTTGGACGGTTCATTTACCAACTGGTAAGGGTGATGCTGTCGTTGTGGTGATAAGGGTCCATAAAAATATAAGTTGATACACCGCTCTGCGCGAGTCCGTGACTCGCAACCGCTCTTGCGAGTCACGGACTCGCGCAGAGCCATAACTTATACTTTTACTCAGCCCCTTAAGTGCAAGGTGATGGATGCACAGGCGCATCTGTCACCGCTTTTTTGGGCGGCACGCGTAGCGTTATCGCTGTAATGCTGACTCAGAAGTGGTCTGCCGAATGAGGTGGGTTTCGCACATTTCTGTATGGCTTTTGCGCACCAGGAAACGCTTGATCAAACTGTGACGGCGACTATAACAGAAGAGACCGGTGCAAATCACCAAATTGCTCAAAAACCAAGCGGCAATCGTTACAACCAGCTCTTTGGGAGAGGAAAGGCTATATCTGATAACCGGCAGCAGTGTGAGCAGGGCGCATAAGACACCGAACGCACAGTAGGGGTAGAGATTTTTCTTGATCGAATTGAACATGGATGCTCCTTGTGCGCAAACGAACGATGGCATTGTTCGGGCAGTGTAAGCCGAGAGAAAAGTGCCCGCTTCTTACGTAATCAGACTTACGCTTGAATCTGGCTGTCAGTTTATTATAAATTCAGAACAATCACATCAAGCATTTGATGGAGATCTGCCTTACGGTAAGCACCGATGTTGCACTAGCTGCGCAGTTGTACTATTTCCCCCGTCTGTGCTGAATGGAACGCAGCATCAAAGACAGCCATTACTCGTCGTATTTCTTGTGGTTTAACGGCCAATTCAGCCCCATTGGTCAGCACATCTCGAATATTTTCATAGTAACTGCGCCAGCGACCAGGGCGCGTAGGAATGATCGTCTCGGTCGCGCCGTCATGCAATTTGCCGTACAGCAGCGGATCTTCCACCGCCGCATCGATCCGGCCGGCGCGCATGGCGTCCTCTTGCGGGTCGAGGCCATACTTGGCAAAGGTGCCTTTGTCACCAAAGATGTGAAAGCGGGGCTTGTTGATCGCCGACATACTCGAAAGGTCACAGACGCCGGTGGCGCCGTCGGCGAAATGCACTGTGACCAGCGCATGGCTTTCCACATCCCGATCCGGAAAATCGTAGTGAATCCGGCAATAGACGCCGGTAATCGGCTGCGGAAAGAGAACCAACAGTTGATCCAGCAGGTGCGCACCCAGGTCAAAGAGCCGTCCGCCCCCTTTGGTCGCCTCGCCACGCCAGCCACGGGGCGCGCCCCAGCGTTGCCAGGCCATCTCCACCCAGCGCACCTGCCCCAGTTGCCCTTCGGCGATCAGCTTCTGCACGGTGAGAAAGTCGCCATCCCAGCGCCGGTTCTGAAAGATGCTGAGGACGCGCCCGGTGCGTTCCGCCGCCGCCACCATGGCATCGGCTTCGGCCAGGGTGACACACATGGGTTTGTCCGTCACCACATGTTTGCCGGCCTCCATCGCCCGGATCGCCAGGTCGGCATGGACATCGTTGGGCGTCGCCAGCACCACCAGGTCAACCGCCGGATCGGCAATCACTTCGTCAAAGCTGCGGTAGGCTTTACAGTGACGTTCATGGACAATCTGCTCCCGCTTGGCCGGATCGCTGGAAGCAATGCCATGTAAGATCAAGCCGGGGGTGATGCTGATGAGATAACTATGGAAGCTGCGACCGGCATAGCCATAGCCAATGACCGCAGCGCGTGGTTCGTTCACAGTGGGTCTCCTTTGGTTGGTGGGGTACAGACGCGGATGTAGATGGCGCCGATTCTTGAATAGTAAAAAATCCGCGCTGTCTACATCCGCGTCTGTACCCCTATTGCTGCCAGATGACGCCGCCTAGCTCCACGGCATAGGCGGGGCGTCCATTCATTGCGGGTTGAAAGGCGACGATGGTGCGTTCAGCCAGCCCCTCGCCGACGGGCGTCCAGGTGGCGCCGCCATCCTGGCTTTGCAAGACGCCTTGGTTGCTGGTGATATAAATGACGCCATCGACGGCGTAGTTACCGGTGGTGACAATGCTGGTGATGCGCAGACGATCGGCCAGAAAGTGCTGCGTGACCGCCCAGTCGTGACTGCCCGACGCTTGATAGAGCTTGATCAGTCGGTTGCGCACCCCCACCAGAAGCGCCCGTTCGTGGGGATCGGGCGGCACAGCCAGGACAGCCGCCGGCGTATCAGCATAAAAGTCGGCCAATGCCAGCCACGCATTGCCGCCATCACTGCTGTGCCAGAGTTGTAGCAGGTAGTTGTGTTCGGCGTGTGGTTGGGCGGTCAGCGCGTAGATGGTTGGGGTAACGCTCGTGGTGGGCGCAAAGCCGAGCTGTAACAGTTGACTGTTTGACCAGGGCGCATTCAACGTTGTCCATTGCGCACCGTCGTTATCCGAAGCAAAGAGGTTGCTCGCGGTGTCGGCCAGGAGCAACATTGGACGGGATGCAACAGCGGGGACAGCAGCGAGCAACGCTGGCGGGGCGCTCTGTTCGGGTAACGATGCGCTGTGCCACTGCCGGTTGACAGCGGCATAATACAAGGTTGTTGCCGTGACGGCATATAACAAGTCGCTTTGTGCGCTGACGCCAATGGCCGCTGCCAACACCGGCGCCTCGGCCAGATCTTGATTCAGCGCGCGCCAGCTTTGCGTCGCGGTCTGATAAGCGGTGAAAGCGCCCGCAACATCCAACAAGTAGATCGTTCCATCCTGGGCAAAAAAGGCGCTCGGCGGTGCGTGGGCAGCCAAGTCATTACTGGCGGTTTGCCACGGTTCACGGCCAACCGGTAAAGCGAAAATGCCATCTTGATAGGCGCCGGCCAACGCCAAGCCATTGGGCGCCAGCGCCAACGTTAGCGCGACGAAGGCGTCGCCGCCGGGCTGCCTCCATTGCTGCCCGCCATCCACGGCGCGATAAACCCCATTGCTCCCGCCGACGAGTAGGGTCTGCCCATCGACGCTGACGGCGACGGCGTTGATGCTTTGTCCTGCCAACTCAGGCGCGACGGCTTGCCAACTGGCGCCGCCGTCGGTGGAGCGGTAGAGGCCGTCGCTTTCCGTGCCGACATAGAGCGTTTGATCGACGGCGAAATTGGGCGAAACAGCCAGACATTGTATGGCCATGTCCGGCAAGCCTTGACCAGAGTCGCGCCAGGAGCGGGCGCCATTGCGTGAACGGTATAGTCCGCCCAAGGCGCTGCCGGCCCAGAGCAATTCGTTTTCAGCAAAATTGGGCGCACAGGCCAGACAGAGAATTTCCAGATCGAGCAGGCCAAAGGTAGAACTCGCCCAGCTTGCCCCGCCGTCCTGACTGCGGAAGACCCCCTCGTTGGTGGCGACAAAGAGGGTTTGGTCGGCGGCGAAGTCGGGCGAAGGGGCAATGGCGTTGATCAACCCGAAGCCGGCCCAGCCCGTCACTTCTTGCCAGCTTGTTCCGCCATCCTCACTCTGGAAGAGCCGGCCATCAGCGGTGGCGGCAAAGGCTAACGGCGCCCTTGGGGCAAAGGCAACCGTCATGATCCGTGGATCGGCTAGGCCGCTTCGTACACAACGCCACTGTTGGCCGCCATCAGTCGAGCGGTAGAGACCCGCCGCCGTGGCGGCTAATCCAATGCCGTCTTGTTGAAAAGCAGGCGAGATGGCAAGCGCCGCCACCGTTCCCCCCTGCCATGCCCCTACACGCCGCCAAATAAGTGTTCCATCCGCCATACCACACTCAATTTTTCAAGATGAGACAGCAGCATCGTAGGGGCACGAACTATCGTGCCCCTACGATGTTGCTGCCGAAGGAATTATTCTAAGCTTTGCGCCAGTTCGGCCACGGCGGCTGATGCTCCGCTTTCAATCGGATCGCCGTGGCCGAAGACCGCTTTCTCAAAGGTGAAGGTGGCGATCTTCTTGACGCTTTCCTGCGCCATCGCCATGTCAGCGGTAAATTGGGCCGGCGAGACGGCCAGCGTATTCTCGTTGTTGACCAGCGCATCGCCGGCGACAAAGAGCGAACCCACCGGGTCCAAAATGGAAATATGACCGGCGGTATGACCGGGCGTGGTGATAATCTGCAAACCAAAGACTTCGTCGCCATCGGCCACCGCCTGGATGGTATGGGCCGTTTCGATTTGGGGAATATCTTCGGCGCCGGCGTAGATAGTGGCGCCGGGGGCTGCTGCCATCACTTCGCCCATCGCCCCAACGTGATCCTGGTGATAGTGGGTGATGATCAGATGTTTCACCGCATTCCAATCCAGTCCGGCGCCGGTCAACACATCGGCAAACTGGGCGCCGGTGCCGGGCAACCCCGTATCGACCAGCGCTGCTTCATTGCCACGAATGAGGACATAGGCGTTGACAAACTGGGCGATCACCCGTTGGTATTCAACCGGATCCAGTTGGGCGAGCGGCGTTGGCGTAGGGGGTGGGACGGTTCCCTGGCGCGTCACAGCCTGCGGCTGAACACAGGCGGTCACCAGGCCGGAGCCGCCGATAGCAATCGCCAGCCCCCGCCGGCCCAACCCAAAGGTCACCTCCGACCAGAGCGCAAACATGCCACGACCAGCATTCAACAGGAACGAGCGACGACCTAGCTGTGCAACTTTTCGCATGGTGTTTCTCCTTTGTGGGCAATGAATTCGACCGTCAAGCTATGGGCTGCTTCGGAGGATGAGGAAGATCGCGCTGATTGTAGCATTGGGCGGCCTGGTGCAATGGCGATTCTGCTTACACTTGCGCCCCATCCCCCAGCGCCGCCATGATCTGATCCGGTACATCGCTCATGATCACCGCCACGCCCAACGCCGCCAGTCGCCGCGCCTCGGTCCCATCGTTGACGGTCCAGGTGTTGACCGGGCAACCACGGGCCTTGGCCCAAGCCATCAGATCGGCGTCGATCAGACGATGATAGGGGTGGAGCGCTTCCGGGTTGATGATGGGCGAGAACCAGGCGTCGCGCAAGAAGGCCGGCAGCGGCAGATAGTAGAGCAGGCCAAGCGGAATGGTCGGCGCCAACGCCCGCATTTTGATCAGGGAAGGCGGGTTAAAGCTGGAGACAATCACCTGGTCATAGAGCTTGCGCGCCTTAATGAGCGCAATCAACGGCTCGGCCTGGTCGCCGCCGTTGGGGTCTTCACTCTTGATTTCGACGTTGACCCGGCAACGGTTGCCCACTAGATCAAAGACTTCGTTCAGCGTGGGTATGCCAACGCCGGCAAACATAGGGCTAAAAGGAGTGCCGGCGTCAATTTTTGCCAACTGGGCGGCTGTATAATCACTCACTTTGCCTTTACCGGTAGTTGTGCGTTCCAGTGACTCATCATGAATGACAACCAACTGCCCATCTTTGCTGCAATGGACATCCAGTTCGATGCCATCAACCCCCATTGCCAACGCTCGTTCAAAGGCCGGCAAGGTATTTTCCGGGGCGACCGCTTTGGCTCCACGGTGGGCGAAGATTTGTGGACGTGACATAGGTATTCCTTTATGTGATTCGTGCTTCGTGATGGGCGGGCAATCGGTTCACGCAACACGCATCACGTAGCACGGCATTGCCTTAAATCTGTCGCGAACCGGGGGTGGCGCGCGCTAGTTGTTCCAGCCGTTGGCCGTCGAGCAGGATGATCGGCTTGCCTTCGGCCCACGCACGGGCGTCATTGCTGATCTCGGCGGTAGTTGCCAGGTAGGCGCGATCGGCGCCGGTGTGGATCATGGTGCCGTAGAGTTCACGCACAGTGGCGCTGCCCACAGTGCCTTTGTAGCGTTTACATTGCACCACCGCCTGCCGGCCATACTCATCGGTGATCAACACATCAATGCCGCCATCTTTGGTATCGGGCGTGTTCAGCACTTGATACCCCTGACGGGCAAAGATACGATAGGCGACATAATCTTCAAACGCCGACGGCTCCAGGCGATACATGGCCGCCAGCGAGAGCGCCCGCCACTTGCTCCCTTGGCGCCAGCCACGTAGCCATTGCCAGCCGACCCGCCGCCACCCCAGCACAACCAACACGCCCAGCGAAATGGTAATCACGGCCAAAAAAAGATTTGCCACCCAGCCGATCCACAATCCATAGACGAACAAGCGGTAGGCAAGCCAGCCGTAGGTCATTAACCAAAGTAGAGTCACGGCTGCGATAAAACGCGCAGAGACAAAGCCAAGGTTCACAATTGTCAGCCGGCGCGGCAGGCTAAAGGCGTAGCTGATCATGGGTGCTGCTTCTGGAGCAGTTCGATCATGGCGCCGTGGGTCCCCTTGGGGTGGACAAAGGCGACCAGGCCATGAATGCCCTGGCGCGGCTGTTCATCAATCAACCGCAGCCCTTGCGCCCGCACTTCCGCCAGGGCAGCGACAATATCATCCACGGCAAAGCAGATGTGATGCACCCCTTCCCCCCGATTTTGCAGAAAGCGCGCCGTACCGCTGCTGTTGTCCAGCGGCGCCAACAGTTCCAGCGCACTGTTGCCGGCATCCAAAAAGGCGACTTCCACCAGATGTTCAGGGACAGTGCGCCGTTCCAACAGCCTAAAGCCCAAGCTATCACAATACGTTTTCAGGCTGGCGTCGATGCTCTCGACGACAATGCCGATATGGTCGATTCGTGTGAACATGCAGTTGATCCTTAGGTACATAGGTAGACAGGTAGACAGGTAGACAGGTAGATAGGTAGATAGGGAATAGGGACTTTGTCAACAATACCTATGTACCTGTCTACCTGTCTACGTAAACCGTTTGATCCAATCATCCAAAATGGCGAGTTGGTCTTTGCCCCGCTTGGCAATGTTTTCGCGCACCTTTTTGAGCGGCTTTTCGCGCCACAGTTTTTCGCTATTCTTGGAATAGAAGAGATCGGCAAAGCTGATAATCTCTTCTTCGATGGTGGTCGGTTTCATATCGCGATGGGGGAGGGGTAAGCCCTGTTCCTGAATCTGCTCTTTGGTCAGGCCCACGCCAACATGAGTTTCGGCCACTAGGGCATGACGGGGCAAGCCTTCCGCCTCTAGAATGGCGCGCCCTTCGCTCAGGTGACAGAGATAGGGCAGATCGCCATAGCAGAAAATGTCGGGGGTGTTGGTGCGGATGATGCCGATGTCGTGGAGCATGGCCGCTTCTTCAATAAAGGTCTGCTTTTTTTCAGAAAGGCGTAAGTTCTTGGCAATGGTCAACGCCTTATTGGCAACCAGTTGGCAGTGAATCAGATAAATCGGGTAGGTTGGGCTATCGGGGGGAATATACTTGTGGATAATCCGAAAATAGTCCGGCCGTTCCATGACTAGACCCAGCTTTCCGGTTGGTATTCGCCAAAGACCCGGCGCAGGGCATCACAAATTTCGCCCAATGTGACATCGGCTTCCACCGCTTCGACAAAAAGCGGCATGAGGGGCGCATCGGGGGTGCGGGCGGCCTGGCTGATCTGTTGCAGCAGCGCTTGCACCCGTGCATTCTCTCGTTCACTGCGCAACGTTTGCAACGCCGCCATTTGATCCAGCCGTACCTGTTCATTGACCCGCAGCAGTTCGGGTTTCACCGTCTCCGCGCGTTGGAAGCGGTTGACGCCGACTACCACCTGCTCGTTGCGCTCAATGGCGCGTTGGGTTTTGTAGGCGGCGTCTTGAATTTCGCGTTGGATAAAGCCTTCCTCCACCGCCTTGAGCGCGCCGCCGAATTCATCGATCCGTGCAATATAGTCGGCGGCCTGCCGTTCGATCTCATCGGTGAGATGTTCAATGTAATAGGAGCCGCCCAAGGGGTCAACGGTATCAGCGACGCCGCTTTCGTAGGCAATAATCTGCTGGGTGCGCAGGGCAATCTCGACCGCTTTTTCCGTGGGCAGGGCAAGCGCTTCGTCCATGCCGTTGGTGTGCAGGCTCTGTGTCCCGCCGAGAACCGCCGCTAACGCCTGCAAGGCCACCCGCACAATGTTGTTTTCCGGCTGTTGCGCCGTGAGAGTGCTGCCGCCCGTCTGCGTGTGGAAGCGCAATTTGCAACTATCGGCCTGTTGCGCACCAAAGCGTTCGCGCATAATGCGCGCCCAGAGACGACGGGCGGCGCGGAACTTGGCGATCTCTTCCAGGAAATTGTTATGGGCATTAAAGAAAAAGCTCAACTGACCGGCAAAGCTATCGACATCCAACCCCGCCTTGTGCGCCTGTTGGACATACTCGATGCCATTAGCCAGGGTAAAGGCCACTTCCTGTACTGCGGTCGAACCGGCCTCGCGCATGTGGTAGCCGCTGATGGAAATCGTGTTCCACTTGGGGACTTCCGCCGCACAGTAACGGAAGATGTCGGTGATCAGCCGCATGGATGGCCCCGGCGGGAAGATGTAGGTGCCGCGGGCGATGTACTCTTTGAGAATATCATTTTGAATGGTGCCGCGCAATTGGGTGGCGGGGACGCCCTGCTGTTTGCCCACGGCAATCACCATCGCCAGCAGGATCGCCGCCGGCGCGTTGATGGTCATGCTGATGCTCACCTTGTCGAGCGGGATGCCGTTGAGCAGCGTCTCCATGTCGCGCAGGCTGCTGATCGAGACGCCGACTTTGCCCACTTCCCCTTCGGCCAGTTCGTGATCGGCGTCGTAGCCAATCTGCGTCGGCAGATCAAAGGCGACGGAAAGCCCCGTCTGGCCCCGCTCCAGCAGATAGTGATAGCGGCGATTGCTTTCGGCGGCGGTGCTGAAGCCGGCATATTGGCGCATGGTCCAGAGCCGCCCGCGATACATGTTGGGTTGGACGCCGCGCGTATAGGGATAGTCGCCGGGGAAGCCTTGTTGTTCCAGATAGTGAGCGGGGTCAGTTGCTCCGGCTGTGGGGGTGTAGAGCGGCTCAACCGGGATGCTGTCGCTGCTGGTTGTAAAGCGTTCCTGGCGTTCACCAAAGCGCTTCACGAGCGGATCGAGCGTCTGGCGACGCCACTGTTCTTCGTATTCAGACAATTGGGTTGAAGTGGTCATAGTGCGTCAGAGATTGAGCGATTTCCGCCATATGCTCCTCGTAGGGACACGATGTATCGTGCCCCTACGAGGATGGACTAGCGGGTTTATTGTCGGTTTACATTTCACTGCGGCCTGACAAAGCCCGCCCCAGTGTGACTTCATCGGCATATTCCAAGTCGCCGCCCACCGGCAAGCCACGGGCCAGGCGAGTGACACGCACGCCAAAGGGCTTGATCAGGCGAGCAATGTACATTGCCGTGGCCTCCCCTTCGAGGTTGGGATTGGTTGCCAGCAATAGTTCGGCGACAGGGGGGGCGCCATCTTTGGGCTGGAGTCGTTGTAACAATTCGCGAATTTTCAGGTCATCCGGCCCGACCCCTTGCACTGGCGAGATAGCGCCATGCAGGACATGGTAGAGACCATGATACTCACGCGTCCGCTCAATTGCTTGTACATCGAGCGGCTCCTCCACAACACAGATGATGCTGTGATCCCGTTGGGGATTATCACAGATGGCGCAAGGGTCGCGGTCGGCAATGTTCTGGCAGATGGTACAGAAAAGCGTACCCGCTTTCAACGCCGTCAACGCATTGGCTAGGTTGAGCGAGACCGAATCGTCGGCGCGCAACAGAAAATAGGTTAACCGGCTGGCCGTCTTTGGTCCAATACCGGGAAGCTGGTTAAAGGCTTCGATTAATTTGCTAACTGGTTCCGCTAATGGTTGCATAAGATTTTAGATTTCCGATTTTAGATTTTGGTTCGATGACTTTGGACTGCGGCAGACAATCCAAAATCAAAAATCCAAAATCTAAAATCCCAGTCCGGGAGGCAGCCCCAACCCGCCGGTCAGTGAACCCATGCGTTCCTCGCCCAATGCTTTGGCCTTTTGCAAGGCTTCGTTAACAGCCGAGAGCAGCATATCCTGGAGCATATCCACATCATCGGGGTCAACGGCCTCCGGCTTGATGGTGATCGACTTGAGCAATTGTCCGCCGGTCGCCACCACCGTCACCACGCCGCCGCCAACGCTGGCCGTCACTTCTTCGTCATCCAGCGCAGCTTGGGTCTTTGCCATCTCTTCTTGCAGCTTCTGCATCTGCGACATCAGTTGACCGGGATTATTGCCCGTCATGCCCATGCCCAAGCCGCCACGCCCCGGCTTCCCGCCACTCGGTTGTGGCGCCAGTTGTCGATTGTTACGTTTTAGTTTCATGAGACATTTCCTTTGTTTACGTAATTCGTGATTCGTGTTGCGTGTTGCGTGTTGCGTATCGCCACGATCATTACACACAACCAATACCCAATCCTACCGACTGACTTCTACCCTCTTGTCTTCCGGTCTTCTTGTCTTCTACTGCACCACCTCAGCCCCCAGCGTCGAGACGGCGTACTCTAACAACGGATCAATGCCGTCACTCTCTTGCGCCAGCGGGGTGACGGTGATCATATTCGTTAACTGAGCGCGTTCACCAGACTGACAGTCTAGTTTAACACTACGGCCTAAAATCTTGGAAAGCATGGCTACAATTTTGCTATTCGTCTCCGGCTCGGCGATCATTTCGCGCGTAAAGTCGTTGGCGCCAAAGGCAAAGGCGACTGTATCCTGCGAAATGGCAATGTCGCGCACACCCCGCAGCGCCGCTTCGACCCGCACGCCAAATTGTTTACGCACCGTCGGCAGGAACTGATCCTTCCACTGGTCATTTAAGCGTTTGATCGCCGTTAAGTCCAGAGGTGGCGGCTCTTTGGGCGCGGCCGGTTCGGGCGGGGGTGGCGCCTGGGTGGGGGCGACGCCGGTTGCCGCGGCCGGCGTCGGCTGGGGCGCCGCGATAGTCGGTGCGACTACCGTTGCTGCCACCGGGGCCGGCGCCATTGGCGCTGTCGGCATCACCATCATGGCCGGCGCCGTCACTTCGCCTTGCACCGCTTCAATAAAGGCCAGTTCCAGCGGCAACTGCGGTTGATAGCTGCCCTTTAGCTCAACCGTAGCCGTGCTAAAACGCTTGATGGCATAGAGCGTCGTCGGCAGCGCGAGTTGTTGGGCTTGGCGTTGCATCAACTGCACAGTTTCACGCGGCAGTTCATTTAACAGGTCGGCATCGCCGGCCATTTGCAAAACCATGACGCCGCGTAAATGTTCAATGACCTGATGGCAAAATTCGGTCAGGCTGGCGCCCTGGGTCAACAAATCCTGGATGAGCCGCAGCCCTGCCGCCACCTGTTTGGTGGCAATGGTATTGACCAGGTCGGCCACTGCCTGCGCACTGACCGCCCCCAGCGCCTGCTGCACCTGGACAAAGGTGATCATCTCATTGCCGTAACTCAGCATCTGGTCGAGGAGGCTGATGGCGTCGCGCATACAGCCCTGGGCGGCGCGCCCAATCGCCATGAGCGCTTCCGTCTCGGCGCCAAAGCCTTCGGCCTGGGCGATCATCTGTAAATGGGCCACAATCTCCGGCACGGTGAGCCGACGCAAGTCAAAGCGTTGACAGCGGCTTAAAATGGTGGCCGGGATCTTATGCGGCTCGGTGGTCGCCAACATAAAGCGGGCATGGGGCGGCGGCTCTTCCAGCGTCTTCAACAGAGCGTTGAAGGCGCTCACACTCAACATATGGACCTCGTCCACAATGTAGACTTTGTAGCGCCCCTCACTAGGCCGGAAATTGACCTTCTCACGCAGATCACGCACATCATCAACGCTGTTGTTGCTGGCGGCGTCGATCTCGATGAGATCCAACATGCGCCCCTCGCTGATGGCGACGCAGGTGGGGCATTTGTCACAAGGGCGTTCAGCCTCCGGCGCAGTGCAGTTGAGCGCTTTGGCGAGGATGCGGGCAATGCTGGTCTTGCCGGTACCTCTGGGGCCGGAGAAGAGATAGGCGTGCGCGACGCGACCATCGCGCAGGGCGTTGCGCAATGTCTGAATCACATGTTCTTGACCAACCACCTGGTCAAAGGTTTGGCTACGCCACTTGCGGTAAAGTGCTTGCGACATGAATAGTAGGATGGCTGATTATTCGCGTACTGCTGTGTATAGGGCGCGATTTACACCCGATTCAGTCCAGTACAGCCCGATTTGTAACTATTATTGTAGCACGAATGTGCGATGGTGGCAAGGTATTGAAGGAGCGACTGGAATTCCTGGTAACGGTAGCGCTCGCCTTGTTTTGTTAAATTTAATTTAAGTCAAAAAACGGATTGCCAACAATCGCGTTATTATGGTATGCTTTTGACACCTTCCAGTTATTTACCTCTTCCTTGCTGCTCACTGGATTCATCGTCAATAAACGTCGGTTATTGCCAAAACTCTTCTCTGGTTAGTGCATAAGATGGTTTAACATACAAGATGGTTATCAATCGTCGGCATTTCTTACTTGGCCTTGCTGTGAGTGGCGGCGCGGCGCTCTGGGCGCAAGCCTGTTCGACCACCACGACGGCAACTACGCCGGCCACCACCATGGCGACCACAGGTACGCTGCGCACGCCGACTGTTGTCGCGACGCCCACGCGTAATAGCACCGGTGCGGCCAATGGCGACGGGCCGACGCTGCGCGTTGCTTTCCCTGGCCCCGCCAAGCAATTAGATCCCGCCTTCTACAGCGTCATCGAAGAGCACCAGATCGGCTTTGCGCTCTTTGATGCGTTGGTCTGGGTCGATCACACCTTGACGCCCCAGCCGATGTTGGCCGCAAGTTGGGAGGCTTCCCCGACCTTGCGCAGTTGGACCTTTACGTTGCGCGAAGGGGTGCGCTTTCATCATGGCACAACCTTTTCGGCACAGGACGTAATCTACACTTTTGAGCGGATTTTGAACCCCGATGCCGGTTCGCCCTTTCGGAGCGCCCTGCAATTTGTGGAGAAGGTGGCCGCGCTAGATCAGTATACGGTGCGTTTTGATCTCAAAACGCCCAGCGCTGAATTGCCCTTGCTGCTGGGCGCCCCCCAGGCCCGCATTGTTCCCCATGATCTCCCCAGCGAATTTCTGACCGCTAAACCATCGGGGACGGGGCCTTTTCAACTGATCAGCCACGAAGTGGGGGTGCGCACTCGGTTGATGCGCAATCCCCAATATTGGCAACGCGACCAGCCGGCCATGGAGGGCCTTGAGTTTCTTTTTATTCCCTACCAGGAGCAGGTGGCCGCCTTGCAAAAGGGCCAGGTTGATCTGTTGATGCAGGTAGGCACCGAAGAAGTTGAAGCGTTGCGCGCTGAACCAAATTTGACGGTGAACAGCACCGTTAGCGGCGCCTATCAGACCATTGTCATGCGGGCGACGGCGGCGCCCTTTCACAAACCGCAGGTACGGGAAGCGTTCAAATTTTGTGTTGACCGTAATGCTATGCAAGCGCGTGTTCTGCGCCGGAGCGGCGTAGCCGGCAATGACCACCCCGTCGCCCCGATCAGCCCTTTTTGGGCCGATCTGCCGCTGCGTCCCTACGATCCGGCGCACGCACGCACCCTGCTAAACAAAAGCGGTTACACCAAGGGCATCAAAATCGATCTGTTGACCTCAACCGTGCGCCCCGGCATGGAAGAGATGGCCCACGCCTTTGCAGAGATGGCGAAACCGGCAGGCATTACGATGCGGGTGGTGCGGGTGCCGGCGCAAGCCTATTGGAGCGACTATGCCGGCCATGTGCCCTTTCACACCGGCAATTGGGGCTTCCGCCCCAGCATTGACGAGACCTTTATGGTGGCCTACCACTCCAGCGCCAAAGGCAACGAAAGCAACTGGCGCAACCCGGCCCTGGATGAACTGATCGACCAGGCGCGCGGCGAACGCCAGGAAGAGCAGCGTAAGACGCTCTACCGGAACGCCCAACAACTATTGATGGAGGAAGGCGCCGTCATTATTCCCTACTTCAAGCCCACGGCTTTAGCCATGCGCACGGCGCTGCGCAACTTTACCCCGCATCCGGCGGGCTGGCTCGATTTTCGGTCGGTTGTGCTGGCGGTGTAGTCACAGGTTGATTGGTCTCTTGCACAGTGATCGCAATTTCTTGAACAGCGGTAGCCGACGGCCGGGGTGACGCCGTCCCCCGTTCCGTTGTTTGCGGCGCTGGCGCAAGGCTTGATTGTTGGTCATATTGCCATTTCAGGGCTACGCCCACCAGAATGCCAACCACAAAGGTGATCAAGCGTCCCATAACTCCTCCTTTTATACTCACGAGCAACACAGCAAGTAACCCATTACTCCTGTATATGGTATGACTTGCCGGCGCTTGTTGGTATAGAGAACCATTTACTTGGTCAAAGATTACGCAGATTACGCAGATTACGCAAATTGGTTTATCACTCAACAAACAGTACGATTGTCTAATGGCAGTTGTCTAATTATGCGGACCAGCGCCCTTGGCGGCGCCGTTCATGCCGGCGCCGTTCGCACTGGCGCCGTTGTGGTGAAAGACAACTTCTTTCACCAGTTTTTGCAAGACGAGCGGCTTGTCAGCGGCCACCTGTTGGATTGTCGCGGCCACTTGTTGGCGGCGTTCCTTCTCCGGCAAGGCCAAATGTTCGGCAACCTTCACGGGGGTTAAACCTTGTTCCAGCAATTTGCCAAAGAGCGCTTCCCCCAGCGCGCGGTTGGGCTGCGTCTGGGGCGCTTGTTGATACTGGCGGATGGTCTTGTAGACCGCTAACTCCTCTTGTAAATTCACCGAGTGGCGACAGGCGCGACAGTAATCGGCCACTACGCGGGTGAGTGATTGGGCCAACGCCGGCTGTTGCGCCATTTCCTGATCAAGCAGCCAACGCAATTGGAAGCCCATCTCCTGGGCAAACGCGTCGATATGGGTTGTCAGGGCATCCAATTGTTCGTCCGACAAGCCGGCCAGCCAGTTCCGCAGTTCCGGTTCCTTGTCAAACGCCGGCGTCATCCACTGGCGAAACTTGGCGCCCAGGCGCGGTTGTTTGGCGCCAAAAAGTTGCGCCACGCCTTCGCGCAACGGCGCCAGGGGCGACGCACTGGGCCGGTTGTTACCCTCGGCTGTCTTATCCGCCGACGGCTCTTCTGCCGCCCGTCGGCGCGCCTCCCAGTCGCGTTTCAGCCAAAGGCCCACGGCGCCTAACGCCAAAATGATCAGTAACCAGGCAACAAATGTCATGGTTTTCTCCTTACAACAGTGGTCTGGGTGATGAAGAAGGGATTTCTTCCTTGTAGTACGCAGTTTATATTTTTCTCTAAATTATAACAAATTGATGCCGCTACCTGACAAAGCAGTATGTGCGAATCGAAGGTTGCTTAACGAGGGGTAGATAGGTAGACAGGTAGACAGGTACACAGGGAAATAGGACGTATCTACCTATCTACCTGTCTACCTGTCTACTTCTGCCGCTGGTAATGCTCCTGTAAGCTGCGTACTCGTAGCTCCTGCTGGTAGACGGCGCGGATGCCGTTGACGGCGGCTTGGGCCGCCGAAAGGGTGGTGATTAGCGGGATCTCCATGCGGGTGGCGAGGCGACGGATTTTGACGCCGTCTTCACGGCTGTCACGGCCATAGGGCGTGTTGATGATCATCTGGATCTTGCCGTCCTGGATGGCGTCAAGGGTGCTGTAGGCGGCATTGCTGGCGCTGCCTTTTTCCAGCACGGTGACCGGCGTGCCGGAATGTTGGATCAGGTCGCCGGTGCCGGCGGTGGCGTAGATCGTAAAGCCGAGACGATGGAGGTCACGGGCAATCTTAACGGCGCTGCCTTTGTCGAAATCGTTCACGGTGATGAGAACGCCGCCGCTGGCCGGTAGACCGGTGCCGGCCCCCAGTTGGCTTTTGGCAAAAGCATGACCAAAGCTGGACGCATGGCCCATTACCTCGCCGGTAGAGCGCATTTCGGGGCCGAGAATGGTGTCGATGCCGGTGAATTTCTTCCAGGGCAAGACCGCCTCCTTGACAAAGAAGCCATCCAATTTGGGTTCTTCGGTAAAGCCTAATTCGGCCAGGGTTTTGCCGGCCATCACCTGTGCGGCCAGTTTCGCCAGCGGGATGCCGGTCGCCTTGCTGGCAAAGGGGACAGTACGGCTGGCGCGCGGGTTGACTTCCAGGACGTAGACCACATCGTCTTTGAGCGCGTATTGGACATTCATCAAGCCGCGCACGTTGAGCGCCATGCCCAGCTTTTCCGTATACTCCCGAATGATGTTGAGATGGAACTGACTGATCTTATAGGGCGGCAGCACACAGGCGCTGTCACCGCTGTGGATGCCGGCTTCTTCAATGTGTTGCATAATGCCGCCGATGACCACCCGTTCGCCGTCACAGACTGCATCGACATCGACTTCAAAGGCGTCTTCCAGGAATTGGTCAATCAGAATGGAGCGCTCGGCGGCGACATGAACGGCTTCGTACATGTAGCGACGCAGCGCTTCCTCATCATCGACAATCGCCATCGCCCGGCCCCCCAGCACATAAGAGGGGCGCACTACCACCGGATAGCCGATGCGCGCGGCAATCTCAACAGCGGATTCAACGCTACGCGCACTGCCATGCGCCGGCGCCGGAATCTCCAACTGATCCAGCAATGCGCCAAAGCGATCCCGATCCTCGGCCAGATCAATCGACTCCGGCGACGTCCCCAAGATCGGCACCCCCGCCGCGTGCAGACTATTCGCCAGGTTCAAGGGCGTCTGCCCGCCGAACTGGACGATCACCCCCTTGACGTTCCCTGACAAGGTGACAGGGTGACTAGGTGATTGGGTGATTGCTTCGTCGTCTTCCTGTCTTCCAGTCTCCCGTTCCACAATATTCAACACATCTTCAAAAGTGAGTGGTTCAAAGTAGAGGCGGTCGCTGGTGTCATAGTCAGTGCTGACGGTTTCGGGATTACAGTTGACCATGATAGTCTCAAAGCCCATGTCCTGCAGGGCAAAGCTGGCGTGGCAACAGCAGTAATCGAACTCAATGCCCTGGCCGATGCGGTTGGGGCCGCCACCCAGGATGACGATCTTGGGGCGGTCGGTGGGTTCCGCTTCGCTCTCTGTTTCGTAGCTGCTGTAGAGATAGGGCGTATACGCCTCGAACTCGGCGGCGCAGGTATCCACCTGATGATAGGTGGGGAGCAAGCCGAAGGATTGGCGCAGATTACGCACCTCAACTTCGGATTGGGGCGTGTCGCCACGAGCGCGTAGGATACGGGCCAGTTGACTATCGCTAAAGCCCATGCGCTTGGCCTCACGCATGGTGTCGGCGTCAAGTGTGGTCAGATGGCGTTCAAAATCGGCGATCTCGGCCATCTGCTCGACAAACCAGGGGTCGAAGCGGGTAAGTTGGCAGACGGTGGTGACATCGTTGCCTCGTAATAAAGCTTCATAGGTAGCAAAGAGCCGGTCGCGATTGGGAATGCGCAGCAGATCATGCAGTTCGGTGGCAGCGTCATACCCTTTGAAGTTGCCTTCGCGATCGCGCTCTACCGGGCCAAGACCATCACGCCCAATTTCCAGACTACGGGCGCCCTTTTGCAATGCTTCCTTGAAGGTGCGGCCAATCGCCATCACTTCGCCCACCGATTTCATTTGCGGCCCCAGTTCGCGATCGACGCCGGGGAATTTCTCAAAGGCCCAGCGCGGAATCTTGACCACCACATAGTCAATCGACGGCTCAAAGGCGGCCACCGTCTGCTGGGTGATGTCGTTCTTCAATTCGTCGAGGGTGTAACCGATGGCGACTTTAGCAGCCAGCTTGGCAATCGGGAAACCGGTTGCTTTCGAAGCCAGCGCGCTGGAACGGGAGACACGCGGATTCATCTCGATGATGACAACGCGACCGGTCGCGGGGTCAACGGCAAATTGGACATTGCTGCCGCCGGTCTCCACACCGACGGCGCGCATGACAATGCGCGCCTGGTCGCGCAGGCGCTGATACTCCTTGTCGGTCAACGTCTGCGCCGGGGCCAGGGTGATGCTGTCGCCGGTGTGAACACCCATGGCGTCCAGGTTTTCAATGGAGCAGACCACGACAAAGTTGTCGGCGCGGTCGCGCATCACTTCCAGTTCATACTCTTTCCAGCCGATGAGCGATTCCTCGACCAGCACCGTATGCACCGGGCTTTCGCGCAACCCCCAGGCCACCTTTTCGTCAAACTCTTGCGGGGTGAAGACGGTGCCGGCGCCGCTGCCGCCCAGGGTAAAGCTGGGACGAATAAAGAGCGGGTAGCGACCAATCTCCTGGGCAATGCGCCGCGCTTCCGGCAGCGTATGGGCCAACCCGCTGCGCGGCGATTCCAGCCCCGCGGCGGTCATGGCGTCTTTGAAGAGTTGGCGATCTTCGGCGGTCTTGATGGCGTGCAGGTTGGCGCCGATCAACTCGACGCCATATTTGTCCAGAATCCCCGCTTCGGCCAGCGCGACAGATAGATTGAGGCCGGTCTGCCCGCCGACCGTGGGTAACAGCGCGTCGGGGCGCTCTTTGGCAATGATCTTTTCCAACACATCGACCGTCAACGGCTCGACATAGGTAGCGTCGGCCATCTCCGGGTCGGTCATAATGGTGGCGGGATTGGAGTTGACCAACACCACCCGATAACCCTCCTGACGCAGCGCTTTACACGCCTGCGCGCCGGAGTAATCAAATTCACACGCCTGGCCGATAACAATCGGACCAGAGCCAATGATCAGGATAGAAGAGAGGTCAGTTCGTTTGGGCATTGTTCGATTTCTATAATTGGTTTTCAATTAGGACTTACGCAACACCGGACCTGTCAGGTTTCCGAAACCTGACAGGTCTCACTGGCGGTGAATCCGTCTTGCGTAAGTCCTATCAATTTTGGATCGTTGAGGTTGGACGGCGCACGCGCATTCGCCCAATCTCAACGATGATTAGCAATCCGGTTAAAGGTTGCGGCGCCAGCGTAATAAGCGCCTGTAACAATTCTTCATTTAAGCGTTTTGGCGGCACATCATCGGGAATACGGACAACAATAATACCGGCGTGCGTGCCGAGAGGAAAGGTTAGTAAATTGGTAAAACCCTTATCAACACTGATGAGGGTTGCCGCATAGCGTTGCGCATAAGCAAAAACGTCAGCATCACTGTGGCCGCGTAAACCGACGTCGCGTACATCTTCGACTACATAACCGGCGCCACGTAACGAAACGGCGGTCGAACGTGGCATATCTTCATCAATTAAAAAGCGCCACATTACCCATGCACCAACAGTTCTTCATCGGCCAGCCGGTTTGCCGCATACCCGAGCGCAGCAAGCATATCGGTCTGCGACAGATCGTACTCGTGCATTACTTCTTCGATGGACATGCCACCGGCGAGTTTGGCGAGAACAGCAGCGACCGTCATCCGCGTTCCTTGAATCACTGGCTTACCAAAGCGTACTGCCGGGTCAACGACAATGCGCGGGGCAATTTCTACCATCTTGAAATTCCTCCTGCAAAAAAAACAGTGCTGTACTTCACTTTCAGTATACCACACATGCTCAACAATTTTATAGAATTTTTTGCAGAAATGCACGCACCCGCTCATCACGCAATAGTAGATTATGACCACCCCCCGTCACCGTCAACAGTTCTTTTTCTCCAGGAATGAGCGCATAAAGAATTTCACTGGCAACATAGGGAATCACCGGATCAGCCGTGCCGTGAATTAAGTAGACCGGGCAAGTGACCTTGGGCAAAAGCAGATCGGTGCGCAATTGGTATTTGAGCAAAAAGCGGGGCAACCAGGGGAATTGGCGCTCAGCCATGGCGCGGACGCTGTCATAGGGCGATTCGAGGATGAGACGCGCCGGTCGGTTCTCTGCCGCTAAACGGGCAGCAAAGCCGGTGCCCATCGACTGGCCATAGATGGTGATTTGGTTTTCGGCGTAATGTTCTTGCACATAGCGATAGACGGCGGCCATGTCGGCATGGAGAGCCTGCTCGCTGGTGATCGCGCCGGTACTCTTGCCATAGCCGCGATAATCGGGGATGACCACTGCATAGCCGAGACCCAGAAAGAAGTCCGCCAGCGGTTCCATACGCGCAATAATATCGCCATTGCCGTGGAGATAGAGAATTACCCCATTGGGGTCAGACCGGGTGAAGTGGACGACGTTGAGCGCCGCCCCCGATACTGGCAACATGACTTCCGTGTAGGGCTGAGGGAAAGGATAGCGATAGTCAGGCGGCACCTTGGTGGGAAAAAAGAGAAGACGTTCCTGCTGCCAATAGAGCAGTAGACAGATCGCCACGTAAGCGATAAAGACCGTTGCAGCAAACCAGAAAAATGCTTTCATGCCTACAGTTAGTCAGCGGCAGCCAGGGTTAAGCGTTGGTTGACCACCCGCCAAAACGTTGCAATGCTCTCTTCGTTGTCGTCAAAAAAGTCCTCGAAAAAGCCAACGCGATTGAGTTGGGGCGGGTAGGCATAGTGTTCACCATCACCGCCAGTTTCCATGATCCAGTCGCGCGGCCGCCGGGCATCGATCACATCGAACTGTTCGCTGGGATAGAGATAAGGCTGTCCATGATCATTCAGAATGCGCAAATCGTCCGCTTCGATCTCGATGACGGCATAAGGTTGGCCTACCGTTAAGTCAGGCTGACATCCAGTTGAATGCTCTAGTTTTACGATCATGATTCTAAACGTCCTGTACATTAATCGCAAATGTCGCTTCTAACGTCTCTCCCGGCGCCAGCACCTGAATCCCGCTCGTGGGATCACCTTGGGCATAGAGATTGACCCCATTGTTGGCATTTGTCACTGGTTCGACAGCGAAATAGGGTTTGGCCGGGTTAAAGATGATGAGATGGGCGCAGTTGGGCGAACAGCTATAGGAGAGCTTCACCTTGCTGGCCGGCCAGGTGATGGCGCCATTGCCGGCATAGCCATAGAAACAGGCGTCGATAAAGTTTTCCGGCGTCAATGCCCGCTCGGTGGCAAAATCCTGGTTAGGCGCGATTGGTTGCACCGGGCCGGAAGGGATCCGGTTGTCGTTAGCATCGGGGTAGACCAGCGGCGCCTGGAAGTGCAGCAGCACTGGCTCACCGGCCTTCGTCAAGGTGCGATTGTAATAGGGATGCCACCCCAACCCGGCAGGCATGGCAGTTCCGCCTTCGTTCGTGACCGTCAGACGCGAGAAAAGGATATTCTCTTGCAACGCATAGTCAAGCGTCGCTGTGAAAGGCCAGGGCCAGTTGATGTCGGCGTAGGTGTGTGAATTAAAGGAGCAGTGAATTGCGGTTGCGTTCACCGAATCGACTTGCCAGGCGCGCCCCCGGACATCGCCGTGGCTGGCGTGCCGTTCAGCATTGGCGAGTTGGTACGACTGGTCTTGAAAAGTAAAATAGCCCTTTTCGATACGGTTAGAATAAGGAACCAAGACAAAACTGCTGGCTTTTAGCTCGCTCTTCCCGTTTCGCACATCGGGCATCACGGTCAGCCATTCTCGACCACGCCGAACAAAGAAGCCCAGCACATTCACCCCTTGCTGGGGATCAACCACCAACCGCAACTGATCATTTTCGAGCATCACTTCCGCCATACAGAGACCTCCATCCCTTGAAGACTGTTTTCTTCATTTAACCGCACAACCCATCAATTCTGCAAAACGCCGTGTTGGATTGGAAAATGATTGGTTGTGTTATAATCTCCTATCATTGTGACTAATGCAATATCGGGTGCGAATTTGCGACACAGTTGATCCGCGCAAGCTGAATCCGCGCCCCTACACCCATGATCAGAAAGCAGGCAAGCGAATGGCAAATACAACCAAAGGCTATGAAGTGCTGGCCGAAACCCTGGCCGCTGATGGCATTGACATTGAAGCGGTAAAAAGCGCGCTCAAAGCGCAGAAGATCGAAACGCCCAGTTGGGGCTACGCCAACAGCGGCACCCGTTTCAAAGCCTTCCCCTGGCCCGGCGCCGCCACCACCACGCGCCAGAAGATGGATGACGCCGCCGCCGTCCACCGGATGACCGGCATTGCGCCCTCAGTGGCGATCCACATTCCGTGGGACAAGCCGGAAGATGGCGACTACACGGCCATGCGTCAATACGCCGAAGCGCAAGGGGTGAAGATCGGCGCCGTCAACCCGAATGTTTTTCAAGATGTCGAGTACAAACTGGGGTCGTTGGGCAACCCGGACACCGGCGCCCAGGAGCAAGCGCTGGATCACCTGCTCGAATGTTGCGAAATCATGGGCAAGACCAACAGCGACGCCCTGAGCCTCTGGTTCGCCGATGGCACCAACTATGCCGGCCAGGACAATCTGATCGCCCGCAAACGGCGCTTTGAGACCCACCTCGGCACCGTCTACAAACATCTGCCGGCGGGTGGTCGCATGTTGCTCGAATACAAGTTTTTCGAGCCGGCCTTCTACAGCACCGACATTCCCGACTGGGGCGTGGCTTATGCCTGGTCGCTCAAGTTGGGGCCGCAGGCGCAGGTGCTGGTCGATCTCGGCCACCATGCACAGGGGGTGAACATTGAGCAGATTGTCGCCTTCCTACTCGACGAGGGGCGGCTGGGCGGTTTCCACTTTAACAACCGCAAATATGCCGACGATGACCTGATTGTGGGTAGCACCAACCCCTATGAGCTCTTCCTGATCTACAACGAACTGGCCGCCGGTGAACAGAGCCAGGATGAGACCGTGCGCACCACCGCCCAAAACATCGCCTATATGATCGACCAGGCGCACAACGTCGAAGGCAAAGTGGGCGCCATGATCTACTCCGTCTTGAATTGCCAGGAAGCCTATGCCAAGGCGCTCTGTGTGCCGCGCCAAAAGCTGGCCGATGCCCAGGCCGCTGGCGAAGTGCTGGCCGCCCACCAGATCCTCACCGACGCCTTCCGCACCGATGTGCGCCCGCTCCTGGCCCAGGTGCGCACCGAATTGGGCGTGCCGGTTGACCCGATGGCCGCCCATCGTGCCAGCGGTTACGACGCCAAAGTTGCCAAGGAACGGGGCGTGTCCCAGTCGAGTGGCGGTTTTCAGTAAAAAACGTGGGTAAATAAAGCGATTGAGCGATTCAGAGATTGTCCCAACCAATTTCTGAATCGCTCAATCGCTTTATCTCTGCTTAAACGGTAAAACTTCTCCTACCAATCAATCGCCGCCCCATCATCAGGGTGATAGCTCTCCGGGTTGCGCCAGTCGTGACCGATCTTGTCGGCCATCGCTTCTTCGTCCAGTTCAATGCCCAGGCCCGGTTTGGTGGGCAGTTCCAGGTAGCCATCTTTGAAGACAAAGGGTTCTTTCAGATAGCCGGCGCCAAAGGTGGTATGTTCCTGCGCCAGGAAGTTGGGAATCGACGCATCGACATGCAACCCCGCCGCCAGCGATATCGGCCCCAGCGGGCAGTGGGGGGCAATGGCGGCGTAGTAGGCTTCGGCCATGCCGGCAATCAGCCGCGCCTCAAAGATGCCGCCGGCATGGGAAATGTCCGGTTGCAGGATGGAGGCGGCGCGCTTTTCCAGAATTTCGCGGAAGCCCCACTTGGTAAAGATGCGCTCGCCGGTGGCAATCGGAATGTGGGTTTTGCGAGCCAGGTCGGCCAGCACATCAACATTCTGGCATTGCACCGGCTCCTCAATAAAGAGTGGCTGGTACGGTTCCAGCGCCTTGATCAACAACCCTGCGGTCTGCGGACTAACCGCGCCGTGGAAGTCAATAGCAATATCGATCTCCTTGCCCACCGCTTCGCGCAGCGCGGCAAAACGCTCGGCCACCCGCTCGACAAAGCCGGGGGTTTCAATAATGCGCGCCGGTCGCCCGCCGGAGGGGCCGGTCTTGAGGGCGAGAAAGCCCTGGGCCACGGCGTCCTTGGCCCGTTGCACCGCTTCTTCAGTGGTGCCGCCGCCGATGCCTTTGTAGACCTTGATGCGGTCGCGCAGGGGGCCGCCCAACATCTTGTAGACCGGCAGCCCCACCGCTTTGCCGGCCAGATCCCAGAGCGCATGGTCAATGCCGGAGAGAGCGCTGGTCATAATCGGGCCGCCACGGTAAAAGGCGTGCTTGTAGATCGCCTGCCAGTGGTGAACAACACGGGTTGGGTCTTTGCCGATCAGATAGGGTTCGATCTCGGCGACGGCCTGAGCCACGGTCAGGGCGCGGCCTTCCAAAATCGGCTCGCCCAGACCGACCAGCCCTTCATCGGTGTGAATCTTGAGAAAGAGCCAGCGCGGTTTGACCAGAAAGGTTTCGAGCTTGGTAATTTTCATCAGGTTTCCTCTAGCAATTCTAGGAGTGGAGGATGATGGTTTAGGTTGGCGCCCACCTGCTCATAGACCAGCTGTGAGCAGGTGAACGATAAGTTAGGTTTGTTGTTGTAACAATTGTACTTTGGCTTCAAGTTCAGCGATGCGTGCTTCCGCGGCTTGGCGCGCTTCCGCTTCGGCCTTGGCCTGCGCTTCGGCAGCCTGGCGCGCTTCCGCTTCGGCCTTGGCCTGCGCTTCGGCAGCCTGGCGCGCTTCCGCTTCGGCCTTAGCCTGCGCTTCGACGGCTTGCCGTGCTTCTTCTTCCGCAGCGGCGCGTGCTTCGGCAGCTTGCCGTGCTTCCTCGGCCGCTTGACGCGCTACTTTTTCTTCGCGCAGCGAGCGTTGGGCTTGCAGGTTGGTCAATAAGTTTTCACCAGTTGTGCTATCTTCCAACCAGACCCGGTCGTTCTCCAGCCCAATGCGACAGTTGATGGTCTCCAGGTAGAGTGCATCGTCTTCGTCGGGTAGCATCGGCACATAGCGGTTCTGTTGCAGTCGATACCCAGCCACCTCACCGACGATCTTGCCGCGACGAGTGCGAATATCGATATAAACATATTCGCGAATGGCTAATCGTTCATAATCCTCTACTTTTTTGACACGATCATCCTGCCGTGAACTGCGCGAGACGACTTCGATTACCAGGCTGGGGCGCGTCCCTTCCTCGGCGACAACAAATTGACCCCGGCTGGCATCCCGGTCATGGACGTGGGGGACGACGGCAATGTCCGGCGCATAGGAGCCGATTTCCGGGTGGTCCCACTCAAAGACAAGATTCCGAAAGACGGCGGTCTCTGGCTCGTTTGCCACATGGACGCGTAACATATCGCTCAGATCATCGGAAATGATGTCATGTTCTGTGCGCTCCGGCATAACGTATCCTTCTTTGGGGTGGCGTGCTTCGTCCGGCGTCAAAGGAATACGCACGCTGGTTTGTTCGCCATTTGGCTTATAGGAGATTTCGTAGCGCCAACCCAAGGACCAATCCGGTTGGGCGGTTTTTATCGCCATTTTCGGTTGTTCTAGAAGCTGTTCTGTTTGGCTCATCTCAGCACCTCCGGCAGAAAACGCTCGTTGATCAAATGTGATGACAACTTCGGTAGTTACTCTTTCGTGTCTGTCTCTTCTGCTTCGCCGCCCTCTTTGATCGACCGCAAGTGCGGGAAGAGGATCACTTCGCGAATCGTGTCCTTGCCCGTCAGCAACATCGTCAAGCGGTCGATACCCATGCCGAAGCCGCCGGTGGGGGGCATCCCATAGGAGAGCGCTTCGATGTAATCATCGTCGATGGGGTGCGCTTCGTCGTCACCGTGACGGGCGCGGTAGTTTTCATCGATAAAGCGTTGCAACTGATCTTGCGGATCGTTGATCTCGCTAAAGGCGTTGCAAAGTTCCATGCCGGCCAGGAAACCCTCGAAGCGCTCAACCTGGCGCGGGTCATCGGGCGTCCCCTTAGCAAGCGGGCTGACATCGCGCGGGTAGTCGATCAGGAAGGTGGGCTGGATCAAGTTCGGCTCGACAAAGCGCGAGAGCAGATTGTCCACCAGCTTGCCCCAGCCGTGGTTGGGGTTTGCGTCCATGCCAATGCGTCGCATCTCCTGCGCTAGTGATTCGGCATCAGGGAAGGCTTCGTAGTCAATGTCGGATGCATCGAGGATCGCCTGTCGTAACGGAATGCGCTTCCAAGGCGGCGTCAGATCAATGGTATGCTCCCCCCAGGTGATGGTCAGGCTACCGAGTACCTTTTGCGCCGTGTAGGCGACCATGTTCTCCGTGCGGCGCATAACATCTTGATAATCGGCGTAGGCTTCGTAGAACTCAAGCTGGGTAAATTCGGGGTTGTGCTTAAAGCTGACCCCCTCGTTGCGAAAATCGCGACCAATTTCATAAACGCGATCAAAGCCACCGACAATCAAGCGTTTGAGATAGAGTTCAAAGCTGATACGCAGGTAGAGATCCTGGTGCAACTGGTTGTGGTGGGTGACAAAGGGCTTGGCTGCGGCGCCGCCGTAGATCGGCTGCAAGATCGGCGTCTCCACTTCGAGAAAATCTTCGCCGTCGAGGTATTCACGCAAGGCGCGTACAATCGCGGCCCGCGTGCGGAAGAGGTCGCGCACCTCCGGGTTGGCGATCAGATCGACATAGCGACGGCGATAGCGGGTCTCGCGGTCGCGCAGGCCGTGCCATTTGTCGGGCATAGGCTTGAGCGTTTTGCTTAGGAATTGAATGGCTTTGACTTCGACGCTCAACTCGCCCGTCTTGGTGACAAAGAGCGGACCGGTGACGCCAATAAAGTCGCCCAGGTCAATCGCCTTTTTCCAGATGTCGTTGTACCATTCGCCCGGTAGTTCGTCGCGACGCACCACAATTTGGATCTGGCCGGTGCCATCTTCCAGATCGGCGAAGCTGACTTTGCCCATGACGCGGATGCGCTTCAAGCGGCCGGTAACGCTCACTTCTACCGTTGGCTCCCCCTCTGTTACAGGCGACTGCTCGAAGTCGCCATTCGTATAAAGGGCGCGGGCGGCGGCGATGGTGTGGCTGCGTTGGACACGCGCCGGGTAGGGATCGATACCAGCTTCGACCAGCGTCTGCAAATTCTGCAAGCGCGCCTGCTCCTGGTCGGTCAAATGGGCAGGATCAAAGAGATGATGCGACGACTCACTCACAAACGGCTTCCTTCCTTCTTACAGTAGAAATCAGAGTACAAATCAGGACACAAACAGGCAAAATCATCTTTCATCCTGTAGTATAAACGATGACTGCATCTGCGCCGAATCGGAAAATCGGCAATCAGCGGCAAACCAAACGGTTACGCCCGCCCAGTGTAAGCTGACAGACTGGAAAACGCTGCAGGAAACGAGCCATCATGAAGCAAGGCCACGGCGCTTGGACAGATGAACCATAGCCGACAAAGCGCTTGTCTACTCAAAAAGCCGCTTTGACATCTGATTGTCAGGTCAAAATCGTCTATTCTCAGGTAGACTTATCATGTACGACGCAATACGCCAGAATGGGGAGCAACTCCTGAGTTCAGGACAACTCTCCTTTGTCAGCACCTGGTTGGGTGGTCATGAAGCCGCGGCCACCATCTGTGGGTTGTTTGGCTGTACGCTATTTGTCTTGGGAACGCTGGGGCTGTTTGGGTTGGTCGCATTGCAATAGGGTGTTGTAATAAGGTAATGGAAAATAATTAACAAGTAATGATTAATTATTTTCCATTACCTTATTGGTAGATTGGTAGCCGCCGGTACAATGCCTTGGCTAGACGCCCATAAGCCAATATTTTGTTTTTGCAAGGCGGCGGCCATTAGATCGGGAAAAAGATCAGGCGTGCAGGCAAAGGCCGGTGCGCCCAGGTCAGCAAAGCGTTGCGCCATCTCATGGTGATAGGCCGGCGCGCCATCATCATTGAGTGCCAGCAAGGTGATGACATTGACCCCGCTCTGTACCAATTGGGCCACGCGTTTGACCAGATCCCCGGCATGACCACCCTCGTAGAGATCGCTAATCAGAATCAGCGTTGTTTCGCTGGGGCGGTCGATGCGACTCTGGCAGTAGGTGATGGCGCGATTGATGTCGGTGCCGCCGCCCAGTTGGGTGGCAAAGAGAACTTCCACCGGATCAGTCAACAGATCGGTTAGATCCACAACATTCGTGTCAAAGACAACCAGTTTGGTTTTGAGCGCCGGTATCGAAGCCAGCACGGCGGCGAAAACGCTGGCATAGACCACACTGGCCGCCATTGAGCCGGATTGATCGACGCAAAGGACAATCTCCTTGACTGCCTGTTTGTGCTGGCGACCATAGCCAATCAGCCGCTCGGCAATCACTGTTTTGTAGTCGGGCTGATAATGTTTGAGATTGGCGCGAATGGTGCGATCCCAGTTGATTTCGTTGGGGCGGGGCCGGTTGTTGCGCAACGCTCGGTTAAGACTGCCGCGCACCGCCTGTTGCATGGGCTGGGTGAGCCGGCGCATCAACTCATCCACCACCTTCTGCACCACCTGTCGCATGCTCTCCCGCGCCTTGGTTGGGGCCAAATGGCGCAGCGACATCAAGGTGGCGACCAGATGGACATCCGCTTCCACCGATTGCAAAATCTCCGGTTCCAACAAGAGATGTTTTAAGTTCAACCGCTCAATCGCATCCTGTTGCAATACGCGCACGACGGAACTGGGAAAGTATTCCCGAATGTCCCCCAGCCAGCGCGCGACGCGTGGCGCCGAGCCGCCCAAACCGCCCCGCCGGCTCGCCGGTGTTTCGCCCTCGCCTTGCCCCGGCCCTTGATCATAGAGTGCGCCCAGCGCTTCATCCAGGCGCGCATCCTGACTGTTGAGGCGCAGGTTAAAGCCATCCGCAGCGCTGCCCAAGACCAGTCGCCAGCGGCGTTGACGTTGTTGTTCGGTTGCGTCATTTTGATCCGTCATAATTCACTCTGCTTCGTAACTGCTCGCTCGCAGCCGCGCCTAAAAGGCAACCGGTGACCGGCGACCCAACGCCGGTCACCGGTTGCCTTTTAGGCGCGGCTGCGAGCGGTTAAGCGTCTTGTTTCGTTAACCCCAAAATCTGCATCACCACCGGCAACGCCGCCATACCTGCCGCATGGTCAAACGCCGCTTCCTGCTGACCATTCATGTGTTGCGACCGTTGCGGCCCTTGCTTCACCTTTTCGCCCATCAGGCGCCGCTCACCGGGGGCAAAATCGGCAAAGGCGCGGCGCACGAGCGGGAGCAACCGGATAAAGGTTTCATCATTCAGGCCAGTCAGCCAGGCATCGACAACTTGCCAGATGCGCTCATCATGAATCAGGAGCAACCCGCTGCCGCGCAACATGCCGGTGAGCCAGGCGGTGGCGTCTTCGGGTTGATTCGCTACGGAAAGGGCGTAGCTAAAACGGGTGGCGGCTTCGGCGCTGTCGATCTTTTCGGCAGTCAGCAGCAATCGGCAACATTTACCGGCGATCAAGCCGTGTAGCCCTTCCTGGGCAGCCAGCTTTTCAATCACCAGCCACCATTCGGCCAGGTAGTCGGCATTTTGAATCAGCGTCAACGCATCATGACACGCCTCAATCCGGGTGAGCATAGCTTGCGCCGCGGCGTCATCAAGCGAATAACAAGCGCCCGGCAGACCGATGACAATGCGGGTGACAAAGCCATTCAAAATATGGGTCAACACGCCGGTGTCGGTCGCCCGCACATTGCCATAGCGCAGCACACGCGCCAGCGGCGGCAACGCCTCCATGAGTGCGGTGACATCGTTGGCAAGGGCGGCTTCGTCCTGCAACCGCTGCACGGCAAAGTCCACCGCCGCCGGCAGGTCAGCCAGCAGGGCGCTGTCGATCACCGCCGTGATCCGGGCCAGGTTGGTTTCCACTTGCAGTTGATGGTGGAGGTAACCGGTCGCGGCCGCATCAACCGTATTGCCCCAGATACTCGCTTCGATCAACCGCACGGCAAATTCCGGTTGCCACTGGAGCCGCCAAGCTTCCTTAAAGGTGCCTTTGCCACTGCTGCCGGTCAACTGACCCCAGGGCAAATCTAGCAACAGTAACCGCCGCAATAACTTCGACCGCTCTAAATCAGTAGGCTTGCGCAAATCGAGTTCTAATACACGTTCCGCCGCTTCGGCTTTGAGGCGCAAGGTGCGTTGCAAGCGCGCCAGGTCGGCCTGAAGCGGCGTCATGGGTGTGGTGTCAGGAACAGCACCCAGCCGTTCACTGATGACGAGCCTGCTTTCAATCAACCGGAGCAGGGTTGGGTCGCCAAAGCAGAGGGTGGTCAGCGCCGCTTCGTTCAACTCTTCCAGCGCGGGCAGCGGTTTGTCGCGCAGCGCAGTCAGCGTCTCCCCCAGGCGCACCGCTTCAATGACATTGGCGGTAGCGACCTCATGCCCTTCGGCACGCAACAGATGGGCCACTTGCGCCAGCCAACCGGCGGTGACAAAGCTGGCCCGATCCCCTGGCCGCGTCTGGCTTTCCCACAGAAAGTGATACCAGCCTGGTGCGGTAATGCCGGCGCGATAGCCGCTTGCCATTGCCAGCCGCCCATAGCTCCAGGGTGTCCAAGTGGCAACAACGGGGCAGCGGGGCAGATTTTTGAGCAGAGCGGCATCCGCTTGTGTGCTGGTTTCCCCTTGTAACGCCGGCACATGCCAGGCGCCACAGACGACAGCAATGCGTTGGCAACCTTCAGCCTGGGCGCGCCGTACGGTTTGGCGCATCCAGGCTTCGCGTAACGCTTCGCGGTAGGGCAGCGGCTGTTCGGCTTCCAGCGTGGCGCGCAGGGCGGTCATCGCTTCGGCAATGCCGGTGAAGACCGCCAGCCCTTCCGTCCGCTGTTCGACCAGCCGCTCCCACCACCGTTCGCCGTCGTCGAAACCGCCGGCCTGCGCCAGCAGGGTCAACGGGTCGGCGGGCCAGGCGCGTTCTTGGAGGTAGGCGGGTAAAGGTGGTGGTTCGTCGGTATTGTCAGTGGTTGTAGTCGCCGCTGCTGCCGCCAGTTCTGCTTTGGCTTGACGCACAAGAGCGCAGTGGTGACTCTGGGGCAGATCCATAAAGCGCACCGGGACGCCCTGGAGCAAGCCATACGTTAATGCCTGCCACTCCGGCGAAAAGAGCGCAAAGGGATAAAAGGCAGCGTCGGCCAGATCATCCTCGGCATAGATCAGCAGCGCGACGGGTGGCTCCATCCCCGTTGCGCCGGCCAAGGCGACCACCGTCTCTGCTTCGGGCGGCCCTTCAATTAGGATGATGTCAGGCTGGATTGCTGTCAGCGCCTGCACGACGCTATAGGCGGAACCAGGGCCATGATGGCGAATGCCTAAATAGAATGGTTGCTGTTGCAAAGCGTGCTTCCCCTTGCTTAAGGAACAATGTGACTTGCCGGACAACCCTATTTTACCATAACTCTGCGCAAAATACCGCTTCGGTCAGCGCGGAACGGTTTACGGTTGGGCGTTCTACAGGAGTAAAGGTTCGCCAGACGGGCCGGTCGATGTGTAAAACATACTTGATAGAGCGTAGTTTGCGTGTTAAACTTCGGTGCTAATGAAGATTAGCCCCTTTCCTGGACGAGGCGAGAACTGTGCTGTATGACCAGACAACAGCCGCTTCTTTCAGGGAGAGGGATCTACCCAACCAACTAACCAACTAACAAATCCAGGAGCCATCCATGTCCTCTACAACCACAATCATTATCGGCGGCGGCGTCATCGGGTTGAGTACGGCGTATCATCTGGCGCGCAAAAAAGCGGGGAGAGTCATTTTGTTGGAAAAGGGACCGGTGGGCGACGGGGCGAGCAGTCGCGCCGGCGGGATTATTACCGGTCTCCTCTGGAGTGAGACCGGGGTGTTGGCGCGCAAGCGCAGTCTGGCGCTTTATCGTGAATTGTCAGAGGATTTGCCCGGCTATCGCTTTGGCGATGTGGGTTGTCTCAATCTCTTTGACCCGCCTTCCTGGCCGGAACGGTTGCGCCTGTTGCCGCTCTATGACCGGTTGGGCGCCCCCTATGAAATCCTCGACGCCGCCGAAATGCGCCGCCGCTGGCCGGAACTGACGCCGGCCGAAAGCGACATCGGCCTCTTTGACCCATTGGGCGGCTACAGCGAACCGGAGGAGTATATTCCGGCGCTGGCGCAACGTTGTCGTGACTTGGGTGTAGAGATTCGTGAAGGGACGCAAGTCACCGGCTTTGTCCAACGCAACGGGCGCGTGACCGGTGTCACCACCGCTGCCGGAACCAGCGAAGGCGACGCTGTCGTCTGCACGGTTCACACCTGGACCCATCGCTTGCTGGATCAGCTCGGCTGGCCCGCGCCCTTCAAAGCCTTTGTTCATCAGCGCTATGTCACGGCGCCGCTGTCGGCTGATCCGCAGGCGATGATCCACCTGCCGGCGATCAACGCCAACCCGTACAACGGCTACATCCGCCCGGCGCGTGGCCATCGCCTGTTGGCCGGCGGCGAAACGGCCTGGCGGGAAGAATTTCGTACACCATCGCCGGATTTTCACATGGCGGCGCTCACCGTGCCAGGCGCCGTGCGGGTCAAACTGGCCGCCGATTTGACGCCGCTGGCGCCACGGCTGAGTCAAACACACTGGGAAACCGAAAAGGTTGGGCTAATTGCCTTTGCGCTCGACGGCGAGCCGCTGTTGGGGCCGATCGCGCAACTGCCGGGGATCTACCTAGGCTGTGCGTTCCATTCAGGCGGCTTTGCCTATAACCCGGTGGCCGGTCTGCTCTTGGCGGAGTTTGTGGCCGATGGGCGGACGCAGCTTGATGTCAGCACCTTTTCACCGGATCGCTTTGCGCCCAGTGAAGTGGCTGATTACCTGGCAACGACCGTGGCGCAGGAGGCGGCGGTGCGACGCCGACATTAGTTATAGACGTTCAGGAAAAGAACCGTGCCGACAGCCGAAACCAAGCGATCCAACCGGCTGGTCAATTTCGTCACCGCGCATTGATGATCAAACCCTGGTGCGTTCACCCCGCGCGACACCCCGTTGATGATTTCATCGCGCTTGCCGTCATTGGGCAAACGTACGAATGGGCGCCTTTCATTTGGTTTATCTATAAGGCGCCTGCAAACAATAATATCCCTCGTAGGGGCGTCCGCAAGAGGCGGTGGCCTTCTCGGCGCCTACGAGGGATTCATTTCTTTGGAATAGCCTAACTGACATCCCCATGCCCCCGCCAGAAGCGCCACACCTGTTTTTGTAGGGGCGAATGCTCGCGCAGGTCGGGGTCGCCTTCAAAGAGCTTTTGGGCGGCTTCACGGGCCAAAGCCAGCGTGGCGACATCGCTTAGGTGGGCGATGCGCAATTCGGGCAGGCCGCTCTGTTTGGTGCCTAAGAATTCACCGGGGCCACGTAGCTCCAGATCCTTTTCGGCCAGGGCAAAGCCGTTGTTGGTATCGGCCAGCGCCATTAATTCCGGATTCTTTTTGGCGGCAGCCACGTGCATTCGGTAACGATTTTGGCGTTCTTTGTAATAGGAATCGTATTTACCTAAATCGCCGATGACGAAAAGACTCGCGTTGGCATGAATAATCGTTTCCAACAAGCGGTAACTGCCCATGCCAAAAAGGCCGCTGGCGCTGATGCCCATCAGCGCGCGTGTGGCCAGCAACTGTT
>QWII01000164.1 GCA_021405325.1 Caldilinea sp. CFX5 | reverse complement strand
ATTTTGATCAAAGATTACGCAGATTACACAGATTTTTTCTTTTGTTTAATCTGTGTAATCTGCGTAATCTTTGATGATTTACAGAACAGTTGTGACGCGGTGAATTACGATAATTATGGCATACTTTCGTCGATTGTTCAAGTAGGCGTTGGCAGTTGGGTGTATATCTATAGATGTTCAGATAAGCTTTCGGGGCGCCCTACACCTGACAGGTTTCGGAAACCTGTCAGGTGTACCACGGATCTTTTTCTGAACGCCTATAGTTGGGGGCGCGTTTTATCAGAACGGCAAGCGTTAGCGACCCGCTGTCGGGTCGCTAACGCTTGCCGTTCTGATGATGCCCCAAAGTTGATATGCACCCCTTGGCAGTTAGGGGCGCCGATGAATCGTAGTTTCTGAACGAACATCCACGCGTCTTAGGGGCCGGTGAGATAGAGGGCATACAGCTTCACATCCTCCGGGTGCACGCCGGTAAAGTGGACGCGGAGACGAATCCGGCCGTCCGCTATAATTGCCGTCTGTTCCCCCCAAGCGACCGCTTGGCGGAAACCGTTGGTGGTGGGCGGTTGACAGCGCTCTACCGTATAGCCGGGTAATGGGGTAAAGCGCTCATCCAGAATTTCGACGGTCACGCCGCTATGCATACTCAACCCGTCGATGTTGAGGGCGAGGTGGGCGGCCTTGCCTTCCAGATCAATCGGCGCCGAGACAAAGTGTGACTCCTGGCGGGAGGCCATGCGTCCCCCCAGGAATGGTTGGAAATAACCCAAGCGATCGCGCGGCCAACTGGCGACACGGACGCCGTTGCTGCTCTGTTCAGGCCAGGGGGCGTACCAGAAGAGCGTCTCGTCGCCGATATTGGCAAAGCCCTGCCCCTGGATCAGCGCCGGAAAATCGACGGTGCTATGTCCATGCGGTAACTCCTGCCAGCCATCCTCCGCTGCCGAAACAATCGGGAAATCGGGGATCGGTTCACGATAGTGGAGGCAATCATTGCTGACGGCCAGCCCCAGGTCCATGGTCAGCAGACGGCGGTCGTTGGACGGGTGGCCGTTCCACATGCCGTAGAAGCCCAAAATTACGTTGCCGCGGTTCCATAGCCCCGCGCCCAAATGGATCTGTTCACCGGTGTTACGACCGGCATTGGCCGGCTGCGGGGTGATATTGCTACGGCGCATACTCCAACACGACGCCGCCAGCCAATGCTCGAAATCGTACGAGGCATAGGTCACCAGTTGGCGCAGCCCGCCAATGTGGTTGCCACCCTGGCCGGTGAGATAGTAACAGCCGTTGAAACGCGTGCCGCCCGCCATCTCGAACCACCGTCCGACCGGGTTGTTGGGCGATTCGCGCCAGGTGCGGCCATCGGCGCTGTAGGCTGCCGCAAAGACGCTCTTGTACTTGCGCGTCTGAAAGACCATCTTGAAGCGGCGTGCCGGGTCGGGGTCTTCCGGCTCGTAAAAGACGACACAGGACTGGACATGGTGTGAGCCCTGGTTGAGATCGACCAGGTTGTTGTTACGGTTGCCCCGGTATTCCACTAGCCCCAGGTTGGGACGCGTCCAGTGGTAGCCATCCTTGCTGGTGGCAAAACAGACGCGCTCAAACCAGCCCGCTTCCTGGCGATTTTGCCCCAGATACCACATGTACAACTCGTCACCGACTTGATGCACTGCGCCGTAGTAGACGACATGGCTGTCATCGGGCGCCCCCTCCTCGCCCAGGCCGAGGACAATCTTGGTGCGCCCACAGGGCGTGTTGTGGCCCACCAGTCTCAACGCTACACCGTTTTGGAAAGGGATGCTATGGTCATCAAAGGGGAAAAGAACAAGCTCGGATAGACTCTGCTGTGGACCGCCGTTGTGGATCATCATGGGATGTACCTCGCTGAATTTTTGAAGTTTCGTCTTTTAAGGTATTGCGTGTTGCTGTTGTAGGGGCGCGGATTCGTCGGTATCGTGAGCATGGTCGATTACTGCCACTGGTCAGGTGGTGTCCAGTGCAAGTGGAATGCTTGCGCTGTCACCAGTGATTGCAATGGCGGCAGCAGAAAGCGGTTTAGCTGCTCAATCACCTGTGCAAAGGAGGCGCCGTCTACCTCTAGCCGATTGCGCCGCAGAAATGCCTGCCACTGGGTGAGCTTGAAAGGATGGGCGGCAAACTCCGCAGTCAGAGCCGTGGGCGTCGATGGCGGAATCAGGGTTTTGCGTTGCCCGAAGGTTGCGGCAATGGCTTGCACCAGAATCGCGCCATCAAAGGCAAAGAGTCGCGAGAGTGTCCACAGGTCATAGAAGTCTTTCATGCGGCTGTTGCCCAAGCCGTATTCGACCATTGCGTGTAACTTTTCTGCGACCACAGTTTCTTTGGGATAGGTGCGCAGGTAGGGGGCTGGAAATGGCAGGAGCGTTGGATACGTAAGCCATGTTGCGCCTGGCGTCACGACATCGCCAAAACCAATGTCGATCTGCACCGGAATACGCGCTGTATCCAAATAGGCAGTTACGTTAACACGATGACCACCGTATTCCAGTCCCTCACGGATATCTTCCAGATGGATTGACCCTGTATCAAAAATCAATCCATCTGCTTCCACTGGCAGCTCACAAAGGTCAGCAAATATCAACCGTACTGTGTCGCCAGAGCTATCACCGTAGCCCAGTAAGTCTATATCTTGCGTCGGTCGATGAAACTTACCAGTCCAAACGGCAAATAACGTCGCTCCCTTGAGGATGAATTGATTGGCCACAGAGGATTGACTTAGCCGAAATAGTAACCGTTCAATGGCATACTGGGAAAGGATCAGACCGAATTCTTCCTGACGCTGCTGTTTTAGGTTTAGCAGTCGTTGCCGGACAGAGGCAGCAAGATTTGTCTTACTAAAGTTGTTCATAACATTGCTTCTAGGTAAGGTTGGATGATGTTTTGGATACGACAGATTTTGGCGTAACTTGATAGTTGGTCAACCGTAAATTTGCGTTGACGCAGCCCTGTACGCAGTGCTTCGATACATAAGTCGATGCCGATTTTGTTGCGATACTTAAAGCAGTCAGCAACCGTCTTAGCTGGATCGTATATTTTTAAAGCTACTCCCTCAAGAATGTGTGTCTCAACCCCGCTTATAAAGGCCGCGCCGGAGAAATAAAAAATACGCAAAGGTAGCCCCTTCGCTCGTGGTTTCCACTGTTTATTTTCGATTGCCATCCAGATTTCAAACGGCGCGTACGTGGTCAGTTGATGAAAACGCAGCGCAGAGAGCAGACAAATAACTCCTGCTGGGACACATGCCGATGCCTCAACCAAACTTTGATATTCAGTTACCGGCCTATCTGGCAACGCGTACAGCCCACGGCTAATCCGTTGTAGCCGGCCTTGTTGGGTCAACCGACTTAGCGCGGTGTAAGCAATTCCTTGCTCTACAAGGTCATGGGCACGAAGCAGCCCAGTCTTTGCAGCTAAAGCAAGAATTCGTTCGCTTTGGGTCTCGTCCATAAATTTATTTGTTATAATAACTCGGTAATTATCTGCAAACACCGAGTTATTATAACAAATGTGATAACAAATGTCGATTCTACGCAACGGCGCTAATTTGATATCGCTGACAGTGTTGTCTACGGTGTCATCCTATAGGATTGTTCTTGAATCCGCTGATGATCCGACGCTCGCGCCGCTTTGAGCGCATACTCCGTCACCGGCAAGTAATAGTGCGTTTCGGCATTCATCGTAATAAAGCCTTCAGCGTAGGCCACCCCGCCGGCGTGGCCAAAGGCGCCGTCGCTGGTCTCGATGCGTTTGCGGGCATAGGCGCCGGCGTAACCCTGACTGACCATACAGTCGAGCGCGGCCAGCTTCTGTTCGATCACGTCGGTGATGTCAATAAAGACATCATTGTAGTAGCCGCCGGCGGCATTCCAGACATTGCGCGGCAGCGAGGCAGCGCCTGTTCCAAAGAAGAAGAGTTGTGCGACCTTGTGCGGCGGGTTGCGATCCCCCGGATCGACGCTGGCCGCCAACTGGACGGCGCCCAACACAATTTGTCCCGCCACGGCATGGGGATTGAGAAGACCATCCCCCTCGCGCGGGAAGTGGGTGAGGATCAGGTCGGGCCGCTTTTCGCGCAGGAGCCGCGCCAGCCGGCGCACCAACTCCTCCGTAACCAACAGCACGGCATCGTCGGCGCCAAAGAAGGTGACATCGTCCACGCCCAGGATGGCACAGGCGCGGCGCGTTTCTTCGGCCTTCACATCGGACCGTTCGGCCATCAACGCCTGTAACTCATCGGCGGCGGGTATCTCCTGGCGGTGAAACATAGCATCACTGATCACGGCGTCGTGGACGCGCGCGCCGTGGGTCAAGACCACATAGCCGACCCAATCGCCACGGCGGACATGATGCGCCATCACCCCACCCGATTGGTCAAAAATATCGGCGGGGTGGGCGCCGATGGAGAGAATGCGTAGGGTCATGGTTCCTCCTCCAGTTGTTAGCCCTTGAGTCCACTCAGCGTAACACCCTCAATAAAGTAGCGCTGGCAGACAAAGAAGAGGATGATCAGCGGCATAGTGACAGTTAAGGCGGCGGCCATAAGCAGGTGCCATTGCACGCCGTGACGGCTCTGAAAGGAAAAAAGCCCTAACACCAGAGGGGCTTCGTTGGCGTCATCCAGGTAGATCAATGGGTTTTGGAAATCATTCCAGGCATAGAGGAAATGGAAAAGTGCGACGACCAACAGCGCGGGTTTGATCAACGGCAGCATCACACGCCATAGAATGATAAAGTCGCCGGCGCCATCAACACGAGCGGCGTCGGTCAGATCCCACGGGATGGTGAGCATGAATTGGCGTAGGAGAAAGATGTTGAAGGCGCTCCCCAAGAAGTAGGGGACGATCAACGGCGCATAGGTGCCCACCCAACCCAGGTGGCGAAAGAGAATATAGGTCGGGATCAGGGTGACAACCGAGGGTAGCATCATGGTGGAAAGGGTAATGCCAAAGAGGGTGTTGCGCCCCCAAAACTCCAGGCGGGCAAACCCATACGCCACGACCGCCGATGAGATGACTACGCCGAATGTCGAAGTGATCGTATAGAAGAGCGTATTCCGTAATAACAGCGCAAAGGGAAAGGCGTCACTGGTCAGCGCTTCACGGTAATTTTCCCAGGCAACCGGCTCCGGGATCCAGCGAATCGGGTCGCTAAAGACCTGGTTGAGCGGCTTGAGGGATGTGGTGATCAGCCAAAGGAACGGGAGCGCATAGAGGATCGCAATGAGTGTTAACGCCAGGTAGGTCAACGCGTGATTTACCCGCTGTTGGGTCAACAGCACTCTACGTTTCTGCGCAAGCGCGGCTGTTTGTGACTGGGAAAGCGCGTGTTGGGCCATTGGAATTCTCCAATCGGTGGCTCCATTTTATCTACGTCCACCGGCTTCATAATAAACCCACAGGCTGGATGAACGGGCCAGCAGCAACGTGAAGAGCACCAGGACAACAAAGAGGACGAGCGCCAGGGCGGAGGCATACCCCATCTCGAAATAGCGAAACGCATTGCGATAGAGATGCACCATATACATCAACAGCGAATTGAGCGGGCCGGCGTTATTGTTGCCGGCATCCATAGCGACAAAAGCGACGGTAAAGACTTGAAATGAGGCAATGATGCCCATGACCAGATTGAAAAAGACCGTAGGTGTCAACAGCGGCAACGTGACATTGCGAAAGCGCTGCCAGGGATTAGCGCCGTCAATGGTGGCAGCCTCGATCAAGGAGATCGGAATGTCTTTCAGACCGGCTAAAAAAATTAACATAGCGTTGCCCGTACCACCCCAAAGGGCGATCAGAATCAGGGCCGGTTTTGACCATTCAGCGCTGCGCATCCAACCCAGTCGGGGTAGGCCGATAGCGGTTAAGCCGGCGTTGAGCAACCCCAGGCGCGGGTCGAGGATCACATACCAGAGCAGGGTGGCGGCCACCGCCGGCATGAGGCCGGGCAGGTAGTAGACGGTTCGATAAATGCCAATCCCGCGCACGCCTGTATTGAGCAGCAAGGCCAGGAGCAACCCAACCATCAATTGGAGCGGTACGGAGAGAATAGAATAATAGGTGGTATTCCACACCGATTTCCAGAAGAGCGGGTCTTTGGTGAACATGACGGTGAAATTATCCACCCCGATCCACTGCGGCGGATTGAGGATGTTATATTTGGTCATGGCGTAATAGAACGAGGCCAGGGTGGGATAGAGGGTGAAGATCAGCAACGACAAGAGCCAGGGCAAGATGAAAAGATAGGCGTGCAGCGTGTTACGCGTCCTTTTGTTTAGGCGTATGACCGATGGCATAATCCCTCCTTTGTCATTAGCTTATCAGGAAAATTGTATTTCGGCAAGGCGAAATAAAAGGGGGCATCCAGAGAAGCAAGAGCGACAAAAAACGCGTTTGCATACTTTATTAATTTGATCCATAATAATTTCCGGCGTAGGGACGCAGATCAAGGGTGCGCCGATTCGTCCCTCTTGCGCGCCGATTTCTCCGTATATGGCTCTTGTACGCTGCTGGCAAACTCCCTCCAGGCAGGATTGACCTGTATTGTTACCCGTGAAGTCTCGTTATCCACAAAACAGTTGCCCATCTGAACGCATCACGCGTGGCTGTAATGGTTTGTTCGATTCCATCGGAACAACGTCATCGGAAAAGTCTATCATTACGCAAGGAGAGAAGCAATGGAAAGATCGACACAGGGTACGCACTATGTTAGCCGGCGCGCGTTCCTCCACTGGCTAGGGTTGACCGGCGGCGCCGTTCTTGTCAGCGCCTGCGCCCCACCGTCCGCCACCGCACCGCAAGCAGAACAGTCAGCAGGAGATGCACCCACCACCGAGGGCGTCACGATCTCCTGGTGGAGTCCCTTTTCGCCGGGAGAGATCAACAATGCCGCCATCGGCGGCACGGTTGACGGCTTTGAACAGGAGTTTCCGACGATCAAAGTGGAATACGAAATCACCGGCGGCCCACCAGGCGGCGGCGACTTCATGGAAGTCTTGTTGGCGCGCATCGCCGCCGGCAACCCGCCGGACAGCGCCACCATCTGGACACCGCCCAGCCAATTTGGGGCGCGCGGCTCGTTAACCCCCATTGATGACTTTTTTGCCACCGCCAAGTGGGGCAAGCCCGAAGCGTTCTTTGCGGGGCCGCTCTTCTCCTGCCGCTGGCGGGGCAAGACCTATGGCTTACCCGCTTCCGCCGGCGCCGGCAGCATCTATATCAACATTGAAAAATTTACCGAAAAGGGCATCTCCGCCCAACGCGCCGATTTCCCCAAAAGTTGGGACGAACTCAAAGCGCTCTCCGCCGAGTTTGTTGTCTGGGAAGGTGAGGAGTTGAAACAGGCTGGTTTTATCCCGTGGGCGGAATCGTGGCTGAAACCGGTCTGGAGCGGGTTGAATGGCGGCCTCTTGTTTGATCAGGAGACCGAAAAATATGTTATCGACGGCGAACAGAATGTGGCCTGGCTTGACTACTGGGTTCAATGGCTGGATGAGCAATATCAAGGGGATGTGGAAAAGCTGAACCTCTATGGCAGTTGGGACGGCGTTGGTCCCGAAAGCGCCTTTCACCAGGGGATCTCCGCCCTGTCGCAAGGCGGAAGCTGGTCGCCAACCCTGGCCGATCTACCCTTTGACTATGAGGTGGTCAAGTACCCGGTCGGCCCCGGCGGTACGAAATCGGTTACCGGGTATTGGCCCAACTGGTGGTCCATTCCCAAAGGCGCGCAACGGGTGCAAGAGGCGTTCACCTTCTCTGAATATTTCTGCACCAAAGGCTGGGAAATCTGGTACAAATATGTCCTCGATACGCCGGCCTGGAAAGATTTTCCTGAAGGCGTGCTGACCGAGGCGTTGGTTACGCAAGAAGGCGCGGAAAAAGCCCAGGACATCCACAACTTCTTCGCCGAATACCTGAATGACACCGTCTTGATGTGGAATTCCCCCATTGAAGATTTCGCCAGTGACACCATGAACGCCGCCATTGACGAAGTCTTGCACAAGACCAAAACACCCGCCGAAGCGCTCCAGGAAGCCCAGGCTCTTTGCCAGGCCAAGCTGGAGGAAACGCTACAGTCCGTGTAAACATTCTCGATTTCGCTTATCGTGCGTATTACTGTCCCTTCGTCTCTTCGTGGTGAATGATTTTCAGGAAAGAACAACGATGGAACGGCTCCCGATCAACAATTTGGGCATCCCGCCGCTGGCCGGGCTTTGTTCCTACGCAGAGGCGTGCTGCGTCGGCTACTCGGTGGAACAGAATGTCGAGCTGCTCAAGCGGTATAACTATGTGGAAAGCCAGCTCAACCAGATCCTCGCGGCGCACCTGTGTCGCGTCGCCGAGTGGGAAGTGAAATGCGCCATAAGTTTGCATCTCTGGTTAGACGCCGAACATAGCGCCGCTCTTCGCAAACGGGTCGGGGAGATGCGCGAGCCGCCCTTGCATCTGGACAAGGCGCCCGATGCCAGGCTAACCGACTGGCTGGAAGAGGTGATCCGCGCGGAAAACACCGTGGAGCTGTTGGTAGGCGTTTACCGCATCGTCAAAGCGGAGCTGGTGCGCTGCTTGAAGCATCATCTGTCCACGACCAACCCATTAATCGATCGCCCCACCTGTCGCGTGCTCCGGCTCATTGTCCAGGAAGAAGAGGAGATGATCGCATGGGGTGAACAGGCCGTCGCCGCCCTGGCACAGACGCCCACCGCTGCCGAAAATGCACGCGCTTGGGAAAGCCATCTGCGCGCTTATCTGGCAGCGGCCGGCGGCGTCAGCGGTGACTTGCCCCTGCCTGCCGCGCAGCCACTGCCGCAGCCACGGTGGGACGGCAAACCCTATGCAATGGAGGTCATGCCGCAGCGGGATGCACGCTTTACCAACAGTTTTGATCAATCCCACTGGCAGCATCTGGAAGTAGGGCCTGATCACCCCAAAGATGAGATCGCCTTCGCCCCTCTCAACTGCTCCAAGTTGAAAGCAATTTGGAGGAATAGATATTTGGCAGATGTATATCTATCGTGTTATACTATCATCATGACAAACGAACGATGGACGACCAGCAATAAGGCAGTTTTTAATATCGGATACCATCTGATTTGGTGTCCGAAATATCGGCGGAAAGTTCTAACTGGTCAGGTTGAAATTAGACTGAAAGAACTTCTAACCGAAAAGGCTAACGAATTGGGCATTACGATAGAGAACCTGGAAGTAATGCCGGATCATACCCATCTGTTCATTAAGTCAACACCAGTCCTTTCACCACATTACATTGTGCAGCAACTGAAGGGCTATACATCGCATGAGTTGCGTAAAGAGTTTCCGCACTTGAAATCGAAACTTCCAACACTCTGGACGCGCGCTTATTATTGCGAATCAGTTGGTCATCTCTCGGCAGAGACGATCAAGAACTATATCGACGGGCAGAAAAACCAGTGAAAACGCTCAAGTTCAAGTTGTACAGAAGCGAAAAGAATAAGCATCTGCATCACCAGATTGACATTTCGGGCGTAATCTGGAATCACTGCATAGCCCTTCATCGGCGGTACTTCAAGCTGACCGGGAAGTACATCAACGTGTACGCGATGCAAAAGCACATTGCGAAGCTGAAAAAACTTCCCAAATACGATTTTTGGAACTTGGTTGATGCACAGTCCATCCAGGACATTTGTCAGCGTGTTGATCGTAGTTATCAACTGTTCTTCAAGTACAAAGCTGGGAAGATTGCACAGCGCTTTGCACGACCTGGTTTTCGCAAGGTCAAGAAGTACACTTCTTTTACCCTCAAACAGACGGGTTGGAAGCTGATCGGCTCCAACAAGATCCGCATCCGCGGCAAGGTGTACAAATTCAGCAAGAGCCGGGAAATCCTCGGCACAGTCAAGACGGTCACAGTCAAGCGGAACCCGCTCGGTGAGTTGTTCATTTGCTTTGCCGTAGAGACGGAACAGGAAGAAGTCAACAGACTGGGTAATACCATCGTTGGCGCAGACTTTGGTCTGAAAACCTTCCTCACCCTGTCCAACGGCGAAGAAATAACTTCCTCTGAGTCCTTCAAAACCAACTTGAAAGACCTGCGCAAGGCCAGCCGTGCTATGTCCTGGAAGATCAAAGGCTCTGCTAACTGGCATAAAGCCAAAGACAACCTCAACCGGGTTCACGCGCGAATCGCCAACCAGCGACGGGACTGGTTCTTCAAGCTGGCCCATGACTTGACCGACTGCTTTGACATCATCGTTTTGGAAACGTTGAATATCAAAGCCATGCACAGACTTTGGGGTCGCAAGGTCGGTGACATCGCCTTTAGCGAGTTCCGCGATGTTTTGCAATACATCGCCGCCGGTAAGGGTAAGCTTGTGCATTTCATTGACCGCTTCTATCCGTCTTCCAAAACTTGCTCGTGCTGTGGTCATATCAACCAAGACCTAACCTTGAATGATCGGCGTTGGCGTTGTCCATCCTGCAAAACAGTGATTGACCGCGACGCCAACGCCGCTGTCAACATTTTAAGAGAAGGGGCGTCTTCTCTTGGGCTAGGGGATGTAAGACCAGCCAGTCTGGCTATCCCTGTCTGAATCCAGAATCCAACGTGCTTTAGCCGTGGGAGTACGTCAAAAACGTCTGCGCGAGATGGATGTACCCGAATATATGGCGCCCATGATCTACAAGATTAAAGGGCGACCGTGGGAATATTACGTCGAGATGAGCCGGCAAGCCTGGGACGAGGCGCGCCACGCTATGATGGGCGAGGTGGGCTTATATGAAAACGGCATGGCCTTTTACGAATACCCAGTTGAACTGGAAGGCTCAGTAGCGCTCAACGCCGCCTTTGATCCGCTGGAGGCGCATGTGGTCCTCTGGGGCATTGAACAGAGTTTGATGCGCTGCGAAACCGGCAAACGCCACGAACTGGAACTTGCCCAACTGGCAGACGCCCCACTGGTCGCGGCTTTCCAAGATTACGATTGGGCCGATGAAGTCCTGCACGCGCAGATCGGTCGCCGCTGGCTTCTCCCCGAATTTGGCAGCCTGGAAAAGTTGCAGACCGCCGCCGAGCAACTCCGCGAGCGTTGGTCAGTCGAAATGGACAAGTTGATCCCACCTGGCCCCATCCACGCCTGGTGGCCGGCTTTTGTGGCTGATCTACGACGGCGGCGGGTAGCAAGTAACAAGTAGCAGGTGGTGAGTGGCAAGTTAAAACATTTGCCACCCGCATAGGGCAAGCATGCCACCTGCTACTTTAGTTGGATTACTGACCTATGGCAAACCACTTTTCATTGCAAGAGTTTGTAAACCTACAGGGGTTGAATCGCGAAAGCCCTTACCGGAATCAGGTGCTGGATTTTATTGAAGTCCAGTTGCATCAACTGGCGGCGGCCCTGCCCAGGCCGCAGAGTGCAGCCGAGTGGCGGCAACGGGTGGCGGTGTTGCGCCCCCGCTTGCTACATTCGCTGGGGTTGATGCCGTGGCCGGCCGCTACGCCTCTGGATGCAATGATCACCGGGCGGGTTGAACGGGCCGATTATGTGGTTGAGAAGGTGATCTATACGGCCCGGCCCGGCTTTCCCGTCTCGGCGCATCTCTATCTGCCGCGCCGTGGCCGGTCGCCAGCGCCCGCCGTGCTCTACTCCCTGGGCCATTGGATGGAAAATGGCAAATTGGAGCCGGATGTACAGCGCTGTTGCGCCAATCTGGCGCGGCTGGGGTTTGTCACCCTCGTCTATGATATGATCGGCCAGGGAGAACGGCTCGGTGAATGTCCCTTTGACCACGGACATCTGGAGCCGCTGCTGGTGGGCCAATGCCAGGAAGGGCTGATGGTCTGGGAGAGTATGCGCGCCATCGACTATCTGGTCAGCCGAACCGAGGTGGACCCGACGCGCATTGGGATGACCGGCTCGTCCGGCGGCGGCCTCAATACCTTCTACACTGCTGCGGTGGATGAACGGATTCAGGTCAGCATTCCGGTCTGTTATGTAGATACCTTCTTTGCCATGATCAACGCTGAACGGGATCGGAACTGGGAAGATGGCGTCGATCTCTGCAATCAGGTGCCCCAGGTGGCGGCCTATAGCGAAATGTGGGACATCTGCGGCCTGCTGGCGCCCAAAGCGCAGTGCATCATCGCCGCCCAACACGATTGGCTCTTCCCCATTGCGGGCGTGCGCCAGGTCTACCAGGAAGTGGTGCGCATCTATACCCTGTTGGAGGCTGCCGAGCGTGTGCGGCTGGTCGAGGTCGATGCACCGCATGGCTATGATCAGACGATGCGTGAGGCGGCATACGGCTGGTTTGCCCGCTGGTTGCAGCAGGAGGGTGATGGCAGCCCGCTGCCCGAAGCGACTATTGACCTGATCCCGCCCGCCTTTGTGGTGGCGCCCAGCCATTCACGCCGCCGTGAAGCGAACCCGACGCTCAGCCCCGGCCTCTGTTTCCCGGCAGGGCGGTCGCCACTGGTCGGGCCGGCGATCACCCAGTTGACAAAGAGCTTCGCCGCGACCCGCCCGCCATTGTCACCCCTGCCTGCAACTGCGGCCGCATGGGGTGAGCAACGGGCCGCGCTGTTAGCGCAATTGCCGGCAGTGCTTGGTCCCTGGCCCACCAAGCCCACGCCAAGCGGCCCGTGGATCGACTTTGCACGCGGCAAGCGTAACCGGCTCTATAACCGAACCATCGTCAATGGCCTGATCGCCGAACGGCTGGTCTTTGAGAGTGAGCCGGGGATCGACCTGCCGGCCCTCTTTTTGGCGCCGGCGCAATGGCAGCACCGGACGCCGGTAGTGCTCTATATCGATGAATGGGGCAAGGGCGCCGGCTTGGTCAATGGCGCTATCGCAGCCTTGTTGGCCGCGCAGATCGCCGTGTTGGCCGTGGATGTACGGGGGTGCGGTGAGGGGGCGGCCAGCGACTTTGAGGCAACGAGCAATGCCTTAATGACCGATCGCCCTTTCTTTGCCCAGCAGTTATGGGATCTGCTGCGTAGTGTGGATGTTCTCTGCCAGGGCGCTGTCACAGGGCGCATCGATACGGCGCGCATTGGCTGTGTCGGGCGCGGCGTGGGTGGGTTGTTGGCGCTCCATGCCGCAGCCCTGGATGAGCGGATTGCCGCGGTCGTCACCTGGCAGGCGCCTGTCACCTATCATTCCTTGATTGTCGAACACCCAGCCTGGCCGGCCAGCGCCTATCTCTTTGATGTCCTCAACCACTACGACCTGCCGGATCTAATGGCGGCTGTTGCGCCCCGTCCTCTCTTGGTGGCTGAACCAGTAGATGGGCTGCGGGAACCCCTGGCCGACCAGGAAGCCAACCAGCGTTGCAACCGGCCCCGGCAGATTTACACGTTGCTGAATGGGCAATCTAGCGTAGCAACGACCTTCAACCTTACCTCATCCCTCAAAGAACCAAATGAGATCGTCCAGTGGCTCTCTCCACACCTCAGCCAGACTTAACAGGTTTTGGAAACCTGACAGCTACTACGTTGCAGGGAGTGGAGGCTGGCCATAATTAGGGTCAAAAGGGGTCTTGTTTTTGAGGACGCCATAAGCCAAGTGCATGAGTTTACGCATGGCGGCCCCAAGGATGACTTTCCAGGGTTTGTGTAGCTGTTCGAGCGGTGCCATCCTGGCAATCAGCTCGGCGATTCTTCTCCTGGGTGAGCGTTTTGAGTAACCCGTCGCGATGGCGCACCAAGGCCCGCACCTTCTGCTGCGCCGGTGGCGGTGGCATCCACGTATCGGGGGGGGTGGCGTAACAGAAGTCAACGATCACATCGCTATCTTGCTGATCCGTTTTGTTCCGGCGCAACTGGCTCAGGGCAAAGCCTTTGATATGGGCGGGATTCACGACACTCACCCGGTGACCGGCGGCGTGCAGAAACGCAGCGAGCGCTTCCCAGTCAATGTTCGTCGCTTCCATACACGCATGGACCACCTTGGCTTTGTGCTTTTTCAGCCACTTCGCCAACGCTTTGAAGCCGGCTGCGTTGTTCTCAAATTGTCCATGCCCTTTCTCGCCTTTCGGCAAGTGCAACATTGCATCAAAATAACGGTTGGACAGGTCGATTCCCAGGTGCATCCTGGTGGTTTTCCTTGCCGTTTGCTTGTTCGGGCTACCCTGGTGATTGCGTGCG
>QWII01000042.1 GCA_021405325.1 Caldilinea sp. CFX5 | reverse complement strand
CGGAGGTGTGGGCGGTGGGGTATTCCCCACAGGCGTGGGGGTGAACCGCATTGATTCCCGACCACCTGTTGACCTGTGAGTATTCCCCACAGGCGTGGGGGTGAACCGACAGCACCATTTTTGCAGCCGTGCTTGTTGGGGTATTCCCCACAGGCGTGGGGGTGAACCGCTCCGCGAGCGCCGTTTGGTTGCCGCTGCGATGTATTCCCCACAGGCGTGGGGGTGAACCGTTGTGGGTGGTTTGTGGCAATCCAACTCTTCAGTATTCCCCACAGGCGTGGGGGTGAACCGCCCTGGCTGAAGGGGCCGATCACCCTGGCTGAGTATTCCCCACAGGCGTGGGGGTGAACCGATTATCGCCGAGAATGATGAGTTAGTCAGACAGTATTCCCCACAGGCGTGGGGGTGAACCGAGGCTGAAGACGCCATAGCCGACAAAGAGCCTGTATTCCCCACAGGCGTGGGGGTGAACCGCGCCAGATGGAAAGACATTTACACAAAGATCAGTATTCCCCACAGGCGTGGGGGTGAACCGCAATCCCCCAACCCCCGATTCCGCCCGGCCCCGTATTCCCCACAGGCGTGGGGGTGAACCGAAAACAAGAAAATTAATATAATACAAGAGTTAGTATTCCCCACAGGCGTGGGGGTGAACCGATGATACTATTGAACAATTACGTTAATTCTACGTATTCCCCACAGGCGTGGGGGTGAACCGTCAATCAGTTTATTGTTTAGTACAAAAGTAAAGTATTCCCCACAGGCGTGGGGGTGAACCGTGACTACTTGACATTGCGTCAATTGCAATTTTGTATTCCCCACAGGCGTGGGGGTGAACCGGAACAACGGTAACGACAGCACCGGCTTTGGACGTATTCCCCACAGGCGTGGGGGTGAACCGATATTTACTAAGGCAAAAGCTAGGATACCGATGTATTCCCCACAGGCGTGGGGGTGAACCGGTTGCCCAACTTGTATGGACATCTACCAACAAGTATTCCCCACAGGCGTGGGGGTGAACCGGCGCATTGCCGGCCCGCCCCGTCGCCCGCCCCGTATTCCCCACAGGCGTGGGGGTGAACCGTGTTCCCACCCGGACGGCCACGAATCGAAATCGTATTCCCCACAGGCGTGGGGGTGAACCGCAGATCATCACCCTGGAAAAACTAACCGAAACGTATTCCCCACAGGCGTGGGGGTGAACCGAGCGTGAGCTACGCCGGCGTTGCGGCCAACAAGTATTCCCCACAGGCGTGGGGGTGAACCGCGAGCGCACGCCGGCGCAAGCCATCAACGCGCGTATTCCCCACAGGCGTGGGGGTGAACCGCACCGCCTCTCCCCTCTTCGATTACCCTTCAAGTATTCCCCACAGGCGTGGGGGTGAACCGCTGACCCGCGAAGGAAACCGAACGGACGTGCGGTATTCCCCACAGGCGTGGGGGTGAACCGGAGGTACATGAAACATTGCAAAGGATGTCGAAGTATTCCCCACAGGCGTGGGGGTGAACCGTGGTGCGCAGAGCGTGGTCTAATCGGCGCGTCGTATTCCCCACAGGCGTGGGGGTGAACCGCCGCTGAAGGCTATATCAAACGTATTGTTTCCGTATTCCCCACAGGCGTGGGGGTGAACCGGTCTGCGCATCACTCTTCCCGACGACAACAAAGTATTCCCCACAGGCGTGGGGGTGAACCGCAGCGTCCGACCGGGTAGCCCGTAGGGGCGGGGTATTCCCCACAGGCGTGGGGGTGAACCGATGAAATGCTGCCAGTGGTGAGCGTTAGCGTGGTATTCCCCACAGGCGTGGGGGTGAACCGCAATGGACGCAATTAGACCGCAAAGTAAGCAGTATTCCCCACAGGCGTGGGGGTGAACCGCCACTGCCCCCCGCCCCCAGACCGCCGGCGATCGTATTCCCCACAGGCGTGGGGGTGAACCGGTGCTAATATGTTGCCGAGCCGGCAACCCACCGTATTCCCCACAGGCGTGGGGGTGAACCGTACGTACTTTAGTAGCCCAAAACAAAAATGAAGTATTCCCCACAGGCGTGGGGGTGAACCGTGGACATCCCTAGCAGGCGTGACCAATTGCCCGTATTCCCCACAGGCGTGGGGGTGAACCGCGTCCGCTCTCCCTTTTTCTGGGACATCTCAAGTATTCCCCACAGGCGTGGGGGTGAACCGTACAGATACTATTGTGGCATGGAATAATGCAAGTATTCCCCACAGGCGTGGGGGTGAACCGTAACTAAAATTCTTGAAATTACAAAATTCGCCGTATTCCCCACAGGCGTGGGGGTGAACCGCTGCGACTGAATTTTCTTTTGGGCAGCGTCAAGTATTCCCCACAGGCGTGGGGGTGAACCGTTCTCAATTTTATTTTGAGAGAATTATGCCATGTATTCCCCACAGGCGTGGGGGTGAACCGTCAACAAAAAAGAATTTGTCTATGATGCAATCGTATTCCCCACAGGCGTGGGGGTGAACCGATACTACAAATACAAAAGTTTAGAGCGTTTGTGTATTCCCCACAGGCGTGGGGGTGAACCGGGCATTGGGACTACAGCGGCATTGCGGCTGGCGTATTCCCCACAGGCGTGGGGGTGAACCGCAATGATGACCGACAGCGAACGACTAGACAGGGTATTCCCCACAGGCGTGGGGGTGAACCGTGCGCCAGCTTGCGCCAGGCCACGGCGAAGCGGTATTCCCCACAGGCGTGGGGGTGAACCGCAATCGCACACCATTGCCATCGCTAACCTACGTATTCCCCACAGGCGTGGGGGTGAACCGCTTGATAAGTTCACGTTTGATACTTGAATCAAGTATTCCCCACAGGCGTGGGGGTGAACCAGATGCTGGAGGTGCGGCTCCAGCCCATCTTGGGGTATTCCCCACAGGCGTGGGGGTGAACCGCAACTGGGCATGATGCTCCACTGTCTTGACCAGTATTCCCCACAGGCGTGGGGGTGAACCGTCAAAGTCGGCGGCCACTTCCAGCGCTGTCCCGTATTCCCCACAGGCGTGGGGGTGAACCGCTGGCGTCTGCGCGCTTGTCGTTGAGTAGGTGGTATTCCCCACAGGCGTGGGGGTGAACCGTGCGCGGTCGCCTCGCTGAGAATCGTGGCTGGGTATTCCCCACAGGCGTGGGGGTGAACTGGTGACGTATGTTAGGTAGGCACTGGACAGGAAGTATTCCCCACAGGCGTGGGGGTGAACCGCGGTCACCGTCACGGGGGTCGATCAGCGTTTCGTATTCCCCACAGGCGTGGGGGTGAACCGACAGGCGAAAAGCCGTTACCAGAGCAGGCGGCGTATTCCCCACAGGCGTGGGGGTGAACCGGCCCGGCGCAACGCCGTGCGCCCCAACACCGCGTATTCCCCACAGGCGTGGGGGTGAACCGAAAAAGTCTGCGCTCTAACAGCAGTAGGGTAAGTATTCCCCACAGGCGTGGGGGGTGAACCGACATGGACCGGCGCAGCCTATCTCGAAGCTGAATCAGCCACCAAGAAGGAGTCTGCCCGTGAAATAGAAAGCGGATTGGACGGATCGAGCCGGAAAAAATCCGCCTTGATCGGCCCAATCCGCCCAATCCGCTTTCTATTCTGTTTGCCGTAACCGATAGACCAACCGCAGCAGATGCAGTTCATCATAATCCACCTGCTGGTTCATGGCGTCGAAGATGGGGCGGAGGTATTGGTCGCCCAGGCTGGCGAAGGCGGCGAGGACGGCCTGTTGCTGGTCGGGCGGCAGGGTCGATTGGCTTTGCAGCCGCACGCCATCGACCGGGTGACCGGCTTCAGCATATTTGATCAGGTTGGTGATCACCGTCTGCCGCTTGACCAGAAAGGCTCCGGCAATTTCGTCAAGCGTTTGGCCGGCGGCGAAGCGTTCGCCCACGTCGTCGCTGCGCGCTTTGCCCAGGGCCAGCCGAGGGGCGGCATGGGCGGCTTTGGGGCGCTCCTGCAAATTCTGTTCCTGACAGTAGGCGCGGATGAGGGTCAAAAATGGCTCGGCATATTGCTCAACCTTGGCCCGCCCCACGCCGTGGATCGTGCCAAAGCTCTCGGCGGAATGGGGCAGGTAGGTCGCCATCTCTTGCAGGGCGCGGTCGGAGAAGATCATATAGGGGGGCAGCCCGGCGGCGTCGGCCAGCGCTTTGCGTTTGGCGCGCAGCCGTTCCACCAGCGCCAGTTCAAAGGTGGCTGGTTCACCAGTGGCGACGGTGGGTGGCGGGGCCAACTGCGTTCCCCAGACTTGCGCCTGTCCCCGCAAAACGCCCCAGCCCTTCTCGGTGACGCTGACGGTGCCGTGCGCCATCTCGTGGGCGAGCAAGCCCTGGTGCAAAAACTGTTGGGCCAGATGTTTCCACGCCGCCTCGCTCCATGCCTGCCCAATGCCATAGGTCGAGAGCTTCTCATGCTCCCACTTGAGCACATTCTGGGCGCGCGAGCCGCGCAAGACGTTGATGACATGGCCCAGGCCAAACTTCTGCCCCGTGCGCACCACACAGGAGAGAAACTTTTGCGCCGCCTCAGTCAACTCCACTTGCGCTGTGGTGGTCGGGGCGCAGTTGTCACACATGGCGCAATTTTCGGTTTCGTACTGTTCGCCAAAGTAGGCCAGCAGCGGGCGCCGCCGACAGCCCGCCGTCTCGGCCCAGGTGACGAGCGTTTGCAGCCGCGCCCGGCGTCCGGCTTGCTCCTGCTCGGCCCCCTGGCGGATAAAGTGTTGGATGGTCTGCACATCGCCATAGCCAAAGAGGAGCAGACAGTCGGCGCGGTCGCCATCGCGCCCGGCGCGGCCGATCTGCTGGTAATAATTCTCGACATCTTGCGGCAGATCGACATGGAGGACAAAGCGCACATCGGGCTTGTCCACCCCCATGCCAAAGGCAATCGTCGCCACCATAATGCGGGCGTCATCGACCATAAAGGCGCGCTGGTTCTGTTCGCGCACGCTTTTGTCCAGCCCGGCGTGATAGGGCCGCGCCGACAGCCCCTTCTCCTGCAAGGTGCGGCTCAGGTCATCGACATGCTTCTGGGTGGCGCAGTAGATAATGCCGGTCTGCTCGGCGTGGGCGGCCAGAAAGTCGAGGATCTGGCGCACCGTGTCCACCTTGGGCTGGATGCCGATAAAGAGATTGGGGCGGTCAAAGCTGGCGATAAAGGTGTTCTCGTTGCGCAGGTCGAGCGTCGCCGCAATGTCCTGTTGGACGCGCGGGGTGGCCGTGGCGGTGAGGGCGAGACAGACTGCGCCGGGAAAGCGCCGCCGCACCATCACCAGTTGGCGATATTCCGGGCGAAAGTCATGGCCCCACTGCGAAATACAGTGCGCCTCGTCAATGGCAATGGCGGTCAGCCGACAGGTGGCCAGCAGATCCAGACTTTCGGGGCGCAACAAAGTCTCCGGCGCCATGTAGAGCAGCTTGATCTGGCCGGCCCGCACCTGCATCACGATGGCATTGTAGGCCGCCGCGCTGAGGGTGCTGTTGAGAAAGGCCGCCGCCACCCCCAACTGGCGCAACTGATCGACCTGATCCTGCATGAGCGCAATCAGCGGCGAAACGACCAGCGTCAGCCCGTCCATGAGCAGCGCCGGCAGTTGGTAACAGAGCGATTTGCCGCCGCCCGTGGGCATGATCACCAGCGTGTCGCGCCGGGCCAACACATTCTCGACAATCTGGGCTTGCAGCGGGCGAAATTCATCATAGCCAAAGACCCGTTTCAAGAGGGCCAGCGGCGTCTCGACGAACGCTGAGCTATCAGGTTGCCAAAAACCTGATAGCTCTTGCGCCGGTGGTGAACTCACCTTTTCTTGACGATGCGCCATTACCGTTGCCTGTGGCTGTGCTACGCCCTGCTCATCAATATGCACTACCGGAATCTGCCACCCAACCAGCGCCGCGCCGATCCGTTGGCTGCGGTGGCAGGCGCCGGGGCAAATGGTTGCGCCCAGCAAGGCCACCCGCTGCTGCTGGTTAAAGGCGGTGCGTAGCCGGCCCAAGGCCTGTTGATAGGCGACCTCATCGTCGGCCCCTGCCCCCAGCGCGGCGCCCATATCCACATAGCGGATGCCATGCGGTTGCAACGCGCTCGCCAGCGCCGCTTTGACAAAGAGGGGATTGGTCACGGCGGTGGCGGCATCGCGCACATCGATCAAAAAGGCAATTTGGTAACGTTGCAGCAAGGCAATGACTTCGGTCAACGCCCGGTCGCCGTGACCGATGGTGTAGATTGGGATGGGTGTGTTTTCGCTCATGGCTTCTTATACCCTGCATCACAGGTTGGAAGCAAATTAGGGTGTTGGCGGTGTGTAACTTTATAATAACAAAAGCTAATCAGGTTTGATTACCTTTGACAGGAGGTGACAGATGCCCTCACCATTTCCAGGGATGGACCCCTATCTTGAAGGCTCAGAATGGTCAAGTTTTCATGCTGAGTTTTGTGTAGAAATCGCCCGCCAACTCAGGCCCCAGTTGCGTCCGAAATACGTGGCCGTAACCAACAAATATTTTATGACCAATACGCCAGAGGATCTGGTGGTTTCCACACAGAATGGCATTGATCACAAGTTGAAAACGGCGCCGGATGTGGGCGTAGCGCAAGCGTCGACACAGTCTTTACGGAGTAGTCGTTCAGCCCTTGCCGTCCAACAGGCTCCTTTGTAGGTAGCAACGGTGATGCCGGAACGTGTGCCGCAGTACGTTGTTGAAATTCGTGATGTTAATGAACGCACCCTGGTTACCTTGATCGAAGTGTTATTACCAGTGAACAAGCGGGGCGAGGGCTACGCCGAGTATTTGGAAAAGCGGCGGAAGGTCTTATTGAGCAGCGCCCGCCTACTGGAATTGGATCTATTACGAAAAGGGAAACGGGTGCCCATGCGCACGGCATTACCGGCAGCGCCCTATTTTGTCTTTCTGAGCCGTGCGCACAAACGCCCGTTGACCGAAGTCTGGCCCATTGCCCTAGCCGAAGCGTTGCCCGTCGTGCCGGTGCCGCTCCTCTATGACGATGATGACGCGGTGTTGGATGTGCAAGCCGCCTTCACCAATACCTACGACGCCATCAATGTAGAAATGTTGGTTAATTACCGCAACCCGCCGGATGTCCCCTTGGAAGACGCCAACCAAGCGCAGTGGGTCGCTGAACGGCTGGCGGGGTATACAGATGCGGATTTAGGGGACGCGGATCACCCTGATGCAAACCCCTAATCCGCGCCTCCTAAATCCGCATCTGTCCCCGACGCAAACCCTTGATCCGCGCAACCTAAATCCGCGCCTCTCCTACGGCAACGCCACATTCACCTCTTCTGTCGCCAGCAGACCGCCTTCCGCCGTCAGCAGATAGCGCGCCGGCAGGTCGGCATTGCTAAAGACGATCACCGTATAGTCGCCGCGGCCAGAGGCGTTGAAGGCGGCGTAGAGGCGGCCTTTATAGGGGCCAAAGTCTTGATAGGCGCCGGTGGCAATGTCGTGGGCCGGCGGTGGACCACCCGCAATCACCCGGCGCAAGCCATCTTCCGTCAGCACCCAGAAGTTGATATTTTCGCGCAAGAGTTGACTGTCGCGCGGTTCAAAGGCCAGGCTAAGCACCACCGTCCCATCGCGCACTGTCGGCTGGAGGGCGAAGTAGTGATATTGGTAGGCGCGGTTGAAATTGCCGGCCAGTTGAGGAACGCCCAACGGCAACGGCGCCGTACCTTCGGCGGCGGCAGGAGAGGCCGGCTGGGTATGGGAGACCAGCGTAATCGCCGGGGTCGCGGTGGGCGCGGGGGCGGCTACGTCACTGGCTGGGGAAGCGGCAGCTTTGGCTTCCAGCGTCTGCCCAAAGCGGTCCGAAAGTTGACCGCCATCAATGACCAGTTCGTAGGTGGCCGGCATCGAAGTTTGGTTGTAGACCACCACCGTATAGGGATCTTTGCCGGAGGCGTTGAAGTTGGCCTGCAATTCGTTGGGGAAGGGGCTGAACGGCACGGGGAAGCCGGTCGCCAAATTGACATCGCCCGGTTTGTCGCCGCGGATAATGGCATTCAGACCAGCCTGGTCCAACACCCAGAAATTGACATTGCCATAGAGCGCGGGTTGATCCAGCGGGTCATAGCGGAAGCTGAAGAAGATGGTCCCATCGCGCACCCCAGGGATGGCTTCCAGGTAGTGGCGACCGATGGTGTTGGAGAGGGCGCCGGTCAACCGTTGGCCGGTGGCGGCGCCCAGCGGGTTGTTGACCGGCGCGGCGCCCGGCGTGGCCGTGGGCAACGGCGTGGCCGTGGGGGCGGGCGTTAGCTGAGCCGCCGGGTTGATGGTCTGGTTGGCGTTGTCGATCAGAATGCCGCCCTGTACCGTCAAGGTATATTGCACCGGCAACTGGGCATTATTATAGACCACCACCGTATATTGTCCCCGCCCGGAAGCCAAAAAGGCGGCGCCCATTTTATTGCCGATGGGGTCAAATTGCAGCGGCGCACCGCCGGCAATGGCTAACCCCCGCGGGTCGCTGCCGGCGAGAAAGCGGCGCAGGCCATCTTCATCCAACACAAAAAAGTTAACAAAGCCCGGCAAATTGGGGTTGTTCTGCGGGTCATAGGCCAGGGTCAACGACACTATGCTATCGCGAATCACCGGGGCCAACCCCAGATAATGGGCGTTGTATTGATAGGGCAATTCCCCGCGCAGCGTCGGCCCTTGAACGGTGACAATCTGTTGCGGCGGTGCGGCCCATACGGTGTGAACGCCTTGGGTGTAGAACAAGAGGCTAAGGAAGGTGAACAAACAAGCAAGACGACGTGTTGACATGTAAAACTCCTCAGTGTCAAAGGTAATTGGGTATGTTACGGGATGGGGTTCATTATAACACAAGCTTAATAAATCGTAATTCGACAAACGTGAAAAACACGACAACCGATTTTCCCCCCCACCGGATAGCCAACTTCCCTACTTTGTGATAAGCTACAGACGCTCACCCAACCGACAAGTTCATTTCACCCAAAGGAGGCTCCCATGATCGTGCGCAGTCCCTATCCCGATGTCGCTATTCCGGAAATGCCTTTTACCCAGTTTGTCTATCAGCGCGCCCAAGCGTTGGCGACCAAGCCGGCGCTCATCGATGGGCCAACGGGGCGGATGCTTACCTACGGGCAACTGGCAGGGGCGATCCGTTTGGTGGCGGCCAGCCTGGCCCAGCGAGGGTTGCAGAAGGGGGATGTCTTTGCCATCTACAGCCCGAACTTGCCCGAATACGCCGTGGCTTTTCATGCGGTCGCCACAGCGGGCGGGACGGTGACAACGGTCAACCCGCTCTATACGGTGCATGAACTGACCCATCAGTTGAAGGATGCCGGCGCCAAATATCTGCTCACCATTCCCCAGTTCATGGTAACGGCGCAGGAGGCGGCCAAAGCCGCCGGCCTCCGCGAGCTTTTTGTCTTTGGCGAAGCCGAAGGCGCCACTCCCTTTGCCCGCTTGCTCAAAAGTGACGGACAATTGCCGCCTGTGGCTATCGACCCGCACAAAGATATTGTCGTCCTGCCCTATTCCAGCGGCACCACGGGGCTGCCCAAGGGGGTGATGCTCACCCACTACAATCTCACCACCAACATTGCCCAACTGGCCGGGATGCCGACCACCGAAACCTCGATTATCGAGGACGATGTGGTGATGGGGATTCTGCCCTTCTTCCATATCTACGGCATGATGGTGATTATGAACTATGCGCTCTACATGGGGGCCACGGTCGTCTCCATGCCGCGTTTTGACATGGAGCAATTTCTGCAACTGATCCAGCAGCACAAAGTTACCTATGCAAACCTGGTGCCGCCGATCATCCTGGGGCTGGCCAAGCACCCGCTGGTGGACAAATATAATCTCGCCTCGCTGCGCTGTATCACCTCGGCGGCGGCGCCGTTGGGCGCTGACGTGGAACAGGCGTGTCAACAGCGCCTGGGCTGTGTGGTGATCCAGGGTTATGGCATGACCGAAGCCAGCCCGGCCACCCATATTCGCAACAATGTTCAGCGGCTGGGCAAGGCCGGCAGTGTGGGACAATGTATCCCCAACACGGAGACCAAAATTGTTGATATTACGACCGGCGCCGCGCTTGGCCCCAAACAAGAGGGGGAGGTCTGGATTCGCGGGCCGCAGGTGATGATGGGCTATCTCAACAACCCGACGGCCACGGCCAACACGGTGGATCGCGACGGCTGGCTGCACACCGGCGATATCGGCTATTATGATGAAGATGGCTATTTCTACATTGTGGACCGGCTGAAGGAGTTGATCAAATACAAAGGCTTTCAGGTGGCGCCGGCGGAACTGGAAGCGCTGCTCCTCAGCCACCCGGCCATCGCCGACGCCGCCGTCATCGGCAAGGCCGATGAGGAGGCCGGTGAAGTGCCGAAAGCCTTTATCGTCCCCAAAGGCGACGTGACCGCCGACGCCATCCTGGCCTTTGTGGCCGAACGGGTAGCGCCTTATAAGAAGATTCGCGAAATTGAGGTTGTGACCCAAATTCCCAAATCAGCGTCAGGAAAGATTTTGCGGCGGGTGCTGGCGGATCAGGAGCGGGCGAAGGCAGCAGGGTGAGCAGAGACAAGAAGACAAGAAGACAAGAAGACAAGAAGACAAGAAGACAACGACAATCTCGTGTCTCCCCTCTCCCCCTCTTCTTGTCTTCTTGTCTTTCTGTCTTACTCTGCTAATCCACCAACGCCTGATAGGTCAGCAACTGCAAATCCTTCTCCGGCACCTCGAAGCCCATCATATATTGCGACATCAGGATGCCGATGAGCTGTTCTTGCGGATCGATCCAGTAGTAAGTTTTGGCAGCGCCGGACCAGCCAAATTCACCGACGGAACCAGGCACGGCGGAATCGGCCAGATTGAGCAAAACACGCGACCCCAAGCCAAAGCCATAACCGGCCCAAGGAATACCGCCAATGTCATAGGGCAGCAACAGTGGCGGTAGATGGTTGGTGTGCATCAACTCGACAATCTTGCGCCCCAAAATACGCTCACCGTCGAGTGTGCCGCCGTTGAGTAGCATCTGGGTAAAGCGCAGATAATCGTCCACGGTAGAAAAGAGGCCATGACCACCGCGGGCGAAGTGTTCCGGGCGATCCGCCGGATAGGTGGTAGAGACATCGATCTGTTCGTTATAGCCGCTCAGCCATGCTTCCGCCAACTTGGGCAAGGTCATGCCGACGCTCATCAGATCAGGTAGCCCGTACATCGTAACGAGCCGATCTTGCTTGTTAGCCGGCACACCAAAGTCGGTGTCAGTCATGCCCAGTGGAGCAAAGAAGCGGCTCTTGAGGAAATCGCGCAGCGGTTGCCCGGACAAAACCTCAATCAGATAGGCCAGCACATCAATCGAAAGGCTGTAGTGCCAGCGGCTGCCCGGTTGATAGGCCAGGGGCAGCCGCGCCAGGTCCAGGATCATTTCTTCCAGCGTGCGTTCGGTGTTATTCCCTAGGCGCGCTTCCCGGTAGAGTTCACCAACCGGTGAATCGGCCAGGAAATCATAGGTGAGGCCGGCGGTGTGCATGAAGAGATCACGCACAGTCATGGGGCGCACGGGATCGACCGTTTTTTGGCCACCGGACGTGTCACTTTCCAACACCTGGACGGCGCCAAAGGCGGGAATATATTTGGCAACCGGGTCAAAGAGATGAAACTTGCCTTCTTCATAAAGGGTCATTAGCGCCGTGCAGATGATCGGCTTGGTCATCGAGTAGATGCGGAAGATGGCGTCCTCACGCATGGGCGTGTTGGTCGCCTTGTCCATCAGACCGACCTGATCGCGGTAAAACACCTTCCCGCGCCGGGCGATCAGGGTGCTGATGCCGGCGATCTGGCCTTGATCAACATACTTTTGCATAGCGGGACGAATGCGCGCCAGGCGAGTCGCACTAAAGCCCACTTCTTCCGGAGCGACGAGTGTTGGTTTCATAGTGGTTTCCTTGTTTGTTAATTGGGGAGGCGATAGAGTAGCAGGGATTATACCAGATCGCAACAATGTGTAGCAAGTAGGTGCGGTTTGCCCCGGTTTGCTGTAGATGCGCTTACAGTTTTCCCAGGTGTGGGAAGGGTAGTCTGTCACCCTGAAAGGGTCTCCAGGTCGCAATACCCTAGAGGCCCTTTCAGGGTGACAAGCGAGTCTATAGGTTTTTCTGGAAACCCTTCACTTGATAGGCGTGGATTGCAAACCGCACCTACTTATCCTGATCGTTGCTGGCCATGCCACTCATCAACCAGCAGACCAAACAGGAGGGTGTCCCAATAGCGCCCTTTGTAGTATTCGTTCTCACGCAACCGCCCTTCCAGTTGCATCCCCACTTTGGTCAACACGCGCACGGAACCCGTATTGTCGGCCACACACTCGGCCCAGATACGGTGCAACTTCAGGGCAGTAAAGCCATAGGCCACCATCGCCGTGGCCGCTTCGGTGGCATAGCCGTGGCCCCAGTGGTCAGGCGCCAGTTCGTAGCCGATGTCGCCCGCAATGGCGTCGGCTGTTTTGAGACGGATGCCGCAATTGCCGATCAATTCCCCCGTAGCGGTGAGGGTGACGGCCAGTTGGCGGCACAACCGCGGCGCAGCTTGTTGATCGGCCAGAAACCAACCGACAAATTCCTGCACTTCCGCCGGTGTGCGTCCCGTCCAGGCGTAATAGCGCAGATAACGCGGGTCCGCTTGGTAAGCCAACACAGCCAGCCAGTCGTCAGCAACAAATTCACGGAGGGTCAGGCGGTCGGTTGTCATGATCATTATGCACCTCCTTATTTATCGCCAATTCCCGCAACCCCTTGGCATCATCGTCAGCAACCCACTTGATGAAAAAGTGTTCAAGGCCGCTGCGGAGTTGATAAACTCGTTCCTGAAGCTGCACCAGATCGGTCGAAGTAACCGGTGACGGCAACGCACAATGTGTCAGTGCAGCAAGGATCTGCGTTTCAATGGTCATAAATATCCAGCACACCAAACAGCGAAAGTTATAACTTTGTGTTAAAGAGATCTCCACCAGCCCCGCTTGTCAGGCTGTAATATAAGCGGTCGGCAATTTGTGGGAAGAACGACACCTGGCGCAAATCAGCCAGCGCCACCCAGCTGACCCCGATCTGATCGGGATCAGGGATCGACGGCGCAATCAGGTCACGGTTATCCACCAGGGTGCAATGGAAGACCAGCCGCAACTCATGATCGTCGGTATAACGCCCACCGTCACCGGCGGGGTCAAACTCGTTGACCAGCAAAAGACGCCCGACCACCACCTGGGCGCCGGTCTCTTCCAACACCTCGCGCCGCAGGGCATCATGAATTCGTTCCCCCGCTTCCACGCCGCCCCCCGGTAAGCCCCAGTGGCGGCCCAGCCGGACGTCATCGTACTCAATGAGCAAAAGCTGTCCCGCATGTTCAACCACCGCATCGACCGCCAGCCGCATACGCCTCTCCCTGACCGAACCATCCCCAATGCTAGAACATTAAGAATTATTAATTCTCAATGTTCAATTAATTATTATTGATGATGGCATCACCCAATCTGCCCACGCGTCTCCTCAATCAGCGGGTCGATCTCCTTGATCTTGGCATACTCGGCATCCCAAAACGCTTGGTCGGCCATCTTGCGGATATAAGCGGCGCTGTAACCGAAGCGGGTCCAGAGGTCGGCTTTCATCCGGTGCAGGCGTTGTTGTTGGCCCGGTTGGGTGAGATCGACCACTTCGCCCAAGCTGGCGCCGAGGAAGACGCTCTTGGCCCAGAGTTCAAGCTGTTCATCATCGGGTTTGCCGCCATTGCGCTCGTAAAGAGCCTGACTGACCGATGGATAGCGGTCATAGGAATCGGTGGCGATGGTGACGACATTGTCCTCCGGCCCCAGCCCCAAATGCTTGGCCGTCTTGATGGCGCCGATAATGTTGCAAATGCAACTGGGGCCAAATTTGCCGAAGAGATTGCAACCATCGGCGCTGGGGACGCCCAGGCGATCCACCAAAATGTGCGTGCCGGACTGGATCACCTCCATGCCGCGCACCGTGTCTTCGTCATGGATCAACATAAGTAGGTCAGTGTTAAAGACATTGTGGATCAGCGTCACCATCTTGTCACCGATGCCTTCAATGCGGTGTTGGCCCTGACCGCCGTTGTAGAGCGTGCTGCACTGGCGCGGCTCCAACGCCACAATTTTGCTGTCCGGCCAGAGCGCCTTCATGTGGTCGCCGGCAGCCAGGGTGCCGGCGCTGCCCGGTGCGCTGACAAAAGCGGCCACCCGTCCATTGCCGATGCCCTTGGCGGCCTGCACCACGGCGTCGCCGGTGACATGGCGATGGAAGCGATAGTTGGGCAGCAGTTCAAATTGCGCCAGCACCACATACTTCTCCGGCTTGGCGACATACTCGTTATGGGTGCGTTCCAACGTCAGGATCACATCCGACTCGGTGCCCGGGGTGAGATCGAGGGCGCCTTCATAGTTACGGATGCGTTCGTAGCGCTCCTGGCTCATGTTGTCGGGCATGACGACAATGGCGTGATAGCCCTTCAGCAAACCGATGTAGGCCGTGCCGATGCCAAAATTGCCGGTGCTGGGGCCGATGACCGTGCGGTCGCCGGGGCGCAACTTCTGTAGGGCTTCGGCTTCGGCCAGGGTGGCGTAGGCGGGGCCGACCTTCATGCTGCCGCTGGGGAAGGTGCGCCCGCTCAGCACAATGATGTTGGCCTGCACGCCGGTTAACGCTTTGGGCAACACCACCTTTTCGACGCGGTCGCCGGTGTTCTTCCAGTTGATGTTAAAGAGATTGGCAGGACGGGTTTCTTCCGCGCGCGCCGCTTGGGCCGCGGCCTGCACGCTCGCCGGCAAAAGCAGCGGGTTGCGCATTTCGGCATACGTGGGGCCAGGGATGATTGCTTTGCTCATGGTTGGTCAGTTCCTTTATGACATGGGCTAGATGATGACACAGCTATAGTTGCGTAAGTGTATGCCTGGAACAGATTGGCGTCAAGCTGTACAGGTTCAGAAGCTTCTATTCGTTAGTTGTCGTCACTCCTAAACCCGCTCGCAGCCGGTCCGTGACCGGCGTACCGTGCGCCGGTCACGGACCGGCTGCGAGCGGGCAGGGATTGTATAGTTAGTTATCTTCCCTAAACTCAAGCATCCATACGGGGCGGGATTTGGATGCGGAACTTTTTTGACTATTTCTACGTCTTTTATCGTATGGCTCATACGTCTTTTGTCGCAGCAAAGACCGCGTCCAGCGTTGGCGGGATGACGGTGACGCCGCCGGTCACGCTGATGGCCGCCGGCACATCTTTGAGCCCGCTGCCGGTATTGAGGACAACAATGGTTTCGTCCGGTTGCACCAGTTTTTGTTGTACAGCGGCGACTAAACCGGCATAGGCCGTGGCGCCGGCCGGCTCGGCAAAGATGGCGCCCAATCGCGCCAAAGGGAGAATGGCTTGCAAGATTGCTTCATCGGAAACCGCCAGAAAGGCGCCATTGCTCCGGCGCACGGCGTTTAAGGCTTTGACCGGATCACGCGGGGCATTGACACTGATACTATCTGCTCGTGTTGTGGCGTTTACCGGCTCGGGCACGTCCAGATCGCGCCGCCAGGCGTCAACCAACGCCGCACTCTGCGTTGATTGCACGCCGTAAAGGCGCGGCATCTTATCGATCCACCCCAGCGCCAATAAATCCTTGAACCCTTTATGGACGCCACCGATGATACAACCGTCGCCAACCGAAACAAAGACAGCGTCAGGCGCTTTAAAGAGTTTAGAGTTTGGATCCTTACAGGGCAAGCTTTGGATTTTGGATTGTTCATCGGCTGTTGACGACGAATCTAAAATCGCGCCCGCGGGGCTCCCGCCAAAATCCAAAATTCCCAACTGTTCCGCCATTTCCAAGGCCGCTGTCTTCTTCCCCTCGGTCATATAGGGATTGTAACCGGTGTTGCGGTTATACCAGCCGAAGGTGTGACATGCTTCAATACAGAGATCAAACGCCCGATCATAGCTTCCGTCAATTGCCAATACTCGACTGCCGTAGACCAACAACTGGGCAAGCTTGGCCTGTGGCGCGGTTTTGGGGACGAAGATGACATTGGGCTGGCCGACAGCAGCACACTGGCTGGCGAGGGCGGCGGCGGCATTGCCGGTGCTGGCCGTGGCCACGACCGGAATGCCCAGTTGGCGGGTGCGGGCGACGGCAATGGCCGAGGCGCGATCCTTGAGGGAACTGCTGGGATTGCGGCCATCGTCTTTGACGAAAAGTCTGCGCAGCCCCAGCGCAGCCCCCAAGCGCTCACATTGCACTAACGGTGTATTGCCGACGGCCAACGACGGCAATAGGCGACGATCCGCAATGGGCAGCAACGGCCAGTAGCGGCCAAGCGAACGTTCAGGATCGGCCACAAGTTGCGCCGGCGTCACGGCCTGACGGATGGCGTCGTAATCATACTGAACATCAAGCGTGCCCAAATCGCTGCCGACATTGGGCCGACAGTTGCAAACATAACGGGGCGCGGTGGCTGCCGGATAAACGGCGCCACAGCGGAGACAGGTGAGCGAAGCCACATAAGGCGCGGTTGGCGCCTTGGTTGAGTTGAGTGAAGCGGTCATCGTGATTTCCCAAAAAAGTGCAAACAGCAGGGGATAGTCATCAAGATTGAAAGCTAATTGTAATTGATAATTGGGACAAATTATGTATCATTGTTACAGAAAGATCAATCAAAAGATTGTTGAAAAATGCAATTACTGTTTGTGCCGGTAACGCACAATTGAATAGAGCAGAGTTGGTTAGTTGGTTAGTTTTGACAAATGTTCGCGTCTAGCCGCGGGCGCCCGCTGGGCGCGGCTTACAGCGAAGCCTCAACAACCCTTGTCAGTAGACCGCAACGCAGCCGCGGCTCTCCCTAGACGGCCGCTGGACTAAGCGACTTCGCGACTGTGGACTACTGATTGTTGAGTATATTCAGGCAGCGTAAGTTATTGACTCAGTTGACAGCCTTTTGATCGTAAATCCAGGCATTTTCTCAGTAGACAATTGCTTGCGAGTGCGCGATAATATAGGCTCTTAAGATAGACTTGTGCGAAAGTAGGTGTTCGTATGGCAAATGGTGGACGTTATCCTAGTTACATGACCTGCGTTGCCCAGGTCCTCAGCTCGTCAACCCAGCCATTGAGTGTGGACGCGCTGCTCACACAGATTAAAGATCAGCGTCCGATTACCAAAGGGGCGCGCAGTGCCGTATACCGGGCCATCGGACAGTTGTTTCAAGCGGTGCCGGTTGCGCCCAGTTCCTATGGCTGGCTATCCACGTTGTTAAACGGCAATAGCTTTCGCCATCTGCTCACCGCCGAGGAAGCCCGCCGCGGCTTTCTCATGTTGGATGAGTTGGAACATGCGGTCTTCTTCCCCCAATTTTTTCAGACCTATCAACCGGATGAACGCAAGCTGGCGATTGAACTCTTTGGCGGCCCGGTAATTGAGGCGGAAGCGTATATTGAACGCAAAACCTGGTCGTTACGTTTGGGTACGGCCTTCGCCGAGTGGATCGACGAAGCCGGCTGTCAGGGGCGTGACGATCTGCTGATCCAGGTCATGGACGCCACGGCCGGCAAGTATAGGATTCGGTTACAGCCGCGCGAAATGCGCGACTTAAATGCCATCCAGGGGCGCAATATCCAACTGGCCTTGCTGGCTGAAGAAATTGTCGCCGAAGATCGGCGGGCGCGCACCGCTATCCCCACGGCGGAACTGGCGGCGCGCATTATCGGGCGGGGCTTCTTCCAAGAACCGTTGCCCCCCGATGATTTTCACTATGTGTTACACCAATATAGCCTGCTGCGCTTTCACAATGGCGCCGGCTATTCGTTGGATCTGGAAGCGGTTGACTTTGCCACCAACCTTTCCAGTTCGGAGGGTCTCTTCACCAACGAAGAAGCGTTGTCCTACGCCCCCATTTGGGAGCCGTATGATGACGAACCAGGCTATGACCAGGAACATGAGCATGAGTATGTTTATGATCGCGACTACGAAATGGCTAACCTGCCCTTCTGGGACGACGATCTAGACGACGAAGCGATGGGGGATTCTTGCGCCACCTATGAAGCCTATCTGGAGAGTTACCAGGAGGCCGAATCGACCGATGAGTTGCTTTCCCATACCGACTTTCATCTGTTGGAGGCGGAACTGGAAACATTGCTCACCTTGGAGCAGGAATTTGGCTACTTGTTGCCCGAACAGGTGCAACGCAAAGAACAACTGATCGAACGGCTCTTTATTGACCCGGAAACGCTGCTCGACAACGACGCGGATATGCCCGATTATCCCGACTTTGACGAGCCGCCCTTCTGGGAAAATTAATTAATCGTAGTCGCGTGGTCGCGTAGTCCTGAAGTCGCTTAGTCATGCAGTTATGTTGAGCAGACGACGCGACGACTGGACGCCACGACCACGCGACTTTTTTATTGGAAGAATAACATGACCCAAGGTCCTGTCAACTGCCGCTACTTTTATGGCGACTACCACCGGGGCAGGAATCGCGAAGAGTGTCGGCTGCTGGCGGCAAATCCCGATAATGAGCGTCCCTGGCGGCGCAAGTTATGTGATAGTTGTCCGGTGCCGACTCTCTTACTCAGTAGCAACACGCCAGAGCTGGTGCTGGAAGCGGAAGTCAAACGGAAGTTTTTGTGGGAGCAAGTCGAAGTGACCTTTGCCATCTGTCAAAAACATCTGGTCGAGCTGAGTGATCCACGCCATTGCCCCGAATGCGCCAAAGAGCAAAGCCGCTAATATCAAAAAGGCCCGACATTCATCACGATGGCGGGCCTTTTTGATTCAGGTCGCGGCCACTCTGCCTTGAAAACAACAGGGATTTCGCAGATGATACAGATTAATCTGCGAAATCCCTGTTGTTTTCATTGGCTGTGGTGCACAATGGTGCATGGGTACTTCCGGGAAGCGGCAACTAGCGTTCTGTATCACCAAACGATTTCCGCCGCTTCCAGGAAGAGTGGCCGCCCCTTATACCTGAACAGTTACTTCAGTTTTTTACTCAGTGGGCGCGATGTGTTGCGTGACAATGAGTTCTTCTCGTTGCGTAAAACGGCGCCACCAAGCGGTGGTAAAGGGCCGCTGTACGATGAGCGCCGGTGGTGACGCTTTCGCCGGTTTCTTGTTTTGCTCCAGATACTGTTTTGTGGCCTCGTAGCCGGTGGCAATCAATGTATCCACTTGACTGAAGTCATTGTGGGCCGGCGGGTTGATTACGCTTAACCGGATGTGGTGCAGTTTGACCCGTTTCTGCCCTTCCGTCAAGCGCAGATCATATTGCACTTGCAATTGTAACATGGTTGAGACGCTGCGGGTCAACAGACTGGCAACGCCATGAATCAAGCGCTGTGAGTCGCTGGCGACCTCGCCCATCACCCCCTCGCCCCCCGACACAATGTGCAACGAGTAGATTTCGGTGGCGCCCCGTTCCAAAGCCACGCGCAGCGGCAAGGGGGTCACGGTGCCGCCATCGATATAAAATTTGCCGTCGATCTCCCAGGGCGGGTGCATGGGGGTGAGGGCTGTACTCGCCATCAGGGCATCGAGAATGCGGTCGTGCGGGTTGTCGCCAAAAACATGGAGCCGGCCCGTATGCAGATTGGTCGCCGTGACGTAGAGTTTGAGTTTGCGCACATGGGCAAAGGTGTGGGCGGGCGTCGTGCCGTGGCGTTGTAAAAAGGCGTAGAAGTTGCGGTTGTCATACAGGCTGTCCTGACCGCTCAGGAAACGCCAAAGCGCTGTCAAACGGTGACCGGGATAGACATCGCGCGGGGTGACAGAGCGCCAAACGGCGGTCAACTGATCCAGTTGTTCCAGCGAGACGCCCCGCGCAATATAGGCAGCATTTAACGCCCCCGCCGAACAACCGACAATCATTTGCGGGTAGATGTCGGCCTCCAACAGCGCCCGCAGCGCGCCGACCTGGATCGGCCCTAGATTCCCACCACCACTCAGTACAAATGCTCGCATTGTTTTGCTCTCCTCTTCCGCGCTGAATTGGAGATCGCCTACCGTACAACTACGTTATGTTACTCCATTTTCGTGAAAACCACGACTTTCAGCTATTCTACACCACCTTACCACAGGCGATGGTTACAATTTGTAATCATTTTGCATTTTGTTACACAGCATACCCGGAAAATGTATCAGGTACTATTGCCCACTTTCTACGTAACTACTAAGCCCGCTCATAGCCGGTCCGTGACCGGCGCCCCAATCGCCGGTCACGGACCGGCTATGAGCTTAGTAGTTACCTTTCTATAAAGAACGACGGGCCAGCAAAAATTCTGTGCAACGACTAAGCCCTGCCCGCTCATAGCCGGTCCGTGACCGGCTACGAGCGGGCAGAGCGGTAGTTTATTAGCCCTGCACCTGGAACTGGGCATCGACCACAGCGAGGATGGTGACGTTGACGATGTCGCGCACATCGGCGCCGGTGGCGAGGACGTGAACCGGTTTGTTCATGCCCACCAGGATCGGGCCGATGGCGACGGCGCCACCCAAATGGCTCAACAGCTTGTAAGCCGTGTTGGCCGAGGCCAGGTTGGGGAAGACCAACACATTGGCATCACTCACCTGGCTGAAGGGGTAGTGACGGCGCATCAGTTCCGGCACCACGGCCACATCGGCCTGCATTTCGCCATCAATGCGGAGATCGGGGCGAGCGCGCTTGACAATTTCCGTCGCTTCGTAGACTTTGGCCGATTGGGGATGGGGGGTGCTGCCAAAGTTGGAGAAGCTGAGCATGGCAATGTGCGGATCAATGTCAAACTCTTTCGCCAGGTCGGCGGCATTGAGGGCGATGGTTGCCAGTTGCTCGGCGGTCGGTTCGATGATCACGGTGGCGTCGGTGAAGAAGTAGATGCGATCCTGCACCAACATCAAGTAGACGCCGCTCACCCAGCGCCCCGGTTGCGCGCCCACCGCTTGCAGCGCCGGCCGCAACACTTCAGGGTAGTTATAGGTCAAGCCGGAGATAAAGGCGTCCGCTTCCCCCTGATCAACCATCATCGGGCCGTAGTAGTTGGATTGGCGCATAATCTCCCGGGCCAGCGTCAAGGTAACCCCCTTGCGTTGCCGCCGCTCATAAAAGAGATGGGCGTAGGTTGAGCGCTGTTCACTATCGTTGGGGTCAACAATAGCCGGCGCATAATCTAATCCCAGTTCTTGACACTGCGCCAGGATACGATCCTTGCGGCCTAGGAGGATCGGATGAGCAATGCCTTGCGTTTCCACGGCGTAGGCGGCGCGGATAATCTTCGGGTGTTCACCCTCGGCATAGACGATGCGCTTGGGCGCTTTGCGCGCCTTCAGTTCCATGTTGCGCATCACCACTTCACTCTTGCCCATGCGCCCGGTCAACTGATCGAGGTAGCCATTCAGGTCGATCTGGCGGCGGGCGACGCCACTCGCCATCGCCGCTTTCGCCACCGCCGGCGCCACCCAAAGCAGCACCCGCGGGTCCAGCGGCTTGGGAATGACATATTCCGGGCCAAAGCGCAACGTGTCGATGCCGTAGGCGCGCAAGACGCTGTCGGGCACATCCTCTTTGGTCAGACGCGCCAATGCCTGGGCGGCGGCGATCTTCATCGCCATGTTGATCGTGCGGGCGTTGACATCGAGCGCGCCGCGGAAGATGAAGGGGAAGCCCAACACGTTGTTGACCTGGTTGGGGTAGTCGCTGCGCCCGGTGCCGAAGATAATATCGGGGCGGGCCGCTTTGGCCTCTTCATAGGTGATCTCCGGGTCGGGGTTCGCCATGGCAAAGATAATGGGGTAGCGCGCCATGCTGTGCACCATCTCTCGCGTCACACAGTTGGCCGCCGACAGCCCGATAAAGACATCGGCGCCGACCAGCGCTTCTTCCATGGTGCGCAGATTGGTTTCGACCGCCCAGGGCAATTTGTACTCATTCATGCCCTCACGCCGTCCTTCGTAGATGACGCCGCGCGTGTCACAGAGGATGATATTTTCCTGGCGCGCGCCCAACGCCACATAAAACTCGGCGCAAGCAATCCCGGCGGCGCCGGCGCCGTTGATGACAATGGTCACAGCGCTGATCTGCTTCTCGACAATTTCCAGCGCGTTGATCAACCCGGCGCCGGAGATGATGGCCGTGCCATGTTGGTCATCATGGAAGATGGGAATATTACAGGTGCGTTGTAGTTCGCGCTCAATAAAGAAACATTCGGGCGCCTTGATGTCTTCCAAGTTGACGCCGCCAAAGGTCGGCGCGATCATCTGGACAAAGCGCACAATCTCGTTGGGGTCTTTACTATCGACCTCAATATCAAAAACATCGATGTCGGCAAAGCGCTTAAACAAGACGGCCTTGCCCTCCATTACCGGCTTGGAGGCGAGCGGTCCCCGGTCGCCCAGCCCCAAAATGGCCGAGCCGTTGCTGATCACCGCCACCAGATTGCCCTTGGCCGTGTACTCATAGGCCAGCGCCGGGGTATCGGCAATCTCCAACACCGGCCACGCCACCCCCGGCGAATAGGCCAGCGACAGATCCTGTTGCGTATCCATCGGCTTGGTCGCCACAATTTTTAGTTTGCCGGGACGATCCTGTTTGTGATAGTCCAACGCCGCTTGTTTGCGATCGGTCATTGTCTAGAACTCCTTTGTTCGTACCGAGTGTTAATTGCCCAATACCAAAGTCCCCCACTCGGTCGGGTTATTATAGGTGGTACGGCTAGGTGATGCAGAGAGTACGGTCTCCTGAGCAGGGGTGTCGGCGTCGTTATCGCTGATGCTCAGGTTGAAGCCAAAAAGTTGGCCGGTAAAGACTTCATCGCCGCCAATGTCAAAGAGCGACCAGGGGAGCAGCAATTCCAGATCATAGCCTTCGTTGACGGCCACGACGAGACCGGCGCCGCTGACTGAGCCCTCTTTTTCCAGAGGTAACCAACGGTAGAGGCGCACGGTGTTGCGGTCCGGGCCAAAGCTCACGCCCAGTTGATAATCATCGGCATCGGCGATAGCTCCATCATAATCGAGAGTGAGGAAACGGTCAAGGTGCAATTCCAGTGCATCGCCTTGCCACATGTCGGTGCCGTCCGGCCCGGCGCGATAGCGGTCGTCGCGCACGCGGACGGCCAGGTAGAGACCATCGCGCGACCAGGCGACCTGGAAATCACCGGCAACATCATCGGGGCCGCTGTAGTTGTTGCTGCCCTGCACCACGGCGCTGATCGGATACCAATTGCCCCCCCAGTCGTTAAAGGAGCCATCCAAACTGGACGGCGGCTGTGAACTGGCCGTGAAAGTACCATTCCGCTCCGGTCGGCGGCGCACAACGGGGGTGCTGCTGGTGGCGGTGGCCGTGGGCAGCGGGGTGGCGATGGCGAGAGCGGTGGCGGTGGCGTCATTGGTTGGCACAGCCATTGTCGCGCCGGGCGTCAGGGCGACAGGGGTGGTGACGCCGGTTGGCGCCGCACCGGGCGCGCCGGCCAGGTTGCGCCAGGCGCCATCGACGGTGACGACCAGTAACAAGGGTTTCCATTCCGGGGCGCGGGCATGATTATAAAGATTATCCTGGCAAAATTCCACATCGCTACTCTGCAAGATAAAGCCGCGGTCAAAGGTTTGGATCACGGCGCAGAAGCCCCGTTCCTGGTCGGTGGCCCAGCCCAGGCGTTGGAAGAGATCATCGCGAATGGCCCAGGCATAGCCAAAGCCCCGCTCCGGGGCGCGCAGACCGGGTGGCGGGTCGCCGCGTGAGGGGGCCGGTTGGCCGTCCCACCGTTCATCGACCGGCAGCCAGCGGCCATCATTGAAGAAGGCAAAAGCGCGATTGGTATCACTGCGCCAGAACATGGCGCCCCGTTCAAAAGCCTCCCAAGCCGACCAGACCAACGCCGCATCGGTCACGGCGCAGCCTAGGCGCTGGCTGTCATAGGCCACCGCCAGCGGTGGATAAACCGCGCGTTGGCAAGTGACGACGGGGGGCGCTTGGGTGGGTGTGTTAGGCGTGAGCGGCGTGGGTGATGCCGTGGGCGCCGTGGGTGTGCCGCTGGTCGGCGTTGATTGGCCGGCCACTGGCGTTGTTGTTGCGGTGGCGGAAGCCGGCGGCAGGTCGGTAAAGGTCGGCACGATCCCGCCGGCGGTGGGGGTGGGCAAGGTATTCGCCTCGCCATTGCCCACCCGTTGCGAGAAGGTGCGCAGCGCCATCCCTACGGCAAAGGCAAAGATCGCAATGGCGACAATAAGCAGGATCCAGAGCCAACGGCGCGAGGTCCACGCCGGCTCGCGCGGTTCATCCGGCAGAATGTTGAAATCATTTTGATTCGACATAGTCAAATTACCTATCGGTTATGACAGAAAAAGTACACGAATTATGCTGCGTGCTGCGTAATTCGTGATTTGTGATAGGAGCGATCACGCAGCACGCAACACGAATCACGCAACATAAAGTAACATGAAAGCCCCATCTGTGCAAAGTAGGGAGGATTTTTGCTCACCGGGCTGGCGGGGATCCTGCCCAATGATCGCAGATTCTGCTGATTGGCCGATTGTTACACAGTAATTAACGGTAAATCGACGATAAATCGGCATTTCAATGATAGCGTATTACAAAACTATACGGATTAGTTGCCAACATAACAGAAAGCGTTCCGTTTTTATGACTTATCCATTCATTGCCCTGACCAAATTCATTGCCAGCCTTGCGGCTGCTTTGGCATCGCTGTTCCCCCTCCATTGCAAATCGGTCGCAACGACAAGTACAGGGATGCCACTCACGCTGGTGAATTATCCGCTGGCCGAAGATAGCGGCGCTACTACGCGTCAACCATCCCGCTTTATCTATGGCCGGGTGCGGCGTTCCGCTCAGCGCACGATCATCGAGTGGCAAACGAAACGAGCGGCAACTACGGGCAATTTTGCCATCTATCGGGGCCGGACACCGGCCTGGCGCGAGGCGCGCCCGCTAGATCTCTCGCTCTTTGCGACGGCTGACGGGCAGAGCGCCCTGACCACCTATCGCGCTGTTGATACCACTGCCCCATCCCCCGGCCCCTATTACTACTGGATTGTCGATCTGACGGCCAAACAGGGCGAACGGCGCTATGGACCCTATAGTTCCACCACCGAAGAGGGGGAACGCTAAACGCATGCAAAACAACCCTGCTCACATTTTCTCGAATCCCCCGTTTCATGGTAAAAATTAACAATTATAGTTTATCAAACTTACAATTTCACTAACCAACCAACTAACTAACCAACGAACCAACCCATGACACTCCGACACGCGATCAGCAATAACGACAGACGATGATGCAGGCAACACAAAAGGTAAACCTACCTGATGGCGTCACGCGTCTTCTCCGGCGTGGTCAAGCCCAACAGAACGCAATCGATTGGGTGCGTAGTCTGGCCTGGCCGGTTGCGGATCTGGATGAAGCGCTCTATCAACTGGCCCTGAAAAGCGGCCTGCTCTCGACTAAAGAAGCGCTCCGCCTGACGCCGAGCGCCGCGGAAAAGTTGCAAGGCGATTCACTGGATCGCTGGTTGGATGCTGCCGCCGGCCAAATGGGGGTTGAGGTGGAGTCGGTCAGCGCCGGTTATAGCGAGATGGAACGCTTGCTGCGCTATGCGCCGCCGGCGTTGATTCCGCTATATGACGCCATCGATCAAGACGGGCCGGCCAAGCGGCTACAGCCATCGGCAACAACAATTGTCGAAGATGCGGCGGAAGCCCCCCGTTTCCTGATTGCAATCAAAGGCAACCGCCAGCGCGTCACCTTGTTGGGGGCTGACGGTGGCGTTCATCAGGTGTCCCTGGCGCTGGTGCGTGCAGCGATTTGGGCCACCCAAGAAATGCCCTTGTTTGCGGACATTGACGAGCTGCTGGCCGCCGCCGGCTTACCCAAAGCGCAGCAAAGCAGGGCGCGCACAGCGTTGGTCGGCGAGCGCTTGCGTCATCTGGAACTACGCGGCTGTCGGATCTTGCGTTTGACGCCGGGCGCCAACTTCTGGCAACAGATGAAACAGGCGGGTCTACATATTTTCCTGGGTCAAAGCGTGGTGACACAGGCCATTTCCTACGGTGCGCTCCTGTTTTGTGTCGAACTGGTCAAGCGGGCGACGGAGGCGGGCGATGTCTCGTGGCTGCTGTTGGTCGCCGGTCTCTTGACCTTGCTGGCGGCGATTCCCTTTTACTCGCTGGCAACCTGGTTGGGCTTTATCTTCAATTATGGCACCTCGGTGCTGGTCAAACAACGACTTTTCTATGGCGTGCTAAATCTCGATCTGGCTGATCTCCAGTTGCAAGGCATCGGCCAATTTCTGGCCTGGCTGATCGAGTCGGAAACACTCCAGGAGGTCGGGCTGACCCGCGCCGTCTTGGTGACGATGGCGCTTATCCCATTGATTGTGATCAACCTGGCCCTCTTTATCGGTGGCGATCTATTGATTGGTCTCCTGATGACAAGTTGGTTGGGCGTAACGGCCTGGCTGGGCTACCGCCTCTGTCAGCGCTATATTACGCTCAACGCCCACCACACCGAGATGATGACTGCTCTGTTAGAACGCATTCGCGGCCACCAGACACGGCTGGTGCAGGAGAACAAATGGCACGAAGCTGATGACCGCGAAGTGGCCGATTACTTGACCCTGGCCCAGGAGTATGACAAACAGAATCTCATCAACTGGGTGCTTATTCCCTATGGCTGGATTTTGCTCATGTTGCTGGGCATTGCGGCCGATTTTGTGATTACACCGGGGATGCGCGAGGGGACGGGACTGGGGTTGCGGTTTCTGGCCTTTGTCTTTGGCTCCTTTCAATTCCAGTTTTTGGCGTTGGTGATTCCTGATGTAGCGCGCGCCTACGCTGCCTGGCTCTTGATCGAACCAATCCAGCGCGCCGCGATCCAGCGCGCCACACAGGCGCAGGCCAACGCCACGCCCAGCGACGAGATCGAGGTGCAGGCCGATGCGCTGCGCTTACCGCAAAGTGTCCCGCTAATTGAAGGGCGTGGGTTACAATTTCGCTACCGTACGGGCGGGCGCTTGATCCTCAACGGTTGCAACCTGTCGATTTATCGAGGCGACCGGCTGCTGTTGGAAGGATCTTCAGGGGGTGGCAAGTCAACCTTGGCTTCGTTGTTGATCGGGTTGCACAAGCCGGAATCGGGGCTGCTGCTACTGCGCGGTCTGGATCGCCCCACCCTCAACGAACAGGTGTGGCGGCAGCGGGTGGTGGCGGCGCCCCAATTTCATGAAAATCATATCTTGAATGCCAGTTTTGCCTTTAACCTGCTGATGGGGCGACGCTGGCCGGCCTGGCCGGAAGATCTGGTGGAAGCGGAAGAAATTTGTCGCGAGTTAGGGCTTGGCCCGCTCCTCGACCGGATGCCGTTGGGAATTCACCAGGCGGTGGGTGAGCAAGGCTGGCGGCTCTCCCACGGCGAACGCAGCCGCGTCTATATTGCCCGCGCACTTTTACAACGCGCCGATCTGGTGATCCTGGACGAAAGCTTCGCCTCCCTTGACCCCGAAAATATGCAAGTGGCGCTAGAGTGCGTCCTCCGTCGCGCGCCGACTCTATTGGTGATTGCGCATCCGTAGTGGATTGTTGGTTGGTTCGTTGGTCAGTGTCTTACAGCGCAACCAACCAACTAACTTTCTTTTGGAGTGTTCATGACAGTTAAATTTTCCCGTTCAGTGCGTTCGATCCAGGCAGACAGTTTGGCGCCGGTGTTGGTGGGTATTGCCTTTCTCACCTTGCTCATGGTGGGGTGGATTCTCTGGCTTTTCTTCGCCCAGGTGCCGACCTATGCCACCAGTAACGCGGCCATCTATCAGCCGGAGGATTATATTACCGCTGAATTTTCGCCGGATGCGCTGGCAGAGATTCGCCGCGGTCAACCAGCCTACTTTCAACCACTAACCAGCAATCGCGCGGGGCGTACTATTCCATTGCTCGTGGCCGATGTCGATGATCGCACTGGCCAGGTGCGCCTGATTCTGCATATTGACCCACAAGGCTTTACCCCGCTCCCAGCCGGGACAACCGGTATAGTCAAAGTTACAGTAAAACAAGCCTCACCCCTCCTCATCGTCTTACGCGCCGCCGGGCTTTGGCCTGAAGCGTAGTTGATGATTTTGGGTTGGTCAGTTCGTTGGTTGAGCTTGTCGAAACCAACGAACTGACCAACCCAAACCCTACGTAATTTGACCTATTTTTGCGCCTGCTTTACCACATTAGTTCTATAATGCCGATGCAGATAAGCACAGGACAGCCGCACAGCCATTTCGTCACGATCTCGTCACGCTTTTTCACCCCAGACCAGCTTGACAATACTAGAAAGTCTTCTATACTTTACGTCAAACAGTGTTTTTCTTACCAAACAACAACAATTCATTAATTTAATCTTTTCACCAAAATACGGTTCAGAAATGCAGGGTGGTGATTGGTTGGTTAGCGCAACAGGCAAACGGCTGTTCTTTATACCGCAAATTACCACCGAGGCGGGGATCACAGAAAACCAGGCAGTGCTAAAAGCATTGCTACTGGGTCATAGCCAGTCCATTTCTGACACCGCGCTAGCAACGCTGTTTGCCGGACATGACACGCTGCTTCCCCCTGCTACACTGCTGCAAATTGCCCAGCACAGCGGCCTGACAATCGAGCAAGCCCTGTTACCCGGCGATGCCCTGCAGCTTACCAATGCCTTGCCGGTGCTTGTACTGCTGCGCCCGATTTCAGAAGAACCGCCACATTGGGCCGTCGTATGGAATCGCGTTGGCCCCTTTTATCAGGTCATGGACCCGCAGTTGGGGCGCTTATGGATGGGCCGTACCCAACTGCTGAGTGAACTAGGGAGCGAAGACCTTTTTCTCACGGCTGACGCGTGGCGCGCCCTCTCCACCACGGCAACCTCACGCCAATTTCTGCGGGAGCGCGTGCTGGCATTACAACCGGGCGCCAACGAAGCTGATGCACTGCTGACAGCCGCCTACGCCCCCGATCATGGCTATGGGCCGGCAGTCTTCGATGCAGCCCTGCGCACGGTCGAGCGCATGGTGGAACAGGGCGCCTTACGGCGGGGACGAGCGGCGGTGCAAGTGCTGCAACGCACCTTTGCCCAAGCCGAACAGACGTTGGTCGAACAGGGTCAACTCCTGGCGCCGGTCAACTGGGTTGTGCAGCCGGATACCAGTGTGACACCGCTGGCGTTGGCGCCGGCCCGTTTACATGGCATTGTCGGCTTGCGGGTTGTCGGGCTGACGGCGCCGGCCACCGCCCAGGAGTCGAGCGCCCCCAGCGCAGAGCCGGGAAGCGAAACCGCCGAGGCGACCGGCACAACGGCAGACGCGGCGCAACCGGCCAAACAGTCAGTGTTGACCTATTTGCGCGAGGAAGGTTTGCTTTCCCCTGCCTTGATCGCCGTGGCAATGCTCTTTGCCGGCGCCGGCATGTTTTTTCAGGCGATTCTCTTCCGCAGCTTGGCTGAGTTAAGTTTACGGCTACAAAGCATGGAGGAGCGCTTGTGGGCGATTGCGCTCTTGCTGGCTTTTACGCTCACCTTGATGGGGTTGAAATGGGTTAGTCACAGCGCCATCTTAAAGCTGGGCCATCGGCTGGATGGGCGGCTGCGGCTGGCCGTGTTGGCGCAGCTTCCCCGTCTGAGCAATTCGTATTTTCAGCAGATTCCTGCCGGCGACATGATCGAGCGTATTCATCAGGTGCGGGCGGTGCGTAAGTTGCCCTTTTATGCCAGCGAACTGGTGTATATTGCCGTCCAGTTTTTGATGACGGTGGTCGGTCTCTTTTTGCTGGATTGGTTGAGTGCGCTGCTCACCTTTATTAAATTGCTTTTGCCCTTTGCCACCATGTACATCAGTGGCTATATCGGCTCAGAGGCGCAACGCACCCGCATCTATCTGGGTTTTCTCAGCCGCTTTTACCTGGACGCGATGCAAGGGCTGGTCGCCATTCGCACCCACGGCGCCGAACAGGCCACCCGCCGCGAATATGAGGCGCTGCTGGGTAAGTGGGTGCAGAGCAACATCAACGTCTATCTGGGCGAGTGGTGGTTTAACACAATCGGCACGGCGCTCTCCTATGGCATGACGGCGCTGGTGATTTTCCTGTATGTCGTGCGTGATCGCGACCCGGCCAACCTGTTGCTGCTGACCTATTGGTCGGTCAACCTGGAATCATTGCGCGGGCCGCTGATCTTTTTGACCATTTCCTATCTCTTCGACCAGTGGAAGGCGACCCGTTTCCTCCAACTGCTCGAAGCGCCGACGGAAGAAGCGCTGGCGCCAAAGGGTGACAACGGCGCCGCAGCGACAGTTATTGCTGCAGAAGGTGAGCAGGCAGCCAAACCGCGTCAGCATGGTATCGAGATTGTCTTGCAGGGGGTGCAGGTCGAAGCGGCGGAGCAGGTCATTTTACAGAAAACCGATCTGACCATTGCCGCCGGCAGCCAGATCGGCATTGTCGGCCCGTCGGGCGCCGGTAAATCGACCCTGGTCGGTCTGCTCTTGGGCTGGCACTACCCGGCGACGGGGCAGGTTTTGCTCGATGGTGAATCGCTGGATTATGCCCGACTGCAACAGTTGCGCAACGAAGTGGCCTGGGTCGATCCGACGATCCAACTCTGGAACCGCTCGTTTCTCTATAACTTGCGCTATGGCGGCGGACAAATGCCCTTGAACTGGATTATTGAACAGGCCGATTTACGCTCGGTGCTGGAACGCCTCCCCGATGGGATGCAGACACGCCTGGGGGGCGAAGGGCGCTTGATCTCCGGCGGGGAAGGACAGCGCACCCGTTTTGGCCGGGGGTTGCAACGGCAGGATGCCCGCCTGGTGATTCTCGATGAACCCTTCCGTGGTCTGGATCGCGAAAAGCGTCGTCTCCTGTTGACACGGGCGCGTGAGTATTGGCCCACCGCAACGCTTATTTGCGTCACCCACGACGTGGGACAGACGCAGAGCTTTGAGCGGGTGCTGGTGGTGGAAAATGGTCGCATCATCGAAGATGACACGCCTGCCGCCCTTTTGGCCCGCCCGGTCTCGCGCTACAAAGCGTTGCTGGACGCCGAAGACGCCGTGCGTGAAAAGCTCTGGGCCAACGAAGCCTGGCGGCGTTTGTGGTTGGAAAATGGGCAGGTGCGCGAGGCCGCGTAGGCAGTTGGTTAGTTAGTTGATTAGTTGGGTAATATGCGTTCGTCCCGTAGGGACGCTTGAGTTTAGGGTTGGGCGATTGTGAGAGTAGCGGATTCGATCATCAAGAGCTATCAAAACCAAATCAGGAAGCGGCGTGCTGATCGCTATCTCCGCGTGGAACGACAGGCTGCGGGCGAAAGTATGCCTCTGCGCGCTGTACAACCGCCAACCGCACTCCAAACCTTTGTTCAATCATTGCATTGGGGCGAAGTACGCCAGCAACAACTGCAAGCAATTGCGACGGCGGCCAGGGATCAGCAGGAAGACGCCGCCACCGAGTCAACCGCGCGCCCGGTGAGCGCCGAAGAAGAAGCGATCAACCGCAATCTCTTGGCTTCGGCCACAGGGCTGAGTCTGGCGGCGGTGGGTATGTTTCTCTATGCGCCGGTGGGGCTATTGAGCGTCCCTTTTACGCTCTATGCCTCGGTGGATGTCATGCGCGAGGCCAGGGATGCCCTTGTTGAAGAACGGCGTCTGCGCCATTCGATCCTGGATGCGACGGTCATTCTAAGTGCGCTGGCGTCGCATCTCTATCTTGCCAGTGCATTGGCCAGTTTGACTTATTATACTGGCCATAAACTGATGGCGCTGACGGAAGATAATGCCGAACAGACCTTGCGCACCATCGTCGGTGAACAGAGCCGCACCGTCTGGCGCCTGTTGAACGGCGCCGAAGTCGAGACCCCCTTTGGCGACCTGGCGGTGGGCGACATCCTTGTTGTCGGCGCCGGTGATATGATTCCGGTGGATGGCGTGATTCGCGATGGCTTCGCCTCGGTCGATCAACATATGCTTTCCGGCGAAAGCCGCCCGGTGGAAAAGGCGACGGGCGATCCGGCCTACGCCGGGACGGTCGTGCTGGCAGGGCGGATTTACATTCAGGTGGAGCGCACCGGCGCCGATACGGTCGCGGCCCAGATTGGGGAAATTTTGCGGCGCACGGCGGATTACAAGTCGTCGATCCAGGCCAGAGGCGAAGCGATCTCGGATCGCTCCGTGCTGCCGACGCTGGGGTTGAGCGCGCTGACGCTGGCGCTACTAGGCCCAAGCAGCGCCGTAGCGGTGATTGGCGCCAACTATGCTGAAATTTTGCGTGTTGTTTCGCCGCTGGGGATGTTAAACTTTTTGGCCCAGGCCGCCCATCAGGGCATTTTGATCAAAGATGGCCGGGCGTTGGAGTTGCTCCAACAGATCGACACGGTTGTCTTTGACAAAACCGGCACCCTGACGCTGGAGCAACCGCATGTCGCTCAAGTCTACACCTGGCATGGACGGACAGCAGAAGAGTTACTTACCCTGGCGGCAGCAGCCGAAGCGCGCCAGAGCCACCCAATCGCTAAAGCGATTTTGCAGGCAGCGCACGCACAGCAGTTGCACCTACCGGCCATTGAGGAAGCACGTTATGAAATCGGCTACGGCATCAAAGTCAACGTCGGTGAGCAAACCGTACATGTGGGCAGTTTGCGGTTTATGGAGCTGACAGGGATTCCTGTGGCCGATGAGGTGCGTTCGCGGCAAGCGCTGGGCCATGCACAAGGTAGTACTTTTGTCTATGTGGCGGTTAATGGCCGCTTGGATGGCGCGATTGAATTACAGGCGACCTTGCGTCCGGAGGCCAGCGCGATCATCCAACAGTTGAAAGCGCGCAACCTGGACATCTACATCATCTCCGGCGATCACCAGGAGCCGACCAGGCGGCTGGCACTGGATCTGGGCATAGACCACTATTTTGCCGAAGTGCTGCCGGAGGAGAAGGCCCATCTCGTCGCCCGCCTCCAAGCCGAGGGACGCTTTGTCTGTTTTATCGGCGATGGCATCAATGACGCCATTGCGCTGAAACAAGCCCACACCGCGATCTCGCTGCGCGGCGCCTCCACCGCCGCCACCGACACGGCCCAAATCATCTTGACCGACGAAAGTATTCAGCAGGTAGATAGCGTTTTTGGCCTCGCCCACCGCTTCGCCGCCAATCAACGCATCGGCTATCTCACCACCTTTGGCCCCGGCTTGCTCTGCCTGGGCGGCATCTTTTTCTTAAAGTTTCAAATTCTCAGCGCCATGATCTGCTACAACGTCAGTCTGGTTGCCGGTCTGACCAACGCCTTATTCCCAACCCGACAACAAGAGTGAGGGAGTTGGTTGGGTAGTTGGTTCGTTGGTTGAGCCTGTCGAAACCAACGAACCAACTACCCAACCAACCAACTAACTAATCAACTACCAGAAACATGCGCTCTTATCTTGTAAAGTAAACGTAATTAAGGTGACAAATGCATACAATTATCCAACGAATCAAATCGCTACCACCCGAAAAGCGTGAGGAGCTTACTAAACGATTGCAGGAAAAGCGGGCCGGTCATCGGCAGTATCGCAAGCAAGTGGATGTGGCAATTTTAGGCGGTGGACTGGCCGGCTTGACATTGGCCCGTCAACTAAAGCGCGCCCATGCCGATCTGAGCATTCTGGTCATGGATAAGAATCAGCACCCGGCGCCCGAAGCGGCTTTCAAGGTTGGCGAATCAACCGTTGAACTGGGTTCTTATTATCTTCGCGAAGTGCTGGATCTCAAACAGCAACTGGAACAGACCCAACTCCTCAAAGCCGGGCTGCGTTTCTATTTCCCAGCCGAGGGCAATCGCGATATCACCCGCCGCGTTGAGTTAGGAGGCGTCATCATGCCGCCGATCCGCGGCCACCAGTTGGATCGGGGGCGCTTTGAGAATCTGCTCTGGGATGAAAACCGGCAGCAAGAAATCGAGTGTTGGGACGATTGCAACGTCCGTGCAATTACGGTGGATGGCACTGCGCAACATACGATAACCATCCGCCGCCACGAAGCCGAAGAGACCATTGCTGCGCGCTGGGTGATCGATGCCTCCGGGCGTTCCAGCTTGCTCAAACGCCAACTCGACTTGTCCGAAAGCGTCGCCCATGATGCCAGCGCCGTCTGGTTTCGCATTGGGACGCGCATTGATGTGGACCAGTGGTCGGATGATGCCGGTTGGTTGGGGCGGGTGCCGTCTAATATGCGCTGGCTCGGCACCAATCACCTTATGGGGCGCGGCTACTGGGTCTGGTTGATCCCGCTGGCCAGTGGTTCGACCAGCGTGGGCATTGTCGCTGACCCCAAGATCCACCCGCACCATGAGATGAATCGTTTTGAACGTGCGCTCGACTGGCTGCGCCGGCACGAGCCGCAATGTGCAGATGTGGTCGAAGAGCATCAACATCTGCTCCAGGATTTTCATGCCCTGAAGCACTATGCGCATGGCTGTCGTCGCGTCTTTTCCCGCGATCGCTGGGCCATGTCCGGCGAAGCCGGCGTCTTTCTCGACCCCTTCTATTCGCCCGGCACCGACTTTATCAGCATCAGCAACTGCTTGATCACCGACCTCATCATGCGTGAGCTGCGGGGCGAGGCGATTGAGATGCGCACCGAATTGTATAACCACAGCTATCTCAACACCTTCAAGTCCTTTATGGCGACCTATGAGGGTCAGTATGGCCTGATGGGCAACCCACAGGTGATGATCGCCAAGATCGCCTGGGACTGGGCTTGTTATTGGGGGGGTACGTCGTTGCTCTTTTTCAACGACAACAAACTGTACGATCTGGCCTGGGCTTCATCCATGCGCGAACCCTTGCAACGCTTTAATGGTCTCTATGTGGAGATGCAAAATTTTTTCCGCCACTGGGCCACCCTGCCGCCGGAGCCGCAGCGCGATCACTTTGTTAACATCCTGGGCTTCCCCTTCCTCGAAGAATTTTATTTTGGCTTAAACGCTAAACACGACGATGAAACGCTTAAGGGGCAATTTCACAAGAATCTGACCTGGCTCGAAGCGATTGCCAACGACTGCAAAGTACGCGGCATGGTTCCCCACAAAGCCGGCGCCCACTACTTTAATCGCGTCGGCGTTTTGGTGTAAGTTGGTTGGTTGGTTCGTTGGTTTCGACAAGCTCAACCAACGAACCAACCAACGAACCAACCAACGTAAGCATGGAGACATTTGTATGGATAAGCAACTGGCACAACGTATTCAAGCCTTATCACCGGAAAAACGAGAGCAACTGGCCCAACTGCTCAAGCAAAAGCAGAGTCAACCGACCCAACCGCCCAGCGCGCACTATGATCTCATCATTCTTGGCGGCGGGTTGGCCGGTGGCACATTGGCGCGTCAGGTGAAGCTGGCCCGTCCGGAAACAAAGATTCTGGTGATCGAGAAGAACAAACATCCGGTGCCTGAAGGCGCACACAAAGTGGGCGAATCGACCGTGGAGCTTGGTTCCTACTATCTGCGCCGGGTCGTCAACATGGAAGAGCATCTGGAGACGCAACATCTGCGCAAGGCGGGGCTGCGCTTCTTCTTCACGGCGGGTGACAATCGCGACATTACCCGGCGCGTCGAACTGGGCAGCAAGAATATCTTACCGACCGCCACTTATCAAATCGACCGGGGGCGCCTTGAGAATGCCCTATACGAAGAGAACTGCAAGAGTGGGGTCGATGTCTGGGATGGAGCGAGCGTCAAGCAAGTTGAGCTGACTGATCTTGAGCATCGCGTGCTGATCAAGCACCAGGGCGAAGAGAGAGTTGTCGCCGGGCGGTGGGTGGTAGACGCCAGCGGGCGCGCCGGTCTGCTCAAGCGGCAGCTTGGCTTGCAAAAACCGTGCAGCCATGATGTCAGCTCGGTCTGGTTCCGCATTGATGACGAAATCAATGCCGCTGACTGGTCTAATGATCCGTTTTGGCAGGCGCGTGCGCCCCGCTTCGCCCGTCGGCTCAGTACGACGCACCTGATGGGCCGTGGCTATTGGGTCTGGCTGATTCCGCTGGAATCAGGCGCGACCAGCGTGGGCATTGTGGCCGAATCGAAGTTGTATCCCCATGCCGACATGAATCGCTTTGATCGCGCCCTGGCCTGGTTGGAAAAGTATGAACCACAATGCGCCGCTGCCGTCAGAGCGCGCCAGGATAAGTTGCAGGATTTTCTCGCCCTGCGCCACTATTCGCACGATTGCCAGCGGGTCTTCTCACCGCAACGGTGGGCGTTGACCGGGGAAGCGGGTGTCTTTGTCGATCCCTTCTATTCGCCCGGCACCGACTTTATCAGTATTAGCAACACCATGATCACAGCGCTGTTCTTGAAGGATCTGCGCGGCGAAGCGATCACGCAGGATGCCGAACTCTACAACCGCATCTACCTGGACACCTTCCACTCCTATGTCGGCACCTTTGAGCATCAATACCCGCTCATGGGCAATGCTCAGGTGATGATTGCCAAGGTGGCCTGGGATTTCTCCATCTACTGGGGGATCAACTCGCTCATCTTCTTCCACAACAAAACGCACGATCTGGCTTTCTGGCAGGCGATGCGCCCGGCCTTGAGTCGTTTTGACAAGCTCAACATGGGGATGCAGCAATTCTTCCGCGATTGGGACGCGCTGCTGGATCATGCCAGGAACATTGAATGGACGCCGGCCTTTTTCAACAACTTCAATGTGCGCTTTATCCATGATCTGCACCTGGAACTGGAAGCCGGGCTGGACGAAATGGCGCTCAAAGCCAAGCTGCTGGATAACCTGGCGCTGCTGGAAGCAATGGCTGCCGAGATGTACCAGCGCGCACTCCGCCACGCCAATGGCGCCCAAGTACGCTCACCGCTAGACGCCATTCACGAACATGATCGCAACAGCGCACAGGCGATGAATGGCGACGAAGATGCGCCTATTCGCGCAGGCGCATTAAATGGCAATCACCGCAATGGCGCCGACCACCTACCCCGCAAACATCGCGCCCCTGACAAAGGCGAAGTCCGTTATGATGTCAAAGCCGAACTGAGTCATATCTGGCTGGAAGTGCAAGAGCCGGTTTTTGCATGAATTGGTTAGTTGGTTGGTTGGTTTCGACAAGCTCAACCAACCAACCAACTAACCAACAAATAAGGAGATTGTATGTCCGTATCTAGTCTATCGACAGACGCGATTGCCATCATTGGGATTGGCTGCCGGTTGCCGGGTGGGGTGCAGGGGCCGGCCGCTTTCTGGCAGTTGCTCCAGAATGGGGTTGACGCCATCAGCGAAATCCCCAATGACCGCTGGAATATTCAGAAATTTTTTGACCCCGACCAGAGCAAACCGGGTCACACTTATGCCAAATGGGGCGGCTTTATCGACAAGATCGACCAGTTCGACGCCCAATTCTTTGGCATCTCGCCCAGGGAAGCGGCAGTGATGGACCCGCAACACCGGCTCCTCTTAGAGATGACCTGGGAAGCATTAGAAGATGGCGGGCAAGCGCCGGAAACGTTAGCCGGCTCGGCGACCGGCGTCTTTGTCGGCATCTTTATGCGCGACTTCGAGCAACTGCTGACGGGGCCGAACAACCGCCAACTGATCAACAATCACACCGGCGTCGGCACGTCGATGAGCATTGCGGCCAACCGCATCTCCTATGTCTTTGATCTTACCGGGCCGAGTATGGCGGTCGATACAGCCTGTTCGTCCTCGCTGGTGGCGGTGCATCTGGCCTGTCAGAGTCTGCGCAATGGCGAATGTACAATGGCGGTAGCCGGCGGCGCCAGTCTGCTCTTAAAGCCGGAAAATACAATTGCCACCAGCAAAGCTTCCATGCTTTCGCCTGATGGCCGCTGCAAAAGCTTTGACGCTCGCGCCAATGGCTATGTCCGCGCCGAAGGTTGTGGCGTCGTGGTGTTGAAACCCTTGAGCCGCGCCCTGGCCGATGGCGACCCGATCTATGCCGTCATCCGCGGCAGCGCCACCAACCAGGATGGCCGCAGCAATGGGCTGACCGTGCCTAATGGTCGCGCCCAGGAAGCGGCGTTACGCGCCTCATTGCAACAGGCCGGGGTCGATCCCGCACAGATTCAATATGTCGAAGCGCACGGCACCGGCACCTTTGTCGGCGACCCGATTGAGACGAACGCGCTGGGCAAGGTGCTGGGCAAGGAACGTTCAACGCCTTGCATGATCGGCTCCGTGAAGAGCAACATTGGTCATTTGGAGGCGACCGCCGGGGTGGCCGGCTTGATCAAGACGGCGCTGGCCTTGCATCACCGCCAGATCCCAGCCAATCTGCACTTCCAGACGCCCAACCCCCAAATTCCCTTTGCGGATCTCAACCTACAGGTGCCGACCACACTCATGCCCTGGCCGGAACCGGTGAGCGGCAGCCGCTTTGCCAGCGTCAACTCCTTTGGCTTCGGTGGCGCTAATGCCAATGTGGTATTGGAAGAAGCGCCGGACAGGAGAGAAGACAAGAAGACAGGAAGACAAGAAGACAGGAAGCGCGTACAACCATTGCTCTTTCCGGTGTCGGCGCGGACGCCGGAGGCGTTGCGGGCGATGGTGGGAAGTTATCGGGCGTTTGTGAGTACAACTGGCAGTTCGCTGGCCGATCTTTGCTATAGTGCGGCGACGCGGCGGGGACAGCATCCCTATCGGGCGGCGTTTGTGGCGGAATCGATGGCGGCGCTGGTGGGGCAATTGGATGCGTTCCTGGCCGAGGAAACGGGGGCAGGGACTGTCAGCGGGCAGAGCAGTGACGAGGCGATGCAGTTGGCCTTTGTTTACGCCGGTATGGGAACGCAGTGGTGGGCGATGGGGCGGCAACTCTTCCAGGATGAGCCGATCTTTCGTGAGGCGATTGTGGCGGTAGACCAGTTATTGCAACCACTGGCCGGCTGGTCGCTGGTTGAGATGTTGCTGGCCGCTGAAGCAGATTCGCAGATCAACGAGACCCGTATAGCCCAACCGGCGATCTTTGGTGTGCAAGTGGGGTTGACGGCCTTGTGGCGCGCCTGGGGCGTCAAACCGGCGGCGATTGTCGGTCATAGTGTCGGCGAAATTGCCGCCGCCTATGCTGCCGGCGCTTTGAGCCTGGCCGATGCGGTGTTGGTCATCTATCAACGCAGCCGCCTGCAACAGACCACCGCCGGAACGGGGACGATGTTAGCAGTGGGGCTGTCAGAAAATGCCGTCATGCCCTATCTGGCCGATTACAGCGCCGTGGTTTCGATCGGCGCCATCAACAGCCCGACCGCGGTCACACTGGCTGGTGACACAGCGGTGCTCAAGGCGATTGCTGCTACCCTGGATGCCCAAAAGATTTTCAACCGCTTCTTACAGGTGGAAGTGCCCTATCACAGCCCGCAAATGGATCCCATCCGCGCTGAGTTGATCGCTTCCCTAGCAACTTTGCAGCCGCAAGCCGCCACCACGCCGCTCTATTCCACCGTGACCGGCAAGCTGATCGACGGCGCAACCTTAACCGGCGACTACTGGTGGCAAAATGTGCGCCAACCGGTGCGCTTTGCTGACGCCATCATCCACTTGCACCAGAGTGGCGCAACTCATTTTCTCGAAGTCAGCCCGCATCCGGTGCTGGTGCGTTCGGTGCAAGAATGTTTGAAAGAAGCCACCGGCACCACCCCGGCGCCGCATGTGGTTCTCGCTTCTCTGCGTCGGGAACAATCGGAACGGGCAACACTCTTAACAACCCTCGGCCAGCTTTACACGTTGGGCTATCCAGTCGCTTGGTCGCAGGTGGTGGACGGGCGTTTTGTCCGCTTGCCAAGCTATCCCTGGCAACGGGAACATTATTGGCTTGAATCCGAAGGATCGCTGCAGGATCGGCTGGGGTCAGCCCATAGCCAAAGCGCCGTCACCCGTGGCGTCAGCAGCCATCCACTCTTGGGTGGACAGCTTAACCTGGCGCCGGCGGTGCGCGTCTGGGAAGGGGAACTGGATCAGCAGCAACTGGCCTATTTGGCTGATCATCGGGTGCAGAATACGATCATCTACCCTGGCGCCGGTTATATGGAGATGACGCTGGCCGTGGCGGCGCAAGCCGAAAGCGCCGGCCAGATCGAACAGATTCTCTTTCACAAAGCATTGCCGCTGGCCCCATCAGCTACAGCCGAGCCGGCCACCCGCTTCCAGGTCGTTCTGGCCGGCGACACGGTTGATATTTACAGTCAAAGTCAGAGCAGCCCTGGTGAGATTCCAGGTTGGATTCATCACGCCACCAGTAAATTAAATCGGCAGGCGGCCGTCGGTGCGTCTGCACCGGTGGCGCTGGCCCCCTTGCGGGAACGCTTGGGACACCCCACTCCACAGGCGCAATGCTACGCCCAATTCCGCCAACTGGGTCTCCACTACGGCCCAACCTTCCAGGCCATTACCCAACTCTGGCAGGGGACCGGTGAAGCGCTGGCTGAATTGCGCCTGCACGAAAGCCTGGCTGCGACCCAACAGGAATACCAGATCCACCCCGTCTTGCTCGACAACTGTCTGCAAACCTTCCTGGGCGTACTGACCGGCGACACTACACGTCAGGCGGAGGGTCGTGTCTTCCTTCCGGTGCAAATCGACCAGTTGACCATCCGGCGCCAGCCACAGCCACAGGAAACATTCTATTGCCATGCGCACTTAACCGAAGAAAGTGACGTCCGCCTCGCCGGCAACCTCCATCTCTACGACGCCGCCGGTCAACTGCTCATGACGTTACAAGGTCTACACTGTCAAGCCATCGCCATGCCCACCCAGCAAGCTGCTGCTGATAACGCCCAACAGCCCGGCCTGCTCTATGAAGTCGAATGGCAGCAAACGAACGAGCCACTCGCTCAATCGCTCAATCACCCAATCACCCCATCTGCCGCCAACTGGCTCATCTTCGCCGACAGCCAGGGCGTGGCCCAAACGCTGGCCGACAAGCTGCGCATGAGCAACCAGCGCGCGATCTTGGTGCTGCCGGGCGAACGCTATGACCGTATTGACGGCGAACATTTCCGCATCCGTCCGGCCAACTCAATGGATATGGGCGCCCTCTTCACTGCTTTAATCGGGCAGCCGATCAAGGGCGTTGTCCACCTGTGGAGTTTGGATACGGAGGTGGTTGGGCTTGACCAGGGGCTGGGCTGTCTCAGTACGCTCCATCTGTTGCAAAGCTTGCGCCCGCCCTTGCCCCGTCTCTGGCTGGTGACGCAAGGGGCGCGCTTTGTCGCCGGTGAAGGGTTGCAGCGTCCGCGCGAAGTGCAACAAGCAACGCTCTGGGGCTTGGGCCGTGTCATTCCCCAGGAGCATCCTGATATGGGCTGCGTCTGTCTCGATCTCGACCCCACCAGCGATCCAATCGCGGCAGCGCAACAGTTATTTACCGAAATCAGCGCCAGTTGGCAAACGGAACAGGCACAGACGAACGAAGACCAGATTGCCTGGCGACGGGGTGCGCGCTTTGTCGCCCGCCTGACGGCAGCGCAACCGCTCGCGACCACTGGGCAAGAGCCATCTCTCGAAGCTGAGGCCAGTTACCTGATCACCGGCGGTTTGGGTGCGCTGGGGTTGCAAGTGGCGCACGCTTTAGTTGACCAGGGTGCGCGCCATCTTGTCCTGAGCGGTCGCAGCGGCGCACAGGGCAAAGCGGCGGCGCTACAAGAATTGGAAGGGCGTGGCGTGCGTGTGTTGGTTACGCAAGCCGATGTCGCTGTGGCGGCAGATGTTACGAGAATGTTGGCGGAAATCGATGCTACCTGTCCGCCCTTGCGCGGTATCATTCATGCCGCGGGTGTTTTGGATGATGGGGTCTTGCGCCAACAGAATGCTGAACGCTTTGCTAAGGTGTTGGCGCCTAAAGTGGCCGGCGCCTGGCAGTTGCACACCCAGACCATGGATCGCCCGCTCGCCTTCTTTGTCTGCTTCTCATCGGTTGCCTCCTTGCTTGGCTCGCCGGGGCAGGGCAACTATGCGGCGGGCAATACCTTTATGGATGCGTTGGTTCACCACCGGCGCGGCTTAGGGCTGCCGGCACAGTCGATCAACTGGGGGCCGTGGGCCGAGGCGGGGATGGCCGCCAATGATCTCGTCTTGGGACGTTTGGCGAATCTAGGGCTGGGCGCACTGACTTCGGAGCAGGGCATCCAGATCTTTAGCGGTTTACTCCAGGCCAGTGATAACCGTTCCGTCCAGGTCGGTGTTGTGCCGATTGACTGGCCCAAGCTCTACAAGAATTTCCCTGGTGCGCAAACGCCCTTCTTTAGCCGGTTGACCCAAGCGCTAGTCAGCGAGGAAGAGTCGCTGGTGGCGCTGCTTATCCCTCTCAACGCCGGGGAACGGCACGAGCAGTTGATTACCTTTCTACGCAGCCAGTTGGCACAGGTGCTAGGCTTTAAGACGCCGGAAAAGATTACCCTCCGCCAGCGCCTCTTTGACCTGGGACTGGATTCGTTGATGGCGATGGAGCTAAAGAATCGCCTGGAACGGGGGCTGGAACTGCCCGTCCCGCCCACGCTCATGTTCGACTATCCCACCGTAGAAGCGCTGGTCGATTATCTGTCCCAACAAATCAACGCCAAACTGGCCGGGGAAGACAACCTGGACGCCGCCGATGCCAACCAGAGCGCCACCCCCGATGCCGAAGTCGCCGACCTGCTCTCTGAACTCGAAAACCTCTCCGACGACGAATTGGCGGCATTGTTGGCAGAAGAATTGACGGCATAAAAAATTTTGTTGGTTCAGTGCTTCGGTGGTTTCGACAAGCTCAACCACCGAAGCACTGAACCAACCAACTACCTAACTGACTAGTCACATGTCAACACAACCCGATAACAAACGGCTGATGCAGCAAGCGCTGTTGGAGCTGCGTGAACTGAAGAGCAAACTGGCGGCGATGGAGCAGGCCCGGCGTGAACCCATTGCAGTGATTGGTATGGGCTGTCGCTTTCCCCAGGCTGATAGCCCCGCTGCTTTTTGGCAACTGCTGCGCGAGGGGGTGGATGCCGTGGGTGAAATTCCGGCAGAGCGCTGGAATGTCGATGCCCATTATGATCCCAACCCTGACACCCCGAACAAAATGTATACGCGCCAGGGCGGCTTCCTTAAGGGCGTCTACCACTTTGACCCCGAATTTTTCGGCATTCCCCCGCGCGAGGCGTTGACAATGGACCCGCAACAGCGTCTCCTGTTGGAAGTGAGTTGGGAAGCGTTGGAACATGCCGGTCTGGCGCCGGAGCGGCTGACCAACACGGAGACGGGCGTCTACGTCGGCTACATGAACCGCGACCATCCGCAATGGTACAACGAAGAGGAATATGACCCTTATCTGCTCACCGGCAACAGCTTTAGCTTTACCGCCGGTCGCCTTTCCTATCTGCTGGGCTTACAGGGGCCGAGCATGGTGGTGGCGACCGAGTGTTCCTCGTCGCTGGTGACGGTACACCTGGCTTGTCAGGCGTTACGTATGGGTGAATGTGACCTGGCGCTGGCCGGTGGCGTCAACCTGATCCTCCATCCCATCGCCAATGTAATGCTATCGAAGCTGCGAGCGCTCTCGCCGGATGGACGCTGCAAAACCTTTGATGCTGCGGGTGATGGTTATGGCCGCGGCGAAGGATGTGGCATGGTTGTCCTCAAGCGGCTGGCGGATGCCGTGGCAGCGGGCGACCCAATCCTGGCGGTCATCCGCGGGTCGGCGGTCAACCATGATGGCCCCAGCGCCGGGTTGACGGTGCCGAATGGCGCGGCGCAAGAGAAGCTATTACGTAAAGCTCTAGCCGCCGCCGCTGTTAGCCCCGAAGCCGTTGATTATATTGAAGCGCACGGCACCGGCACCACCCTGGGCGACCCGATTGAGATCAACGCGATGGTCAAGGTTTACGGACAAAAACGAGTTAAACCGCTCCTGGTTGGCTCGGTCAAGACCAACGTCGGCCACCTGGAAGCAGCCGCGGGCATTGTCGGGCTGATGAAGGTGATTCTGGCTTTCCAACACGAAGCGCTCCCGTCCCATCTGCACCTGCGCCAACCCAATCCGTACATCGCCTGGGATCAAATTCCGGTGCAAGTGCCAACGGCTCTTACGCCGTGGCCCGCCGGTGAAAGACCGCGCCTGGCCGCCGTTAGCTCCTTTGGCCTGAGCGGCATTAACGCACACCTGATTATCGAAGAAGCGCCCAACCAACCAACCAACCAACTAACCACCCACCCACCCACACCGCGCCCGCTCCATCTGCTCACCCTCAGCGCCAAGAGTGAAGCGGCGCTCCGGGCATTGCAAGCGCGCTTTAGCGACTATCTGACCGCACAGTCGCCGGTAAATCTGGCCGATGTCTGTTTTACCGCCAACACCGGTCGCGACCATTTTAACCACCGATTGGCAGTCGTGGCGGCTTCACCGGACGAAGCGGCAACCGCCTTGCAGAGCGCAACCGGCAATAGTGTAGCTGCGGCGCCCAAAGTCGCCTTTTTGTTTACCGGCCAGGGGTCACAAGCGGTCAACATGGGACGCGAACTCTATGCGACCCAACCGGTCTTCCGGCAGACCATTGACCGCTGTGATGAGCTTTTGCGCGCCGAACTTGGGCGTTCTTTGCTCACCATCCTATATCCCGGTGCGGACGATGACGCAGCGTTGATCCATCAGACGGCGTACACACAACCGGCGCTCTTTGCCGTCGAATATGCGTTGGCCGCCTTGTGGCAGGCGTGGGGGGTCAAACCGGCCTTTGTGATGGGTCATAGCGTGGGCGAATATGTGGCGGCTTGTGTAGCGGGGGTTTTTAGTCTGGCCGATGGGTTGAAATTGATCACGGCGCGTGGTCGCTTGATGCAAGCGTTGCCCACCAACGGCACTATGGTGGCAATCATGGCGCCAGTCACCGCCGTGGCCGATGCGCTGGCGCCGGTGGCAGCAACCGTTTCAATTGCGGCGGTCAACGGGCCGCGAAATGTGGTGATCGCCGGCGAGACGCAAGCAGTGCAACAAGTGGTGCAGCACTTTAATGCACAGGGCGTCAAAACCACGCCGCTGACCGTTTCCCATGCCTTCCACTCGCCGCTCATGGAGCCGATGCTGGCCGCTTTTGCTGAGGTGGCGCGCACCATTACCTATGCCGCGCCACGGATTCCGCTGGTCTCCAACTTGACCGGTACCGTCGTGCGCGAGGAAGTGACTGCGCCTGATTACTGGTGTCACCATGTGCGCCAACCGGTCTTGTTTGCTGCCGGTATGGACACGTTAGCCCAACGGGGCGTCACCGCCTATGTTGAAATCGGCCCCAAACCCGTCCTCCTCGGCATGGGTCGCCAATGTCTGGAAGCCGGCGAACACGCAAAACTCGAATGGCTGCCAAGTTTGCGCCCTGAGCAGGAATGGCGGCAACTGTTGAGTACCCTAGGCGCGCTTCATGCACATGGCGTGTCAGTCGACTGGACGGCGTTTTATCAGGGGGCAACACATCGCCGGGTTGCTTTGCCGACCTATCCCTTTCAGCGTAAACGGTATGTGGGCTTTACCCCGTCAGCCGCAAGCCAACGAAACAATCATTCGCCACAAACACCGATCATTGCGTTACTAAAGCAGGGTGACGCAACAGAACTGGCGCAGCTACTGGCCGGCAGCGGTGACTTTTCACCCGCGCAGCAGGCGCTCTTGCCGACGCTTGTGAATACGCTCATTCAGCAGCATCAAGCACAATTGACGGCGCACATGCAACAGGGTTGGCAGAATGATCTGGCTGATAACGCGTTACCTGACAATGCCGGCACGGTACAATCCAGCCAAGCGCTTTGGCAACTTTGGCAAGAAGCGTCGGCAGCCGAGCGTTTGCCGCTGATCGCAACCGCGCTGGAAAAAGAGATTGCCTGCGTGCTGGGCTATCGTGGGGTTGAGGCGCCGCCGCTTGACCGCACCTGTTCACTGCTCGACCTGGGGCTGGATTCGCTCATGGGGGTCGAGTTGCGCAACTGGGTCAAGGGTGCGCTCAATCTCGAACTCAACATGGCCGAATTTTTAGCCGGGCCGAATATTGACGGGTTGGCGGCGCACTTGCATGAACAACTGATGACGGGGCAAACGGACGACAAGGTCAGCACAGTGGCGACCAATGGGTTCTACTCCGCAACCAATGGCACACACCAGAGTCAACCAGCGGCCGATCTGGCTGTCCATCCGTTGTCACATGGACAACAGGCGCTTTGGTTCATCCAGCAGAGCGCGCCGGAGAATAGCGCATACAATGTCGGGCTGGCCTTCCGGCTGCGCTCGGCCATTGACGATGATGTGTTACGGCAGGCGTTTCAACATCTGGTCAATCGCCATGCCGCGCTGCGCACTACCTTTGCCCCTTCCCCGGCAACCGAGGATCTGGTGCAGATTGTCCACCTTTATCAAGCGGTCGATTTTGTCCAGATCAATGCCCCCTGGTCGGCGGATGAGTTGCACGCCAGGGTAGCGGAAGCCTATGCCGCGCCCTTTGATCTAGCACAGGGGCCGTTGATGCGGGTGCGGCTGTTCACCTCGACAGGCTCGGACTTCGGCGAGCTCAGTCGAGCCGTGAGCGGGCCGAACCGTGACCATGTGCTGTTGATCACCTTCCATCACACCATCTGCGACGCTTGGTCTACCTGGACGCTGCTGGGCGAACTGTGGACGTTGTATCCGACGCTCAAAACAGGGGCGCCTATGCCGTTCCCGTTGCAAGCCATGCCCGCCGCCACCTATGGCGACTTTGCCCGTTGGCAACAGGCCATGATCGCCGGGGCGGAGGGCGAACGGTTGTGGCGCTACTGGCAGGAGCAGTTAGCCAATGCCCAAACCATTCTCGATCTGCCGACCGATTACCCGCGTCCAGCAGTGCAGACTTATCGCGGCGCATCCCATACACTTACGATTGAACCAACGATGACGCAGGGCTTGCGCGATCTGGCGCGGGCCGAAAATGCTACGCTTTATATGGCTTTGCTGGCGGCCTATCAACTGCTGCTCCATCGCTACACCGGGCAGGAAGATATTCTGGTCGGGTCGGCGATGGCGGGGCGGGGGCAGCCCCAATTTGCGGAAGTGGTTGGCTATTTTGTCAACCCGGTGGTGATGCGTGGTCGCTTGGCGGGGAATCCAACTTTTCAGGCCTTTCTCCAACAAGTGCGCACGACGGCGCTGGCTGCCTTTGCGCACCAGGAATACCCATACCCGTTGTTGGTGGCGCGCTTGCAACCCAAGCGCGACCCCAGCCGGTCGCCGCTTTTCCAGGTCGATTTCACCTTGCAGAAGCTGCCGCCGATTGCGGAGCAGTTCAAGCGAGCTGGACAGAACGCTAATGCCGGCACCCTCATCTTGGAACCATTCGCCCTGGCCGAAGAAGAGGGGCAATTTGACCTGAGCCTGCACATCTTTGATGAAGGCGAGAGCTTGCGGGCGGTCTTCAAATACAACACCGATCTCTTTGCGCCGGCGACCATTGCCCGCATGGCCGGTCATTTCGCGACCCTGCTGACCGGCATTCTTGCCAATCCACAAGCGCGCCTGGGTGAGTTACCGCTGTTGACCGCCGCTGAACGCCAACAGCTTTTATACACCTGGAACAACACCCAAACCGACCAACTCGCCTTCCCCCTAACGCAGTGCGTCCACGAAGTTTTTGCCCAACAAGTGGTGCGGACGCCGGACGCAATCGCCGTTGTCTCTGACCAAGTGGCAAGGCTTGCCCTAACGGGGTGGCAAGGTGACCAGGTGTATAACCAAGTAGCCACCCTGTCACCCCTTCACCCTGTCACCTTGTCATACGATGAACTCAACCGTCGCGCCAACCAACTGGCTCATCACCTGCGCACGCAGGGGGTCGGGCCGGAGGTGTTGGTGGGGGTCTGTTTGGAACGAACGCCAGAGTTGGTGGTAGCGATTCTGGCAGTGTTGAAGGCGGGCGGGGCCTATGTGCCGTTAGATCCCAGTTACCCGCCGGAGCGGTTGAATTTTATGGTGGCAGATGCGGCGGTACGGGTGTTGATTACCCAGCAATCATTGGGTGATCGGCTACCAATCAACGCGCCGTTGCTCTACCTGGATGAAGCGTGGGATCTGATTGCCCGGCAACCGGATCACAACCCGGCGGTGGCGGTGCAGCCGGATAACCTGGCCTATGTGATCTACACCTCCGGCTCCACCGGCAAACCGAAGGGGACATTGATCGAACATCGGGGGTTGAGCAACTATCTGGCCTGGTGTGTACAGGCGTACAACGTGGCGGCAGGGGGTGGGGCGCCGGTCAACTCGTCGATTGGCTTTGATGCCACCATCACCAGCTTCTTTTCACCGCTGCTGGTGGGCGGGAAGGTGGTGTTGATTCCGGAGCATGATGAGATCGAGATGTTGTGTCGGGCGCTCACCGGCGACGAACAGTTCAGTCTGGTCAAAATCACCCCGGCGCATCTGGAGATTCTCAGCCACCTGTTAACGACGGCAGGGGAGGCGCCACCGCCAATCAACGCCAACGCCTTTGTCATCGGCGGCGAGGCGCTCTTTGGTCATCACCTGACCTTCTGGCAGCGCCATGCGCCGCAGACCCGGTTGATCAACGAGTATGGGCCGACGGAGACGGTGGTCGGCTGCTGCATCTATGAAGCGCAGGAACCGATTACCGGACCAGTGGCGATTGGTCGCCCCATTGCCAACACGCAGCTTTATGTCCTGGATCAATATCGCCAGCCGGCGCCGATTGGCGTCCCCGGCGAACTCTATATTGGTGGCGCGGGGGTGGCGCGGGGGTATCTCAATCGCCCGGAGCTGACCGCCGAACGCTTTATCCGCGACCCGTTCTGCGCCGAGCCAACTGCCCGCCTCTACAAAACCGGCGACCTGGCGCGCTATCGGCCCGACGGCAAGCTTGAGTACCTGGGGCGCCGTGACCATCAGGTGAAGATTCGTGGCTACCGGATTGAACTGGGTGAGATTGAAGCGGTTCTGATCCAACACCAGCAGGTGCGGGAAGCCGTCGTCGTCGCGCGCGAAGTCCAACCAGGCGACAAGCAGTTGGTGGCATATCTCCTTTTGGCAGAGAGTGTGAGCAACGGCGCCGCAACCATCCAAGCACCAAGTCACCCTGTCACCTTGTCAGAACTACGCGACCACCTCCACCAAACGCTGCCGGAGTATATGACGCCTAGCCACTTTGTCATCCTGGACGCTTTCCCGCTGACGAGCAACGGCAAAGTAGACCGCGCTGCCCTGCCGGCGCCGACACTGGGCGAAAGCGGCGAACGCTTTGTGCCGCCGCGCGACAGCGTGGAGATGCGGCTGGCGACCATCTGGAAGACGATCCTCGGCTTGCCACAGGTAGGGGTGCTGCATAACTTCTTTGACCTGGGGGGCAATTCGTTGCTGGCGGTGCGGCTGGTGGCGCACATTCAGCAGGAATTTGGCAAGACCTTGCCGCTGGCATCGCTCTTCCAACGGGGAAATGTGGAACAGATGGCGGCCTTGTTGCGCCAGAATGGACAGGCCCTACCGGCAGTACACTCGCCGCTGGCGCCGATCCAGACCACCGGCGCCAAACCGCCCTTCTTCTGCGTGCCGGGGGCCGGCGGCTATGTGATCTATCTCTATCAACTGGCGCGTTGTCTGGGCGCCGACCAGCCCTTCTATGGCTTGCAAGCCGCCGGGTTGGACGGCGATGAGGCGCCCCACAGCACCATAGAGGCGATGGCCGCTTATTACATCGACGCCTTGCGCACAGTGCAACCGGAAGGGCCATATTATCTGGGGGGCCACTCTTTGGGCGGGTGGGTCGCTTTTGAGATGGCGCAACAGTTACAGCAACAGGGACAAACGGTAGCGTTGGTAGCGATCATCGACACACCGGCGCCGGAGCTAGCCCACTTTGTCGATCAGAGCGCTTGGGACGATGCGCGTTGGCTGGTGGAACTGTCGTATCGGATTAAGCATCTGTTGGCGCCGACCTTGGCCGTTTCCTATGACGCGCTCCAACCGCTTACGGCTGAGGAGCAGTTGACTTATCTGCAAACGCAACTGGCTGCCGTCAATCTCTTCCCGGCGGAGGCCGGCCTGGAACAGTTGCAACGGCTGCTGGAAATTTTCAAGGCCCATTCGCAGGTGCGCTACACCATTCCCGCCACGGCCATCGCGACACCGTTGGCGCTCTTCCGCACCCAAACTGAATTTGGCCCTGACCAGGAGGCAAGCGACGATTCGCACTTTATCGAGCTTGCCAATCCCGTCGCTGACAGCGCCTGGGGTTGGGCCGCCTACGGGCCAACGACGGTTCACCTTCTGCCGGGCGATCATTTGAGTATTCTGAACGAACCCCATGTCCATGAGCTAGCCGCCTGTGTCGCCGCGGCGTTAATAGAAGCGACAAACTGTGAAGGTAGCGCGTTGGTTGGTTAGTTAGTTGGTTGGTTAGTTAGTTGGTTGGTGCGTTGGTTGAGCTTGTCGAAACCAACGCACCAACCAACCAACGAACAAAACCCCAAAAGGAGCAATTTGATGTCAACGGCGATTGTCCTCAACCTGCCGGAAGCAGGACACATGAATACGACGTTTCCCCTGGTGGCTGCGTTGGCGCAGCGGGGAGAGCGGGTGATCTACTATGCGGTCGAACCCTTTCGACAGGCCATTGAAAGCGCTAGAGCGGAATTTCGTAGCTATGCCAACCCGCAGACACTGATCCCGTCGGCCCATAATGGCGGCTTGTACAGCGTGATGGCCTATTTGGCCGGGGCTGCGCAGGCGGTCTTGCCGCAGTTGATTGCAGAGGTACGGGCCGCCGCGCCCGACTATCTCTTGCTCGACTCGATGTGCCTTTGGGGTGCGCTGGTGCAGCAGCATTTGAAAATCCCGGCGATTACGTTGGGATCGGTCTTTGTCACCCACCCCCAGATGCCGGCAGAGCAGATGATCCGCATGAGTTACCAGGGGTTGCCAAAAGAAGTGCTGCTCAGTGGCATTGATGCGCTACACAGCTATTTTGAGATCACCCAGCGGCTTGACCAGCAGTATGCCACACGCAGCCCCAACATTGTGGGCGCCTTTGGCAACGCGCAACCGTTGAATGTTCTCTTTACCGCGCGTGAATTTCATCCCAATGGCAACCTGTTTGCCGAAGAAAATTATAAGTTTGTCGGGCCGTCGGTCGGGTTGCGGGCGCAGACGGTGGATTTTCCTTTTGACCAATTAACGGGCGCACCGCTCGTTTATATCTCGCTCGGCACCATTTTCAACGAGCGACCGGATTTTTACAACGCCTGTTTCGCCGCCTTTGCCGACACGCCGTTTCAAGTGGTGATGGCGGTTGGCGACAAAATCGATCAAGCCGCATTGACGCCGCCACCGGCCAACTTTATCGTTCGATCCGCCGTTCCCCAGTTGGAAATTCTGCAACGGGCAGCACTCTTTATCACCCACGGCGGCATGAACAGCAGCAGCGAAGGGCTGCTCTATGGCGTGCCGTTGATTGTGGCGCCGCAACATGGCGATCAATTCCTGGTCGCCAGCCGGGTTGTCGAGGTGGGCGCCGGCTTGATGTTGCCGGCAGCGCAAGCAGTTCCCGCCGCGCTCAAAGGGATGGCGATGCAAGTCCTCTCCACCCCCACTTTCAAGGAGCGCGCCCAGGCCATGAGCCGCTCCTTCCAAGCCGGTGGCGGTCCCCAGCGGGCAGCCGATGAGATTGTAGCGTATACACGTAAGTTGGTTGGGTAGGGGAAGGAGCCTTTATGTCAAGAGTCGTTTTTCTCAGTCATCCGGCGCATGGGCATATTAATCCGACCTTGCCGGTGGTGGCGGAACTGGTGCGGCGGGGGGAGCAGGTCTTTTACTATGCCACCGATCTCTTTCGGGCCAAAATCGCAGCGACAGGGGCGACCTATCGCTGCTTTGGGCCGCAAGAACTCTTTGAACGCAAGCTGGCCTATGGCGGTATGTTGGGGGGCATGGCGGGGCTGATCGAAGCGGCGGAAGAGGTGCTGCCCGATACGCTGCTCCAGGTACGGGATGACCAGCCTGATTATCTCCTGTTGGAGGCGCATAGTCTGACCGGCAACCTGGTGCAACAGGTCATCGACCGGCCGGCCATCACGCTCTGTTCGATGTTTGCCTTTAATGAACGGCTGATCCCGCCGCCCCATCTGGTGCGCTTTCTCTATGGACAGGCGCCGGCGGAAGCGGCTTTGGATGGTTTGCTGGGGCTAAATCACTATGTGGAAGTGGCGCAGCGCATCAGCCGGCGGTATGGCGTACTCTGCCCCAACATGATCGGCTATTTGAGCAACCCACAGCCGCTCAACATTGTCTTTACCTCGCGCTATTTTCAGATCGGCGGGGATCGGGCCTTTGATGACAGCTATAAATTTGTCGGTCCGTCGGTGATGCCGCAGGCAACCGCCCCAACGCCTAACGACGACTTTCCGTGGGCAGCGCTGACGGGTCAGCCGCTCATCTATATCTCAATGGGGACGATGTACAATGCCGAGGCTGAATTCTACCACACCTGTTTCGACGCCTTTGCCGATAGCCCCTATCAGGTAGTGTTGTCCATCGGCCACCGTATAGGCGACGATGCGTTGCGTCCGGCGCCGGCGCATTTCATTGTGCGGCGGCATGTACCCCAGTTGGCGCTCTTGCAGCGAGCGGCGCTCTTTATCACCCACGGCGGCATGAACAGCGCCAATGAAGGCATTCTCTGCCATGTGCCGATGATCGTGCTGCCGCAGCAGGCCGATCATTATGTCGTGGCCCAGCGGGTGGGTGAATTGGGGGCCGGTGTTGTGCTGGATCGTTCACAGGCGACGGTCGAACGGCTCAAAGGCTTGGCGGCCCAGGTGTTGGCTGATCCCAGTTACAGACAACAGTGTGAGAAGATCGCGCAGACCTTGCGCGACGGCGGCGGCTATCAACGGGCGGCGGATGAAATCTTTGCTTATAAGAAAACGTTAGTTGGTTAGTCACTGACCAGCAGAAAGACACCTTATGTACCTACCGGCTCTCTACGAAAAACCACAAGTGATTTTTGAAGTGGGCGCCCATGCCGGCGACCCCGACCTGATCGACTATTGCCGCCGCACGGGGGCGAAACTCTACATGTTTGAACCGCTGCCGGCGCGCTACCAGGAGTTATGCGAAAAGACCAAAGATGTGCCAAGCATTCAGGTCTTCCCACTGGCAGTTTCCGACTATAACGGGCGGGCAACCTTTAATGTCGCCAATTTTGATGATTGTTCCTCGCTCTTGTCTTTTGATGAAAAGGTCAACGAGACCTGGGTCTTCAAGTGGCACCCGATTGACCGCTTTGAAATGGTGCAACAAATTGAAGTTGAGGTCATCCGGTTGGACACCTTTATGGCGCAGCAAGGCATTGCGCAAGTCGATCTGATCGAGATCGACACCCAAGGGCAGGATCTGCGCGTGGTGCAATCGTTGGGCGACAAGATCGAGCAGGTGCGGAAGATTCAATTGGAGGTCAACGTCTTTCATGCGCCGCTCTACGCTGCCAGTTGCGGCAAAGAAGAGGTGCTGAAATACTTTGCTGATCGCAATTTTGAGCCACATCTCTCCTGGAAGCAGACCATGAACCGCGAGGAAAACATCACCTTCCGCAACAAACGCTTCTACCCCAACCCGCTCTACAACACCGGGTTGAGTACATTGGAGGCGGTTACCCAAAAGGGCTATTACACCTCAGCGCGCTTTTTCATTATCTCGAAACGGGTCTCCGGCATCTTGTTACAAAAAGTTTTGAAGAGAGGTAACAATTTATGAAAGTTCTTGTCACTGGCGGCTGTGGTTTTCTCGGCTTTCACGTTTGTTCCCATTTTCGCCAGCAGGGGGCAGAGGTGATTGCCTATGATAGCCTGGCTAAACATGAATTTGCCCGCAATCCCTACATGCGACCGGAGGCGCGCGACTATAACCGCCGCCAACTAGAAGCGCTCGGTGTGCAAATGGTCGTGGAGGATATTCGTAACAAAGAGGCGTTGGTAGAGTATACGAGCGGTTGTGACTACCTCTGTCACACGGCGGCGCAACCGGCTATGACCATCTCCTGGGAAGATCCGGAACTGGATTTCACCACCAATACCCGCGGCACCTTTAATGTGCTGGAAGCGGCGCGCTTACATAAGATTCCGGTCGCCATCTGTTCCAGTATCCACACCTTTGGGCCGGATCGCATCAACGCTTCGTTGACCGAAGCAGAGACGCGCTATGTGCGCAACCCTGTCGCCATTGGCGAAGACGAACCGCTGCTGCAAGGGACGGTAACGCCGCTCCATGCTTCTAAGCGCAGCAATGAAATTTATCTGCAAGCCTACGTTGACACTTACAAACTTAAGGCCGCTTGCTTCCGTCTGACCGGCATCTACGGCCCCAACCAATTTGGCGGCGAGGATCATGGCTGGGTGGCGAACTTTGCCATTCGCACGCTCCTGGGCTTGCCACTCACCATCTTCGGCACCGGCAAGCAACTGCGCGACATCCTCTATGCCGGCGACGCGGCCGCCGCCTTTGACGCCTTCTATCATTCGCCGGAGCCGGGCATCTACAACCTGGGGGGCGGGCCGGCCAACATGATTTCGCTGATCGAGTGCATCGACCTCATTCAAGAGATTCTGGAACAGAAGGCCGATGTCACCTGCAAGGAGGGGCGCTTTGGCGATCTGCGCTACTTTGTGACGAACTACGACAAGTTCCACCAAGCGACCGGCTGGCAACCCCAAGTTCGCCCGGAGCAAGGCGTCACCCGGTTGATCCAGTGGTTGCAACAGACACCGGAGTTGTTTGCTAGATAGTTGGTTGGTTGGTTTGGTGGATAAAGTAACCAACTAACCAACTATCTAATCAATAATGATAAAGGAGTTGCTTGATGAAAGCACTGATTTTGGCAGCCGGTAAAGGCACCCGCTTTAATGGCAGTCGTAACGTCCATTTTGGCACGACTCAAGCCCCGGCGCATAAATGTCTCACCCAGATCGGCCATCGCCGGGTGGCCGATTTTAGTCTGGATACAGCAGTTGATCTGGGGGTGGACGAGATTGTAATGGTGGTGGGCTTCCTGGCGGAGACGGTACGGGCAGCCTATGGCAAAGCTTACCGTGGGGTGCCGGTTACGTATGCCTATCAACATGAACAGCGGGGGTTGGTTCATGCCATGATGTGTGGGCGCGAGGCGCTGGGCGCGGCCGATTTCTGGCTCTTCCTGGGCGATGAGATCCTGGTGGACGCCAATCATCACTTGATGCAACAGCGCTTTACGGACGAAGAAGCCTTTCTGGTCTGCGGCATGGTGCCGACCAAAGAGCCGGAACGGATTCGGAGAAATTATACGCTGGCCTTTGATGAAGAGACACGACAAGTCTGGCGGTTGGTTGAGAAGCCCGTGCGTCCCTTCACCCCCTATATCGGCACAGGTCATTGCGTCTTCCGTAACGAGATCCTTCGCTACATGGATCTCATGCCCAACGACCCGCGCACCGGCAACAAAGAGTTGGCCGGTTTGATCCAATATGCCGTTGATGTGGGCGAAAAGGTGCTTTGTCACAGCTTTGATGAGATGTTCCACTATGTCAACATCAATATGTATGAGGATTATTTGAAATTAGAGACAATGTTGGTTGGTTAAAAGGAGGCGCCCCACTCGCTCCAAGCCGGTCCGCCACTGGCGAACGCTCGCCGGTCATGGACCGGCTTGGAGCGAGTGGGGTCGTTAGGGGAAAAGGAGAAATTTGTGTCAACGGCTGTTGTGCTTTGTTACCCAACCCACGGTCATATTGCGCCCAAGTTGGCAGTGGTGGAAGAGTTGGTGCGGCGGGGGGAGCGGGTAGTTTACTACTCGGCAGAGCGATCACGGGCGCGGATCGAACAGACCGGCGCCGAATTTCGCGCCTATGCTTATGACCACAATGCCTTCGACCCCCATCCGCCGACCGAAGGGCTGTTTAGTGATATGGCGCGACTGCTCAAGTTGAGCGAGGCGTTGCTGCCGGATCTGTTGATGGAAGTACGGGATCTGCGACCTGACTACCTGCTGCTTGATTCCAAAAGCATTTGGGGGAATCTGGTCGGTCAAATTCTGCAGGTGCCGGCGGCGACGCTTTCGGTGGTCTTTGCGTTACATGAGGCGCTGGTCAACGCTGAATATCTGGTGCCGCGACTCTATGGCGGCGCATCACCGGAGGTGCTACAGCGCGCCTTGTTGCATCTGCATACCTATTTTGAAGCAGCCCAGCGGGTTGACCGCCAATATGGCACGCGTTGCCCGAATCTGGTGCAATTTCTGGGCAACCCACAGCCGCTCAATATCATCTTTACTTCACAATTGTTCCAACTGGGCGGCGAACATTTTGATGAGCGCTACAAGTTTGTCGGCCCATCCATCGGTGCGCGACCACCGGTCAGCGCCTTTCCCTTTGACCAGTTGAGTGGCGCGCCGTTGATCTACATTTCTATGGGCACAGTTTTCAATGAGTTGCCGGAGTTCTATCGCGCCTGTTTCGCCGCCTTTGCCGGGATGCCCTACCAGGTGGTAATGGCAATTGGTAAAAACACAGATCGCAGCCAATTGGGGGAGCCGCCGGCCAACTTTATTGTCAGCGATTTTGTCCCGCAGTTAGAAATTCTCGAGCGGGCAGCGCTCTTTATTACCCACGGCGGCATGAACAGCGCCAACGAAGGGCTGCTCTATGGCGTGCCATTGCTGGTGGTGCCACAGCGGGGCGACCAGTATATGGTGGCTGGACGCGTAGCGGAATTAAGCGCCGGCTTGCCGCTCTTTACCGCGGAGGCTACCCCGGAGCGGCTGCGCGGCATGGTCGCCCACATCCTGGCGGATCCGCGCTTCAAACAAGGCGCGCAACGGCTCAGTCAATCGCTTAGAGAAGCCGGCGGCTATCGACGAGCCGCCGATGAAATTCTTCAATTTAAACAGAAGTTGGTTGGTTCGTTGGTTGATTCGTTGGTTTCGACAGGCTCAACCAACGAACCAACCAACGAATCAACCACTCTCTAAAGGAATTGGTTCATGAGTGTAGCAATTGTCACTGGTTCGGCCGGCTTGATTGGCTCAGAGGCGGTCAGCTTTTTTGCCGGCTTGGGCATGGATGTGGTCGGCATCGACAACGATATGCGCCGCTATTTCTTTGGCGAAAGCGCCTCGACCCACTGGAATCGGCGGCGCCTGGAAGAGACAGTGGCGCGCTATGAACACCAGACGGTAGATATCCGCGACCAGGGGGCGATCAACCGGATCTTCCAACGCTATGGGCGGCAGATCGCGCTCATCATTCATACGGCGGCGCAACCGTCCCATGATTGGGCGGTGCGTGAACCGCATACGGACTTTGCCGTCAACGCCACCGGTACGCTCAACTTGCTGGAAGCAGCGCGGCACTATGCACCGCAGAGCGTCTTCATCTTTACTTCGACCAACAAGGTCTATGGGGATACACCAAACCGGCTGCCATTGATCGAAGAAGCCAACCGTTGGGAGATTGACCCGAATCACCCCTACGCCACAGGTATCAGCGAAAATATGTCGCTCGACCAGACAATGCACAGCCTCTTTGGCGCTTCAAAGGTGGCAGCGGATGTGTTGGTGCAGGAGTATGGTCACTACTTTGAGTTGCCCACGGCCTGTTTCCGTTGCGGCTGTCTCACCGGGCCACACCATGCCGGCGCCCAGTTGCATGGTTTTCTGGCCTACTTGATGAAATGTACAGCCACCGGCACACCCTACACGATCTACGGCTACAAGGGCAAACAGGTGCGCGACAATATTCACAGCGCCGATCTGATTCGCGCCTTCTATGAATTTTATCGCGCCCCACGCATTGCCGAGGTCTACAACATGGGCGGAGGTCGCACCAGCAACTGCTCCATGTTGGAAGCCATTGATGTTTGTCAAGAGATTGCCGGTCGCCCTTTGAGTTGGCGCTATTCCGAAGAGAACCGCGTGGGCGATCATATTTGGTGGATCAGCGATCTGCGCAAGTTCCAGAGGCACTACCCGTCCTGGCAAGTGACCTATGACGTACCAGCCATCTTACAAGCGATCTATGCGGCGAATCAGGAGCGCTGGCAAGATGGGGTGATGGCTGGTTAGTAAACATTATATTAGATTAATTTATTACATTTTAATCTTACGATTTGCGAAATTTAGTCTGTCGCTTTATGATCTAGCAACCGATTTTCTGGAAAACCAACGAATCCACCAAACCCACCAACCCACCAAAGGAAACTAAAATGGAAACGCAAACGCTCACGGGGCCGTCGTCAGCCGACGCCGAACTGCAACAGAAATGGCCGCTTTGGGTCTGGTTTTTGCCCTTTCTGTTTGCTTTGAAATTGCCCCGGCTCACGCGCTACCAGTGGCGGCTACTGGGATTGGTTGGCTTTGCCTCCCTCTTCAACCGTTATGATCTTGCCATTCTGCAAATGGCGCTGCCGCAAATTCAGAGCAATTTGGGCATTACTGACGCGCAGTTGAGCAATACGATTGCGATTATCCAACTTGGCTCATTGCCCGCCTTCTTGTTGATGTTGGCGGCCGATCGCATCGGGCGACGGCGACTGTTGCTCTTTACGATTCTGGGCTATACCGTCTTAACGGGAGCCACCGCTTTATCAACTTCGGTGCCGATGTTTGTAACGCTGCAATTTTTCTCACGCATGTTTGTCACAGCGGAGATGTTACTCTCGGCGGTGGTGATCGCGGAAGAGTTTCCGCCGGATGCGCGCGGCCGGGGTATCGGCGCGCTGGCAGCGATGGCGGCGACCGGCTTTGGGTTGGCGGCGCTCTTTTTCGCCTTTATTGATGTCATGCCCTTTGGCTGGCGCTCGCTCTATGTGATCGGCTTTTTACCGCTGGTAATTCTTGCCAGCCTGCGCCGTAACCTGCCAGAGACCGCCCACTTTCAGAAACAACAGGCCCTGCGAGCGCACAAGCGCGAAGGGGTCGAAGAGCCGTTTATGGCAAACCTGCAACCGGTCATTGATCTGGTGCGTGCATATCCAGCCCGCTTTTGGGCAATTACGGCCATCGTCTTTATCTACACCTTTGCCGCCGAAGTTGCCTTCTTCTATGACCCGACCTATTTGCAGGAGGCGCATGGCTGGCAGCCCTGGCATATTAGCATCTTGACCATGGCCGGCGGTTTTCTGGCGCTCTTTGGCAATACGCTGGCCGGCAATGTGGGCGACTTGCTGGGGCGCAAACGGGCGGCAATGCTCTTTTTGGGTTGTATGCCGATCTTCATCAGCCTCTTTTATAACGGCAGCGGTTGGCTTTTGCCCGTTCTTTGGGTCATTATGCTCTTTGGCATGATGGGCATCAACGTCTCGGTAGACACCCTCAGCACCGAACTCTACCCAACGTCGTACCGCTCTACAGCGGCGGGAGCGCGGGCATTGGTGGCAGCGGCAGGGGCGGCGTTGAGTCAGGCGGTGCATGGGATCTTCTTTGGCTTTGTCGGTTCCCAATGGGTCGCCGTCAGCTTTATGTCCGCCTTTATTCTGATCACCCCCTTTGTCGTGGCGCGCTTACCGGAAACAAGCGGCCTTGCACTCGATGAAATCGCGCCTGAACGCTAGAATCAGGGCAGGCGTTGGTTGGTTAGTTGGTTGATTTCGACAAGCGTTCGACTGAGCGCTCACGCCGAAGTCTCAACCAACCAACTAACTAACTACCTAACTACCTAACTAACCAACTAATGCTCGAATACGATATTGACCGACTTATAGATATTGTCGCCTGGATCGCCTGGCTGATCTTTACGATCTACGCGCTCGACATTTTTTTGCGCACAGTCTGGCGTGACGGCTTTGTCGCCGCGCTCATTGAAATTTTTTCCTTTCGGGTGTTGGTGCCGCTCGTCTTGGTGACGATTGTCAGTCTACTCAGCCTGGCGTTGGTTTTTATTCAACCGCAGGAGGTCGGCGTGGTTGTCTCGGTCACGACGCCCGGCGGTATCCGTCCCCAGCCCATGCGACCGGGCTTGCACTGGATCATTCCCTTTTTGGAGCGGTCGGTGCGCTATCCAACCTATTGGCAGACCTATACCATGTCCAATTCGCCCGATGAGGGGGCTGTGTTGGGGGACGATTCGATCCGCGCCCGCACCAGTGACGGACAAGAGGTGCGCATGGACTGTTCAGTCATCTTTCGCGTTGATATGGAGCAGGCGGTGTTAATTCACACCGATTGGCAGAACCGCTATATTCAAGACTTTGTACGCCCGGTGATTCGTGGTGTGGTGCGCACACAGGTTTCGCAATTTAAGGTAAATGAGGTCAATAGTTCGGCGCGGCGCGATTTAGAAGCGGCGCTCAACAATTTTCTGCGCATTGAGTTTGCCGATAAGGGCTTGATCCTCGATCAGTTTCTCCTGCGCGATATTACCTTTTCACCGGAGTACGCGGCATCCGTTGAACAGAAGCAGATCGCGTTGGAAGGACAGCAACAGAGTGAGTACCAGGCGGCACAAATTCGCAATCTGGCCGAAGGGCGCGCCGATGCAATTGAGATCGAAGCGCGTTCGCAAGCCCGCGCCTTGACGCTCATTGCCGATGCGTTGGAGAAAAACCCGGAGTTGATCACCTATCACTATGTAGAGAAGCTGGCGCCCAACATCAAGGTGATGTTGGTGCCCAACAACTCCCCGCTCATTCTGCCGCTCCCCGATCTGGCGCAGGGCATCGGGTCAACGACCACAGTGACAACCACGGATACCCTACCGGTGGCGTTACCACAACAACCAATACCGTTGCCGACGCCGGCGAATTATCGGTAGGTGGGTGGTAGGTTTGGTAGAAACTAACCCACCAACGTTCAACTAGAGGAAATTTTTGATGTCATTTTATCTTTCATTGATCATGGCGGTGCTGGTGCTAGGGATGCTCTCGCGCAGTTGGAAGCAGCGCTGGCTGGCCTGGCCGCAAAACAAGGGGCCGGGTGAGGGGGCAATGCCAGATGCAACGCCAGATGCAATGCCAGATGCAACGCCAGGCGCAATCGCCAGGGTGGCGACCAGCGTCGAGACGTTAACGGCGCCGGCACGGGCACGGGTGGCTCAGGAGTTTACGCAATTGCGCAATAGCTTGGATTTCAACGCGAAACAGGTCGATCTGGCCGAGGGCTTTCGCACTTGGGCGACCACGGCGCTTGTGGAGGATGAAAAGGTGGTGCGTTGGTTGAATGCGTTGTCGCCGGCAGCCAACGTAGCCTTTACCCAACAAGTAGCGGAGTTTTGCCGCGAGATGGGTTTTGAGTTGACTGCCTTGCTCAACGGCGAACTCACCCAATTGCCCACTGCTGAACAAAAGGCGCGCGCAATTGTGCTGCTCTATTGCCGCACCAATCGCGAGGCGGCCTTTGCCCAGGATGAGTTTGACGCCTCCAAACGGCTCCTTGCCTATCTGCGCGCGCCGACACGGAAGAACAATCAACGCTTTGGGCAGAACTTGTATCGCAAGCTGGCGGAACATGGGCTGGCGCAAACGCCCCCCATTGATGTTACCAAAGCCACCGATGCCGAAGTACACGCCCAACTTCTGGCCACCATTCGCCAGGTTGCCGCGCAACAGCCGGATACGTTCACAACAGTGCTTGCCAAGGTAATGGCGGAAGCTGAATAAATTGGTTGGTTGGTTGGTGCGCTGGTTTCGCGCCCAGGGGGCACCCGCTCAACCAGCGCACCAACCAACCAACTAACCCAGGACTTACGCAAGATGGATTCGCCGCCAGAGACCTTTAGGGTCTGCGAGACCCTAAAGGTCTGGGCTGCTGCGTAAGTCCTATAACCAACCAACTAGGAGAATCAAATGATGTCACTCGGATTGTTCGCTGCGACCGGTGGGGCGCTCTATGGGAGCGTGAAGGCGTTGCGCTTCTGGCAGAATGGGGAACGGCCACTCTGGCTCAAGGAAGCGAAGCTGGCGACTGTGCCGGCTACCGGGGAAGGTGGCGCCGCAACTAGCGACGCCACAGTGGGCACGGTTGTTTTTGCTGCCGATCAGCCACAGGATGCCACGTTGGTAAACTTTCTACGCTATGACAAAGAGGCGCGCAAAGTATCGGTCATCACCCTCACTGGCGCGACAGCGTTGATTCATATTGCCTTGGGTTTGCAGGCGGGGCTTCCGCTCTTTGTCTGGAATGGCGCCGGCTTTATCGCCTTCGTCGCGGGTCAATATTTCACCCCGCAACTCGAACCCTATCGTGCTGAGGTGCGCGATGCTTTTATCGCCTATAGCGGCACGACCATTGTCGCCTATTTCCTGTTGCAAGGATCAGCCGGGCTGCTCAACCCTGTGGGGATGACCACCAAGCTGATCGAAGCAGGGTTGATTGGCTTGCTCTGGCACGAAGAAGGCGCGGGATGATTCTGCCGATTGTTGTCGCCTGTGTCCTGTTGGCGCTGCTGGTGGTCATTGCCAATCACCTGGTAGAAAACCGGCAGGTCATGATCCGCCGCGTTGGCGTGCAGCTTACCTTAATGGCGATCTTGCTGGTTAGCCTCTTTATCAGCGCCCGCTACTGGATTATCTATGGAGTGAGCTGTGTACCCGATTGCGTCGGCAGAAACCTGCTCGGTCGCGACTTTAGCCAAGGCATTTTGCGCAACAGCAACTTTACCGAAGCCAACCTGCGCGGCGCCGATCTGAGTGAGGCCGATCTCTACAATGCCGATTTTTCCGGCGCCAATTTGGATGGCGTCAATTTACAGAACGCGAATTTGCGCGGTGTGCGTTTTGTAGGCGCCTCGTTGGTCAAAGCCGATCTGCGCGGGGCGCTTTTGGGCGACACCGATTTTCGTGGGGCCAATTTGAATGACACGGATTTCACCCAGGCCAATTTGACACAGGTCTATCTCCAGGGGGTTACCTTAGCCGGGGCCAAATTAGTGGAAGCTGATTTGCGCAGTAAAAATCTGGCCGGCGTCGTCTTTACGGCAGCCGACCTGACCGATGCCAATCTTAGCAGCGCCAACCTCTATGGCAGCCAGCTTAGTCGCGCCAACTTGAGCGGCGCCGTCATGCGCGCCGCGAACCTGGCCGGCAGTTGGTTAAACCTGACCAATCTCACCGGCGTCGATCTCACCGGCAGCAACCTGGCAGGCGCCAGTTTTATTGGCGCCAATCTGGCTTCAGCCCAGTTGAGTGGCAGCCGGCTGGTGGGCGCGACCTTGATCGGTGCGCACATGAATGGCGCCAATCTCCTGAACGCAGACCTGGCCGGTGTGCGACTGCTGGCCAACGAATTGATTCCGACCGATCTCTTGACCGATCCCAACTTGAAACAGCTAAATGAGCTACAACTCTCGCAAGTGATCGCCGATGTCGATCTGGCCGGGGTGAGCTTTAACCGGCAGACCAAATGGCCCATTGGGAATGCTTCCACGCTGACCAGCTTGTTGGGGCAACAGTTTTTGAACTACAATACGACGCCGGCAAACGCAAGCAACGACGCCTCGGCCACCAACCAACCAACCATTGCTGTGATTGGCAACCCAACGCTGATGCCGCTGACCCAAGGGATTGTTGCCCTCTTTGAACAAGCGGGCTATACACAGACAATTTTTCTCGATAATGTAGATTTGGCGGTCGCCTTTGACACCTTCTGTCAGCCTGGCAGCAATGGGACGTTGGTGATGTCCCATCGGCTGATCACCAGCGAAGAGCGGCAACGCTGTCGCACCAATCGGCGGCTGGCCACAAGTTTGCTGGTGGGGCAACAGGCCTTGGTGGTGGTAGTCAATGCGCAGAATGCGTTTTTGACAAATGCCACCATTGCCGATCTCAACATCATTGCCTTGGCCGATCGCTGGTCGGATGTGAATGTCGATTGGCCGCGCGAGGAGATTACCCGTTATGTACCGGATGTACAATCGGTCAGTTTTTCTTTTTGGGCGGAGCGTATCTTTGGGGCAAATTTTGCCGCTGCAGAAGGCGCCGTCCGCACCATCCCCACGGCTAATGGGGCGCAACTCATTCAAGGCATTGGCCTTGATCCCTACGCCATCGGGGTGGTTGATTATGGGCTGTACCAGCAAAACGCCAGCGTCTTGAAACCGCTGACGCTCGACGGCATCATGCCGAACAGTGCGAGTGTCGACGAGGGGAGTTACCCGTTGGCCCAGCCTTTGTATCTCTATTTTGATGCCACCGCTGTGCGGCAGACCGCCACATTGCGGGCGTTTCTCAGCTTTTATGTAGCGCAGATTGATCAGGTTGCCGGGCAAGTCGGTCTCTTTCCGCCGCCAGCGGCGACTGTTCAAAAGAACAAAGAGACGATCCAACGCTTAGGGCAGTAGGGCAGGTGTGACATGAGCTTGACCAGCGTAGTTTATTACAGTGGCCTTGTGCTGCTTTTGCTTCTGTTCATGACGCTTGCCGTCAGTTGTGGGACCTCCTTGCCCGCCGACTGTCCGCCAACCTGCCCGGCGACCAATTTGCGCGGGCGCGATCTGACGGGTGTCGATCTGACCGGGGCCGATCTCACGGGCGCGCTCTTATCCGGCAGTCAGCTCAACCATGCAAATTTACAGGGGGCCAATCTTTCCGGCGCCGATCTGCGCAATGCCCAGTTGATTCACGCCAATTTAACCGGCGCCCGGTTGAGCGGCGCTGATCTGACCGGCGCCAATTTGACGCAAGCCACTTTGGCTAATGCCGATTTCACCGGCGCCAATTTGACCCGCGCCGTTCTTACCGGTGTTGACCTGACCGAGAATGTCACCCTCAACGCCGTAGTCCTCAACGAAGCGCGGTTGATCGGCGCCAAATTATGGGGGGTTGACCTGACCGGCACCCAGCTCCTGGGCGCTGATTTGCGCGGGGCGAATTTGGTGGGCGCAGATCTGTCCGGCGCGAATTTGGGCAATAAAGCGCTGCAACAGGGCGCTAACCTACGGGGCGCTGACTTGCGCGGCATTCGCCTGTCAGGCGCCAATCTTAGCCTTTCGGATCTGGGCGGCACCGACTTTTCCCGCGCCAAACTGGATGGCATCACCACCGATGGCACCGAATTTGCCGGAGCGAATCTGACCAAAAGCAACTTGACCGGCGCTAAACTGAATTATACCAACCTGAGTGGGGCGAAATTAGAAGGGGCCACGTTAGGGGGCGCCCAGTTGCGCGGCGTGCTTTTGTATGGCGCAGTTCTCCGCGACGCTGACCTTCAGAGGGTTGAGTTGGCGCCGATCCAATATAATCAAGTCAGTGAACGACCGACCGCCGGCGTCGGATTGAGCGGAGTAGAATACAGTTCGCAGACACAGTGGCCCGCCGGTTATTCGCCACCTTTTAGTGCGGTGTTGGTAGACAAATAAGTTTTTGTCGCTTCATACGCAGGCCGATTGATGCAATTGTTAGCAAACTGATAAGTTGCCCCCTACATTTTACCATTGTACGCAAACGCTGTTTGGAGTATCATCGAAGCGCCGGTTCCGGCAATCTCTGGTGAGACTTTTTTACAAACTTTGGGTGCTTTTGGTAAGGGTAGGGGAGGGTTATGAGTATTGAAACGACGGTAGTGAAGGGGCGTGAAGCGATCGATCTCATTCAACAGCACACCGGCTTTATTCCCGTTGATGTGCAGCCGACGCCGACGAGTCATGAGGTGACCTGGCTGAATGTGGGGAAATACCGCTTTACGAAGGCAAAATTTGAGTTTGCGATTCGGGGGTTAATCACAACCGACCAAGGCAAAGAGAGCGTAACAACCGCGCTGACTGACCTGGCTGACCAAACGTTGTTGACCGATGCGCTCTATCCGACCGGTTTTATTTTTCACATCAGCCGCTGTGGCTCAACGCTGCTGGCCAAGGCATTGGCCCGCACGCCAGACCATGTGGTCATTGATGAAGGGACCCCCTTGAATGATGGTCTCTGGCACTATTTAACGAAGGGCTGGCAGCAGCCGGTTGTCGATGACGAACAGGCGTTTACCATCTATCGCAACCTGCTCCTGGCAATGGGGCGCCGCCGCACTTGCCAACAACAGAAATACTTTGTCAAATTTCGAAGCTGGAATGCGCTCTTTATCGACTTTATTACCCGGGCCTTCCCCGATGTCCCCTGTCTGTTTCTCTATCGGGACCCGGTGGAGGTGCTGGTCTCCGGGCAGTGGAAGCGGGTCTGGACCTTGGATTTCAAAGGGTTGGCGCCAGGCGCGTATATGAGCAGTTGTTCCGTCGCCGCCACCCAAGCGATGGACGACCTGACCTTTTTGGCCAAGATTTACCGGCGCTATTTTGAGACAGCACTGCATACCAAAGCGGCCCGGTTACAATTTCTGAACTATGATCAACTGACGCAAGAAAACTATCCGGCAATCCTGGCGCACGCCTTTGGCTATCAGGCGTCCCCCGACCAACTAGCCATGATGCAGACGCAATTCGCCTACTATTCCAAAGATGATGAAGACACCATTCACTTTACTTCCGATAAAGAAGCCAAACAGCAAGCCGCCACACAGACTGTGCGCCAAATCGTCGCCCAGGAAATGGGTGATCTCTACGCCCAGGTCGAAGCATCGGCACGGAATTTGAGGCGGTTGTTGGTTGGGTAGTTGGTTGGGTAGTTTGTTAGTTTGTTCGCCACCAACTCACCAACCAACGCGACTAAGCCCGCTCGTAGCCGGTCCGTGACCGGCGATGGGGTCGTCGGTCACGGACCGGCTACGAGCGGGCTTAGTCGTTACCAACCAACTAACCAACTATCTAACCAACCATGAACACTTTTTTCAAATCTTTCTACCTGAATCTGCTCATTGGCGTGATTTTGATTGTGAGTTGTATTGGCGTCGTCGTTTATCTGTTGCAACGCACGCCAGGCAAGCCACCAACGCTGACGGTAGGACCGCTGGGTACGCCTGTACAAGAAAGCATCACTGTCTATTCGGCGTTGCCCGAAGACCTTGTGCATAATTACCTGGCCCGTTTTCAGGCGGAACATCCGGCGATCGAAGTCCGGCTTGTCACCAAAGTCACCCTCGCCCTCTTTGAACAACTGTTAGCCGAACAGGAAGCGCCGCAGGCGGATGTGATCTGGGGGCTGGCTGTCACCAATATGTTGCCGCTGGAGTGGAATCATCTGCTCACCAGCTATGCGCCAAAGGGAGTGGAGCAGGTTACCCCGCTCTTTCGTGATGCCAACGAGCCGCCCCAGTGGGTTGGGATATCGGCGCGCTCCGTTGCGTTCTGCGCCAATACCGCCATCCTTGCACAACTAGGCTTGCCGCCGCCAGAATCTTGGGAAGCGTTGCTCGACCCCCAGTACAAGGGGCAGCTCTTGATTCCCACGCCGGGACAAACCAGTGTGGGTTACCTGCTGATCGGCACCATTCTACAAAACTACGGCGTCACACAAGGGTGGGAATACCTGGCGCAATTACACGAAAACACCGAAGGTCGTTATGCGAATAACGCCAGCGGGGTCTGTGATCATGTACGCAACGGAGAGTATGCCATCGGCGTCACCTATGACTACCGCGCCTTCTTCCCTGACGACAAAAACATGGCATTTCTTCTTCCCGAAGAATGCGCCGGGTGGGAAATGGAGGTGAATGCGCTTGTCCGCAAAGAGACGATCAAACCCGCCGCCAAACTTTTCCTTGACTGGGCCATCAGCGACAGCGCCATGACGGAGTATGCCAAGGATCGCATCCTGACCGGCACCGATATTCAACATAACGGCACGGCGCAAATGTTGGCCAGCCGCCTCTCCGCCGACACTGTGCGCGCAAACCTCTTTGACCTGGACATCCCCTGGATTGCCGCCAACCGCGAACGCATCCAAACTGAATGGATGACCCGCTTTGACGCCAACCTCGAAACCATTGATACCCGATAGTTGGCGGGTTACTTCGTTGGTTTCGACAGGCTCAACCAACGAAGTAACCCACCAACTAACCAACCAATCACCAAATCAACCAAAACGAAAGCAAACCTATGTCAAACTTTGAAATCTCTGTCTTATTCTTTTTGCAATTGACCATCATCCTGGGTGTCTGTCGCGTGGTGGGAATGATCGCGCGCTACTTTGGGCAACCGCAGGTGGTGGCGGAGATGATCGCCGGTGTACTCATGGGGCCGTCGCTGCTTGGGTTGTTCTTTCCTGATGTGCAAGCGTGGCTCTTCCCACCGGAATCAAAAACCGCTATCTACATTGTGAGCCAGGTGGGGTTAGTACTCTATATGTTCCTGATCGGGTTGGAATTTGATGTTTCCTTAATCGCCAACCGCGTGCGCAGCGCTGCCTCAGTGTCACTGGCTGGAATTATCGTGCCGTTTACCCTGGGCGCCATCCTGGCCTGGTTCCTCAGCGGCACCGATACCTTCTTCACGCCCGATGTCGCCACTTGGGAGATTATGCTCTTTGTCGGGGCGTCGATGTCGATCACGGCCTTTCCCATGTTGGCCCGTATCATCTACGAACGGGGACTGACCGGCACCTCGTTGGGGACGTTGGCGCTGGCCGCCGGCTCGATTGATGACGGTGCGGCCTGGTGTATTCTGGCGATTGTACTGGCCAGCTTTAACGGCGACCCGATGATTGCCGTCCTGGCCATTGGCGGCGGCGTCCTCTATGCCGTCTTTCTGCTCACCTTGGGGCGACCCATGCTCAAGCAACTGGGGACTTGGGCAGATCGCGAAGGCAAGGTCAGCCACTCGTTGCTAACCTTGACGTTGATGCTGGTCATGTTGGGCGCCTGGTTTACTGATCGCATTGGCATCTATGCAGTCTTTGGCGCCTTTATCATGGGCATTGCCATGCCGCGCGGTCTCTTTGCCAAGCGGGTGCAGGAGATGCTCGAACCGTTGACGACGACCTTTCTGCTGCCGCTCTTCTTTATCTACTCCGGCTTGAATACACGGATCGGGCTGGTGGATAGCGCCTATCTGTGGGGCATAACGCTGCTGGTCTTGTTGGCGGCCAGTGTAGGTAAAGGGGTGGCTTGTTGGTTGGCCGCCCGCTGGCATGGCGAAAACAATCGCGACGCCATGGGCATCGGCCTTTTGATGAACGCCCGCGGTCTCATGGAGTTGATCATCCTCAACATCGGCCTGGAGCATGGCCTGATCCAGCCGGTCTTCTTCACCATCATGGTCATGATGGCCATTGTCACCACCCTCATGGCCTCACCGCTCTTTGAACTGATCCGCCCCACCCGCCCAGTCAAAGTGACCATGCCGGCGGGGGTGGAAGGGGCCAGGAGTTAGGTGGTTGGTTCGTTGGTTTCGACAAGCTCAACCAACGAACCAACTACCACCTAACTAACCAACTGCCGCCGTATCCACGGGTTGAGCAGGCGGTCGTTGGTTTGTTCCATCCAGGCGAGGATGCGCTGCCGGAGGCGCTGGCCTTCGGTAGCGTAGACCGGATCAGCGGACAAATTGGTGAGTTCACCCGGATCATTCAACAAATCATACAATTCATCTTCCGCCGTGGCATTCCAAATATATTTCCAACGCCGGTCGCGCACCATGCGCTGGCTATACAGGCCAAACTGGTTGCCGTGATAGGTGGTGAAGATGTCTGAACGGGGTTCATGTTGCGTGTTGCGTGTTGCGTGTTGCGTGTTGCGTGATTCGTGTCTCCTGTCTCCTGTCTCCTGTCTCCTGTCTCCTGTCTCCTGTCTCGTGTCTCCTGTCTTCTCAGTCAGGGGGAGAACGCTTTGGCCGGCGAAGGTGGATGGTCGTTCGACGCCGGCGAGATCGCAGAAGGTAGCGGCCAGATCGACGGCGGAGGAGACGAAAGCGTCACACTGTTGACCGGCGGCAATGTGGCCCGGCCAGCGGACAATGAAGGGGACACGCACCAGTTCATCGTACATGACATAGTGCTTGTCGATCATGCCGTGGGCGCCACAGAGATCGCCGTGGTCGGTGGTGTAGATGACGACGGTGTTTTCGGCCAGTCCCAGTTCGTCCAGCGTCGCCAGCACACGACCAATCTGGTGATCCAGCAGGGAGATTTCGCCCAGATAACGACTGACAATCGGCGCCCACTCTGACCAGCCCCACTGGTCAATGCCCCAGGTACGCCGCTGTTGCTGTTGGATAAAGGGCTTGCCGGTCAGCGGGTCGGCAAAGTTGGGCCAGGGTGGAATGGTGGCCGGCGGGTACATACTGGCGTAGGGTTCCGGCACGACGTTGGGCAAGTGTGGTTCGCTGGGATCCCAACGTAAGAAAAAGGGGGCGTTGCCTTGCGCAGCGTGACGGAGCAGTTGCACCGTCATGTCGGCGCCCCAGGCCAGTTGCGACTGTTCCGGCGTAATGTGGGGGTCGGTTTCGCCAAACCAGCGGTTGGTATTGGGTTTGGGGGGCAGGCCCAACTGTTGGCGCTGTTTGCCGTAGTCCCGTTCCGCGACGTAGACATTGAAGCCAAAGGCGGTCGGTGGTCGCTGTGGGTCAACGCCCCACTTGCCGATATAGCCTAGAAAATAACCGGCATCACGTAACGCCTGGCTAAAGGTGGGGATGGTCGCGTTGAAGGCGCGGCCCGCTTCGGCATCCGGGTTGGTGATCGAGCCATGTTGCATGGGCCACTGCCCGGTGAGCAACGAGGTGCGCGCCGGTGTACAGAGCGGAATCGGCGTGAAGGCGTTGGTAAAGTCCGCTCCTTCGGCAATCAGGCGATCCAGGTTGGGTGTTTGGATAAACGGGTGGCTGTGCGCGCCGATACAATCAGCGCGATGTTGATCCGCATGAATGAGTAAAATGTTTGGTGTCGGCATAGGGGTAGTATACCGCAACCGGGAACCATCGGAAAAACCGGCAGAAAGAGCGGCAAGTTTTCCCAACGCTCATTATTTCAAGGCCGCCACCGGCACCTGGATCACAAAGCGGCTGCCCGCACCCACTTCACTTTGCACCGTCACTTGTCCGCCATGCGCTTTGGCAATGCTCTGCACAATGGCTAAGCCGAGGCCGCAACCGGCGTCATCGTTACTAACGCCAGTCGGTTGGCCGCGGTAGAAACGGTCAAAGACATAGGGGCGATCTTCCGGGGCAATGCCTGGGCCGTTGTCTTGCACCCAGAGTTCAGCCCAAGTGACTGGTGGGGTGCTGTTGTCAACCCTTGCGGCGTCCACCTTTTCCTCGGTTGTGATCGTTGCACCCAGTTGAATAACACCGCCGACCGGTGTGAATTTCAGCCCGTTATCCAGCAGGTTTGCCAGCGCCATCTCCAAATAAGCCGCGTTGCCGCGTACTACTATCGGCATTGACGGTTGCATAACGGTGAGGGTAATCGCTTTCTCCGCCGCCCGCACGGCAAAAGGTTTCAGCGCGATACTCAACAATTCCCCGAGAGCAACGGTTTCAGTCTTTAGCTCCGTCAAACCAGCATCCAGGCGCGATAGTTTCAACAGCGCGCTGGTGATCCACTCCAAGCGGTGAACTTGTCGCTGGCTTTCCTGCACAAATTCCAGACGGGTGGCGACGCTTTCCCCGGCGGGGCCAAGCAACAGTTCGCCAAAGGTTTTCAGCGCGGTGATGGGGGTGCGCAGTTCATGAGAAGCGTCGGCGACAAAGCGGCGCAGGGCGTCCCGTTCCGCTGCCAGTTCGGCAAAGCTGCGTTCCAACTGGGCGGCCATCGTGTTGAATTGGGTGGCTAACCGGCCGATCTCATCTTGGGTGCGGACAGCCGCACGAGTCGCCAGCGCGCCACTCCCCATCTGGTTGGTTGCCTGGATCAGTTCATGAAGCGGCGCCGTCAACGTGCGGCTCATCCAGAGCGCCACCAGCACAGCCAGCAGCGAAACCCCGATGCCGGCCAGCAGGAAGGCGCGCCGTATCAAAAGCAGCGCCGCGCCACTGCCCGGGTCGCTGCGCAGTTCGACATAGCCGACAACCCCCTGCTCACCGTCAACCGCCTGGACAACCCGTTGCGGCGCAAAGGCAAGGCGATCCAAGAGGGCGTCAAGCTGCGGCCAGCGTTGGACAGGCGGCGCAGCGCCATCAGCCAACGGCGTGGCCGACTGGATTGGCGTGGCATGGGCCGACGACCACGGCGCTTTGGTGATGGCCGCGCCGGCCGGCAGCGCCGGCCAAAAGGCCGGATCACTCCCCAGAAGCGTACCACGGCGAAAGACAACCAGGGGTGGTCGTAACGCAGCCAGGTCGTCGCCGGACGTTCCTGCCCCTTGCCAGACAACGGAAGGTGGTCGCCCCTTTTCATCGGTCAGGATCTGGACAAAGACGCCTGGCTCAGCTAACTCGGTCGTCACCGCCTGCGCAAAGGGTAAGGCGGCGGTTGGCGGCACCAGCCAGGTCACGCCATCCAGTTCGGAAGGCAAGCCCGAATCGACCAGCAGTTGCTCCTGGGCATCCAGGATGCGCACCTGGACATCGCTGAGAAAGGCGGTGGTGCGCGCCAGTTCTTCCAATGCCGGCTTTGGTTCCGCTGATCGCAAGAGCGGTTCAAGTTGCTGGGCCACCACCGTTGCATTCATGGTGAGATAGTCACGCTCCTGGCGCAGTAGGTAACGCTCAATCAGCAACAGCGCCAGCACGCCAACCAGGGTCACGGCCAGCACAGTCATCAAGGTATAACTGGCGACTAGTCGCCACCGGATGGAACGAAACATAAGAGATCTGACTCCCTTGCCCAATCATCCAGGAACCATGTTCAGTCTATTTAGCATAACATAAGCTGCAAAGGCTACCAAGGGGTACGGCGATTATTTATACGAGAGGACACCCCTGTCCTGAAAACAACAGGGGTTTCGCAGATTATACCGATGAATTTGCAAATATAAATCTTTGCGCTCATCTACAGAAAGTGTGAGGTTTCGACCCGCCACACCTGTCAGGTTTTGGAAACCTGACAGGTGTTCACACTTTCCGTAGATGAGCCAATCTTTGAAATCTGCGAAATCCCTGTTGTTTTCAGGGCAGGGGGTGAGCCTAAATCATTTGTAGATCGTTACGGTACGCCTCAGTAATAAGCGCCCGGTGTTTGTTCGGCGGGCGCCCCATGTTGGATTTCGCTCTGGATTTCAACGGAAACAGGCGGGGCGGCGAACCATTGTTCCGGTTGCGCCGGGGTGAGCATGACAAAACCTTCTTCATACTTCAGAAAATCTTGGGGCGACCAGCCGGGGTAGGGCATGGCTTCATAGCTGAGAAAGTCGGGCGACGTCCAGCCGGGGTAGGGCATGGCAAAGAAGTAGAGATGGGGCGCAAAGGGGCGACCAAAGTGGAAGAAACGGCGCTCCTGCGCACCCGGTCTTTCCTGCCAAAAGGGGAAGCGTTTTCCCATCATTGGCGGCATCGGCATAAAGGCCGGCGGTTGTCCCATGCTTTCGCTTGTATCAAAGCTGCTCACAACGCCCAATTGCACCCCGATTTGCGCCTGACCATCCTGCCCTTCGCCCAGCGTAACGGCAACGTCAGTCGGTGCGGCGTCCGCCCGCGCCACGGTCAACGTGACCACATCGCCCGGCGCCAGCGTTGCCAACTCTTCTTGTAGAGCAGGCAGGGTCAATTCGGTTGCGTCGTTGAAGGCCATAATCACATCGTTGACCTGAATCCCTGCTTCGGCAGCCGCACTACCTTCCAGCACATCCACCACGACCAACTGACCCATTTCCGTATTGGCCCACGGCGAAAAGCCAAAGCCGTGCGGCGACAGCGCCAGATCAGGTTCAGCCGGCAGGGCAAACTGCGCCGGCGCCGAGAGCAACAGATCTGTCCCACCATAAGGTCGGATGCCCAAGTATGCGCGCTGTTGCTGTTCGCTGGTGGTGACTTCAACTGCGACGGCCTCGTCCCCATGTTGAACGTGCAGAGTGACAGTGGCGCCCGCTTCGACTTTACCCAACGCCGCCAGCAGATCCGCAACCGTGTTGACTTTCACATCACCAACGGCCAACAAAATGTCGCCACGCGTCACGCCGGCTTTGGCAGCCGGGCTATCGGGGTCAACGGCGACAATAACCAGCCCTGGTTCCGTTGTTGATTCGTCTTCCTCAGCCGCATAGAGTGCGGCGCTCATACTCACCACCAGACAAGCCGCCAGGAGCAACGCCTGAAACAAGCGACGGTATTGCTTTTGCATACACAAACCCTTTCCTAAACTGATAGAGTACCAACGCAATCGCATGCGATAACGCCAGTCTACCAGGGGTAGGTTGTGTCTGTTTTGTGGGATTGTTGAGATTTCGCAACAATTGGGTTGGGTGATTGGGTGATGCGGTGATTTCGCGCCCATAGGGCACCCGCTCAATCACCGCATCACCCAATCACCCAATCTACGGCTGAAACTTATAGCCAACCCCGCGCACTGTCACCAGCCAACGCGGGTCGGCGGGGTTCTCTTCCAGTTTTTGGCGGAGGTGGCGCAGGTGGGCATCGACGGTGCGGTCGCTTTCGATCTCGCTGGTGTATCCCCAAACCCGCTCGATCAGCGTTTCACGAGTGACAGGGCGATCCGGATTTTCCAGCAAGCAGCAGAGCAGGCGAAATTCGGTTGGGGTCAGATCAACTGACGCCCCGGCACGCAACACCTTCATCCGCACCGGATCCACCTGAATGTTGCCAAAGGTGATGATGTTGCCGGTAGTGGGGGTTGCCAATTCACCGTAGGCGCGGCGTAACAGGGCGCGAACCCGGGAAATAACCTCGCGCAGGCTGTAAGGCTTGACCACATAATCATCGGCGCCCAGTTCTAGCCCCAGCACTTTGTCGATCTCTTCGTCGCGAGCGGTGAGGATGAGAATGGGCTGACGCAAACCATCGCTGCGCAGTTGGCGACAAACATCAAAACCGGTCATGTCGGGTAGGCGAATGTCGAGCAGGATTAGTTGAGGTTGTTGGGTGCGCGCCAAATCCAGCGCGCTACGGCCAGTTTCAGCCCACAGAACCGTAAAGCCTTCCTGCTGCAAGCCGTAGCGCAACCCGTGGGCGACGGCGCGTTCGTCTTCGACGATGAGAATGGAGTGGGTGGTCATAGTGGATGGTGGATAGTGGATGGTGGATAGCCAGACAAATTCTTACTATCCACCATCCACTATTAACTCGCCAGCATCTCTTGCACCAGCGCCTGCACCACTTGCGGGTTGGCCTTGCCGCCGGTTTGGCGCATGGCCTGGCCGACAAAGAAACCAAGCAGACCGGTCTTCCCGCTGCGGTATTGGGCGGCTTTGTCAGCGTTGGCGGCGATCACATTGGCGATCAGCGGACGTAATTGGTCGGCGTCGGAGACCTGTTGGAGACCACGTTTTTCCACAATTGCCTGCGGGTTGCCGCCCTGCGCCATCATCTCGGCGAAGACCTCTTTGGCCGCGGCAGAGGAGATGGTATTGGCATCGACCAGGGCGACCAACTGGCCCAGTTGCGCGCCGCTAAAGCGCAGGCTGTCGAGCGGGCTTTCTTTCAGTTCGCGCAAGACTTCATTGAGTACCCAGTTGGCGATGCTTTTGGCATTGGCATCCACTGCCAGCGCGTCTTCAAAGAAGCGCACCAGCATCAGATCACCGGTCAGCACATCGGCATCCTCAAAGGGCAAGCCCAACTCGGTTGTGTAGCGGGTCAAGCGGGCGGCCAGTTCCGGTTGTTGGGCGCGTACTTCGTCGCGCAACTCGGTCTTTGACTTGCGACTGCTGACACCGTTATCGCTTGGCGCCGGGGTAGCGGGTTTCGCTTCCCGTTTGGGCGTAGGCGCCGGTGGCGCGTTGTCGGTGGCGGCGACTTTGGCCCACGAATCGCGCAGATCAACAATCTGGTTGAAGACCAGCGCACCGGGGCGACTGTCCACGGCGTCGGCGATGAAGTAGCCCTGCCGTTCAAACTGGAAGCGATCCCCGGCCGTCGCGTTGGCGATACTCGGCTCGACCAGGCTGTTGCGCAGGATTTCCAACGAGTTCGGGTTGATGTAATCCTGGAAGCGCTTGCCCTCTTCGACCTCGTCCGGGTTGGGAACGGTGAAGAGGCGGGCGTAGAGCCGTACTTCCGCCGGCACGGCATGAGCCGCCGACACCCAGTGAATGGTGCCTTTGACCTTGCGCCCGTCAGAAGCTGCGCCACCACGGGAGGCCGGGTCATAGGAACAGCGCAATTCAATAACGTTGCCAGATGCGTCCTTGATCACCTCGTCACACTTGATGATATAAGCATAGCGCAACCGCACCTCGCCACCGGGAACCAGACGATGGAAACCTTTAGGTGGGGTTTCCATGAAATCATCCTGCTCAATATACAACTCACGGCTGAACGGCACGGGGCGCGACCCTTCCTTCGGCACATCGCGCGGCCAGAAGGAGGCATCGAGTTCTTCGGTTTGGCCTGCCGGATAGTTGGTGATCACCACCTTGAGCGGTCGCAACACAGCCATGACGCGCGGCGCTTTGGTGTTAAGATCATCGCGGATGCAATGTTCCAACAGGGCCAGATCAATGCGGCTGTTGGCTTTGGCGACACCGATCTTTTCACAAAAGGTGCGAATCGCCTCCGGCGTTACCCCACGACGGCGCAGACCGGCAATGGTGTAGAGGCGCGGATCGTCCCAGCCGTTGACATGCCCTTCCTGCACCAGTTGGAGCAATTTGCGCTTGCTCATGACCGTATAGTCGAGGTTGAGGCGGGCGAACTCGTACTGATGGGGGCGCGGCTCTTCGAGCAAGTTTTCGGCCAGCCAGTCGTAGATCTCGCGGTTATTCTCAAATTCCAGCGTACAGATCGAATGGGTGACGCCTTCAATCGCATCGGAAAGCGGGTGGGCGAAGTCATACATGGGGTAGATCGGCCAGTCGTCGCCGGTGCGGTAGTGATGGGCGTGGCGAATGCGATAGAGCAGCGGGTCGCGCATCTTCATGTTGGGCGAGGCCATCTCCCCCTTGGCGCGCAAGACATGGGCGCCGTCGGGAAATTCACCGGCGCGCATCCGGCGGAAGAGGTCGAGGTTTTCTTCGACGCTGCGGCTGCGATAGGGGCTATGACGGCCCGCTTCGGTCACGGTGCCGCGGTAGTCGCGGATCTCCTCTTCGTTGAGGCTATCGACATAAGCTTTGCCGTCGCGAATCAACTGCTCGGCAAACTCATAGAGCCGGCCAAAGTAGTCGGAGGCGTAGTACATGTGCTGGCCCCAGTCAAAGCCGAGCCAGTGGACAGCATCTTGCAGCGCCCGTACATACTCTTCGTCCTCGGTGGTCGGGTTGGTGTCATCCATGCGTAGATGACAGCGCCCGCCATAGTCCAGCGCCAGACCGAAATTTAAGCAGATCGACTTGGCGTGGCCGATGTGCGGGTAGCCGTTGGGTTCGGGCGGAAAGCGGGTGACCACCTGGCCGTTGTATTTGCCGGTGCGCATGTGTTCGTTGACGACGGCGCGAATAAAATCGACGCCCTCGCTGCCGGTTGCTTCCGCTTTGGGTTCGGTTATGTTGGGTAGGTTCTCTTTTGCTGCCACAATTTCCTCAAAATCCGAATATTTTATGCTTTTTCTTGTAAGCTTTTGACGTACATGGCATGTTCTGCTGAAGCCAGACCCTCCTGCACAACCGCCAACATTTTTGCTAAGTCCCCTTGCCATACCGCAGCCGTTGGCAGCCAAAGGCCAGGAAAGATTTCGCTGCGGATAACGCCACCAGCATCGGGTTTGAGCGCTTCATAGCCACTGTCGCGCAAGACAAACCAATCAACGCGTTGTTCATAGGCTTGCGCAACGATATATTCACGAATACCATTGCGCGCATACATCCGTTTTTTCTTGTTCATGTCATAACTGGCGCTACTGGCGGCGACTTCGACAACCAATTCAGGGGCGCCTTCCAAATAATCGTCGTCCGTAATATAGGCTTTCCCGCCTAGCTCAGGTATGAGCCGCAGGAGAATATCGGGCTGCGGTTCATTTTCCAGATCGAGGCGTACAGTTGCATTATCGCTGCCTTTAACGCCGGGTGTCGCCGCACGGTAGACACCAGTCCAGGTAACTAAATCAAAATGTGGATCGGCATGTTTATTAACATGAACGGGAGAAGCCACATATACCTCGCCTTCGATTAATTCAGCTTTTTTTATATTCGGATGTAAATGATAACGACGTTCAAATTCAACACGCGATAAGCGATCACCTGATTCTAGGGGTGGAATCGGTACATGCCCGTTCGTTACTATCCCATTGGTTGCTGCCGATTGCATTTGTTCAACGCGTTCCTGAAGTTGCACACTCATCTTTGCGCTCCTTTCAACGCCGGATTATAGAAACAGCCCGTAAAACCCAAGGGCTTTAGCCTTGGGATATAAGGGCTTACCCGCAGGGTGTCACCTGCCGGTGACGTGAGCTTTAGCTCGATACAGTTCCAAGACAACATGGACTTCTTTCTTAAAGCTCTGTAACAGACGGAATAGAAACTATGTGCTATACTGGAAGTGTAGCCGAACATTCGATAACCAAGAGTGCCCGGCCACACAAGCAAGAAGCACCTTCCCAACTGAATATTGCTGGTTAACCGGGGAAATCGTCCCGGTTGTAAAATATTCAACGACCGAAGGTCGAAGATAAGCCTTCAACTACCCTGGGAGCCAGGCGGTGGGAGATATGAGCAGCGCAGTAAGGCACTCAGCCCCCGAAAAGTTCCAAGTCACGTGCTTGGAAGCCCAAGCGCTTTAGCCTTGGGTAGCTCACCACCAAAGTATATCACAACCCCAAACAATCCAGTTACTTCACACAGCCTGTTTTCCATAACAGGTCATATGATCAAAGATTACGCAGATTGCACAGATTTTTCTTGTCCTTTCATCTGCGCAATCTGCGTAATCTTTGATGATTTTCCCATCAGTCGATCTCACCCAACTGGACCGGCACGGGGCGTGCCTACTCCTCGCGTTGCGGTCTACTGCCAATGACCTCATGCAACGCCGGCAACTCGTCACTGAGATGGTACAAAAAGGCGCGAGCGATCGGCGTCAGGAACTGTTCGCGCCGCCAGATCAGCTTCAAGGTGCGTTGCAATGGCTTGTCGACCAGGGGCAGGGCGTGAACCTGATCGTTCTTTACCTCTTCTTGCACCACATAGAGGGGCAAAATCGTGACACAAGTGCCCAGCGTCACCATGCGCTTGATCGACTCCATGTTGTCAAACTCGCCACGAATGGTGGGATCGATCTTGTGTTCACGCAACTTTTGTTCCAGCCAGATCCGGCTACGGCTGCCGGCTTGCCGCATGATAAAGGATTGGCCTTGCAACTCCTGGATCGACAGAGCGGGGCGTGGCCACCAAGGGTGCTGCGGACCGACAACCACAAATTGTTCAACATCCGCTAACGGACGGACGGACAGGTTGGCCTCATCACCCTGGTCAAGTTCGCCTTCGATAAAGCCGAGCGCCAGCCGCCCCAGCCGCAAGTCGTTGACAATCTGCGGGGTGATGCCCGTTTGTAGAACCACCGACAACTTGGGGAATTGTTGGCGAAAGCCCAGGATCGCACCGGGCAACAGATAGCCGCCGACGCCCGGCGTTGCGCCGATGGTAAGCTGTCCGCTTGCCAATTTGCGCACATCGGTCACGGCGTTTTCGGCCTCGGCCAGCAGGGCAAAGATCCGTAGCGCGTAGTCGTGGAGCGCGTCGCCGGCTTTGGTCAAGCTAACGCCGCGCCGTCCCCGTTCAAAGAGGGTCGCGCCCAGCCCGGCTTCTAAATCCTGGATGTGCTGGCTCACCGCCGACTGGCTCATGAGCAAGCCTTCCGCCGCCCGGTTAAAGCTGCCGGCGCGCACCACATGGAGAAAAATATCGAGTTTGTGTAGGTCGAGCATGGATTCTTAAATTTGGTTGGTTCGTTGGTTGAGCTTGTCGAAACCAACGAACCAACCCTCATGGTTTTTCTGTTATAAGCGCCAACTTATAACAATTATAAGCAAGTCGGGAGAACTAGACCAATCAAACATCGGCTAGAATCACTTTCAACAAACAAGCGGCGCCATCCCCCGGCAAAAGAGCAGATGACAAGTATAGAGTATCAGTAGACCGCAACGCAACTGGAATCGCAGCCGCCCGACTCTGGACGACACGACTACGCGACGACACGACTGTGGCCTACTGAGTATAAGGTAGAGATTATGAACATTTTATCCAAACTATTTGGCAATACGGCGAGTAACGCAGCCCAGTTAACCGCCGGTGAGTACAAGAAGCGCTTTGTCGAAACCAACACGCCCCATCTGTTGATCGACGTGCGCACAGCGGCGGAATTTGCCGAAGGCCATATCAAAGGGGCGCGCAACCTGCCTGTGCAGGATGTCCAGCAGAAGATGCGCGAGTTGCCCACCGATAAGCCGGTGGTTCTCTACTGTCGTTCAGGCAATCGCAGCGGGATGGCGCTCCAGATGTTACAGGCGGCGGGCTATACAAATATCTACAACGCCGGCGGTTTGCAGGATCTGACGCGACAAGGGTTGCCGCTGCACTAAATCAGTAAGACAGTCGAACAGTAAGACAGTAAGACAGTTGCTGCTGTCGACTGATCACTGTCTTACTGTCTTACTGTCTTACTGTCTAACCGGAACATGATCCACATGTACACTGATAAGGAGTTAAAAAACACCATGTTATTACGCTACTTTTATGATGAACGGTTGGCCCAGGCTTCCTATCTAGTTGGTTGTGCGAAGACGGGTGAAGCGTTGGTGGTTGACCCCGAACGCGATATTACCCCCTATCTCCAAATGGCAGCGAAAGAAGGGTTGCGTATCACCCACGTCACCGAGACCCACATCCATGCCGATTTTGTCAGCGGCAGTCGCGAACTGGCCACTGCCACCGGCGCCACCATTTATCTGAGCGACATGGGCGATGCCAACTGGAAATATCAGTATGCTCATGAACCTAACGTAGTGCTGGTGACCGAAGGCGACAGTTGGATGGTTGGCAACATCAAGGTCGATGTGCTGCACACGCCTGGTCACACCCCGGAACATATCTCGTTTATGATCACTGACACCGCCGGCGCCAATCAACCGATGGGCGTCTTCACCGGTGACTTCCTCTTTGTTGGCGATGTTGGTCGCCCCGATCTGTTGGAAGCTGCCGCCGGCATGATGGGGACAGCGGAACCGGGCGCCCGGCGCCAATTCCAGACGGTGCAACGCTTCAAAAAGCTGCCCGACTATTTACAGATCTGGCCGGCGCATGGAGCGGGGAGCGCGTGCGGCAAAGCCTTGGGCGCCATTCCATCGACGACGCTGGGCTATGAAAAGCTCTTTAACCCGGCTTTCCAAATTGACGAGGAAGAACCGTTTGTCAAGTGGTTGCTGGCCGGTCAACCGGAAGCGCCCCGCTATTTTGCCCAGATGAAGAGAGTCAATAAGGAAGGGCCGGCGCTGCTCAAGGATCTGCCGACGCCGCAATTGTTGGATCGGGCCGCTATTGACCATCTGGTTGCCAAGGGCGCCTTTGTCGCTGATTTCCGCAGTCGCGCCGCCTTTGCTGCCGCCAACATTCCGGGCACCATCAGCATTCCTGAACGGAAGGATTTCAGCACCTTTGTCGGCTGGCTTATCGATTATGCCAAGCCGTTCTATTTTGTCACGCCGTCCGCCGAAGCGCTCAATGACCTGCTGACTGCCCTGCGCAGCATAGGCATTGACCAGGTGGCCGGCTATGCGCTGCCGGAGGCGGTGAGCGGCCAGACCGACCAATTGCCCGAATGGAGCGCACAAGAACTGGCGAACCGCCTGCCGCACAATGGCATTGTGGTCATCGATGTGCGCAACAAGAATGAATATCTGGAAGGGCATATTCGCGGCGCCCGTCATATCCACCTGGGGGCCTTGCCCAAGTATCTGGATCAGATCCCCCACGATCACACGGTGATCACCAATTGCGCCAGCGGCTACCGTTCGCAAATCGCCGCCAGCCTGTTGCGCAGCCGGGGCTTTACCAACGTGGTCAACCTGCGCGACGGTAAAGAGGTTTGGTCGCAGGCGGTGGAGACGGTTAGTGGGGTGAATTGAGAGGATGAGTGATTAGGTGATTGGGTGTTTTGATTACGACAAAGCAGAATCACCCAATCACCTAATCACCTAATCACCTAATCACCTAATCACCCAATCACCATTACGTAGAAAAGAGCAGGAAATTATCTTATGGAATGGCTTTACCAACCCTGGCCCTGGTATGTAAGCGGGCCGTTGATCGGGCTGAGTGTGCCGGCGTTGTTACTGCTGGCGGGGAAGACGTTGGGCGTGTCGAGCAGCTTTCGCCATCTTTGCTCGCTTACATCGCCTAATTCAAAGCTCGCTTATGTGCGTGAGAACCCGTGGCGCAAAGAGCTGTGGAATCTGATCTTTGTGGTGGGGATTCTGCTGGGCGGTTTTGTCGCGGTGCAATTTTTGGGAGCGTCAGGCCGCTATCTACCTGACCACTATTACACCTGGGGTGGGGCGCTGTTGCTCTTTGTCGGCGGTCTTCTGGTCGGCTTTGGCGCGCGCTATGCCGATGGCTGCACCTCCGGTCACGCCATTATGGGGCTGGCGAATCTGAAGTGGCCCAGTCTGGTGGCGACAGTAAGTTTCTTTGCCGGCGGGCTGTTGATGACGGCGCTGCTCGGTTTCTTCTAAACAACAAGGATCTACCCAAGATGATACGCGAACATTCACTCACCAACACCCAAGCCAAAGGGAGTTCCTTGGCGCAATCGACCCCTGTACAGTCACTCATGGTTTTGCTCGTCGGCCTGGCCTTTGGCGTTGTCCTCACCAAGTCTGAGGTGATCTCCTGGTTTCGCATCCAGAGCATGTTCCGCTTTGAAGAGGCGCATGTCTATCTGGTGATGGCGTCGGCCATTGCGGTTGGTGCGCTCTCACTCTGGATCTTGAAACGCTCCCCGTGGAAATCATTGCAGGGCGAAGCGATCAAGATCAAAGAAAAGCCCTACCAGAAGGGGGTGATCTTTGGCGGGCTGCTCTTTGGCATGGGTTGGGCCATCACCGGCGCCTGTCCCGGCCCGATCTATGCCCAACTGGGCAGCGGGGAAGCGCTGGCGCTCATCACCTTTGCCGGGGCGTTCGTCGGTTCGTATCTGTATGCGTATGTGCGGCCTTATTTGCCCCATTGATTCGGTAGTAAAGACTTTAGTCTTTGTTCACAACAAGACTAAAGTCTTTACTACCATTATTTGTTGAGAAAGAAGGCGTTACCGTGATTACGATTTTGATTGATCTACTAGTGGGCGCCGCTATTGGGTTGACACTGGGCCTATTGGGCGGCGGCGGGTCGATTTTGACCGTGCCGGCGCTGGTCTACCTGGTGGGGCAAAGTCCGCAGATGGCGGTAACGGCTTCGCTCATCATTGTTGGCGCCAATAGCCTGTTGGGCGCCTATTTTCATCGCGCCCAAGGGACGCTAAACTGGCGGGTGGCGCTGACCTTTGGTGGCGTGGGGATGATTGCGGCCTATTGGTCGGCGGGTCTCTCGCACCTATTTTCATCGACCATGTTGCTGATCCTCTTTGCCCTGTTGATGATTGTGGTTGGTGCGCTCATGATTCTGCGCAAGACGCCAACCGAAAATGCGTCCAAGCCCCACAGTTGGCCGGCCACCCTGCTCAGTGGCGCCGGTGTTGGCATCCTTACCGGCTTTCTGGGGGTGGGCGGCGGCTTTTTGATTGTGCCGGCGCTGGTGATGCTGGTCGGTTTGCCCATGCGCCAGGCGGTCGGCACCTCGTTGGTGATCATTGCCATGAACAGCCTGGCCGGGTTGCTGGGCCACTTGGGCCAAACGTCGATTGATTATGTGACGATTACGCTCTTTGTGGTCGCTGGCTTGGGTGGCACTTTTCTCGGCACGGCGCTGACCAAGGTGATTCGGGCGGAACAGTTACGTCGTCTCTTTGCCGGCTTTGTGATTGTCTTGGCGCTCTTCTTGCTGTATGATAATGTACCGAAGCTACTACCAATTCACGCAAAGGAAACGACGAAGGAAACAACAACGCATTGGGAAACCAACGAATTGGTCAAAGTGTCCGCATCGCCCGTCATCGCCGGCTAAATTCGTTATTCCCCCAATTCGTTGTCGTTTCAATTCGTTGTCGTTGATAGAAGAGGAATGAACCAATGCCATTATTTGATTTTGTTTGCACCAGTTGCGGCGCCAATTTTGAACGGTTGATCCGCACCACAAACCAAAATACACAGGCTATTGTCTGTCCGGTGTGCAAAAGCCAGGAAACGCAGAAAAAACTTGCCACCTTTGCCGTCACCGGCGGCGCGACAGGGAGCAGTGTGTCCGCCGCCAATTGTGCGCCAGGCGGAACTTGAGGATTGCCCTGGCAGCGCTGACCGTGAGTCAGCCATTACTGTACCAAGGTTTTAAAGCAAAGATATTGCAAATTCATCTGTATAATCTGCGAAACCCCTGTTGTTTTCAGGGCAGGCTGGCCTGACCTATTATGTCTATCGTTCCGACAAGAAAGAGTGAGGTATGCAGCGTTTTCTATCAACTCTGTTTTTGTTCCTGTTGCTGACGTTAACCGCTTGCGGCAGCCAACCCGCGGCGACCGCGACCAGCGGCGCCGAGATCGATCTTGCCACCTTGCCTGTGCTGGTCGATCCGCAAACGGCCAACCTGCTGCGGGAGCGGGATGATGTGCTGTTGATCGATGTGCGCGAACAGGCCGAATATGACGCCGGCCACATCCCCGGCATCACCCTCATCCCCATGGGCGAAATCCCCAGCCGGCTGGCCGACATCCCCAAAGACAAAACGGTCATTGTCAGTTGCCAGAGCGGTCGCCGCAGCAGCCAGATCGCCAGCTTTCTCCAAGAACAAGGCTTTACCAACATCCACGATCTCGACGGCGGTTTCTCCGCCTGGCAACGGGCGGGGCTGCCGGTGGAGCAGTAGCACAAGATACGAGACAGGAGACACGAAACACGAGATACTGTCATCTATTTCTCTGTGTCTCCTGTCTCGTGTCTCCTGTCTTCCTAGCGGCGTTCGGCCTTGAATTGACGCGCCAGGCGCAGGTAGCCGGCGGCGAGGTGGGTCACAGTGCCGAGATCGATCCACCAACGGAGGGGTGGGGCAGTAAAGGAATCGGCCTGGATACGGCGCAGGCGGAGGCCCCACATGGCAAAGTGGCCCATCGTCAAATTGCTTTGAAAGACGGGGGGCAGTTGGGCGGCCCAAGTTTGGATGAGCTGAAAAGCTTCCTGGGCGGCTTGCCAGTGCTGACGGGCATCGGGCGCTGGCGGGGTGGTGGCGAGGCTGGCGTAGAGACGCAGGCGATGACCGCTAAAGTGGAGCCACGCTTTGGTGAGGGCAAAGGCATTGGCTTCCGCTGCCAGTTGCGGGTTGGGTACGCCTTGTTGCTCGGCTAGTTGACGCGCGGCGGCCAGGTGCCGTTCCGCTGTCGCCACCAGATCAAAGAGTCTGGCCACAGTCTCTGCCCGTTTTTGCAAGGTGGCAGCAGCAGCGTGAACCGGGTCTTCCATATCGGCCACTGGCTCCTTGATCAGCGCCAATGGTGAGGTGGGCAAAGCAAAGCGGTCGCGTTGGTCGGGGGTTTGGTGGAGAACAAGGGCAAAGGCTTCTTCTAACGCTTGGTAGTACCCCAGCATAGCGGCGTCGCCAACGCCAAAGGCGGCCTGACAAAAATCGGCCAGCAGCGCGTCGAGATCCTGCTCCGGTTGCCAGGTCAGCCGGCCAAAGAGCCAGTTGGTCAGGTGCGCTGTGACCCAGGGGTGGGTGCCGGTCATCAAGGTTTGCATGGTGTGGACACCCACATCCCGGTAAAAACAGAGGTCACGCTGCATGACCTGGCTCAGGATCGGCAAGACCGATTTGAACAGAATCCCATCGCTATAATATTCAAAGACCCGCACCGTCCCGGCGCCGGCAAAGGCCGCGATCTGCGCCTTCAGTTGCTGGGGATAGTAAGGGGTATTGACCGGGCAGCTTTCGTCGTCGATGGCGCGGCCATAGTTGCGCGTCCGCGGCGCCCAGAGCAGGCAGACATTGGGGCGCGGCTTGATCTGCGTTGGCGGCGTTTCGGTGTCCAGATAGGCGATAAAGGAAAGTTCCGCCGTCGGCGCCACCTGAGCCAATACGGCGGCCACCTGATTGGTTGCCAGCAAGAGTTGATCGGCGCTGCTGAGTGCGGCGCAATCCGGGCAGCTACACCAACCGCCACCGGGAATGTCATCGGCCCAGAGGTGATAAACCGCAAAGCCCGGATTCGCCTGAAAATAGCGTCTGGCATTTTGCTGGATCACCAGTTGCGCATCCGGGCTGGACGGACAGAAATTGTGCCGTTTCGTGCGTTTCCCCGCCTCTTCACGGAAAGCCGTGGGCATCGCTTTGAAGCTAGTTCGCGGCAATAGATCCGGCAGACCATGACCACCGATCTCGATGGTCATTTCTCGTTCGCGTAGGAGCGCCAGTGCTTGCTCCCGTTGGCGTTCCCATGACCAGAGCGGCGCTGCGCCGCCCCCAATCGGGTTGGCAATCGTATGAAAGAAGATCGTGTTGTAGCGATTGCGCGCCGCCCATTCGATCCACGCCCCGGCATCGATCATAAACGCATAATGACCGATAATGAGACAACGACCGGCAAAGGCCGGCGCTTCGTGGACAGGTGTGGCTGGTAAAGTGACGCTTTGGGTCTGGGGCAGCCGTGTCCATAGCGCACCAGGCGCCAACCAGCGACACCCCAGCGCTTCCAGAAAATGGTAGACGCCAAAGAGCAACCCGCGCGCACTGGCGCCGGTGATGGTGATCTGGGCGGCTTGCGCTTGCCAGGTAAAGCCATCGCCACCCTGCCCGGCAACCGCTAGAACAATGAGCGGGCGCTGCCCTTTTTCGGTCGTCACCGGCAGCGCTTGACCGGCGATTTGTTGCCAATGGCTTTGGAGTTCACGCAAGGCAAGCTGCACCGGCGGCTCGACGCTGTCAGTGACCACCTGCCAGGGTAGCGTCAGATCCAGGGCGATGGCGGTTGCGGAAGATGTCGCCAAAGGTAAATGGTTCAAGCGTTCTCCTTCCGGGTTGGTTCGTTGGTTGGTTTGTCACGTACACTGATGTTATACTTGGCCCAGTATACCACAATCAGCGCACAATCATTGCAGCAACACCACGGAGAGGAGCAGCAAATGAGTGATCAAGCCCTGACAACCCAAGTCATGAACTGTATGGAGCAGACCGGCGTACCGGGTGTGGCCGTCGGCGTTTGGCCGCAGAGTTCGGCGGCGTCGCTGGCCGAAATGGCGGGCTTCGGCGTGACCAACCGCGACCACGCCCTCCCCGTTACGGAAGATACGCTCTTCCAGATCGGCTCGATCTCCAAGACAATGACGGCGACCATTGCCATGCGCCTGGTCGAAATGGGCAAGCTCGATCTGGATAAGCCCATTCGCCACTACCTGCCTGACTTTCAGATGCAGGATCAACAAGCGCAAGCGCAGGCCACCGTGCGCCAGCTCTTCATCCACACCGCCGGCTGGGTTGGCGACTATTTTGAGAACACCGGGCGCGGGGATGATGCGCTGGCCCGTTATGTCGCCAACATGGCCGCACTACCCCAACAGGCGCCGCTGGGAGCGCTCTGGTCGTATAACAACGCCAGCTTTAGCCTGGCCGGGCGGGTGATTGAAGCCGTCACCGGCAAGCCTTTCGAGACCGTGGCCCAGGAACTGCTCTTTGCGCCGCTGGGCATGACCATGTCCTTCTTTTTCACCGAGGATGTGATGACCCATCGCTTTGCCGTGGGCCACATTGTCACGCCAGAGGGAACCAAGGTGGCGATGCCCTGGGCGCTGGCGCGCAGCGCGCATCCCGCCGGCGGCGTAATCTCGACGATGCGTGATATGTTGCGCTACGCCCGCTTCCATCTCAACGGCGGGCGCACCGACAGCGGCGAACAGTTGATGCAACCGGCGACCATTGCCGCTATGCAAGCCTTCCAAACGACCGCCGGCAGCCTGGCCGATGCGATGGGTATCGGTTGGATGCTCAACGACCTGGCCGGTGTGCGGCTGGTGAGCCACGGCGGCGCCACCAACGGGCAGATTGCCCAATTGACGCTGGCGCCGGAAAAGGGCTTTGCCTTGGTCATTCTCACCAATGCCAATCGGGGCCGCGAGGTCACCCGAGATCTCGCTAACTGGGCGCTGCATCATTATCTCGGTCTGCAACAGCCGACGCTCCACTATCAAACCCTGACCGCAGCCGAATTACAATCCTACGCCGGCTACTACAAAGCGCAGTTGAGCGAAGTCGAAGTGACTGTCGGCAATGGCGGCCTGGTGCTACAGATCATTCCCCAACCCGGCTTTCCCGACAAAAATTCACCCGCCGCGCCCACGCCGCCCCCCGCCCCCGCCGCCTTTTTTGCCGCCGACCGGGTGATCATCACCGATGGCCCCAGCAAAGAGTCCAAATGTGAGTTTATCCGCAACGACCAGGGGGAAATTGCCTGGTTCCGTGTCGGCGGGCGCATTCATCGACGGCAGTAGCGCAAGACAGGAAGACAGGGAGAGGGGGAGACACGAGACACGACGATCCGGTCTTCCTGTCTCACGCGGCGCGACTCAACGGCGGCTCTAGTGTTCAGTTAATGAGCAGTTTGTTACTATCAATCTTTTTAAAAATCTATTTTTTACCCAATACGAGAAACCTTATGACAGCAACCATCATCAGTCCCTTTGGCCAGCCGACGCCTGGTCTCCGCATTAAAGAAGGCTCACCGCCGTTGACGAAACCGACCAAAGAAGAGATTGAAGCCTTTCCCAGTGAAGCCAGCGCGCTGCGCGATCAGACCTGGGCCGCCCAACAGCCGCTCATCGCCAACGGCCAATATGACCTGACCTGGGTCGAGGGGCGGCACATTTTGATTGCCGGCGGCACCGGTCCCGGCTTAGGCGGCGCGTTTGCCACCGCCCTCTTGGGGCAAGGACGGGCGGCCAGCCTCACCGTGGTCGGGCGCGATTTGAGTCGTTCGATCAACTTTGAAACGGGCAAGGCGATGCAGGCGCAGGCCGAAGCGCAAGGATTGGCGGGAGCCCACGGGGCGCGCTTTCACTGGCTCAACGATGGGTTGGCGCTGGAGGGCGGGCCGCTGGAAAAATTGTTGAACGCGCTCAAAGCGGCCGGCGCGGATCGGGTGGTCTACTTTAACACCGTGGCCGCCGCCATTTCCGGGCTGCAACCGGGAATGCCGCCGGTCTATATCAAGGATGTCGATGACGAGGGTCTCTTCCAGTGGCAACTGCGCGATCTGAACGAGAAAGAGTTGGAGATCACCCGCTTTGTCATGGGCGAAATGGCGGTGCGTTTTCCGGCGGTGTTGGAAGCCAACGGCGTCGGCGTCGAGGCCAGCGTCTTTGCCGACTGGCGCGGGAGCCTGGACAAGATCAGTCGCGACCCCAGCCAGCGCGAATATGGTCGCCACGGCGCCTATTCGACCAGCCTCTACCTGCCCAAGGAATATCTGCAAGCCGACGCCCGCGCCGCCTTTGGCACGGGGCGCAAGGTGCTGGACATCTTCTACCCGATGATGCGCACGCGCGCCCTGCCCCTCATCCCCGGCGGCTTGACCATTGCCGCAGTCAACGAAAGGGTGATGCAGCGCGAAGGGGTGCGCCGCCTGGATGTGCCGGAACTGGCGCTCAAGGGGCTGGACTTTGTCGGCAAGGCGCTCACCGCCGGCTACGACAACCCCTTCCCCCGCGCCGACGCCCACGACGCCCATCTCGACGACTGGATGTTCGAGGTGGTGGCGAAACTGACCGATGATGAGAACAGCGACTTTTATTATAAGCGCTGGATTGAGGGGTAAGTCACCATCAAAGAATCGCTTGTCAATTGGTCGCGGCTGCGCGCCACGCTGAAAGCCGCTGCGCCAATTGTACCAGTTTAAAGCATTGCCCTGCCCGCTGGTAGCTGGTGCGTGACCGGCAGTCCAGTCACCGCCTACCAGCGGGTTAGGTTGACAGCCTTCTTCTTCCTCAGTATACTGTACATCATAGTCTGTTGTCTACTCCACAGCGGAGGTTACAGAGGGAATGATGAATACCACTCTTTTGCGGTTGAAACTTGCGCAAGAACTAGAACTGCTACCGGAAGAGCATTTGCCCGATCTCTACCGTCTGATTCATTACTTTCGGCTTGGCCTGCTCGCCGCCTCACCAGAGCAGGAGAATGGGTTGGCGAATGGCGACATGGGTTTTCCCAAGTCCGTTGTCACTGACCCTGCCGATGAAGCAGTAGAACGGGAAAGAGCAGCCTTTATTGCGCTACACCCGCTGCTCCTTGCTACCTATCCTGGGGAAGAAGTGGCAATTTATGGCGGGCAGGTTGTCGATCATGACAGAGATGGGGTTGCGCTCAGTTCGCGCATTTATCAACGGTTTCCGCATGAATTTGTCTGGATTGCCCCGGTAACTGATCAACCGCTCGAAGTGCGAACCGTTTACTCGCACCGCCTTGCACGCTAAGAGCGGCAAAGCCATGTATACCTACGAATACGATGCCACCTATCTTCCATCAATGCCCGTGGTCGAAGTCACTGTTTCACCATTTGGCAGTCACCACGAGCCGATCACGTTACGCGCACTGATTGACTCCGCTGCCGATCTTAAAACGGATGAATGCACGGCGAAGTAGCCAAGCAATTTTTCGTAGCGTGACTGGTGCAAGCGAGATCGCTGATATTTATGAAGTTTCCCTACGAGTAGGCCCACATGTCTTTCACAAAGTTCGTGTTGTTGCTGACCGACACAACCCGATGATGATTCTGGGGCGGGATGTTCTGAATCACTTGATCGTAACCCTAAACGGGTTAGCTGCTGCGGTGGAACTGCACGAGTAGGTTTCATCGTGCGCCATAGTAACGCAACCCCTCGCCACCCGGGCAAGCTGCTTTCGTGGTATTGGCCGGTGAAGCGTTTGGTGGAGAGGAAGCTTAAGACCGCGCTGCTGCGGTTGCTGCCGTAGGGGTAATAGTAGTTGGTGGCAAGGGCGGCGCTGGCTTAGGTATGGATCGCTTTATCAGCTTTGTCATCGAACACATCCACGCCTCCCTCTTGCAGTTGTTTTTCCACTGCTTGATTTGCGTTAGATGTACTTCATGTTCACTCGCAATTTCGTTAACCACTTTCAACTCTTTCAGCGCTTCCAGCGCAACTGGAAACTTAGATTTGACACTGAATTATCGTCCTTGTTTTTGCATTCTATCCCTCCACATGGCTGCTGCTTAGTATCTTAACATGTGGTCTAGTTTCTGGGGTCAATTATAATGTTCTTTATCATCAATCAGCGTAAAGTTAATAAAGCGGTCATCTTCTTCATCACCATAGCCAAGTGTTACCGGCCCCATTGGTCTAAGATGATTCGGAACTTTCCACCCGACCGGCAGTTCCTGGTCGGGAATAAAGAGCGTCTCTGGCACTGGATTGTTTGTCGCAGTTGCTGATTTACAAGCGGCCAGCAACGACAATATTAACAGCCAGAGCAGCAGAAAATGCGCTTTTTTCCTGTTCGACATGGGTCAAGCTCCTTTAGCCATCATTCAACCTATACAGACTAAACCATCTTTATGCAGCCACCGATGCCACGGGAGCCAACCGTTACGGTAATAAGTAAACGACCGCTCATACCCCTGAATCTTGTGATAGGGAAAATCTTCGACCGGCCCGTGACGTAGGGGCAAGTGGCGCGAGTGCAAATCTAGCCAACACAGCTTTCCGCTTGCAACCCATTCATGCAATTGACCAAGGTGCGGATGCGTACGCAAAGTGTCGGATGTGTAGAGAATGGCAATGTGCCCAAAGAGATCCACGCCAGGAGATGCCTGTACAATTGCTGTCATTTCAGCCTTTCTACGCGCCCATAATACGCCGGGGTCTTCGGCATAGTACGTCAGTATATAGATAGAATAGCATGGCGAGAAAGTGTCTCCCTTTAGCCGACAAGCGGGAAGACAATGCAACACAGCGTAGCTTTTTACATCATCCGGTAAAAAGGTGGGGGTAATCACCGGCACGTCGCCCATCCAGTTGCTCCACAGACTATATTCTGTTGGCAACAAGCCATTCAAATTGGCATAAGTCGTTACACCCACAAAATGTTTGCAACCTGTATTCTGATGTTTGGAACGATAAATAGACTCAGTCTTTGTATGATGGCCGGTCATCGTCTCAAGCTGGTGCGTATCAAGTTTGGCCGTATAGCTTGCATGACAGATGGGACAGCGCGCAACTACATACTCCGGTAAATGCGCCCAATACTCCTGTTCCCAAGCAAAAATCGGCATATCTTTGTGCCGGCGCAAAAGGGAGCGGTACTCATCCACAGCAAAGGTAATTTGCAGATGCGGTAACGTGAAATAGAACGAGAGATGTGGGTTAAATTGTACGTTTGTCATCTGTCCTTGTCGACAAAAGGAATATGTTACGGAAGCGTAGCATGGCTTGCCCGTCTTTGATTGATGCTCGTTTCAAAGATGCCCTTCCGCCAGGTAAAAGTGTAGCGTGCGCCGGGAATCTGTTGATAGATGGCTGGCAGTTGGGTGTTTGGTCCGATACGTAAGGGTAGGGCCGGGTCGGTAAAATCAAGGTAGCCGAGTCGTCCTTTGGTGGCCCAAGCTTGTAAGTCATAATAGGGGTTGGCTTCCGGCCGCACGTCAGGCCAATCCAGCCCGGCCGGGTAGAACTCAGGATCTCCTTTGCCCCGCTCCGCCTCGGCCGTATAGTGGCGCCAGATGATCGCTCGCGGATCGACACTGAAGTAGGTCAGGATAAACAGGGTATAGCTGGGAACGAACTGCCCCGCCGCAATACGACAGAGCGGCAATGCGTGCAGGACGGCATACGATTCGATGTCATCCGGCATGGCCCACCCCGTCAAATGTGGCGCCTCCCCCGTGCCACTTTCAAAGTAGCTTATCTCTATGGGCAAGCGGCCATGTAGGTTCAGAAAACAATGGTCGCTCGTGTAGTGTATACAATGTTCGAGGGCTGGGAAATTCTCCGGAATGTTTTTGTTGCCATTGCTGCGGTATATACTTTTGCTGATGGTTGTTGATACACCCAACCAGCCAAGTAAACTATAGCTGTCAATCAATTCATACCAGGCTGCACCACAAAGCGGGCAGGAGGTATAGTGATAACAAGGCATTGCTTGCCAGTAAGCGTTACCAAGATTAAAAATGCGCAGCGTGCCTGAGCTGGTTAGAATTGGCTGCACAATTCTCTGATACTGTTCAACCGATACGTGATAGCGCAATTGCGCCGTTAGTTGTGGATATGGGTATACCATAGATGCCACCGCCTATTCTTATATATTGCAAAATCTACTTATGGGAAGGGTATGCTATAACAATTCAATCCTGCCGGCTTCCAGTAGCCGCCGTTTGCGCCAGAAGGCCCACCAGGGTGCAGTAACAGGCTGCGGGTGGTAAACAAAGCGTCGTCCATACCCGGTAATGCCGCTATAGGGGAAGGCTGCCGGCGGCCCGGCGCACAGGGGCAGGTCGGCGGAATAGGGATCGAGCCACTGGAGTTTACCTTGCGCCACCCACTGTTTCAGATCTGCGCTTTCCGGGTGACGGCGCATGTACTCTGGAAATTCTACGATCGGAAAATAGTCATCCGGGCCGGCGTATGTGTTTTTGTGATAATGCGCTAACACAGCTTTCCGACTCTCACCGTAGTAGGTGATCGTGTAAAGGGAATAACGCGGCGTGAAGCGATTCTCTTCCAGATCACAAATGGGCAGACTATGCATGACGGCTATCGACGCTAACGAAGCCGGCAACAGTTTGGGTGAGACAAAAGGAATATCACCGTTATCACTATGAAAAGAGGTCATTTGTAATTGATTAGCCGCCGTATAGCAGTGATCATTTAAATTTAGGAAACTTTGTACAGCCACAAAATGCCGACATCTGATGATCTGATGATTATAAGTAAAGACACAACCCGCTCGCACTGGATTGAACCACCAATAGTTAAGACTATGGGTGTCCAGGCGTGAGCGATAATCGGCCTGACAAAACGGGCAACGCGCCACCAGATATTCCGGTAACTTTTCCCAGTACCGTTTAACCACAGGATCGGTTCGTTCGTCATCCATTCCACGGTAGGGTGGAACGCTCCAAATCAGTGTTATATACTCCTGTGGTGAAAAGGTGATTTGTAAATGCTTTTTTACAGCAAAAAATGTTGGATGCCTGCTCATAATTATCTCTCAAATATAGTCGCTCCGCTTATTTTATGAAACAGGCTTCAGGTGCTCAAAATATCCAGCAGTGAATAGATAGGCAAGGGCGGCTTCCATTGTTTCAATGGTAACTTCTTTGACCACAATCATTCCTGGTTCACCCAAACAGGGGATGCCACGCTCTACCCCGTCATTGACCTCTTGGGTTAACCGGGTGCAATCATAAAAATTCACGGCGTACCGGTGTTGACCCAGAATTTCGACTTCAGCGCTGAACCAGCCTTTATGCTTTATTTCAAAGCGATCGCGTTCATTGAAACCATCGAACAAAAGTAGTCTAATAGCTTTATTCCGATCTTCCATTGTTTGCTTCCTTGTCTACAAGATCATGATGCAAATCGTTTTTGATAAACTGGCAATTCAGGCTACTGAAACATCCGCCATACTTGCACAGCGCCACTCTTCTCACCAAAGGCAACATAGCACCCATCATCACTAAAGGCCAGGGCTGTAATCGGATTTTCGGTCTGTTCCATGGCCAGGCTTAAATCTTTGCTGCGGCGTAACTGCCAGCCGTTCGGTGTGCCGATAGCCAGTAAATCCCCTTGTGGCCGGAAAGCAAGAACGCCCTTCTCGGTGGTAGGTAGACTATGGACAGTGGTTGGCGGCCATAGGAAGGCAAAGGGGAACCAGACGCGTGCTAAGACAAAGCGCAAGCTCTGTATTTCAACGGAATTCGGTCGTAGAATGGCTAACCACTGACCCGATGCATCAAAGGCCATTGCCAACGGTTTACGTGTTCCATGAATAGGAGCGCTATAAATGGTGCCGCTAAAGCTACGGTATCGTTTATTGAATTGATACAGCGCTATATCGCCACCTTCATACCCCAATGCAAATTGTTGATTTCTCTGATCAAAAGCACTGGAAACAAAATGTTCTATTACAAAATCTGGATCGTCCGAAATTAATCTAATGCCCACCGATGAACCAGCATATTGTAGGGTTGGGTCTGTGTAATCCAGTGTTGCAAATAATGAAGAGTTTTTTAGAACTAGGCTACCGTCGTGTGATATATCAATTCCCGGAACGAACTCTTCTCATCGAGAAATGGCTAACGAATTGCGTAGCACACCACTGTTTATATCCCAAATTTCGACAAAATTGATAATACCATAAGAAACGTCAAGTTCATTCCGGTGGCGCTGTACGATTTCCGGTCTTTCTTGTACAGTAGCCAAGATATTTCCCGTGGGGCTAAGCGCCGTTCCCTCTGGATGAATCCAAATCGTGTTCAGCTTACGAACAATTTTGCCAGTTTTGCTCTCCATTGTGAGTACTTCACCAAAGTGTTCATAAGTGGCAGGATAGACAACCGTCAACTGCTGACCATTATCCGAGTAATCGAGCGCTATCACCGGGGCAGACGACAGGTCATCCCATTGTGCAACCAGCGTCACAAGCGGCGTAACGCCAGCCGTCAACGGTGGACAGCTATGCGCCGTATTTGTTGACTCTGTTACTGGCGTACTCCCACTCAGAAGGAACACAACCAAAAATACAAGGAGTAAGCGGGTCATAGGTGTCACCTTAGTTGACGGCTGAACGTTTTGCCGGTTATAGACAAATCACAATCGCAAGAAGATAGACCAGGGTTAACATTGATCACGCTTTGGTAGCATATAGTCCAGCGTGAGTGCAAAGACTGTTTTGTACTTTGTTTTGAGTTGTTCATAACCGACCGCTTGGGCAATTTCAGCGCCTACCGCCAAGTAACCAATGTCGGCACGTTCGTGATCCCCACGAATGAACAATCCTGACGGTTGATAGCTACGCTCCTCAACCGTCCAGCCTAAGGCAAGCAGTGACGGTGTTACGCTGGTGATGACTTCCTCAATAGGTTGTTGTGTCCCGAAAATCAGGTAGGCTCGCGCATAATAACAAGGGGGATACTCACCTTCGGAATCGCCCCAGTCATAGGTTAGCGTCTTGATATGATCGCTCTGCGGGATTGGGGGTAGCTGCGCAACCGCTTTACCCAATTCGCCCTTCACCGTTTCCAGTTCGGGGATGGGACAACTGGGAACGACGAATAGCGCCAACCCTAGTATGAGGGCCAAGCCCAGGATGATTTTTCTCCGCATAAAGAATCCCTTCCCAATCCTTGTGACGCTATCGTTCTACTCTACAATGACGTTGGCTCTGTGCAAAGAGTCGCGATAGGTAGCGATGGCTGATAGACAGGGCGGTTTCCTTGGCGCGGAACAGCTTTCCTGACCGGTGCGTTCCCTTTTGGCTTTGGAAAATTTCGCTGATTCCGGATCAACCGCTATAATGAGCCGGTTGTCATGGAGACCACGCCCGCTCTGACGACAACGCAATCCCAGAAAGGAACAATCGTTTTCTGCTCATGAACTTTTGCAAACAATGGCTGTCCCTCTTGTTGCTATCGCTCTTCGTCGCTGCCTGCACCTTCACCCAGCCACAAAACCCAGCCACTCTGCAAGGCCGTGTCTTGCTCTGGCACGCCTGGCCGGAGCCAAAGGCGGCGGCCTTGACGGCGGTGTTGACTCGTTTTCAGGCGCTCAACCCCGATGTGGTGGTCAAACAGCAAGCCTTTGCCACGTCGGCGGAGATGCTGGAGCAATTTCAGACCGCGGCGGCAGCCGGGCTAGGACCGGATCTGATCCTGGCGCCTAGCGCGTGGATTCGCCCGTTGCAGGAAGCCAACCTGATTGACGATGTCGCGACCGCGTTACCGGCGACAACAGTCGACCGCTTCTGGCCCGCCGCCCGCACAGCCATGCGTTACCAAGATGGCTTCTACGGTCTGCCCATGGCGCTTGATACGATGGTACTCTACTATGATCGCCGCCAGATAGAGCAACCGCCGACCACGCTGGATGAACTGCTGGCCGCGGCGACGAATGGGCAATTGGTCGAACTCAGCACCACCTTTGTTGACGCCTTCTGGGGTGTACAAGCCTTTGGCGGCCAACTCTTTGACAGTGAACAGCAGGTGATTCTCGACCAGGGCGGCTTTGCCGAGTGGCTGGCCTGGCTGGAAAGGGCGCGGGAAACCCCCGGCATGATCCTGGAAGCGAATCGAACGGCGCTCCTCGAACGCTTTATTGCCGGTGGCGTCGCCTATTATGTCGGCCAGACAAGCGAGTACGACGCCATTCTGGCCGGGCGCACGGTCGATCCGGCCGCCGGCGCCCAGGCCGCCATCGCCCAGATTGGCGTCGCCCCGCTGCCCCAAGGTCCCAATGGCAGCGCCGGCCCGTTTCTGCAAACGCAGGGCTTGCTCTTTAGCAAAGTCTCATCGACCAATCAACGCACCCTGGCCCTCGCGTTGGCCCAATTCATGACCAACGCCGAGCAGCAGACCACCTTCATGCGCACCGTCGGCATCATTCCGGCCAATCGGCGTGTCCAGGTCAACGCGACCCTGGAGCCGGTTATTGCTACCTTTATCGATCAGGTGCGCACCGCCGCCCCGCTCCCCAACCTGCCAGCGCTTGACATCGTTCTCCGCCTGGGCGACAGCGCCTATAGCCAGGTGTTGGAAGGCGAGGTCGATCCGGCCACGGCAGCCACCAACATCACCGCCGCCATCAATGAAAGCAAGGGCTTGGCGCCACGCCTCTCCATCAAAGAGGCAACGCAACCATAATGTGAGCAAGACGGCATCACCCTAGTTTCCACAGAAGTTTACACAGAGCGGAAAGAACACGGTTGTTTGATTGAATCAGTGTTTCTCCCTATCCGTGTTAATTGCGTTTTTCGATTGTTCCAAGTCAGGCAAGGATGATGGAGACACAAACAACCCTTTTTCTCGATGATTCGTTAACCGACGCCCTGCGCGACCAGATTGACACGATTCTGTTAATCCTAGAACGCCCGGTGGTACAATGGCAACTGGGCGCCTTTTTGCTCGTGATCCTGGCGGCGTGGGCGGTTCCCTGGCTGTTGCGGCGCAGCGTCGATGCCGTGGCGCGGCGGCGCCAGAGCGGGAAAATCATCACCTGGCCAAGCCGCTGGGAAGAGTGGCAGGAGAGTCTGGCGCGCGTGGCGCTGGCCCTGGGCTACACACTATCGCCCATTCTGGGCTTGATCTTTGGCTATGCCGCGGCGCGCACCTTCCAGTTGTTTGGCTGGCCCTCCGGCTTGCTCGAACGCCTGCTGCCGCTCTTCTGGTTGATCCTGGCCTATCGCCTTTGCGCCGGCTTTCTTCACGCCTTCTTTGAGCGCAAACATGCCCGCCGTTATCAGGATCGGCTGCTGACGCCATTGTCGCTGATCCTCTTGCTGCTCATTCTGCGCACCACCTTGGTCGGCGCCCTCCCCATCGGGCGGATGACGCTGATCACCCTGCTGGAGACGCCCGTGACGCTGTCGGCGCTCTTTGGCGCGGCGGTGACGTTTTACCTCTTCTGGCTCACAGCCTGGATTACCGGCGGCTTGCTCAAACGTTTGTTGGCAACCTCAACGGTAACAGGACAAGGATCAGCTAACACAGCGGTCATCGTCAGCCGTTATGCCATCATCGGCATCGGCGGCCTGCTGGCGATCAGTACGCTTGGCTTCAACCTGTCGGCGCTGGCGATTATCGGCGGCGGCCTTTCGGTCGGTATCGGTTTTGGCTTGCAGGAGTTGGTGGCGAATTTTGTCAGCGGCATTCTGCTCCTCTTTGAGTCCACCGTGCGGCCAGGCAATGTGATCGAAGTCCAGGGCCAACGCGGTGTGATCGACCAGTTGCGAATGCGCGCCACGGTAGTGCGCGTGGCCGACAATGTCGAAGTTTCGATTCCCAACAAAAACCTGCTCACCTCCACCATGACCACCTACACCCAGCCGGAAGCGTCGGTGCGGCGCAAATTGCCCGTGAGTGTTAGCCATCAAAGCGAACCAACGACTGTGCGTGATCTGTTGTTGGAGATCGCCGGACGGCACGGGCAAGTGCTAAAAACACCCTCCCCAACTGTCCTCTTTAACGGCTTTGGCGGCGCCCGCCTGCAATTTGAACTGGTCGTCTGGATCGATGACCCGCCCCATGCCGACAAGGTGAGCAGCGATCTCTACTTCATAATCTGGAGCGAATTCAAGAAAAACCAGATCGACATCACCGCCTAGCCAATTTCAGTCGTCCAGAGTCGCGTAGTCCACGGTCGTTTCGTCGCGTAGTCTATAGTCGGCTGACACCCAATAGGCCGCAACGTAGCTAAGATTGCTCTTAGACCGACTCTACGCGATCACATGACTGCACGACTGCGGACTACGCAACGAAACGACTGCGGACTACGCGACTAAACGACTGTGGACTACTGAATTTCCCTCCTCACCAAAAGTTTGTTACGATCTAAGCGCTTTTCTATCATGTTACCCTGACAACCGACGGCTGACGACCGCTGCGAGCAAACAGCGGCCGTCCCTCGTCCATCGTTGGTTGTCCCAAAAGGAGAAACTTATGGCGAACTATCAACCTCTCCCAGAACACAAATTTACCTTTGGTCTGTGGACCATTGCCAACCCGGGGCGCGATCCCTTTGGCGATGCTGTCCGTAAGTCGCTCTCTCCGGTTGAAATCGTTCATCTACTGGCTGAAGTCGGCGCCTATGGCGTCAACTTTCATGACAATGATCTGGTGCCAATCAACGCAACGGCGGCGGAAGAGGCGAGGATCATGAAAGAGTTCAAAAAGGCGCTGAGTGACACCGGCATCGTGGTGCCGATGGCGACGACGAATCTCTTCTATCACCCGATCTTCCGTGACGGCGCCTTTACCAGCAACGACCCCAAGGTGCGCGCCTACGCGCTGCAAAAGACCATGCACTCGATGGATTTAGGCGCAGAGCTGGGCGCCAAAGTCTATGTCTTCTGGGGTGGACGCGAAGGCACCGACACCGATGCTGGCAAGAGCGCGCTTGATGCCGGCAAGTGGTTCCGCGAGGCGCTCAACTTCCTCTGCGAATATAGCATGGATCAGGGCTATGGCTACAAATTCGCCCTGGAACCCAAGCCCAACGAACCGCGCGGCGACCTCTATTTGCCCACCACCGGCGCCATGCTCGGCTTTATCGAGACGCTCGATCACCCGGAGATGGTCGGTCTCAACCCCGAATTTGCCCATGACATGATGGCCGGCTTGAACTTTATGCACGCCGTCGCCCAGGCCTGGGACGCCGGCAAACTCTTCCATATTGATCTCAATGACCAAAACCCGGGCCGCTTTGACCAGGATTTCCGCTTTGGCTCGCACAACATCAAGCAATCCTTCTTCCTGGTGAAGTTCTTGGAAGATGTGGGCTATGCCGGCTCGCGCCACTTTGACGCCCACGCCTATCGCACTGCCGACCTGGATGACATCAAAGCCTTTGCCCGTGGCTGTATGCGCACCTACCTGATCTTCAAAGAGAAGGCCGCGCAATTCCGGCAGGACAAAGAGATTCAGGATTTGTTGGCGCAAATCAAGGCCGACGACGGCTCGATGAATCCATACTTTGGCGCCTATAGCCGGGAAAAGGCCAACGCGCTCAAAGCCCAATCCTTTGACCGCGACGCCATCGCCGCCAAGGGCCAACCCTACGAACGACTCGACCAACTGGTCATTGATCTGTTGTTGGGGGTGCGGTCGTTGGTTGAGTAATTCGATGGTGCGGTCGTTGGTTGGGGGATTCGGTGGTGCGGTCGTTGGTTGGGGGATTCGGTGGTTGAGCCTGTCGAAACCACCGAATCCCCCAACACCCATTTCTCGCTGTCATGTTGTCACAATCAGTTGACCACAACGTAGCCGCGCTTGCGCTAGATCGACTCCGGACTACGCGACTTTACGACTGTAGACTACTGACAATGATGTGTAAATAATTTTTGGATATGTTGAATATTTCACAATCGCACAAAATTCTGCTAAGATGGGCCGTCCGTAGCGGCTGTAGCGTTGGCCGACTACGGCTCACGCTTTGCCACGGCGAGCAGACGTCAGCAGGATGGAGGGTTTTGTGAATGATTCTCCCGTTTGTTCGGTGATAAGCTGTTCGACGCCGAATAGCGCCGGGGCAAGGGGTGTTCTATCTACAAATAAGGAGTACATCATGATTAAGCGCGAAATTGTCAAAAAAACCAATCAAGTCAAGGTCACCTTTATTCAGCCCTATGACGAGACCAAAGCCCGCACTTATGTCCTGGGCGACTTTAATCGCTGGACGCCCAAGGTGCATCCTCTCATCAAACGCACCAACGGCACCATGAGCGCCTCCGTCACCGTTGATCCGGGCCAACGCATTCGCTTCCGCTACTACAGCGAAGACGGCGCCTGGTTCAATGACGAGGCCGCCGACCGCTACGAGGTGGGCGAGCATGGCGCCGAGAATTGCATTGTAGAACTCTAATCGTACCATCGTCGTCCCGTAGGGGCGCTTGACTTTAGAACCACCTATCCCCAACGCTGCTGGTATGGCTGGTCATCTCCCCTAAACTCAAGCGTCCCTACAGGATGGGCTTATCGGCTCCTCTCTTTTTTACTCCTTTAACCACGTCAACAGCCGTTGTTGTGATTGTTCATTCGTGAAGTATTCAAAGTGGGTGCAGTTGATCTGGGCGGTTTTGAGTAGATGCGCCGGGTATTGACCGTTGCGCACGCCCACCATGCTTTTCACGGCAATCACCAAATCGTTCTGGTCGCTAAAGAGTGCGTCCATGGCGACATCAACACGCCCCAACACTTTGTGTTTTAGCCGTTGCCAGGCGGTCGCATCCAGATGGAGCGGTTTATCATTTTGCCCGGCCAGGATGAAATAGGGTGTTGTTACGGCTTTGGTCGATGTATTGAGATCGTGTAGGATTGGCGAGTTCGGGCGCAAATCTTCCACAGCGATGCCATCTTCGGCCAGCTTTTGCAGCGCCCAGCCGCCGATGGCCGCCGGCGTCCAGAAGGCAACATCGTTGAGCGCCAGCGTTGTCACCCACGGTACAAACTTTTTGATCTCGGCCAGTCGGGTGCCGCCATTGGGCGGACCGGCGAGAAAACAGCGCCGAACAAAGGCCTCACCCCCCCACAACTCTACCATGCAACGGGTGATCACCGTGCCCATGCTATGGGCAAAGAGATCGACCTGCAGACCGGGAATGCGATCCAGCCGGGCGGCGCGCAGGGCATCGGCCAGCATTCGGCCATTTTCCCTAATGCCGGTGTTGAACGATTCGTAGTCGTAGGTCAGCACATGGTCATAGTGAACACCTGTCTGCGGCGGCCTGGTGCAGAGCCAGCGCGCCTGCTCCTTGCTTTCGGCGCTAAAGCCATGAACGGCCACAGCGATCCGCTCATTGGGGCCAAAGTGTTCAGGATCAACGCCGCTATAGTAGAGAACGCCTTCCGGCACGGTCACGGCTGTTTCATCCGCTTCCGGCTCACCCGCTTCACTCAACGGCGCAAAGCGAACCCGGCGCAACCCTAAGGTGGCATCGGTCACGCCTATCATTTTGTAAAGATAAAGCTTGAGGACACGCCCCACGCCCCGTGTACTGCGCAAAGGTTGAACCTCCGCTGTATCACCGGGGGATAGGTCACCGGAGGGCAAGTCGCTGGGCGGCAGCCAGTCAACGGCCACGGTTTGTGGATCGCCGGCGCTCCGGCCGACCGGGTAATAGAAGCTGCCGTCAAAGGCCACGGCAAAGAGCGTTTCCGCCGCGCCAGCCGGCGCGTTGAGATGTAACTTGAGCGGGGTTGCCGCCGTCACAGTCTGACGGGCGGCGTCATCCGCTTCGATTTCCAGAAAGGCGCCGCCAGGGGCAGCCGTGCGGGTGGCAACAAACGACACCGGGACAAAACGTTCCGGCTGGGAGGCAAGCCCTGGCGGCGCCTGGAGATCAAGGGTATCGTTGGCGGCGCGTGTGCTCTGTTTGGCGGTCATCATCCGCACACTGCCGGTAAAGCCGGGCGGCGGCTCCACTGCCAAGGCAAAGGCCGGCAACGCGGTGCGCACCCCGCCGGTGACAGTGCGGGTCATGCGATCCGGCGCTGCCACTGTGGTCACTTCCAATTCGGCGGTGGTCCATTCATCTTCGGTTGTCGCGGGGGGCGGGCCATAGATGTTGCGCTGGCCGCCCAGTACGGCGCTTTGCAAGATCTGTTCCAGGGGCGAGAGGGGGCGATCCGTCGCCGGCGCAACCGCTTTGGCGACAAAGGGGCTTTTGAGGGCGCCTTGCCGCAATGTGTCAAAGTTGGTCTCTTGTACGGTGGCAATCACTTTGAAACGATCCCGGCGCTCCGTCATCCCCGACGCCACTTGGAGGATACGTTGTTCACTCCGGCGATTGGAGAGACCCAGCGAGACTTGGCGGCCTGGGGCAAGCGCTTCGTTGGCGCCGGCGGTATCCGGATAGAGTTGGGCGATGCTCCAATCCCAACCAAAGCCCAGGAGCGTTACATAAAGCGGCTGGCTCGATTGGTTGGTAATTTCCCAGACAACGCGCGTAGTGTCGCTGTTGATCAACTCACCACCGGACGTGCGCTGGATCTCCTGAGCAAGCGGCTGTTGCGTATGGGGGTCAAAGGCGAGTTCTTTCATGGTCAGCCGAATGGCGCCGGCTAACTCGGAGTGGGGGGCGGTGTTGCGCAGTTCCAGCGCGTTGTGATAACGGGCCAGGTGGGCCAGATCCGTCGCCAGCCCATCCAGGTCGGTGGCGGCCAAGGGCGCCACCAGCAACTGACCGCTGTTGTCCTGAATTTCTAACCGTTCATTCTGGAACGCCACGCGAAAATCGGCCGCGCCTTCGACAACGCGCAGATAGGTGGAAACGTCGATGCGGTTCGGATCCTGTTGTGGCCCTAACCGTTGGCGGATTGCATGCGTTACTTGCGCATCCGGCACGGCCAGCAGCACCTTGCGCTGAAGATTGCTGTAGCTGAGTTGATACAAACGACAGCGGGCATGCAGCGCCACCGCCGTGTCGCCACTGACGACAACACAGCCGCTCTCGACCGCGCCCTCTTCTTCAACCTGCAACCGGGCCAGCGGTGCGCCGGCGGCGGTCATGGTGCGGGTTGTTGGCGGATACACATCCAGCAAAGCGCCGCTGGTGAGACCGTGCGCCACGCCGCCATCGATCCAAATCAGACCATCCCGTTTGGCGACAACAGTGTAAAAAGCGTCCCGTTGTGGGCGCAAGCCGCCAAAGAGTTCCCGGTCGCGATCCCCTTCGCACTGGGGCATCTGGTTCGGGTAGGCGCTGTTGACCTGTTGCCGAATCCGCTCATGAAGTTCGCGGTAGGTGAGCGCATGGTTGGGCGGCAGTTGGGTCAATTCTCGTTGCAGGAAGTAAGTCATGGCGCCATGCCACCGTCGTTGGCTGCCATCCACCAGCGCATATTCGTTGGACTCCTCCTTGTCGCGGCAGCCGGCCAACAGCACATGCTTGTCACCCAGTTCCCAGTTGCTGGTATTGATGGCGCGCGTCATGGCCAATGTTGCCGGGCGTTGACTTGCGGGCGGTTGGGGGCGCAGATCCGGTAGACAGCGCCGCGTTTGCGCCATCGTTGGGTCGGTCGGTGCGCTCAGCACATTGCGCGTGCCGGAGCCGGAGTGACAGCAATCCAGGATAATGGTCACATTGTCGCTGTATTCGTTGAGCTCGGCGATGAACTGGCCCAACTCCCAATCTTTGATGTCGTAGATGCCGGGCAGGCGGCTATCATGGGCGACCAGCGTTTCGTCCATGCCGTCCGGCTCGGTTCCCGTTTCGTCGCGCGCTTGGGAGCCGTGGCCGCTGTAGTGAAAGAGGAAAGCCGGCGGCGGCCCGTGACGACCGGCTTGCGCCCAGGCTTTGGCTTTCTCGATTAGAAAATGGCGAAAGGCCAGTTTGATCGCCTGGTGGGTGGCGGCCTCGTTGGTCAATTGGCGGATGTTAGCCGCGGGAACCGCGAAGGTGCGTTGCAACAGCTCGTCAATGGCCGCCACATCATTCACACAACCGCGTAAATTCGGCACCCGACTGCGCGGGTCATAGCGATCAATGCCGACCAGCAAGGCATACAGTTCAGACGTGTTACTCATCTTGCCCTCCTTAATAGGTGAAGTGGGTTTCCTATTGAATAAACGGCAAACCACGGGAATTTGGGTTCAAGCGGGATGGCGGGAGGGGTTCGTTCGTCGGGCGGGTAGTTGGTTGGTTCGTTGGTTGAGCGGGGGCCCTTTGGGCGCGAAACCAACGCGCAAACCAACTACCCGCCTGACTCGCTTGCCGTAAGTTCGAGGATGGCTTGGCCATTGGTTAATTCGGTGACGGCGGCAGTGAAGGGCGCCACCTGCTCGACGGGCAAGGTAATTTCATAGATGACATCGGCGGCATATTGTTCGCTGCGCAGTTGCGCTTCAAAGATGGGCAGCAACCGCTGCAACGGCGTGACATAGCTATAGTCAAACATTAGGGTTAGGGTGGCTTTGGAGACACGTTCGACCAGGGGCAAACTGGCCAGGGCAAGCTGCACCCCGCCGCTGTACGCTTTGACCAGGCCCCCTTTACCCAAAAGCGTACCGCCAAAGTAACGGGTGACGACCGCCGTAATATCACCGATCTTGCTGTGTAACAGGACAGTGAGCATAGGCCGACCGGCCGTGCCATGCGGTTCGCCGTCGTCGCTCATGCCGTTTTGGCCGGTGCTGCCGGGGGGGCCAACTACATAGGCCCAGCAATTGTGGTTGGCGTCGGCAAATTCTGCGCTCACGGCAGCAATCAAGGTACGCGCCGCTTCCACCGTCGGGGTGTAGGCGACAGTGGTGATGAAGCGGCTGCGTAATATTTCCTCTTCAGTACGATGTCGTTGGGCTGGGATGGAATAACGGACAGGCGAAGTCACGGTTGCCCTAAACTACCACTTTTCGTCATCATCGTCATAGTCCAGATCGTCGTCGAAATCATCAAGTTCGTCGTCGTCCCAGTCGTCATCAAATTCTTCGTCGTCCAGATCCTCAAAGTCATCGTCGTCGTCCCACTCTTCCTCATCGTCATAACCGGGGTCTAATTCGAGCGGGTTGGTGCTCACGACCTCCAGCCTGGCGCCACAATTGGGGCAAACGACGCGTTGACCAACGCGGGCGCGATCACTCACTTCAATCTCTTCATCGCATTCGGCGCAGGTTGCCATTGCCATAACATGCCTTCTTTCCTTCGTGCTATCTAGATGAGATCCTAATTTATGCAAGAATAAAAGTGATCTTATTGGAATATATGTGATTGTGGATACAATTAGACCCAGCACTTGTAGATTATAAAATTACTCCTAAATAATTGAAAATCAGCAACAGCTTAAGGTAAACAAAGGTGAATAAACAGGTGGAGCGGGCGTTGCACGGGGCAAATGGCCGCTGTGATTAAAGCCGTTTGTACTCCGTGCAACGCCCGCTCCCGTTGCCATACGTCGGCCCCGGAACACACTGGTTGGAAACATTCGTTGGAAACGTTGACATTCTGTGGGCAAAGCGCTACAATCTTTGCCGAGAACCATCTACTTATTCTAGGACAAGTTCAGCCCTATGCGCACGCAATATGCCTATTTAGCCAAAGACCAGCAAGCCCGCCCGCTTGGGATCCGGGTTGTTGAGCCGCCCCCGGATACATTACAATCGGCCCGCGGTCGGTTGTATGCCGTCATTGAATTTGCCGATAACACGCCGGAGGCGGTTCAGCAAGTGGAACGCGCCTTAAGCACCATTCAACGCACTTATTATACCATTAAAGGAACGCAATCCTTTGTCTTGGGTGAAGCGTTACGCGAAGCGTTACAACAGCTTACGACAGCAACCCAACCAACCGACAATCACAGTGACCTGGGCATTCTCCTCGTTGCCTTGCTGGACAACCGACTGCTGGCTGTTGGCGCCGGCGCGGTGATTGCACTCTTCACCAATGGCGGCAAAGTCGATGTCTTTCCCCCCGGCGCCATCGGCGCCACCGAAACCGGCGAACCAACCTTTGATATTTATCGCCAGGATTCACCCACCGGCGTTGCTTTTCTGCTGGCCGGCAACTATTGTCTGGAATACTTCTCTCTGCGTGAGTTAGCCAGCACGGTCGCCCATCTCAAGCCGGAAAATTTGTGGGAGATCGTCGATGCGCTTTGCCAACATGCCGATGTTGAGCAGTTGCCCGGCCTCCTAGTTGTCACGGAGAGCGATGATGCCCAGAGCAAAAGTAAAACGGACAGCAAAGCCGCCGCCCCGCCGCCACCCCGCCGCCCTTTTGGTAGACTGCCGGCGGCGTTACAAACCGCCCCGCCGGTTCGCCCTACACCGCCGGGCGGCGTCGCTGCAACGGTGGGCGCGGCAACCATGGCCGGGTACAACAGAGCGGACAGTCGTGTAGTTGATGACGATCCAACGGCAACCGAAGTTACGCCGTCCGCAACGGGAGAAGCTGCCGCTAGCGGCCGTGCGGCTGCCTGGACAGCCGCACTCCAGCAAGGTGTGCAGCAGACCAAAGCCTTTTTTACCAAAATTTTGCCGGAACGGTCAGCGGCGGAAACGCAGACGCCCTTGCCCGCCCCTGTCGTCGAGCCGACCGCCTATGCCGATCAAGAGGAGACCGCTTATCAAAGTAGCAAGCGGGCGGCCGATTCGACCAGGTTTACCGATCTGGAACCGGTCACCGCGTCATCTCTACCTGGGCCAGTCGCACCAGCCGGCGGAACCGGCGCCATGCAACCGGATCGGCTGGGCGGCTTTACACCGCCGGCGCGCGCCCGCGGCAGCCAGGCCCGGCTCTACATCTTGGCCGCGCTGTTGATTCTGATCCTGACCCCGGTCATTGTCATGGGGGTCTATTGGTCGCGCGACCAACGCAACCAGACCGAAGCCGAGCAAGCGTTGGACATGGCCGAAGCCAGCTTCCTGGCCGCTGCGGGGGCGCTGGAGGATGGCGACAAAACCACAGCCCGTGACAAGCTGACCGATGCCCAAACCTTTATTTTGCAGGCCGATAGTTTGGTCGGCGGACGCTTGCCGCGTGGCGATGAATTGAGCGTCAAGATTGAACGGGAGATGGCTAACTTGCTCCAGGTGCAGCCGCTCTATGCCTTGGCGGCGCCGCTAGTGCAATTTCTGCCGGAGGCTCAGCCGCGCCGGGTGATTGTCAATGCCCAGGATATTTATGTTTTGGATGTCGGCCGGCAGCTTGTCCAATATTTTCAGCTTGACCCGACGCGCACCATGGTGACCAATGTCGAAGGGGAGGTGATCATGCAACAGGGCACGCCGGTGGACAATGTGTCGGTCGGCGCCCTGGTTGATATTGCCTGGCAGCCGCCGGTTTCCGGTGTGCAGGACAAGTCCTATTTGCTGGTGTTGGACAAAAACAATAATATCTTTCGCTATGACCGGCGAGTAGAGGGCGCCAGCCGATTGGCCTTGGGCGGCCAGGAGCAACTGCGCACCCCGGTGCGCATTAAAGTCTATGGCGATCGCCTTTACCTTGCTGATGAAGGCGCCAGTCAACTCTTTCGCTATGGCAGTGATTTTACCCAACCGCCGACGCCGTGGTTCGCGGCGGGGGCGCAAAGTGATTTAGCCAGCTTACGCGCCATCGACATTGATGGCGATATTTGGATGCTCTATGCGCAAGGGAGCGTCTCGCGCTATCGCACGGGGGCGCAAATCCCCTTCTCCTTGGAAGATACGGTGGGCGTCATCAAAGACCCGGTTGATATTGCTGTGGGCGATCAAAGTAATTACATGGTCTATGTCGCCGACCGGGATCAGGAGCGCATCCTCGTCTACAATAAAGAGGGCGTTTATCAACATCAATTCCGCGCCCCGGAAGGCCACCCCCTCCGCGATCTACAGGCGCTCTTCGTCGATGAGGTGGAGAATACCATGTATATCCTTACCCAAAGCTCGCTCTTCAAACATCCGTTGACACAAGCGAATTAGTCGTGCAGTCCAGAGTCCAAAGTCCAGAGTCCGAAGCCTGACTATTCGATCAACGCTGATGGACTCCGGACTTCCTGACTCTGGACTACGCGACTGTGGCGCTGCGACTCCCCCAAGACGACGGCACGGCTTCCTGACCCTGGACTTTGGACTCGGCGCCTATCAAGACTGTTTCTCTACGGTTTCCTGGTGAAATTGATGTAGATGACGCCATAGGTCGTCGCGCGGGGTAAAGTAGAGCAATAGTTCGTGCTTTGGAGGCTGGCCCACTTGCGAGACGGCAGCGCTTGTATGGTATAATCTCGCAATTATGGAACGTGTCATACCTGAACATTATTCACTCTCTGATACGCCGCAACCCCGCCCCATGACCGGGCTGCGCGCCACGCTGTTGGTTATCGTCTACGCTTTTCTGGTTTTAGGCGCTACGATGGCCGGCGGCTATCGTGTCTACCAGGCGGCGCGCTGGGCAGTTGTCAACTCCTACTCGCTCGTCTCTGCGGCGCCGTCGTCGGCGCAGAGCGCCAGGGGTGAACAGACCACCGCCGCCGTTGGTTCTACATTCGAAACCAGCAGTGGCGCAACCGCCAGTGACAGCCAACCGGCGACGCCGGCATTGGCGCCGATCAACATCTTGTTGCTGGGCACGGATGACCGCCCGGATGAACATGGGCCGCCGCGCACAGACACGATCATTTTATTGACCCTGGATCCCCAAACCAACACCGCCGGCATGTTGTCATTGCCGCGCGATCTCTGGGTGCCGATTCCCGGCTTTGATTTTAATGCCAAGATCAACACCGCCTATGGCCTCGGTGAAACGCGCACCGATAACGGCGGCGCTCAATTGGTCATGGATACGGTGAGCCAACTGATTGGCCGGCCGATTGATTACTATGTGCGGATCAACTTTCAGGGGTTTGTGCAGACGATTGATCTCATCGGCGGCATTGATGTGATGGTGCCTAAGACCATTCATGATGATCAATACCCGACGGCTGATTATGGCTATGAAATCTTTCATCTGGATGCTGGGCAACACCACTTAGATGGGGAAACGGCCCTGAAGTTTGCCCGCACCCGTCATGGCGATGATGACTATGGCCGTGCGCGTCGTCAACAAGATGTGATTCGCGCCGTCGCGGATAAAGTCTTACGCGCCGATATGATTGCCAGCTTATTACCCAAAGCGTGGATGTTGGTCAGCACCATGCGCAGCAGCATCGACACCAATATTCCCATGTTGGTGCAATATGAACTGGCCGGCTATATGGGCGCCGCCGCCTTGCAGGACATTCGGCAAGAAGTGTTGGATAGTCGCTATGGCGAAGAGGTGATGTCCGAGGAAAAGGGCTGGATTTTAGTGCCTGATCGCGAAAAGGTGCGCGCAGCGGTTGACAAGTTCTTTCGTCCGCCGGGCGCTGATCCGCGCTGGGTGCGCATTGAAGTTCTCAACGGCACTGGCGAACAGGGCGTTGCGGCGCAGACGCGCGACTATTTGCAGGCGCAGGGCTGGCAGGTGGTGGCGATTGGCGATGCTGACCGCAGTGACTATAGCAAAACCTTGGTAGTCAACTATGGCGTCCCGGAAACCATCATCCAACGGGTCAGTCAGGATCTGGCGCTCCAACCAGATGCGTCAACGTTGAAAGGATTGAGTAGCTCTCAACCCATCGACCTGCGAATTGTGGTGGGGCGCGACATCCTCAGTAAACTCCGGTAAGCTTCCCATGACCTTGCTCTCTCCGCTGGCGGCAAGTAAACCGGCTCAACCCACCCGTTATTATACAGAAGCCTGTGCGCGCGCCCGGCAATTGCTGGCGGAAGAAGGCGAACCGATCAATCCGCGCTGTCATACCAGCTTGCGGGAACATGGCGAACAGACGGAGAACGCCATCGTCTTTATCCACGGCTTCACCAACTGCCCGTACCAGTTCCACCAGCTAGCCGAACTCTTTTATCAGCAAGGTTGGAATACCCTCAGCATCCGCCTGCCGGGGCATGGTTTTGCTGACCGGTTGACCACCGCCCTCAGCGGCGTCCGCATCAAAAACCTGGCTGATAGCGCCACCGATGGCATCGATATTGGCCGCGGGTTGGGGCGTCGGCTCACCGTTTTTGGCTTTTCATTAGGTGGCGTATTGGCGGCGTGGGCGGCGCAACAGCGCGCCGATGTTGATCATGCGGTGTTGGTGGCGCCGGCGTTGGGCATTCAGGCGTTGCCGCGCGCCCGTCGCCATTTAGTTGCCCATGTGCTTCCGCTTTGGCCCAACTTTTTTCAGTGGTGGCATCCGGTGTTGAAAGAGCAGAAGGTTGAGCCGCTCCATGCCTATCCGCGTTGGGGGTCGCGTTCACTGGGGGCCATGTTGCGCTTTGGGTTGATTGTGCAGCAGGAAGCCAACCGCACACGCCCCAAAGCCGGCGTCATCAGCGTCATTACCAATCCTTGTGATGGCGTGGTGGACAATCGCACCACAGCCTTGGTGGTCAATGCCTGGCGCAAGCATGGCGCTGTCGTCCATACCCATAGCTTTCCGCCGGAATGGCAACTGATCCACGACTTGATCGATCCGCTCCAACCGCAACAGCAGACGGAGCGCGTCTATCCGCTCCTGCGCCAGTGGTGCGAACTGCCAAGGGAACACAACAACAACGGATTTGGGAAGTAACGGGTTTTCTACGCCGTCATGATGGTTTTCGTGATAGGTTAGACTTGTCACACCGGAAATTGGGAAAGCGTAAATTTTCCTCATGCCAATAAAAAATCCGTTACTTCCCAAATCCGTTGTTGTGTCTGCGTACCCAACCCCATGCTGATCCGTTCACCCCATTTTTCTCGAAACATTTGCTATGTTCCATTCGTCACCAATGTATATGACCAAAGGTAGACTACGCATACCCAAGCTCCGAACCATCTTGATCGGCTTGCTACTCGTCCTGAGTGTGACAAGTGGCGGACTTTATTTCTGGCTGCTCGCTGATCTACCCCCCATTACCGCCGCCGAACAGCGGCTGGTGCGCCCAACCACGCAAATTCTTGATCGTAATGGTCGGTTGCTCTACGAAGTGTTAGACCCCGACACCGGCAAACAGATCAATCTCGATCTGGCGGCTTTCCCCCAAGCCTGTGTCGAAGCCACGCTCGCCACCGAAGATAGTCGCTTCTATCTCCACCCTGGCGTTGACCCCATTGCGATTCTGCGCGCCCTCTGGCAGAACTATCGCGCCGGTGGGGACATTGTGAGCGGCGGCAGTACGCTGACCCAGCAATTGGCGCGCAATCTGCTCATGGAACCCCAAGAGCGCTATGAACAGAGTCTACGGCGGAAGTTGCGCGAAGCCTGGCTGGCCTGGCGGCTCGAACGTCACTATACAAAAAATCAACTGTTAGCCCTTTATCTTAACCAAACCTACTACGGCAATTTTGCCTTTGGGCTGGAGGCGGCTTCTCAAATCTTCTTTGCCAAACCGGCGCCGCAATTAAGTCGCGCCGAATGTGCGTTATTGGCCGGTTTGGTGCAGTATCCAACCGGCTACAACCCGCTGCAAGATCCCAAGGTTGCCAAGTTACGCCAGTTGACCGTGCTGCGTCTCATGCGCGAAGCAGGCTATCTCACCCAGGCGCAAGCGGACGAGATTGGCGCTGAACCGTTGCGCTATCGCTCGCGCCTCTTTGCTATTGAAGCGCCCCACTTTGTCATGTACGTCCAGGATCTGCTGCTGCAACAACTGGGGCCGGAACGGTTGCGCGATGGCGGCTTGCGCGTTGTCACCACGCTGGATCTGGATCTGCAACATCAGGCCGAACAAGCTATGCGCCACCGGTTGGACCTGCTCAACTGTCGGCGCCCCGGCGTTTGTGACAAACTGACCGATCCTAATCGCCGCGTGGATAACGCGGCTGCTGTCATTCTCGATAGCCACAGCGGTGAAATCCTGGCGATGGTCGGGAGTCCTAACTATTTTGATGAGAGCATTCAGGGCAATGTGAATGGCGCGTTGGTTTTGCGCCAACCGGGCAGCGCGATCAAGCCGTTAACCTACGCTGCCGCCCTTGATCCTGAATGGAGCAGCAAAGTTGGACAGCCGCCGCTCACACCGGCTGCGATCATTGCCGATCTGCCGACCACTTTTTATGTCAAGGACGAAAAGGGGGGCAACGTGCCCTATGTGCCGGTCAACTACGACCGGCTCTTTCACGGCCCGGTGAGTGTGCGCACAGCCCTTGCCAACAGCTATAACATTCCTGCTGTTAAAGTATTGGATCGCATCGGCGTGCGCACCCTGCAACAGCTTGCCACCCAAGCCGGCATCAGCACCTTCACCGGCGAAGCTGGTCTCGCCCTCACCCTGGGTGGCAGCGAGGTCAAGTTATTAGAGCTGACCGCTGCCTATGGCATTTTGGATGATGGGCGCCGGTTGAGTACAAAGGCCATTGGAGAGATTGAGAGACTTCGTCGTGAGCGCTCAGTCGAACGATTCAGAGATTCAGAGATTGGACAGAGCGCTGCGCAATCTCTCAATCTCCCGATCGCCCAATCGCCCAACCAAGTGATCGCCCCCCAAACCGCCTACCTCATCACCGACATCCTTTCTGACAATGTCGCCCGCATTCCAGCCTTTGGCGAAGGGTCGGTAGTGGAGCTGCCTTTCCCGGCGGCGGTAAAGACCGGAACGACGACCGACTGGCGCGATAACTGGACAATTGGCTACACCACCGAGCGGCTGGTCGGCGTCTGGGTGGGCAATGCCGACAATACGCCCATGCTTGATGTTAGCGGCATCGACGGCGCCGGGCCGATCTGGCGCGATCTCATGTTGGCGGCCCATCCCCAAGCGCCGGGGGCCTTTGCCAAACCAGAAGGCATTGATGAAATCACCATCTGCGCGCCCAGCGGTCTGTTGCCGACCCAATATTGCCCACGTACACGGCAAGAGCGTTTTCTGGCCGGCACCGAGCCGACCCAACCGGACAATCAATTTCAACCCCGGCGCATTGACCTGGCAACCCGTCTCATGGCAACCGCTGATACGCCGGCTGACCGCGTTGGGGAGCGGGTTTACTGGCTCTTGCCGCCGGAATATCACGATTGGATGGTCAGCCAGGGCATCCCGATCGCGCCGCCGGCGCCCTGCCCAACCGCCGATTGTACGGAAGCAAACAGACTGACAAGCGCCCCCGGTGCGATCAATAATCTAGTTTTGCAGGAGCCGACGTCCCATACGGCGTACCAAATCCACCCCGGTCTGCCACGGGCCAACCAGCGGATCAACGCACTGGGCTACACGGCAGATGGCGAAGCCTGGGCCGCATTGCGTCTGGTGAAGGATGGCGTAGTCTTAAGCGAAACGCAACACGCAACACGCATCCAGCATTGGTGGGTCTTAGAACCGGGGCCCCATCGCTTCTGGCTGGAAGGCAAGGCGACGCCGGAGAGTGACTGGGTCACGTCGGCGCAGGCGCTCGTTGTGGTTGAAAATTTTGTTGCGGCGCAGGCCAGTACGTCAAATTAAGGTTCAGTTCCGCCAAAACTGACGCTCGCGAGACTGAATTCAGACCGATTTACACTATTTACCTTATGGTATACTGATGCTATGATCCTATCAGGGTTTACGCGCTGCTGCGTAAATCACACCACTGCCACTGCCCTTGTATTCTTGGCGCTGTGTAAACCCTGTTTTCTCAATCAACCAGCAGGAGTTTCCCATGCGAAACCATTTTCCTCGATTCAAATTTATCTCAATTTTTCTGCTGACGCTGGTACTCTTGACCGCCCTGATGCGGCTCTTACCCTTTGCCGTCAATGCGGCTCGTTCCGCCGATCGCGCAACCAGTGCCCAGTACGAACAGGGGAGAGCTGCACAAAAAGCAGCCGCCCTGCCGCCGGCTCAACAGAACTTGCCGCCGGTTTTACTCAGCACCACGCCGGCTGCCGACGCGCCGTGGGATGGCGGCCCGGTTACGCTGACCTTTGATCAACCACTGGCCGCCGAGAGCAATGCCAGCCTCACCGTGGAGCCGGCGTTGGCCGGTGAAGTTACCGTTGACGGGGCGGCGCTTATTTTCACGCCGAGTGAAGCAGCTACCCCCGGTGCGCGCTATCACTTCACCGTCGATGCCGACGCTTTGTCCGCGGCTGGTGTGGCATTGGGCAACCCGGTGGAAGTGACGCTCGTGGCCGCCGCGCCCCTGACCGTCACCTCTACGCAACCGCGCGACGGTGCGACAGCCGTCGATACCGACAGCCAGCTTGTGGTTGTCTTTGACCGGCCCGTGGTTGAACTGACCGGGCTAAATGACCAGGCGTCGTTACCACAGCCGTTGACGATTGAACCGGCGGTCGAAGGTGCGGGCGAATGGTTGAATACCAGCATTTATGTCTTTAAACCGACGGTCGGCCTGGCCGGTGGCACGGATTACACCGTCACCATTGCTGATGTCACTGCCGTACAAGGGGAAACGCTGGCCGAACCGGTTGTTGTCCACTTTAGCACGGCAACACCTATCGTCACCGGTGTCCTACCGGGGATGGATACCGGCCCCATTGCACCGGACAGCGTCTTCCAAGTCACCTTTAGCCAACCGATGGATCCGGCCAGCACAGAAGCGGCCTTTGCCCTTACCCCCACCGCAGGCAGCGACAATGGCCCGGTGACCGGCGCTTTTGGCTGGGATCAAGCCCATACCACCCTGACTTTCACGCCCACCGCATCGTTAACCTTTGGCGTCACCTACCGCCTGACCATCGGTGAAGGCGCCCAACCGGCCAGCCAACAGGGCAACCTGCGCATCCCCTATGAGCAGAGCTTTGCTGTTGTGCCGCTGCCGGCGGTGGATACGACAGCGCCGGCGAATGGCGCCACTAATGTCGCCCCGGAGATGAGCGTTACCATCCATTTCAACACGGTGATGAGTGGAACGACGGTGTTACCCAACATCACGGTGACGCCGCTCTTGACCACCACCCAGGTCTATAGCTACTACCGGGACTATGACAACACTGCTGAGTTGAGTTGGTTCAAAGAAGCGCAGACAACCTATACCGTGACCGTTGGCGCCGACGTAGCCGATCCCTATGGCAACACGCTGGGTCAACCCTACACCTTTACCTTTACTACTGGTGATCACAGCCCCTTTGTCCGGCTGGGCATCGAGCGCTTTACCCATTTCAGCGCCTACACCGAAACGCTCATTAGCACGCTCTACCGCAATGTCAGCCAGGTGGACGCCCGGCTCTACAAATTGCCGCTTGACGAGATCTTCAAGCTGACAGGAGAAAACCAATGGGAAGTCTGGCGCAACTACAGTGTCCCTGACCCGGAAGCGAATCTGATCTGGGCGCGCAGCTATGAACCAATTGTCGGCGCCAATGTGACGGCGCGCCAGGTGTTGACCCTGACCGATGACGCCGGCAATCTACCAACGCCGGGCTTCTACTTCTTGCAGGTCAGCTATCCTGAGTATGCGCCGCCCAAGGAGGATCAGGGCGATCCCTTTGCCAGCCGGATGCAAGCGGTGCTGGTGCTGAGTAACAACAATCTGGTGATCAAGAAAAGCAGCCAGGGCGACAGTCTGGCCTGGGTCACCGCCCTGCCGAGCGGTGAACCGGTGGGCGATCAAACGGTGCGCTTCTACTTTGGCGGCGAAGAGCAGGGTGACGCCACAACGGACGCCGACGGCGTTGCCATGACCGATCTCAACCTCGACCCCAATAACAGTTGGGGACCGCTGCTGGCGATCAGCGGCGAACCGGGGGACGCCAACTTTGCCGCGGCTTCCAGCGAATGGAGCCAGGGCATCGGGCCGTGGGATTTCAACATCCCCGGCGGCTATAGCACCGAACCCTACCAGATGTACTTCTACACCGACCGCCCGATCTACCGCCCCGGCCAGACCGTCTACTGGAAAGGGATCGTGCGCCAGTTGGTCGATGACCAGTATGAACTGCCGGCCACCCTGCCGATCAGCATCACCGTGCGCGACGACCGGGGCAATGCCGTACTGGAAGAGATTTACACGATTGGCGACAATGGCACGCTCAACGGCGAAGTAACGCTGGCGCCGGAAGCTGTCACCGGCTATTACTATCTGGAAGCGCGCCTGCAAGTTCAGGATGAACTGGGCGCCGAACGCACCGTCTATGGCGGCATTGGTTTTCAGGTGGCGGCCTATCGCAAACCGGAATTTGCCATCACCGTCACCAGTGATAAACCGGAATACACCAACGGCGACACAGTGACCTTCAATGTCCAGGCCAACTACTTTAGTGGCGGGCCGCTGGCGCAGGCGCCCATTACCTGGCGGCTGCTGGTTGAACCTTATACCTTCAACTGGGCCGACGCGCCGGAAGGACGTTATTACAGTTTCACGCCCTTTGACCCGGAGAATGATGTCTACGATCCCTATCGCAGCGTCTTTTACAACGGCCTCTTCCAGGAAGGCAGCGGCACAACCAACGCCGACGGCAGCTTCACCATTGAACTGCCCACCGACCTGAGTGATGCGTTGCAAAGCCAGCGCTGGACAATTGATGTCACCATTCAAAGTCCGACCAATCAGTTTGTCAGTGGGCGCACCAGTGTGCCGGTTCACAAGGGCGAGTTCTATATCGGTCTCAGCCCGCGCAGCTATGTTGCCGCCGTGGGTGAAGAAAGTCAGGTCGATGTTGTCACCATCACACCGCAGGGCGAACCGTACCCCGGCGTCGAACTGGCGGCGACGGTCTATGAATTTAACTGGAACAGCGTCTATGAACAGAGCGCCGACGGCAGCTTTGCCTGGAAGAGCAGTGTCGAGCGCACGCCGGTCTTTACCACCAGCGTAACCACGGATCGCGACGGTAGCGCCGTGCTGACCTGGACGCCGACCAAGGGCGGTCAATATCAAATTGTCGCCAGTGGCGAGGATGACGCCGGCAATGAAATCAGCAGCGCCGCTTATGTCTGGGTGAGTGGTGGCGATTTTGTCGCCTGGCCACGCCAGAACAATGACCGCATGGAGTTGGTGGCCGACAAGAAGCTCTATGAACCGGGCGACACCGCCGAAATTCTGATCCCCAACCCCTTCACCGGGACGGTGGAAGCGTTGGTGACATTGGAACGGGGCGGCGTGCTGGCAGCCAATCGCATGACCTTGAACGGCAACAGCGAAACACTCGAAGTGCCGATCACCGTTGAACACATTCCCAACATCTTTGTCAGCGTCATCATTGTCAAGGGCGTGGATGAGAGCAACCCGACGCCGGCCATGCGCATCGGCTATGTGCAACTCAATGTCGATACTGCCGAGAAAGCGCTGACCATTGACGTGGCGCCCTCCACCACGACGCTCCGACCGGGGGAGAGCGTGAGCTATACATTGACAATCAAGGACAGCGCCGGCGCTGTTGTACCGGACGCCGAGGTGAGCGTTGCCCTGGTCGATAAAGCGGTGCTGTCGCTGGTTGAAGGCATGTCCACCCCGATGTTGGATGTCTTCTATTACCAACGACCGTTGGGGGTCACCACCGGCGCTGCGCTGGTCATCAACCGCGACCGCCTCAGTCAACAACTGAGCGAAGGCGCCAAAGGTGGCGGTGGCGGCGGTGATGGCGGCTTGTTGCTGGATGTGCGCGAAGAGTTCCCGGACATTGCTTTCTGGCGCGCTGATTTTGTCAGCGATGAAAAAGGGGAAATTACCTTTAGCGTTGCCTTGCCCGATAACTTGACCACCTGGCGACTGGCAGCGAAAGCGATTACCGCGGATACGCGTGTCGGTGAAGCGGTGAACGATGTGGTCGCCACCAAGGAATTGCAAGTACGCCCGTTGTTGCCACGCTTCTTCACCGCGGGGGATCGCTCAAAGATCGGTGCGGTCGTCCTCAACACCACAGAGGAGGCGATTGACAATCTGCGCTTCACCGTCAGTGTCTCGGGGGCGACGCTAGCCAATGACGAGACCGAACTTGAAGCGGCCGTAGCGGCCAATGGTCAGGTAAGCTTTGACTTCCCCCTGACCGTTGATGCGGCGAGCAGTGCTGTTGTTGTCACCTTTACGGCGCAGTCGATGCTCACGGAAACTCAGGCGGCGCTGAATGATGCCGTACGCTTGAGCATTCCGGTTGTGCGCTATGAAACACCCGAAGTTGTGGCAACCGCCGGCGCCGTACCGCCGGAAGGGCGCTTAGAGGCGATCCGCCTGCCCGCCGCGGCGACCGATAACGGCGAATTGCTGGTTGGTCTGGAGCCGAGTCTGGCCGCCGGTATGATCGACGGCTTGAACTATCTGGAACACTTCCCCTACGAATGCAACGAGCAGACGGTGAGTCGCTTCCTGCCGAACCTCTTCACCGTGCGAGCGTTGAATGCACTGGGGATTGAAAATGACGAACTGGCCCAGCAACTCAACTTCCAGTTGGGGGTGGGCGTGCAGCGGCTGGTGAGCCGCCAAAACGCTGACGGCGGTTGGGGCTACTGGCCGAGCGAAGAGAGCAATCCTTTTATCACCAGCTATGTCCTGTGGGGTCTGTCCAGTGCGCAAGCGATGGAATATACCATTCCCGAACGGACCCTCAGCCGCGCCGTTGAGTATCTGGATGGACAGTTTCAGGCGCCCGACGCCGTGGAGAACAACTGGCAACTGAACCAGATGGCCTTTATGAACTTTGTCCTGGCCGAGATTGGTGAAGGCGACCCTGGTCGCGCCAGTACGCTTTACGATGTGCGGGAACGACTCGATTTGTATGCCCAGGCGCTCCTTGCGATGACATTAGCTGATCTGGCCGAAAATGGCGAACAAGATAGCCGCGTACAGACGTTGCTTGACAACCTCTATGGCGCTGTCCAGTTGAGCGCCACCGGCGCCTCGTGGCACGAAGGGGACAATCCTGACTGGTGGAACCTCAACACCGATACGCGCACGACGAGTATGGTACTGGCGGCCTTTGTCCGTCTCCAACCGACTGAGCCGCTGCTGCCCCAGGTGGTGCGCTGGCTGATGAGCGCCCGTGAAGCCGGTCGCTGGGCCACTACGCAGGAAAATGCCTGGGCCATCATCGCCCTGACCGACTGGATGGCGGCGACGGGTGAACTGGAAGGTAATTACGACTGGACGGTTACGCTCAATGGGGAGACGCTTGATCAGGGCGCCTTTGGTCCCGACAATCTGACGGAAAAGATCCAACTGCGCACCGCCGTGGCTGACTTGTTGCGTGATGAGGCCAACGCCCTGCTGATCGAACGCAGCAACGACAGCGGTCAGCTCTACTACACGACCTATCTGCGCTACTACCTTGATGCGCTGGCGATTGATGCCCGCGAGCGTGGCATTGTCGTCGATCGCCGCTTTGAGCTAGCCGATCAGCGGGTCGAAAGCGCCAAAGTGGGCGATGTCATCAGCGTGACCGTGACAGTGGTGGCGGCGCGTGATCTCTACCAGGCGTTGGTTGAAGTGCCGATCCCCGCCGGTACGGAACCCATTGACCCAAGCCTCGCCACCACGAGCGTGCAGTATGATCAGTTCGGCCAACTCATCCCCGCCGATGCCGGTAAGCCCGATTGGTTCTGGCTGCCGACCTATGTGGATGTGCGGGATGAGAAGGTGGCCCTGGTCGCCAGCTATCTGCCCGCCGGGACCTATGAGTATACCTTCCAAGTGCAGGCGACCGTGCCGGGGGAATATCGGGTGTTGCCGGTGCATGGCGAGATGCTCTACTTCCCGGAGGTGTGGGGGCGGAGTGCGGGGGCGCTGTTTACGGTGACGGAGTAAATTGGTATAGACTGTAGTGGTGAATGTTAGACTTCCATTAACCAGAAGGTACTGAATCAGAAAAAGGCGAAGACCAGACTATATTTGGTCTTCGCCTTTTTATTGTCACTATCCGCCGCGAAAGTCATCAATTTACTAAAGCTCTCGAAATTGTGTTCATACATTAGAAGGAGACTAAGATTGCCGAAACTGGTAGACTTGTAAGCAAGAGGGCAGTTGACGGTAAACAGTGTTTTTGTTACACTTCTCGCAGTTATCTTAAGTTACATTACTACTAAAGCATCAAATTTCATTTTATCAAGCTGCCCTGGAGCTACCACGATGAAGTTAACCCCAAAATACAGACTCGTATTATCTTTCCTCGTAACCCTAACCGTTCTCCTCTTCCATCCGCACGCCTTATTTGCTCAGGATGTCACCAGTGGAAAACCTGCACGCAGTGTGAAGCAAGCGTCTAAAGCAGTCGTTCGCATTGAAACCATCGGCACATTTCGTCCATTGGCCAAGGATCAACAGACATTCTTGGGCGGCAATGGCTCTGGTTTTATTATCGATCCATCGGGAATTGCTGTGACCAATGCCCATGTTGTCAATGGCGGTGCGCTATACCGTGTGTATATTGAAGGTGAAGAAAGACCCCGCAATGCAAAAGTACTGGGCGTTGCTGAGTGTGCCGATTTGGCGGTGATCGATATTGATGGTGATAACTTTCCATACCTAGAGTGGCGTAAAAGTGAGATACGGGAAGGTGATACTGTCTATGCTGCCGGCTATCCGCATGGCGTAGCTGAATTGAAATTAACAATGGGAGCAGTTATTGATCCATCGTTGGTCACAGAATTAGATTGGGCATCAGTTGATGAAGTTGTTAGTCATACGGCGGAGATGGCGCCAGGGAACTCTGGTGGACCACTGCTAGATAACGTTGGTCGTGTTGTTGGTGTAAACTTTGCTGGTAGCCGAACCTCAAATCGCAATGTAGCAATTGCAAACACGGTTGCACGGTCGCTTGTTGAAGAGTTGCGCACAGGTACTGATATTGATTCCATCGGGGTAAGCGGAATTGCCTTTGACGACGGCAATAAATCATTTGGCATTTGGGTCTTATCGGTAAAGTCAGGTTCACCAGCCGATATAGCAGGCATCCTACCTGGTGATGTCATTTATTCGTTGGAAGGATTGCCGATGGGTTTAGATAGTACAATGGAAACTTACTGTGATGTACTGCGCAGCCATCGTAGCACCGATGTTTTGAATATTAAGGTTTCACGATCCGACACAAAACAGTTTCTACAGGGTCAGATAAACGGCAGGCTATTAGTTGAGCAAAGTAAAGAAATCGAAACTGAACCACGTAGCGGATACAAACAATCAACAAGTGAAAATTCATCTATCGTTCCTGATGGATATGTTACAGTGTCAGATAAGACGGGGGTGATTTCGCTAAATGTGCCAAGTGAGTGGAAAGATGTGATCAGTAAAGATCACAAGATTGATTCAGCGTATTTGGGGCCAATACTGATTGCCACAGCGGATGAATATATGTGGGAAAATTCTTATAACGCACCTGGTGTTATTGCCAATGCGATGCTATCTTTTTCACAAGAGCGACTTAGTGCTGAGGCGGAGAATTTACTGAAGAATAAAGACTGCCAGTATTTCTCGAAAACAGAATATGAAGATGAGCATTTTACGGGATTTGTAAACTACGGTTCTGCCTGCTTTAATAATGAGCATTCTGAAGCTGTATCAGTAGCCATAACCCCTAAGGACAATCAATATGTTATGGTGTTGCTCTTCTTTTATCTGCCTGAATGGGATCGCAAATTTGATCTCGAAATTGCACTGGCACCTCTTGCCCAATCATTACGGGATCATCCTCGCTTCTGGGACATTCCCGTGGCAACTGTGATAGGTGATGCAATCGATATTCGCAGTGGCCCTGGCATAAACTATGAACAAATTGGTGTTGTTTATAAGGATGATGTTGTATTCCTACGTAGCAGGGCCGACAAGCAGTGCGAATGGGTTTACGTTGCGCGTCACAATTTACGCGGTTGGATATCTACAGATCCTACAGCCATTTCACTAGATCGCGATTGTACGGAGCTAGTTGTTTTTACAGGAGAATCTGAGCTATCAACCAGTCACAATTCAGCAAATCAACGTCCCACTGGCCATGCAACTGATGCACCCGCTGATCTTGTTAATGAAGGTGAAATCCTCATTCCTGCTGGAAACTTTCAAATGGGTTGTGACAGTAACAATCTAGTGGAATCCTGTATAGATAATGAAAAACCTCGTCGCACCGTCTACTTGAATGCCTACCACATTGACAAGTATGAGGTGACTAACGCCCAATATCAAGCCTGTGTCGAAGCTGGCGGTTGTACCGCACCGCAAGAAAGAAGTTCCGAGACACGTCCAACCTATTATGGCAACCCTACTTATGCTAATTACCCAGTTATCCACGTTGCCTGGAACCAGGCCAATGCTTATTGTACCTGGATAGGAAAACGGCTGCCTACTGAAGCCGAATGGGAAAAAGCAGCACGCGGTAGTAATGACACCCGGCTTTACCCGTGGGGCGATGAGGCGCCAGATGGAAGTCGAGCCAATTATTGTGATGTCAATTGTAACCGAGACGAGTGGAAAGATTTATCTGTCAATGATGGCTATGCGGACACTAGCCCAGTTGGTTCCTATCCAGCCGGTGCTAGTCCCTACGGTGTCATGGACATGGCCGGCAATGTGTGGGAATGGGTCAATGATTGGTACGATGGTGGCTATAGTAGCACATCACCCATTAGTAACCCCCAAGGCCCCAATACAGGCATAGAGCGTGTGCTGCGCGGTGGAGCATGGGCCAACACTGGCATAGATGTGCGTTCTACCTACCGAGGCTATCGTGATCCAGATACCTGGCACACTACTCGCCTTGGTATCCGATGTGCCCGTTCCCAATAATCCCTATACCACTACAATTTACATAAAGGTCAAATGTGGATTTCAAGGATTTCGACTCGTTTAAGGTGATTATGGGGCCGAATGGTGCGGGCAAAAGCAATCTCTTCGATGCTTTGTAACTGCTGCCCCACCTAGCAGTCAACGCTGATCTGCGCATAGCCGTCCAACAGTTGTGCGGCGAAAGGAATGAACTCTTCACCAGCAAACCGGATGGACAACGGGTGGATCGGCCGCGTTTGGTAGCTGAAGCATTGACCCAAAGTGGCTGGCCGGCGTTAAGGACAAACCAAATAAAAAAGCTTGATGATAAGCATCAAGCTTTTTGGGTACAGTCGTCAGGCAGCGCTACCGCTGCCGTTGCGTTTTTTCTTCTCTTTGCGAGTCGCGGCCTGCATAGTCGCCAACAACTCAATGAGGACCTTACGGTGGTCGGGGCTAAGTTCGTGCAGGACGGCGCCGGCATCGATGGCTTGCAATAACTCTTCGGTGCTGACGCCCGCCAGTCGTTCATCCACACTGACGCCCGCCAGTCGTTCATCCACACTGACGCCTGCCAATCGTTCATCCACACTGATGCCCGCCAGTCGTTCGGCAGGAGGCAAAAATGCCATGAGTTCACGACCAATGTCCTCGGCCATGAACTGTAGATCTTCTTTGGATAGGGTTGCTGAAATACCAGCCATTGTGACAACCTCCCTTGTCAACCGGGGACGCACTTCATAAGCATAGCGTAGATAGGTAAACTCACCCTTGGCTACCACTTCTTCCAAAAACTTACGAAACTTCCGTTCACTGGATGCAAACAAAAGTAACGGATAGTTCTTCGGTACAATCGGCAACTCATTGATGACGATTAAGTAGACAGCCGGATAATCCTCATTCTTGTAATAGCCTGCCTCAATCTGGCGAAAGGGCCGGAACTTCTCGGTATAGGTGAAGACCGTGCGTGGCTTCCCTGCGCACAGGATCGTGACTGTCATCTCCTGAATAGAAGCGCCTTGTTCACCTAGATAAAGTTGTGTCCGTCCGTCAATCAAGTGAATATCGGCGCTGGTTAGGGGATCATTGCGCCCTTTAAACTCCATTTGATTGTAGCGCAAGAAGTAGAAAAAGGGCGTTTCAGTCCGTACTCTTTGTAACTCTGCTTGTGCGCCTATTGTAATCAACACATCAATAGTGCGGGGCAGGCGGCTGACTTCAACTTCGGTTCGGATACCCGCTTGATAACCGGCAAATTCATTGACCACAACCTGTTTGAAGACTGGATCGATTTGATGATGCTTCTTTTTGTTTTCGTCGGCCACGCAACAACGTCCCCGCTGATAGTTGTTTGTTGATAAACATATTATAGCAAGGATGGCCTGCTTACTACAAGCTATCAGCCTGTCCAGATGAGTACAAGTGGCTAATTACCAATTTCATAAACCACCGTAGATGATTCCCACCCGCTCCGTTAACACAAAGTAGATGTCCACAGCAACGAGCCATAAGCTAAACTAAAGAGCAACGGCAGAAAGTGGGCCAGGATAATGCGGTTGCCGCTGGCAATGGGTGCAGTTCTGCGGTGTGTTCCCGCAAGTATTTACGCAGGCTGGGGATCTCCTCCGGCGGCATATCGGGCCAGCCAACGCGAGCACCGTGGGCGCGCGTGCCTTGTTTGGCCTCTTCCCACGAGTCATACCACATATAGAAGGTGGAATTGACATTGTAGAAGTAATGACCAAAGACCCGCTTGCTGGTGCTGATGTAGGGGTAAACGGTGAGCAAAAAGCAGACGCCAACCAACAGCACCGGCAGGAGATGTGATAGCAACCGCTGCGGTAATCCACCCTGTGCTGGGTTACGGCATTGTAACGCCGTCCATCCCCATCGGAGGCCGGCAAAGGCCAGGAAGAGGGCCAACCCCGGCAGGATCGACGCCTTCGTCAAATGGGCAATACCGGCGACAACGCCAGTCAGGCTTGCCAGTTGCCAGTCGATAACGATGAGCAAAGCATGAAAAGCGGTAACGGTTCAAACTCAGGTGGGAGCCGAGCTATTCCCTCTGGCGGATATTCGATTGTTTTGGGGTAACGACTAACCCCTCCCTAACCCTCCCCTGCTAAGGGAGGGAACTGTGGAGCGCACCACGGTTCCCTCCCTTAGCAGGGGAGGGTTAGGGAGGGGTGGCTTGGTAGTTACGTTTTGGGTAGGAAATTTTGGAAACCATCCCACAGTACGGCAACGCCGAAAAGCATATCACCGGTTGTTCGGTCTGTCAAATGAATTTTTGGGGACTGCCGGGCGGGAGGGAACATGGCATAAAATCTCTATAGTTGTATGTTCTTTTAGCCATAAACCTACCCGCTGTTGATAGCCCCCTACGCAAGACGATGCCCCATGCGCTTTAAGCGCAGTACAAACGAATACTTTCCCCTGCCCTGGTGGCTAGCTGAATACTTTCCCCTGTCATGATCTCTTTCGCATCACCTCTAGTTACCGATACACCGGCAGGCCAGGGGTTAATCACCGTCAACAGCCCGCCAACTTCGCTGGTAATCTCGACCCACTGCACGGCCCCATCGGCGCAGGCCGCACTGACGAGAAAAGCGCCAACGGCACGCAACGTGCGAAACTCTGCCGCACAACTTAGCGGCCAGTTGGGAAAGAGGCGCAGCACGCCATTGTAACTTTGCAGCAGACACTCGTTGATCACCGCCGGCAGGGCAAAGTTTTCAAACCAGATGCCCATCGGCGCCATAAAGTCGAAGCGGGTGACATCGGTATAGCGGCCATGCACCTGCAAGACCATGTCGGTGCAAGTGCCATTGGGCAGCAGACAGTAGTTGATCTGCCGCTGGAACCGTTCCAGATCCAGCAATCCCAAGCGCGCGGCCTGAAGATTGAGAAAGACCAGTTCGTTGCCCCCTTCAATCCGCTGGTTGCGATAGGAATTGGCGGCAATCGCATATTCGTCCGGCGGCGAATGCAGCCCATGCTCTTCACCGGGAAAGACCGTCATGGCGCTGTTGGGCACATTGTAGACAATCTGGGCATCTTCCCCCGGCACGGAGACAAAGACCTTCCCCAGCGGTGACGGCGCCGTTGGGTAAGCCGGGAAGTGCGCTAAGATGCGTTGCACCGCTTCGATCAGTTCCGCTTCGTCGGCGGTGCTCTCCAGTAGTTCGCAAGCGCTGAGAAAGGCGTTAAAGACAAACTTGGTCAGCGTCAGATCGACCAGACAATCGTGGTTCAAGCGAAAACCGGGGAGCAGACCATACAACTCCGGCGGCACGGTCGGGAAGATGTGATAGCGATCGTCGCCCCACTGCGGGCCGTGCGCTGCGGGCCGCTGCATATAATCGACTAGGAATAGCACCGCCTCTTTGAGCGGCCCAAAGGCGCGGTTGCGCAAAAAGTTAACATCTTGCGTATAGCGATAATGCCACCAGAGGCTTTGCACCGCCCACGGCGTCTCACAGATCTCCCAGCCCCAGGTCGGCACGGGGTAGGGCATGATCTTCATCTCCACCGGATAGGCCGAGTGGGGGAAGTAGGCGCCGCGCAGCCCGTAATACTCTCGCGCCCATTTGCGGCTGATGGGCAGCAGTTGATCGACCAGATCGACATAGGGCAGATGTAACTCGACATGGTTGCTGGCAAAGGTGGCCCAGAAGGGTTGCTGGGTGTTGTAATTCATGTGGTAGTCGCCATGCCAGGCAATGCCGATGTCACGGTAGCTCCAGTTGGCAAAGAGACCGGGACAGGTGACGCCGGGGCGCAAGGCGCAGCGCAGGAAGTAAAGATTCCAGTACCAGATCCGCTCCAAAAATTCATCGGCCAGGGCGACGCCGGAACAGTTCCAGTAGGTTTCCCAGGTCGTTACTGTTGCCTGCCAGGCGGTTAAATAGGCAGCGGCGGTCGGCGTGGTCACATCACCGGCGGCGGATGGAATAGCGCCGGCCAGCCCTTCGTCCAGTTGCACACAGGCGACAAAGGCGTCATGGTCGCCGATGCGCCGCTCCAACGGTCCCATCGTCTCGATCTGGTTGTGCCAATTCAGCCGGCTGGCCTGGCTTATAGCACTGCTCACCCGGACGGTCAAACAGAAGGCGCGATCCTGGGGATGAGCCTGTGTTCCTTTTTCCACAAAGGGCAACACCTGGCGGAAAGCTAACTGGGAGTGCGCCTCATCGGCAAAGGCCGCAAAGCGCGTTGTGTCGGGCGGAACGTCGCTGTCACTGGGAAAGACGACGCCGGTTGCGCTGCCGGTAGTTGGGTCGTCGCTGGTCTCCTGCATGATCGCCTTGCCGGCGTCGGGGTCGGGCAGGAGCCGCATGCGGTCAAAGGGGGCGCGGGTTGGCTGGCCGGTGGCGTCGATCATGCGCAGCCACAGCCGTTCGGCGTGCAGATCGGTGAAAAGTTGGAGCGTCAAGCGGGCGTTATCGACTAAAAAGTAGACTTCGCATAGCCCCGTCGCCACTTGTAGTTGATGGCCCAGCAACTCAACCTGACGCCGGTCAAAGCCTAGAATTAGTGAGCCGCAAGGAAAGGGGCGCGGGTAGAGTTGGCGATAGTTCTCCTGCATCTGCTCACAGTAGGCGCGATACCACGGATCTTCTTCCAACGTGGCATATTCCGTCGGGATCTGGCGCACCCGCGCAAAAATCTCTTGAAAGGCGCCTATCGCCTCCTGATGCTCCTCGGCCACGCGAATGTCCCAGACATTGTTGTGTCCAAAGTGAATCACCACCGCATCGGGTCGCGTGGTGACGACGGCGCCCAGTCCGCCATTGCCCAGCAGCGCGCCGGAGAAAAAGTCAACGGCGGGTTTGTCACAGCGAATGGGATGGCGCTGCGCTCGCGCAAAGGGGAGAAAAGTAGAATGACTCATGCTTCGTTGCTTCCTAGCCACTGTTGGCGATGGTGGGTGGCCGCATCAAAATCAAAGGTTAAAAGAACCGTACAAGTGTGATGGGTCATGGTTTATACATCAATGGGCTTGCGTTGTTCAATGCTGTCGAGCATCGCCTCGCAGACGACCATCGCTTGATAGGCGTCGCGCAGGCTGGGTTGACTTGGTTGCCCGCTCTGCACGGCTTTGGCAAAGGCTTGCATCTGGCCCCAGTAGCCGCTGCGGATCTCGGCATTGTCGCGCGTGGCGGGGTGCCAGTAGTGACCGGGCATCCCCGGCACGGGGCGGTAGCCGCTGTCGGGCAAGTGGGGTTCAAAGTGCAGCGTATGGAGGTTGACCAACCGCAGATGAGCGCGCGCATCCCCCGCGGCTTCCAGTTGGCAAGTCCAGTTGGGCGTACAGCCGGTCAGCGTGATCGTGCCCGTTGCGCCGTTGGTGTATTGCACCACACTGGCAATCGAAAAACGCCCTGCTGCGCCGACGCTCAGGTTGGCATAGATCGAGCCAATTTCACCGCCCAGATGGCGCGCCAGATCAACAGCGTGAACGCTTTGAAAGATCGTGTACTCCCAACCGGGGCGATAGCCGCGCGTTTCGTGCCACATGGGAGAGGGCATAAAATAGCGGCTCTCCAAATACAGCAATTTGCCGAACTCCGGCGTCGCCATCAGTTGCTGAAAGCGTTGCACGCCCGGCGCATGGCGCATGTTGTGACCGATCTGGGTGATGACCCCTTTGGCCTCGGCCAGTTGCACCAATTCCAATACTTGTTCGGTGCGCGGCGCCGCCGGCTTCTCCATCATCAAGGGCAGCCCGGCTTCCAGCACCGGCTTGCCGCACGCATAGTGCATCTCCGGTGGGCCAACCACCATTACAGCATCTAATTCTTCACTTTGCAACATTTGCGCCAGATCGCGATACCAACGGCGCGCCCCATAGAAGCGCGCATTGCGTTCTGCCAGATCGGCCTGAATGTCGCAACAGGCGACCAGATCCAACTCGGGTATGGTGGCAAAGTTGGGATACCAGGCGCCGCTGGCCTGGCGACCACAACCGACAAAGCCAATGCGGACAGGTGCAGTGGTCATAGGAACTCCCTTCTAAAACAGAACCTAAGCCCTGTCTGCGCAGCGCAGACAGGGTGTGATTCCAAAATGGTGAGCAAGGTGATAAGAAGTACAGTATAGTCGCAAACGCGTAGAAAGAAAAGTAGCGAAAAGTAAAGCAAGAGAAAGTTAATCGTAGGTTTCACCCATTGATATTCGTAATAAATCTGAGTATAATAACAATGTTAGAGAAATGTAGTTAACAATAAATTAATCTAACTGATTCAAATACATCCATTGAGCGAATCGTAGAAAGCCGTCGCTGCCCCGCTTCAACCAACCGCTGCTGGTGGTTGAGTCGATGGATCCAGGCGTCAATGTACCGATTCTTGTATCACGGAGGCTTTCTCATGGACAGCAAATTGCGCACCCCGACAAAATCTGTTTTACGCTACAGGTTGCATCCTCTTGTTCTCTGCTTCACGCTCTTGTTTTTGCTCCTGCCGAGCAGCGTCGCATCGTTTTCACCTGTGCCCCAATCAACCCCGGCGCCGCTGCCCGCCTTTCCCGGCGCTGAGGGCTTTGGCGCGCTGGCGCTGGGCGGGCGCGGCGGTAAAGTGATCGAAGTAACCAATGTCAATGATAGCGGTCCCGGCTCTTTACGGGCGGCGATTGAAACGCCCGGCCCACGGTTTGTAGTCTTTAAGTTGGGTGGCGTGATTCGCCTCGCTTCGCCCTTGAAAATCACCCAACCCTTTATCACCATTGCCGGCCAGACCGCCCCCGGCGACGGCATTACCATCACCGGCCATTTTCTCTCGGTGCAGGCCAGCCATGTCGTGATCCGCTATCTGCGCCTGCGGCAGACGGAAGACGGCCTCAATCTGGTCGGCGCCAATGCCACCAATGTGGTGATCGACCATGTCAGCTCGGCGTGGGGCAAAGATGAGAATATGAGCACCTATGCCAGCAGCAGCGCCGAAAGCGCCATTGTGCGCGATGTCACCTTGCAATCACTCTTGCTGGCGGAAGGGCTGTTGAGCCATAGCAAGGGCCTGTTGCTGGGCAACAGCACACGGTTGAGCGTTCACAAAACGCTCTTTGCCCATAACGAAGAACGCAACCCCCGCTGCCAGCGCGGCCAGGTCGATGTCGCCTACACGGTGGTCTATAACCACGGCAACACCGCGGTCTGGTGCAATTCGGCCCACGGCGCCGTGCAACTCAATTATATCGGCAACACCATTATCCCCGGTCCCAATACCCGGCTGGATCGCCCGGATGTCCTGCTGGAAGGCACGACAGTTGGCTATTTTGAAGGGAATGTCGGCATGAAGGGGGCGCTGGTGGTCAATGGGCGCACGACCGACAGCCGCTTTGCCTCGCCGGTCATTACGCCGGCCACCGCCGAGGAGGTGCTAAACCAGGCCGGTGACAGCGCGGCGTTGACCTGCGGCGGCGAATGGCGCCCCCGCCGTGACGCGGTGGATCAGCGCATTGTCCAGGAGGTGCGCACACGGGCCGGCCGCTTGACCAGCACCATTCCGGCCGGCGGCATTCCGCCCCACGCCGCCGGGACGCCCTGTCCGGATGCTGATCGCGATGGGATGCCCGATGAATACGAGCAGCGCACCGGTCTGAACCCGACGAACCCGGCCGACGGCGGGCAAGATAGCGACGGGGATGGCTATACCAATGTGGAGGAGTATCTCAATGGCGCTCCAAGCACGACCACGAACCAGCCGCCGCGGATCGAGGCCGGCGCTGACCAGACCATCACCCTGCCGGCGACAGCAACCCTGGCGGGGGTGGCGCAAGATGACGGCTTGCCTGCCAATCAACTGAGCAGCGCCTGGTCGGTCGTGGCCGGGCCGGGTGCCGCAGCCTTCAGCACGCCCAATGCCCTAAACACAACCGTGACCTTTAGCGCGCCGGGTCTCTACACCTTACAACTGACGGTCAGCGACGGCGCTCTCAGTAGCAACGACACCGTCCGCATCACCGTGAACCCGCCGGCGGCCACCAACCAGCCGCCAACGGTCACTGCCGGCGATGATGCTACGGTGGCGGTCAACAGCTCGCTCACCTTGCGCGGTCGTGTCACCGATGACGGCTTACCCAATGGGCAATTGTCCAGCCTTTGGTCGGTGGTGACTGGGCCGGGCGCGGTCTCCTTTATCAATCCCAATGCCGCCGAAAGTGTCGCTACCTTTGGCGCCCCCGGCAGTTACACGCTGCAACTGCGCGCCAGCGACGGCCCCTTAAGCAGCAGCGACACGGTTATCATTACAGTGAACTCGTCAGCGCCCACCAACCAGACGCCATCGGTCAATGCCGGCGCCGATACGGTTATCACCCTGCCGGCTGCTGCCACCTTGACTGGCGCCATCACGGACGATGCCTTGCCGAACAACGAATTGATTGTAAACTGGCTCCAGGTTAGCGGTCCCGGCGCGGCCAGCTTTAGCAACCCCAACGGTTCTACCACGATCGTCAATTTCAACACGCCTGGTCTCTACACCCTGCAATTGACCGTCAGTGATGGCGCCTTGAGCAGTAGCGACACCGTGATTGTCACGGTGAACCCAGGCGTGACCACCAATCAGCCGCCGCGTGTCAACGCCGGCAACGATGCGGCTATCACCCTACCCGCTGGGGTGACATTGGCCGGCGCCGTCAGCGATGACGGTTTGCCGAATAACCAATTGAATGTCCTCTGGCTCTTGGTGAACGGTCCCGGCGCGGTAAGTTTTGGCAACCCCAATACGGTGGATACGACAGCCACCTTCAGCGTGGCCGGCAGCTATACCCTGCAACTGGCGGCCAGCGACGGCGTCTTGAATAGCAGCGACACGCTCCTGGTCACGGTCAACCCGGCGAGCGGCGGCGTGGCAAGCGTGCGCGTGCGTGTGGCCGCCAGCGAAGATGATGCCGAACAACGGAGCAACAGCAAGGCTGACCTGACCAGCAGCGATCTGGAACTGGTGACCGATAGCGCCGTGCAGATTGTCGGGATGCGCTTCCGCAACGTGGTTATCCCCAAAGGCGCAACCATTACCAATGCTTATCTCCAATTTCAAACCGACGAGACGGACAGCCGTCAGCTCAATCTCTTTATCCAAGGGGAAGCCAGTGATAATGGGGCAGCTTTTGCCGCCACCACCAACAATCTCTCGGTGCGCCCACGCACAGCGGCTGTGGTCAACTGGGCGCCGGCGCCCTGGTCCACCGTGGGCGCCGCCGGCCCTGACCAGCAGACGCCCAACCTGGCCGCCGTAGTGCAAGAGATTGTCAATCGACCGGGCTGGCAGCCGGGCAACGCTATTGTCATTCTGATCACCGGCACGGGGAAACGCACCGCCGAATCCTACAATGGCGCCCCCGCCGCCGCCCCGCTCTTATATATCGAGTATCGCTAATCGACCACGGCGCCTGGTGCCACCAGGCGCCTCATCACTGCCCGCGTGCCAACTGCACCGCTTTGTAGGCGTTAAGCACCCCATAGCCGGCGACGTTATTCGGGATGACGGCAGTGTCGGTCTGGGCCAAGCAGGAACGATTCTGAATGGCGGCGTCCATCTGGTCGAGCCAGGTGGGTGCGGTCGGCGGTGACGGGGCAGTTTCGTCGGCGGCAAGGTCCGCCAGGGCGCCCAGGGTGCCGGTAAAGGGGGTGGCGGCGTCGATCAATATCTGTTCGGTGCGGTCAATGTCGCCCATGAGCGTCGGGTTGGCCGACCAAACCAGCGCCACCACCCCTGCCACATGGGGGCCGGCCATCGACGTGCCGTCGGTCACTTCATAGCTGCTGTTGGGAAAGGCGGAGAGCACCCGCACCCCCGGCGCCAGAATGTCCGGCTTGATCCGTCCGCTGCCATCGACGGTGACCGGCCCGGTGCTGCTAAAGAGGGCCAGGTTGCCGGCCTCATCGCTGGCGCCGACCGCGAAGACTTCGTCATAGAGCGCAATGGCGTCATCGATGGTCGAACAGGCCGGGCCTTCATTCCCCGCCGAAGCGACCACAAAGATGCCGGCGGCGCGCAGGGCGCGTACCGCCGGTAGCAGTGACGTGGCGTCACACCCTTCCGCTTCCTCCGGGCAACCCCACGAGTTGTTCAGCACATCGGCGGCTTGGGCCGGGTCGCCGTCGCGGAAGGGGTCGCCACCCAGCGGGAAGGGCGCGAGCATAAATTGCAGACAATCGAGATAGCGCGCCGGGTTGCCCAGGTTGCGCGCCAGATTGGCGCAGGCAAACCAGGTCGCGCCCGGCGCCACTCCCACCGTTTTGCCCAACACTGAGCCGAGGGTATGGGTGCCGTGACCGCCAATGTCGGTGGGCGCCTGGCTCTGGTTCCAGGGGTCAAACCAGTTGTAATCGTGATTGCCGTTGCGCCCGCGATACGCGGCGCTAAATTCAGGATGGTCAACTTGGACGCCCGAATCCGACTGGCCGATGACAATCCCTTCGCCGGTGACGCTGAGCTCCTGCCAGACTTTGTCGGCGCCGATCTGGGTCAGGTTCCATTGGGGCCTTTCCGGGCGTTCGGCGCTGCCGGTTGCCACCGTCTCCGGTGCGGGCAATGGGCGCAATGCCGGACTGGGCAGGACGCGATCCACCTCCGGTCGCGTTGCCAGCCACCAGCGCAGTAATAAGCCGCCGCGCACCTCAATGGCATTGACCAAATAATAAGGCGTATAACTCACCCCAACGCGCTCCAGCGTTTGCCGAAGATTCGTTTGACTGCTTTCGGCCTGTTGCACCAATGTTGCATAGACAAAGCGCCGCCGCTCATGCCGGTCAGTGATGGTGTTCGCCTGGGTCAGATCCGCTTGCTCGTTCAGGATGACAAAGAGCCGGTCGCCATAAAGACCCGGCGTGCCGGCGCGGAGATAGAGCGCACCGCCGCCGGCCCAGAGGAGCAGTGCAATCAGCAGCGCCGGCCAACTGGGGCGCAGATGGGGTAACTGCTTGCGCGCCAGTAGCGCCAGCAAGCCCAGGAGCCAGCCGATCCCCATGGCCGTGCCGGCCGCCTGAAACGACCAACGTAACAACCCATCCTGCGCCAGGAGGGTAACACCATCCGGGTCGATCAAGAGCAGTTGGATCGCCGTCGCTACGCCAATCAACCAGGCGCAGTTGCGCCAACGCGGCGCGGCAGTGCCTGGGTCAGCAGCGGCGCTCAGGCCAACGGCAACCCAGCCCAGCGCCGGCAAGGTCAGCATCAACAGCAGTTGGACGCCGTTGAAACTAAAGCCGCTGGCCATGATCAGCAACGCGATGCCGGTGACAAAGCCGCCGGTGAAAAGATCGCGTGCTGGGCCGCGTGAATCAACCGCCAGTGACGGCAACCAGTAGGCGCGCAGCAGCAAGCCTGTCACCCAGCCAAAGAGTGCTCCGGCGCCAATGTTCAGGACAATGTCGAGCGGCGACCCTAAACTGCCCCAGGCGATCCAGGGGTAGGCAACCAGGGCGGCCGCGGCCAATGCCTGGAAGAGGGCCGTGGCCGGTTCAGCCGTGGCGCCCTGGCGACGGTTGCGCCGGCGGAGCCACAGCCCATAGAGCACCATGAGGCCGCTCTGGCAAAGAAGAATGGTCTGGCTTTGGGTCGGGAAGAGCCAGCGCGTCGGCGCCAGGAGCAGCAGAAAGCCGGCGGCCAGCAGCCACGTTTGGAAGATCGCCCGGTAACGCGTGGTGCGCCAGCGCGCCACCCACAGCAGCAATGGCAAGCCAATCGCCACGCCGGCCGCCAATGATGCCCACACCGCTGTTGGTTCCGGCAACAGCGGTATGCCGAGCGCCGGGCCGACCCAGCCCAGCATTTGGGCAATAAAAGTCACGAGGAGAAGCCAGCCGGCGGTCAACAAACTCACCAGCCGCCCCCAAAACTTTTGACTGCCGGTGATGATGGGGGAAACCGTTGGTGAATCTGTTGGCGCAACAGGGGGTATGGTCATAAGCGTATTAGCTCCTTTAGCGGTAAACAGTGATCGGCGTAACCTTCTAAGCGCACCAGGCAAATAGCTGTGCAGCCTGACGTAAGAAAACGTGCGATTGGACAATAAAGCTACATCTAATGCCAGATTCTCTTTCCGCCAGGCTGGCCTATAATGTCGCTGGTCGGCGAATGTACGAAATTGTAAGTTTTCAAGCAATCGCTGATAAAAGAAAAACTGTAACTACTAACCCCCTCCTAACCTCCCCCTGATCAGGGGGAGGTTAGGAGGGGGTTAGTAGTTACAGAAAAACAGGGAATACTACCGACCCGTCAGTCAACCATAGGATTCCCAAAGTGATGATCGACCCCAAGCCCAAGCGCCCACGGTGGTGGCCGTTTGGCGTGGCGGCGCGATCTTTTTGATGATAACACAGAGACGAGGTTCAACCGAAATGGCAAAGACAAAAGCGACGCGCTGGCGTCACGCCCTCCCATGCCTGTTCTTCAATAACATCTCCTTTGGGCATGTCGGCGGCGGGATGCGCTTTGGCGGTCATGCGGTCAATGGGGTCAGCCTCACCGATAGCCAGCATGATCCTGTCGCCGATGCCCTGGCTGATTATGATCTGGAAGATTACGATGAAGAAGGCTTGCGGCCTTCCTATCTGCCGTTGGTCAACCAATTGTGGAGCGCCAATGGCAAGGTCATCCCCTTTTACTTTGTCTTTGAAGAAAAAAAGATTTGGCAGACCACTCTGGCCATCAATTATTACTGTGCATTTGCCTCCCAATATATCGCCTTTTTCGAGCGCGATGAGGAATTAGTCAGTAGACCTTTTTCACTGGAGCAGATTCGTGAGTACGGATTTGCCAAAGGGATCAGGGCGTTTGTAGAGGATGTGGATAGTCTGAAAAATGATCAAGAACGCGGCTTATACGATCTGATGTGGATCACTGCCTCAAATGCACCGCATCGCTTTGCTTCGGTCTTTGATCAGCGGGTGTTGGTGATCCTGGATGAATTTCAAAATTGTGCCGCCTATGTCTACCCCGATATGCTCTTCCAAACCCAGCCGATTGAAAGTATGCCGGGGAGTTATCACTCGCTCTCTGAATCCAAAGTCGCGCCGATGTTGGTGACCGGCTCCTATCCGGCCTGGCTGCGGCGGATCATGGGAGAATATTTAGAAGCGGGCCGCCTGTCGGAGATTCACTTTTCGCCCTATCTCACGCCGGAAGAAGGGTTGCAGGCGGTCTACAAGTATGCTGAAGTCTACGAGGAGCCGATTACCAACCAGACGGCGCAACAGATCAACACCCTGTGCATGGCCGATCCCTTCTTTATCTCCTGTGTCATCCAGAGTGAGTTCCCTGAACGGGACTTGACGACTACCGAAGGGATGATTGAAGCGGTCAACTACGAGATCACCTATCGCAAATCGGAGATGATGCGTACCTGGGAGGAATATATTCCGTTGGCGCTCAAACGGGTCAACGATCAACACGCCAAGAGCATCCTCCTGCATCTGAGCAAACATGCCGACCGGGAATGGACGCCGCGCCAACTCAAGGAGGCGCTCGCCCTGGAGTTGAGCGAAGCGCAGATTCATGAAAAGCTGATCCAGTTGGCTGAGTCAGACTTAATTGAGGAAGGGACGTCGAATATTGATTTTCATGGGTTGCAGGATGGCACCCTCAATCTCATTTTACGCAGCCGCTTTGAGAAGGAGATCAGTAACTTTGTCCCCGACCTGAAACAGGAATTCCACCAGACGATCCAAGCGCTGCGCACCGACAAACGGCGGTTACAGGGTCATCTCAACCATCTTCAGGGACTGTTGGCCGAGCATCTGTTGGCGGTCGAGTTTCGCAGCCGCAAACGCTTTGCCCTCACCGACTATTTCAGCGGGCTGCCCGATAACCGCAAATTGACAATGGTCGATGTTCAGGAGCGCGTGACGATTCAGCGCCCCAATGGCAAAGCCGAAGAGATCGATCTCATTGCCAAGACGAGGGAAGGCATTGTCGTGATGGTGGAGGTGCGCAAGCGCCAGGAACCAACCGACTTACCCGCCGTGACCGAGTTACGCGACAATGTCGCCCATTATGCCGCCCAGCAGGGCGTCGTTGTTTGGCCCGCCTTTCTTTCCCTTGGCGGCTTTCCTGCCGAGGCCAAAGCCTTTTGCCACACCCACGGCATTGGTATCGCCGAGCAGATGGTCTACATTGACCCCGAGTTGATGCAGGATGAATGAGCCGGCGCCACTGACAAGATGACAAAGTACTATAGACAATGCCAGATGGTATGATCCCAAACTGGGTCGCTTCCTCAGCGCGGATACCATTGTCCCTGATCCACAAAGCCACAGGTGTTCAACCTGGCTACCAGCCGGTCGGAGCCAGCTAGGATTCCCTGCTCCCGATAATCGGCAACCGTAGCTAAGCTATGCTATAATTAAGCTATGCTATAATAACGTGCAGTAGAAATCGGGCATGTGTACCTGAGACAGAACCATCATGCGCACCTTTTCATCCTACGGGCCAATCGATAAAGACAATCATTATTACGCGCCGCGCACCGCGTTGCTGAACGACGCTTGTCAGCAGTTGATCGGCGAAGATGCTACCAAAGGCGGTCACTACATCACGGTCTGGGCGCCGCGCCAGACCGGCAAGACCTGGTTGATGCAACAGGTGGTCGAACGGGTGCGCGCCCAGGGGGACTTTGAAGTTGCCATGCTCACCATGCAATTTGCGCGCAATGTGCAGGATGAACAGGTCGTCCTTCGCATCTTGACCGCTGGTCTCGGCCGCTGGTTTCGCCGCGATTTTCCAACCGTTGCGTCCTTTGCCGACCTAGCCGACCTCTTTACCAGCCGCTGGTTTAGCAAACCGCTGATTCTGATTCTGGATGAGTTTGACGCGTTAGAAGAGTCAATCATCAACGCGTTTGCCGCCCTTTTTCGCAGCATCTATACGCAACGCTCCAACGAGACGGATCGTCCCAGCGCCGAGAAGTCTTATCTGTTGCATGGGCTGGCGTTAATCGGCGTGCGCAGTGTGTTGGGGATTGAAAATGTGTCTGGTTCGCCCTTCAATGTGCAGCGGAGTCTGCGCGTTCCCAACTTGACCCACGACGAAGTCAGCGGCATGTTCCACTGGTATGAAGAGGAAAGTGGACAGATGGTTGAGCCGGCGGTAGTTGAGCGGATCTTTTACGAAACCCGTGGTCAACCGGGTCTCACCGGCTGGCTGGGCGAGTTGGTGACGCAAAAGTTTAACGCGACGCCTGAGCAACCAATTACAACTGAGATCTTTGAAGAGGCGTATTCGGCAGCATTCCAAATCCTACCGAATAACAATATTCTCAATATTATCAGCAAAGCGAAGCAAGAACCGTACCAAGAGATCGTCTTAGAATTTTTCAAAGTGGGCCGAAAAGTGCCGTTCACCTTTGATGATCCGAATTTGAGTTACCTCTATTTGAATGGCGTGATTGATTTTGAACAGGAGGGCAAAAAGTATTATGTCCGCTTTGCCTGCCCCTTTGTGCAAAAGCGCCTCTTCAACTACTTTGCCAACGATCTCTTCCGCTATCTGGGTGGCTTATATGATCCCTTTGAGGACTTAAGCCATATCATCAATCCACAAGGATTGCATATTGGCAACTTGATGCAACTTTATGAACGCTATTTGCAGAAGAATCGCCATTGGCTCTTCAAGGACGCACCGCGCCGTTCGACAGATCTGCGCATCTTTGAAGCGGTCTATCATTTTAACCTCTTTATGTATCTCAGCCGCTTTTTAGAAAACTACGGCGGTCGTGTGACCCCGGAGTTTCCCACCGGCAATGGCAAGCTTGATCTCTTGGTGCAATATGCCGGCCAACCGTATGGCATCGAGGTCAAGAGCTTTGCCGACCAGATGGAGTATCAACGTTCCCTCCGCCAAGCCGCCGACTATGGTCGCCAGTTGGGGCTGGCGACCATTTCCCTGCTGCTCTTTGTCGAAGCGGTAGATGAACAGAACCGCCAGAAGTACGAAGCGCCTTATCAAGACCCTGCGACAGGTGTACGGGTTGAGCCGATCTTTGTCACCACCGGCTAGACGAACAAGCCGTGGATCGATTCAGTCTGCCTGTTTGTCGCCAATCTGTGATCGGCGCTAGTTCGTGACCGGCGATAGGATCGCCGGTCACGAACCGGTTACGCACGAGATTAGTTGTTACAACTCATCTGGTTATCCGCTTACTTCTGGATCAGTGGCAGATAGACCTGTTGCTGACTCGTCACAAATTCCACACTAAACCCGCCCACCTGTTCATCATCCAGGTAGAGACCCATCTCCACACGGGCCACATCGCCGTAGCCGGTCAGCGGATCGGCGGTGACGGCGCTGGCCTCCACCGCAGCCGCCGTAGCATTCACCGGCACAAAGGTCAGCTTGAACTGCTGCTGTGCGCCGGCGGCCAGGAAGGGCGGCGGGTCGGGGAGAATCTTGGGCTTGAGGACCGGCGGCAGGCCGATCAGCTCAGGCCGGATCTCCAGCGTGCGACTAAAGCGCGCCGTGTTGCCGATGGTGAAGGGGATTTCCACGTTTAGCAACTCGGCCAGGCTGATCACCGGGCGGCGCACCAGGTCGATGTTGCGCTGGCTGCGTTGATCCCGGAAGTTGGCCTGGCGCAGCGTCACCTGGATACAGCGGTGAACGTTGTTGCTGGGCGTCGGCGTCCAGGGAACGCAATATTTGGCGATGCTGTTGGCGGGCAGCGCGATGTTGTTGAGCGCACCCACCGGCGTAAAGCCAATGCCGGCGCCAAAATCTGCCACGGCAAAGTCCACACTGACGACTCGTGCGAAAGGCATGGGGTTCTGCAACTCGACACAGATCTGGCCCGGTTGACCGACCGCCAATGGGTCGGGGACAAGGCTGATCTCCTTCTCCATCCACGGCGGGTTCGACGGCGGCAGATGCACCGGCGGCACATCGAGCTTGCGGATGCCGCCGATCAACTGGTCGCCGATCCAGCCCTGGACATCAATGTGACAGGCCGTACCCAGCGGTCGATCCGTGGGCGGGATGACATGGAGCGTTGCTGTGCGCACCTCCCCCGGCGCCATGTTGTCGAGGATCAGCGGTTGGTCGCGCTGAACCGGATTGACCCACGCCTGCCAGCCGGGACAGGTATTATCAACCACCAGCCGGATATTGGCCGGCGCCGCCGTCGGGTTGCCCACGGCAAAGGGCAGCGTATCCTCAACACCCGGCTGCAAATTCTCCATCACATCCAGGTTGCGATAGGTGAAGATCGGCTCGCGGCCGGCGCCCTGAATGCGCACGCGCACACAAAAGTGACCGGAGACGGTTGGCGTCCACTGCCATTTGACTTCAACCATGCCAAAGGGGGGCAGCGTCACCACGCGCGGGTTGCCGGGGATAGGGAAGGCGCTAAAGTTGATGCCGATGCCAAAGTTGTTGGGGCTGGTTTCAAAGCTCACCGTCACCTGTTGCGTCACGCTGATCAGGTTGCGAATGCGCACGCTCACCTCGGTCTGGCGGCCGGCCACCAACGGATAAGGATAGATCTGAATCTCATCCTCGGCGTAGGGTGGCTGGGTGCCGGCCGGGACAACCGGCGGACAATCGACCGGATGGGTGACGAGATTGCTGACGACAACGCCCAACGTGCTGATCAGACGCGCCTGGTTGTTGACCCGGCGTTGGTTGTTGCACTGGGCATCAGTCACATAGACCTTGAACTGCTTGGAACCGGTGGCGCCGGGGGCCAGATTACCCAGGTTCCAGCGCAGCACGCCGTCGACGCCCGGCGCAATGCCATCGGTGGCGCTGCCGGGGACAAAGAGCGTGTGAACCGGGATTGGGTCTTCCAAGAGTGCTTGCGTGGCGGCGCAGGCCGGGTTATTCTGCACGGTGTAGGTCAACTTGTAGGTGATCACATCGCCGACGCGCACGGGGGCGCCGCTGGGCGGGGTGGCCTCTTTGACCAGTTGGATACAATTTTCCGGTGTCGGCGGCGGCGTCTGGCAGCGGCGACCCAAGGCATAGACCACGGCATTGACAAAGAGATCCTTGCCCTGCCCCGTCATCCCGGTTGGCCCATCAGAGAAGCCCCAGAGTTGGTTACAATCGGCCCGTTCGCTGACCAGGGGAGCGTGGTCGGTGGCTGCCGGTTCCAGCCCATGCGCCAGCACGCCGCTGACGCCGGGCAGATAGATGCCCACTTCATTGCTGGGCGCGCTGTAGAGCGCGACCGGGTCGGGGGGCGGGGCGCCAAAGTCGGTGGGCAGATGCCAGTAGCTCAAGCCAACGTTATCCGGCTTGACCCGATCCAACGGGCCATGCCAGCCATTGGGCCAACCGAGCGGCTTGCCCAGTTGCCCGAAGAAGGCATAACCACCCTCGCCCAGGCCAACGGTCGGTTTGTGGGCAGCGGCAATATGGTTGGCGCCGGCGGCCGCCGCGCACCAAAGGCTCAAGCGACCGGTATCGTCGGCAATGAGGATCGCATCGAACTGGGTGAAATCGGTTGTCATCACGGCCTGGCAGCGGACGATCTGCACGGTAAAGCCGCGGCTTTCTAGTAAACCTTTGAAGTCGGCCGCCGTGGCCGTATCACCGCGGAAGACATAGGCGATCTTGCCGCTCAGGCCGCGCACGGTGGTCTCTTCGCTGTCATCATTGTTGCGCGGATTGGGGTCGTCCGGTGTACTTTGCGTGACGTTGACCTTGTTGGTCTGGAGACCGGCTGCGGTTGCTTGCACTTGCAAGACAATCACGACCGTGCCGCCATTGGGTACCGCGCCCAGATCGCAACTGACCACGTTGGCGGCTGCACTACAGGTGACGCCGCTGGGTGCGCTAAAGCCAAGATAGGTGACGCCGGCCGGCAGGGTGTCGGTGACTTTGACGCCTTGGGCAGCGCTTTTGCCCAGATTTTTCACTTCGATGGTATAGGCAAAGCTTTGTCCTAGCGATACAGGATCGGCGGAATCGACCTTGGTGACACTCAGGTCGGCGCTACAGGCCGGGTTGGCCAGCGTCACTTCCTGCCAGCTTTTGGGCGCGCTCAGGGTGACGTTGTTGGGCCAGGAGTAAGGAACGAGGTCGCCGCTCACCGCTTCATGGGAGATGGTCAGGCCAAAGGCGTTGCCGCACTGTTGGCTGACGAGTGACAGTGGGATGCGCCATTCGGCCTGGTCGGCGTTGCCGGTGGTGGCCTTAGCATCCCAGTCGGTGATGGTCGGGTCGGCCGTATAGCCGCCGCTGCCGTTGCCCCGGTGGGCGCTGGTGGTGTTGGTCTGGATGCCGACGCGCAGGCTTAGATCATCAGTTTCCGCCGCGCTTTCTTTGCCGTTATCGGTGTCCAGATAGACGCCGGCAAAGGGGCCGGCGGCCGAATTGACGGAACTGGCGCCGCGTAGACAAACATAGAGATAGGTGGCGTCATGTTTGAGAAAGATCGTGCCGGTGGTGTTAAAGGCATCGGCGAAGGTGGCGGAGAAGGCGTCGCCATACTCGCCGCTGGCCGCACTACAAACGCCATCAATAGTGGGGGTGCTTTGCGCCTGGGGAATGGTGACGGCGGTTTGGGCTGCCACTGGCGTACTAAAGTGCAGTAGGAACAGTGTCGCCAGCAAGAGTACGCTGGGGACGAGCAAACGACGTGGCCGTAGAAACGAAGGAACTGCCTCTTTTTTTGGTAGCATATGGAGCCTCCCATGCAAAAGCTTAGGCGTGGTTAACAGGATTGGGGGGTAGGCGGGCAACCACAAAGTCGAAAACCGGTGAAGACTCAACGCGAACAACGGCGAACAACCTTGACGATATGCGATCGGGATGTGGGAGCAGGTGGGTAACAAACCTCCTTCACGAACTGGATTGACGATGATGCAACTGTGGTGCATAGCGCCGGGAATGATGAGGTAGACAAGGCGCACGGATGTACTACTATTATTGACGTATCGCGCGTGACGAAGATACGACAAAGCCGTGGACGCCTAGAAGGCAACAGACCCTTGCGGTCGCCCGTTGTTCCCCCAAAAATCAGCGGGGCGCCGGCAAGCGGATGCCTCTACGGTGAGTGTAGCAGCTTTATCGCCGTTTGTGGGTTAAGCAGGGCATAGCTTTACTGTGCGCTGAAACACAGCGATGATTTATGGATAAAAACGTGATTTAGCGGGTGTGGATGTAGCTGTCGTGCGTAGAACGGTCGAGGCGTTTCTGAAATTGAAAATTCATTAGGAGAAGCGCAAAAGTATATCATACCCTGCTCGGTGCGAGTCCGTGACTCGCAGCCAATCTGGGCGAGTCACGGATTCGCACCGAGCAGCAACGTATTCTTTTACGGCCCTTTAGCGCTTCATGCTTTCCCAGCCGTGGCGGATGGCATCTTTGAAATTTTCCCAAGTGCCTTTGTGGTTGCGTTCCCAATCGGTGCGCGCCTGGGCTTCGACATCGGCCCAACTGCGCCCCTTGATCTTGCTGTTGTTGCGCAAGTTGTAGCCATATTGATAGGCCGGTTCGTAGGCTTCATAGCCCCTGCCGCTGCCGGCAAAATTGGTGTTGTAGTGGTTGCGGAAACCGGTGGTATAGGAAGAATCGATGTTACCCGTGTTGTTGCTGGTGGTGCGGCCGTCGATCGGTTCCACATCCACATCGGTGCGGCGCACCGTGTCGCGTACCCGTTCCTGCCGTTCTTCCACCTCTTTGCCCACGACCACTTCTTCCACCACACGCGCCTGCTTGTCAACCACCACCTCTTCGTCCATTTCGCTGATTTCAAAGGTGCCTTCTTGGATCTCTTCCAGATCACCAGGCTGGACAGTGCGGTTGACCGGGCGGCGTTGCACATTGATATGTTCGTCACGCACCGTCACGCTCTCTTCGACCGGCTTCTCTTCCACATGGGTATGGACGCGAATGCCACCCTTTTGCACCTGGCGCTTGCCGACCTGCAACTCTTCCTCGACAACGGGAATGGCGACCTGATCCTGATCGTCGTGGATGGCGCCGGTGCGACCCTGATTGCCGCTAATGGCGGACTGCCGGCCGGTGGTCTCCTGCATCCCGCTCTGCATAGTGCTCTGGCCGCTCTGTGAACCCCAGCCTTCGCTCCGCCACATCTCCGCGCGCTCCTGGATGTTGACTGAGTTGTAGCGGTCCATAATGTCTACCACCAGATCGATCTGATCATCGTCGGTGGTGATCATCACCAGATGACCGCCGCGGCGCATGCCCTCGAAGTAGGCGTCAGCGTCGTTGCGGGGCAGACCGGCGTTGGTCAGCGTGTCAATCGCATCGCTGTCGCCGCTGTCCATCATGCGAATGCTGCTGCGGCTGAAGCCTGCATTGGTCAATTCGTCTTTCACCAGTTGGGCTTCATTCTTGCTGTCGTAGAGTGCTACTGCTGTCTTTGCCATGTTGGTTTCTCCAATCTGAACTATGAACTTGGTGTCCGCTCTACCGTCACCGCTTCTTTGCGCAGGGTGACGGTTTCTTGGTGCTCGGTTTCTCCGACATATTTGGTCACGCGTACTTCCTCTTTGAGGAGGAGCTTTTTTTCAATGATCAGCACCTCTTCCATAACCGGAATGACGAGCGTATCGCCGTCGTAATGGTTGGTGACGGGGCTGTCGATAATCCGCTCCACCGGCACCCGTTCCACCTGGACGCGCTCCTGACGGAGGGGGGTGTCAATATTCTCTTCTTCGGTATGAACTTGTTTGGTAATACGGGTGCGATTGCGCTCTACCAACCGCTTTTCAATGTGCGCCTCTTCTTCGACAACGGGAATGACGGTCGCTTCACCCGTTTTCAGGCGGCGGGCATTGGCTTCGAGCGTACTCAACCGTAAGGGCAAGGAGTACGAGCCGTCCGCTTCGCGCTGCAACATCGTCATCGGCGCCCGGACGTGACGGTCGCCATTGTAGGTGATCAGCACTTCTTGCTGGTCACGGTGTTGCAGGGCGTGCGCGGCCATCGTGCCGCGCACCCCGTCCTGATCGATGACAATCACTTGCTCTGCTGACTGATCCACCGTCGCCTCCTCGTTTGCATAGCGTTTGTTCGTTGGCCGGCGCAGTGATAGAGCGGGCGCCCCTTGGGCGCGAAACCACCGCGCCGGCCAACGAACAAAATTCCCTTTAGGCTATTCCAAAGAAACAAATCCCCTACAGGGGGATGTTATTGTTTGCAAGCGCCTTAGAAAAGCCAGGAACCCAACAGGATGACCACCAGGATGATGGCGATCACCATGAGGATGGTGCCCCAGTTGGTGCCTTGACCAGCGGCGCCGCTGTCAGTGCGGTTGGCGGCAGTCGTTGTGTTCAACTCGGTCTCCCGCAGGTCGGTCGTGCGAAAGCGGGTCGGCTCGGCATCGCTGGTGACGACGCGGGCATTACGCAAATCGGCATTGCCCAAGCCCGTGTCGCCGTGTGGACTCATGCCGTTGTCGCTGTGTTGGTCGCTACTTGTGGTTGTCTCATGTTCGCGGATGCCACCGGTGGCGACATCAAAGACCTCAACCCGCTCTTGTGATTCGGCGTCCCGGTATTGTTCGCTTCCAGTGCTTCTGCGTGTGTCAGCCATACTCTATCCTTTCCTGGTGAGCCTACTACTCTGTGGTCGGCTGTTATCTCATGCTTTGGGGTGATTGTGTTGCAGTATGAAGCAAAAAGAGCCTTTGGTTGATATGCCGTTATATACAGCGGCTATATATCAAGGACATAGATAGGTGTATTGGGGATGAGACTTTAGTCGCAGCGCGCGGCAATCGAGCTTGCTATACTGACAATGGCTTAAAGAATAAGAAAGAAGGATAAATGTATGAATGACTATCAATTGATTGCCGATCTGCGGGAGGCGTTGGCGACCGTGCCGGTGGACAGCATTGTGAGCCGCACCCTGTCGCAGACGCCGACGGTACGCGTGATTCTCTTTGGTTTTGCTGCCGGCCAGGAGCTTTCCGAACACTCGACGCCGATGGTTGCAACGTTACAATTCTTGACCGGGCGGGCGACCCTCACGCTGGGTGAAGATCAGTTTGAAGTGGGACCAGGCGCCTGGGTGCAGATGCCGCCGAAGTTGCCGCATAGCATCCGCGCCCATGAAGAACCAGTCTTGATGTTGTTGACAATGGCGAAAGCGTAAGGCGCCTCGGTCACAGAAAGAGGGAATGATGGCAACGATACCCTGGCCGCAACAACAAAAACGGCAAAGTAGGGTTGGTTTGTACCGTCTGCCTTTGTTGGCAGCGGGGCTGGCGTTATTGCTGGCTGCGCTTTGGGCGGGGTTGCTCCGCCTGGGCTGGTCCTGGCCGACGCCCTTGCCCACCTTGCCGATGGCGCATGGGCCGCTGATGATCAACGGCTTTCTCGGCGCCTTGATTGGCCTGGAGCGGGCTATCGCCCTGCAAAAGCGCTGGGCCTACCTAGCGCCGTTGTTAACCTTGCTCGGCGCGTTTGCCCTCCTGACCGGAGGGGGCGCGACCGGTCTCTGGTTGATCGTGGCCGGCGGGCTGGTGTTGCTGGCCATTATGGCGCAGATTTTTGCGATTCATCCGTCGCTGGATGCGGGGGTGATCGCCCTGGGGGTAATTCTCTGGCTGGTGGGTAATTTCCTCTGGGGAAGCGGGCTTCTGATTGGCCAGGTGGTCTTCTGGTGGGCCGGCTTTCTAATCCTGACCATTGCCGGTGAACGGTTGGAGTTGAGCCGCTTTTTGCGACTGTCTACACGCGCGATCCTGCTCTTTAGTGGAACGGTTGCGCTCTTTGTTGGTGGATTATTGCTGTCACTCCTTTGGTTTGTGGCCGGCGTTCGTCTGGCTGGCGTCGGTATGATCGCGCTGGCGGCGTGGCTGCTCTTCTACGATATTGCGCGGCGGCGGATCAAGGCCGGCGGTCAGGCGCGCTTTATGGCGCTGGCGCTCTTATCGGGCTATCTCTGGTTGGGTATCGGTGGCGGGTTGGCAATCGTCTATGGCGGTTATCTGGCCGGGCCTTATTATGATGCCCTGCTCCATGCTGTTTTTTTGGGCTTTGTCTTCACCATGATCTTTGCCCATGCGCCGATTGTCTTTCCGGCGGTCTTACAACGCCCGCTGCGCTATTCGCCGCGCTTCTACAGCCATTTGCTGTTGCTCCATGTCACCTTGGTGTTGCGAATAGCCGGTGATCTGCTGCTTTGGCAACCGGGGCGACTGTGGGGCGGCTTGCTCAATGCGCTGGTGCTGTTGCTCTTTCTCGCGAATACGATAACGGCCATGCGTGCAGCCGCAGTCGCGCCCGAAGAGCAATCCTAACTTGCGATTGGCACAGCAGGGTCATGAGTATGCCGCCGGCAACCTAGCCACATGACCAGGGTAGAACTAACTGCCTGTCTAGAGGAATAAGCAAGAAAACCGGTTATAGTGTGACCACCATGATGTGGCGTGCTGAAAATCAAAACAAAGCTTCCGATAGGGAGGAGTAAACGTATTTATGCAACGATCCTGGCGAATGCTTGCCTTACCATTGACGCTCTGTCTGGGGTTGGGCGTCTTTTTTGGGTTGGCTGGCTTTACCTTCTACTATGCCGAAGGCGCCGCCTATCTTTCCAACGACCCCAAAGCGTGTGTCAACTGTCACATTATGCGCGACCAGTATGACGGCTGGCAAAAGTCCAGTCACCATGCTGTGGCGACCTGTAACGATTGCCACACCCCCCATGAATTGATTCCAAAATATTTATCCAAAATGGAGAATGGCTTCTGGCATTCCAAGGGCTTTACCCTGCAAGATTTCCATGAGCCGATTCGCATCAAACCCAAAAATAAGCTGATTCTGCAAGAGAATTGTGTCGGCTGTCACGGCGGCTTGGTCGATGAATTGCTGAACCATGCCGGTGATGAGCAACAAGTGGTCGATTGTGTGAAATGTCATAAAGATGTCGGGCACGGCCCTAGTCAATAAAAAAGTTCAAACAGTAGTAGTCGATGGTTATTCACCCCTTTGCCATTGAGCGGGGGCATCAGAAACAGGTGGAGGCAGTAATGAAACGGGGAGTAGCGTTCTTATATGCACTGACGATTGTGGTGGTGGCCGCCGCGACGATTGGTGTGGTCTTCTTGTTACAAAACATTAATCAACGCCAAGAGGAGGCGAAACAGGAGGTCTTTCAGGTCGTTCAACTAACCCAGGAAACCTACGATCCGGCGGAATGGGGCAAAAATTACCCACGCCAATACGATAGCTATCAACGCACGGTCGATATTGAACGGACGCGCTATGGCGGCAGTGAAGATTTTCAAAAGCTGGATGATGACACCCGCTGGCGCACGATCTTTAAGGGCTATGGCTTCGGCATCGACTATCGCGAGGAACGCGGCCATGCCTACATGCTGATCGACCAACGTGAGACCGAGCGGGTGAAGCAACTCAAGCAGCCGGGCGCCTGTCTCCATTGCCATTCGTCGGTGCTGCCCGCTTACTATGCCAAGGGGGTCGAGGCCGGCGTTTCGACGGACCCGGCGCACTGGGAAGAGGCGATCATGCGTGGTTTTGAGATTGTCAACGCCATGCCCTACAGCGTCGCTACTACCCTGGTTGACCACCCCATCACCTGTAATGACTGTCATGATCCGGAATCGATGCAACTGCGCATTACCCGCCCCGCTTTCCTCAATGGCATCAAAGCGCTGGCCCAGTCCGACGCGCCCGTCTCCATGTTGCCCAGTGTTGAACGCTGGCGACAATTGGGCAAAGAGGGCGACTATGATCCCAACACCATGGCCTCGCGCCAGGAGATGCGCTCCTTCGTCTGCGCCCAGTGCCATGTCGAGTATCATTTCCGGGGTGACGAGAAGCTGATTGTCTACCCCTGGCAGAACGGCCTGACCATGGAAGGGGCCGAGCAATATTTCGACGAAATCGGCTTTAAGGATTGGGCGCACAAAGACAGCGGCGCACCGGTGCTCAAGGCGCAACACCCGGAATTTGAACTGTGGAGCCAGGGCGTCCACGCTGCCAGCGGCGTCTCCTGCGCCGATTGTCACATGCCCTATGAACGGGTCGGCGCGGTCAAGGTGAGCAGCCACCATGTGCGCAGCCCGCTCTTGAACATCAACACCTCCTGCCAGACCTGTCACAACTTCTCGGAAGAGGAGATGGAACGACGGGTGCTGACCATCCAAAGCCGCACCGTCGCTCTCATGTCCCGCGCTGAAGATGCCGTGGTCGCCCTCATCACTGATATTCAGAAGGCGCAAGCCGATGGCGGCACCGATGAACAACTGGCCCCGGCGCGTGACTTACAACGCAAGGCCCAGTGGCGTCTCGACTATATCGCCGCCGAAAATTCGATGGGTTTCCACGCCCCGCAAGAGGCGGCTCGCATCCTGGGGGAAGCCATTGATTATGCTCGCCAGGGGCAGCTTGCGCTGGTCGGTTTGGCGGAGCCGGTGGCGGTGAAGTAGAGATAAAGAGATTGAGAGATAAAGAGATTCTTTGACCCAATCCCTCAGTCTCTTTATCTCCCCAGTCCATTATTGCCTCAGTGCTCGTGTGGCAATGAAGGTGGGCATATACTCATCCAGCGGCCGCCCCGGCCAGGAATCTTCGTAAAATCCAGTCAGGACAAAACCGGCGGCCAATTGGCCGCCGATTTGATCTTCCAGGGTGTGACCAAATTCGAGCGGCTGTTCGTCGGCAATATACGCTTGTCGTTCGGCCGCGGTCAAGCTGGTAAGATCGGAGTAGGGCAGGCGATGGCGCACCTGGAGGACGCCCTCGTCGGCCAGGCGCTGGTCAAAGATATAGCTGGCGGGGTTGCAGAAGCCGGCCAGCAGGACGCCTCCCGGCTTGAGGACGCGATAGCACTCGCACCAGACCACCAACACATCCGGTACAAAGAGATTCGAGCAGGGGTGGACAATCAGGTCAAAACTGCCATCAGCAAAGCGGGCGAGGTCGGCCATGTCCCCTTCGACGGTGGTGAGCGTCAACCCATCCCGCCGGGCGACGTAGCGATCTTGAGCCAACTGTTGCGGTGAGGCATCCAGGATGGTAACCTGAGCGCCGGCAGCGGCGAGCAGCGGCCCTTGTTGCCCACCGGACGCCGCCAGCCCCAATACCTGGGCGCCCACTAATGGTGGAAACCAGGCGCGCGGGACAGCTTTGCGCGTTGTCAGGGTAATCTGCCATTCACCGCGTCGCGCCGCCGCCACCTGTTCAGCGGTAATGGGAATCGTCCATTCGCTGCCCTCGGCCACCGCGCGATTCCACGCCCGTTGATTATAGCGATAGAGTTCGTTACGGTTCATGGCGCTTGTCGGTAAAGCGCTTGTAACTCGTCAAGCGTCTGTGCGCTCTTGATGGCTGCGTATAGTTTTTGTAAACGCGTCACATCCTGCTCCTGCCGTAGCGTCGGCAGCCATTGGCGACCGTCAGGGCCAAATTTCAATTCCAGTCCCAGTTCTAATGCCGCCAGCAGCCCCTGGCGAACGCCCCTGGCTTCGCCGATCTCGATGCCCCTGGCTTCGCCGATCTCGATGCCTTCCCTGCGCCACGCATCCGCTACTTCCCCAGCCACAGCTTCGGCGGAGGCGCGGTCGGCAAAGATATCAACAACCCGGCGCCGCCAGCCCGGCAAGAGGGAGCAAGTGATTTCGTCAGCGTTGCCATAGCGCATAGGTGTGGCTGGTTTGGCTGCCTGGTAGACGTAGATGACCTCATTCTTCTCATCGACATCCCAAACAAGCTCGGCGCCGTGGGCAAAGTATTGGGCGCGCTTGCGCGCTTCCTGGCGTCGCCGGTTTGATGGTGAACGCGACTCAATCACCAATTCCGGGCAGATCAAGAGGAGAATCCGGTTATTCGGGCCTTGCGGGATAGCGGCTGTTTTCAGGCGTTGCCACGAGATCAAACAGGCATCCGGCTTGATCACATCGCCGTTGCGCAATAGACACTCCGCCTGATCCGGCACAGCTTGCCCCCACCCCAGCTTGCGCGCCGACAAATCCAACATGCTATGAATCGTACCAATGACAGTACGCTCTTTGAAATCGGTCATTTCCTGCCACACCAACCAACCATTGTAGAGTTCCACGGCCTCCTGATCCAGATAGGGATCAGCGTTTTCCAATGTATAGGGGCCGCGTGGCCGCGTCTGCGCTTCCAGCGGGTCGAACAACCATTCTGCCAGATGTTGACCGTTGACCGTTCCTGGCCGTCTTTCCCGGCTGACGGGAGCATCGATCACAGGTGATCTTGCGCTCATGTGTGTTTTCCTTGTTGTCATAAAAACTAGGACAATTACCGCTTGTTCATCAACTCTCAGTGACGTGGTTGTTATTCGGTGGCTGAGTTTGTTATCCTTTGTTTAGTATACCACATAACCTGAAAAAGGGAATACAACCTTTGGCTGCTTTTCACCGGTGGGCAGCCAGAGGCTTGGTAGTTACTTTATGCGGTGGCGGTGGGCAACCACTGTTTTTGTATCAACTCTTTTGCTTCGTGTAGCGAATCGTAGACGCGGTAGGCCCGCCCAACGACCTCCGCGACCGGTTCAATCTCCGGCACCATAATGGTCACCATGCCGGCGCTGGAGGCCGCCATCACCCCGGCTTCCGAATCTTCAAAGGCCATACAGCGCTCCGGCGCGATGTTGAGTCGTTCGGCGGCGCATAGAAAAATGTCGGGCGCCGGTTTGCCGTTGACAATTTGGTCGCCGGAAACGATGATCGAAAAGCGGTGGAGGAGGTTAGCTTTTTCCAGGGTAAAGAGCGCCTCGGCCTGTTCGCTGGAGGTGGCGACCGCTTTGGGGATCTGGTGGGCGTCAAGTAGATCGAGCAGCGCGGTCAGTCCCGGTTTCTGGTTGATGCCGTGGGTGTTGACATGGTCATGCCACAGGCGGGGCCAGAGGTCGAGAAAGGCGGGCATGGGAAAGGTGTCATCGACCGCGCCGCGCAGAATGGCATAACAATCGGCCATGCGGCGTCCGGTAGTGGCGCGCAGCGCTGCTTCGGAGATGGTGTAGCCCAGTTGTTGGATGGCGTCGCGCCAGGCCGCCTGGTAGATTGACTCGGTGTCAACCATCAGGCCGTCCATGTCAAAAACGGCTGCCCGCAGGTGGCGCAAATCGGTGGGGTGGTGCATTGTTCTTCTTCCTTATCGTTGTTTGGTGAGTAAATGATTTGCTCATTATACCCGATCGGGGCAATGGGTTTACCATTGTCGCGCGTTGATCGATCATTAACCTTGTCGGCCCGTCACTTGCAATAGCACGGGGCGAGTCACGGACTC